>NZ_JBDVDQ010000024.1:0-3285 GCF_039941875.1 Nonlabens sp. | reverse complement strand
GATTCTCGTATAATAATCGTGACTACCACCTAGCGGAATCAAAGTAGTAATATCGAATTGAGTCAAATCAATTTCATCTTTCACGACGATGTTCACCGCACTTGCCGTACCTGTATTCTCAAAACGAATCATATAATGAACATATTTACCAACATCGCTAGGGTCAATAGTTTTACCTTCTAGACAGGTTTTATCATTAGGGTCATAAGAATTCACAACCGTTTGATCAAACACCATCACATTATCGGCTGGCATGGCGTCTGTTCCAGTTCCCGCAACTGCTCCTGTAAAAGTTAAAATATCATTACCGTTTAATGGATTTGCAGTTTGTGTAGGTGTATTTAATGTCATGGTAAACGCATACTCTTCCATCTGGAAAGGCTGTAGATTACTCACTGACCAACTCAACTGATTAGTCGCTGGAGTTGCAGCGGTAGGTGTAGAAGATAATAAAGTCATAAAATCTCCTTCAAAATCTAAGGTTACTGTTCCACTTGTTGTAACGTTTCCTTTGTTTTTAACTACTACTTTATAATCAGTATCAAATCCTGGTCGTGCTTGTTCTATTGGTAATACAAATACTTCTAGGTCTTCAATGCTTCCATTTGCAGTGACACAAAAATCTTGTGTGAATGGACTGGTTTGGGTTGGGAAATTTACAACTACACTTGATGGCGAGAAATTCCAGTAGGTTGGGTTTTCTGGATTTGGGGTGATGGTGTGTTGACCGTCGAGAACAGATAATGAGTAAAAGCCGTCTGTATTTGATGAAAATAAACCAGAATTTAATGCGTCACTAACTGTATAAACTAAATTTGAAAAAATAGGATCACTGGTAGTACAACCATTATTATTTAAATCTATAGTTGAAATACCACTTACCTCGTTACTTATTCCACCTGTTGTAAATGAACAATAAGAGTTGATTTCTAAATTTGGAAACGTAAAATCAAGAATATTCATGTTTTCTATCTCATCATCATCTACACATAAGTATCTGAACTGAGATGGAGAAGGATGGTTTGTAACTTTAATCCCTGTATTAGTGTGATTATAGTTAGGTGACCCATTTTTTAGATTTAAAATTTCTAAAGGAACATTAGTAGCTGTCAATGAATTAAAAAGTGGATTATTACTAAAATCTAGCTCAGTTAATAAGCTATTACTACAACCTAAACTTCGGAAATTTGGCGAACTGGAAACGTCAAGAGAAGTTATGGGTACTTGGTAAACAGTTAATGATTCCAGACCTACTAAATTTGAAGAATCAAAGTTGGTCAATGGATTCCAAGTTAAATTAACCGAAATGATATTTGAATTAGATCCGTTGAGTTGAGTTAGATTATTACCAGATAAGTCTAAATATCTCAAAACTGTAAATCCTGATATATCAAATGAAGAAATTCCATTATGGAGATAACCTAATTGATTTAATGTACTAAAACTACTGTTGAAGTTTGACAAAGGAATATTATTATTTTGTAATATTAAATTGGTCAAATTGGTAAATGATGGCGTTATCAAATTTGAGATTGACCCATCTCTAATTTGAATATCTTCAAGGCTAGTATTGTTAGATAGATCTAAATTATTTGTGTTAAAATTAGTTAGTTGTAAATAGTTTAATAGTGCATTGTTGGAAACATCAAGATTACTGAGAGTCATGTCCGTGAATGAAATCCTCTCTAGTGTGAGATTTGAACTCAAATCTAAATTATTTATTGGAACGTTATTTAAAGAAATAAATTCTAGAACACTAAAAGAATTAGTGTTCAATTGGTTGAGATTAGATGCATCTCTAACACTTAGGTTTTCTAGATTAGTACTTGTCAAATTCAAAGATGAGTTAGGATAACCTCTTACATTAAAATTTTTCAAGGCTGGCAAACCTGAAATATTATAACTCGCTATATTATCATGAGAAACAGCAAGTGATATTAACATGTTTAAATTAATTAAATCTAAAGAATTGATGTTGGGACAATTGGTTCCTGTACAATTCATGGAAAAGTATTGCAAGCTATTATGATTTGCTATATTAATCTGAGAAATTAAATTATCGTTTAATTCTAATTTTTGGAGACTAGAAGGAAGAATACTTGCATTGATATATGTTACTGAAGTATCTTCCATTTCCAATTCAGTAAGATTAGAGAAAAATTCTATCCCTGATAAATCATCTATGGACATTCCAGTTACATACATTTTACCGACATTTTGAGCTTCAGATATTTGAATACTTGAATCATTATTAATGTCTATACTCCCCAAGCCATTTCCATTCAAATTTCTCATACAATAGCAATTCAATAAATAATTTTCAAGATCTGGATCTGTGAATGAGACATCTTGTGCGGAAGTAAATTGTATACTTACGAGCATTAGTAAAATTGATAATAGAGTAAAGTTTTTCATTTTGGTGGTTTTGGATTTCCCTAAATTACTTCACTTTCTTAATCTTAATATTATCTTAAATCCTTTTAACATGCATTTAACTACTTAATTATCATTTGATAACGAATTAATAAAATCTTAAATTTATTTGGTAATAGATACCTATTCAAATTACTATTTCAACATTCTTACCTATTTAAAGTAATTATATCTTATTCGCTTTCGCGAAAGCGGAAAAAAAAGCCTCTTCTATTAAGAAAAGGCTTTTTATTTTATTGGAATTCATGAGAAATTTACTCAACAAGTAACTTCTCTATTTTCTGGCCTACATCACTTTTAATAGTTACAAAGTAAATCCCTGAAGACAACTCTCCTATTTCTAAACGTTGCTCGTTTGCTGCGCCTGTAAATTGTGTTGCTGTGATCATTCTACCGCTCATATCAGTAATACTGATACTCTCTATGGCATTGTTTGCAGTCGCGGTAATAAAGTTGTTTGCAGGATTAGGATAAACTGAAATACTACTATCTGTAGCCTCTCCTACGCTTGCTGTACTCATGATACTTACTGTTTCTGTATTAGTTACAATTGGAGCATTGAAATCAAAATAAATATTAGCTGTATTATCAAAAGTATCACCTGCAACAAGAGTATTTAAAGTTTTGATTTTGAATAATACATAACCATCGTTAGTCGCGTCATTGAAATCTAGGTTAATGTTTTCATGAATGAATTCTACGACATTTCCATCTCTGATTCTCGTATAATAATCGTGACTACCACCTAGCGGAATCAAAGTAGTAATATCGAATTGAGTCAAATCAATTTCATCTTTCACGACGATGTTCACCGCACTTGCCGTACCTGTATTCTCAAAACGAATCATATAA
>NZ_JBDVDQ010000023.1:0-219271 GCF_039941875.1 Nonlabens sp. | reverse complement strand
AAATCTTATCGCAAATCTTCACGATTTACTAACTGATCTTTTAACCTATCTGAAGAACATTTGCCTTGTTAAACATTTAGCTGTTTTCCTAAGCGGCTGCAAATATACAACCCCTTTTCTCTAACTTCCTAACTTTTTATTAAAAAAATCGAAATAAAAATGAAAGAATTAATCAACCATTTAGCAAACAACAGTTTACATTATGTTTAAATTTAAGAAAAAACTTTATTAAATAAAAAACCTATTCAAAATCATATTCTCCTACCATACCAGTTGTCAGCAAATACCTATATCGATAATACATTAATGCGAATGAAAGTGTTAAACCAGTTAATAACCCTATCCAAATCCCTTGCAAGCCTAAATCAATATATTGACTTAGCACATATGATATAGGTAAACCGATTACCCAATAAGATACAAAACATATAAGACTAGGAATCCAAACATCCTGTAACCCTCTTAGAGCACCTAACATTACTACTTGAAAACCATCACTAAGCTGAAAGAAGGCAGCTATTAAAAGAGCTCCTGCTGCTAGTTGCACAACCTCCCAATCATCAATATATAAGTACGGAAGCTGGTTTCTAAATACAATAAAGCATAATGCAAAAAACAGTTCCACTATAAGAGTCAATAAAAATATAGACTTAACAATCCTCTTCAATTCGTCAAATTGATTCAATCCTTTTTGATTACCTACTCTAATAGTTGCCGTCACACCTAACCCTACTCCAACCATAAACGTTAGTGCTGATAGATTTAAAGCTATTTGATTTGCGGCCTGACTACTAGTCCCTAGTAAACCAGATAAAATTATCGCTGCTGTAAACAACCCTACCTCAAAAAACATTTGTAGTGCGGTGGGAAATCCTAGATTTAACAATTTAGAAGTTATACCAGTAGATTTGACTTTTATGAAAACGAGATACTGTTTTAATTCCTTTTTAGTTAACAAGAAAGCTAGAACTATCAACACCATAACTATTCTAGAGATAAACGTACCAATCCCTGCACCTTCTACCTCTAATCTGGGAAAACCGAACTCTCCATATATAAATAAAAAATTCAAAAACACATTTATCAAATTAGCTATTATTGAGGCAGTCATGGAGTAGACCGTTTTTGATAAGCCATCGATAAATTGTTTAATAGCCTGGAACATCATTAACGGAATTAATGATAACGCAACCCATCTCATATAAGGAATAGCTAATTCAACAACTTCCTTAGGCTGATCTAACATGGATAAAATAGGTTCACAAAGAAGAACCACCAATGTCAAAAGAACACCTATGATCGTGGACAAAACAAAACCTTGCTTAAAAATTGCACCTATTCTACCCACATCTTTTTTGGCATCTGCTTCTGAAACAAGTGGAGTTATCGCAAATGAAAAACCTATACCTATAGAGAGCGCTATAAAAATTAATGTATTCCCCAAAGATACAGCCGCAAGTTGTGCCTTACCCAACTTACCAACCATAACGTTATCTGCTAGCGCCACTAGTAAATGCGCTATTTGCCCTACCATAATCGGTACAGCTATTTTTAAGTTTGTAGAAAACTCTCTTGTATAATCTTTTAGTGCCATCTTGAATTGTAAAGGGGCACAAAAGTAGTGAGATTCAAGATCTATACAACCATCTAATCCATGCTATTATCAACCACTCCATACTGGTCAAAAAGATATATTAAGCTAGTCATTGTAGCTGCCCCTAATTCTAATTCTCTTTTATTAACAGCATCAAAAGTATCATTTGCCGCATGATGAAAATCAAAATATCTTTGAGAATCGGGACGCAGACCTGCTAGTACTGTTCCACTATCTTTTAGTGGACCTACATCTGCACCACTGCCGCCTTTTTCAAAATAATGAATTAGGTAAGGTTTGAAAAGCTCTTTCCAAGAATGAACAACCTCCATTTGATCATCTGTTGCATCAAAGCTAAAACCTCTAGGTGAAAAACCACCTGCATCACTTTCTAAAGCAAAAATATGTTGTTCATTTTTTGCCTTAGCCTGTTTTGCATATTCTCGAGCTCCTTTTAATCCATTTTCTTCATTCATGAATAACACAACTCTAATCGTTCTCAAGGGCTGGTAATCTAATTTTTTCAATGTTTCTAAAACCTGCATAGATTGCACTACACCAGCACCGTCATCATGACTACCATCACCTAAGTCCCAAGAATCTAAATGACCACCTACAACAATTACTTCATTAGGATACTTAGCTCCCTTGATTTCTCCTATTACGTTGTAACTCTCTACGTCTCCCCAAACAGTACAATCTTGTTTTAAGAAAAACTGAAGATTCTTATCTAAAGCTAGGTAAGTATGTAATTTTTCAGCATCGTTTGTACTTATTGCTGCAGCCGGAATATAATTCTCTACATCTAAATCGCCATAACTCATTGAGCCTGTATGAGGATAATCGTCGAGTCTTAAATTCATAGATCTCACTATAACACCTACAGCACCATATTTACCAGCTTCTTCTGCGCCACTGTATCTTTGATCTACGCAGCCACCGTAAGCCTCAAACGTTTGTATTTTTGTAGGATCCATAGGTCTGTTATAAAACACTATTTTACCTTCTACTTCTTTTCTCCCTAACTGAGCTAATTGCTCTAAAGAAGTAACCTCTACCACTTCCGCTTTTATGCCTGCTTCTCTAGTAGGAATAGAACCTCCTAATGCACAAACATTTACATTAATAGTTGAAAAATCATTTAATTGCATGTATGCAAATTCTGGTGTACCACGTGTCCATTTAGGCACCATTACCGACTGTAATTCTGTGCGAGAAACAAATTTTGCCATTTCCTTCTCTGTATACTCAACAGCTCGTTGGGCCTGTATAGAACCAGATAATCTTCCTCCTATATTATTAGAAAGATAATCTAACCACTCATAACTTTTGGACTCTGTAAGGCTGTAGTCATAAATACTCTTAAGCATTAATGAATCTGCTTGAGATGTTTGTACTAGTTGCGCTTTCGCGAAAGCGGAACACAACAAAATAAAGAATCCAATAGTATGTAGTTTATTCATTTTCTAGCTCTTCAATGTATTTTTTAATATTTCCTGAAACCTCATCATCTATTTGAGGTGGCTGAATGTACTCTTTTTGAGTAAGAGCATCCACCAGTATTTTTGCGACTAACAATCTTGCCATAGGTTTATCATCTGCCGGGATGATGTGCCATGGGGCAACGTCCGTATGCGTGTGTTTAATAGCCTGTTCATAACAGTACATGTATTTATCCCAAAGTTTACGTTCTTTAAGATCGTCTTTTGAAAATTTCCAATTCTTTTCTGGTGTTCTTAATCTTCTTAATAAGCGTCTTTTTTGTTCTTCTTCGCTTAAATTAAGGAAAAACTTAAAGATAAAAGTCCCGTTTTGAGTTAGTTCTTTTTCAAAATTATTGATCTGGTTGTAACGCATTTGCCAAAAGTCTTCTGTAGCATCTTCTGGACTATTAAAATCAGGCAAATTTTCTGCCATGAGATATTCTGGATGCACACGAGTAACTAAGACGTTTTCATAATGTGTTCTATTAAAAATACCAAAATGCCCCTTAGAAGGTAGTGCTATATAGTGTCTCCATAGATAACCATGCGACAATTCTAAATCTGTAGGAACTTTAAAACTGTGCTGTATAACGCCTCTTACATTAAAATCTTTAAAAACCTCTCTTACAAGGCTGTCCTTTCCAGACGTATCCATCCCTTGAAAACACACCAGTACTGCATGTTTATCATGTGCATAGAGTCTTGCTTGAAAATCTGCAAGTTCTCTTCTCACTTTTTCAAGTTCCTTTTTGGCTTCTTTTTTTGGTAGCACCTCATTAGGTAACGTAGAATGTTCTTTAAGCTGGAACTTTGTAGATGCTTTGAATTCTTCTGAATGAATTTTATACATATTATTTACTTGCAAAAAGTTTTACATCTGTCTCACTAATTTCTTCACCTCCTAATATAATGAGTCGTTCTACAACGTTGCGCAACTCACGTATATTACCTGTCCAATCGTATTCTTGTAACAGTTTAAATGCTTTGTTCTCAAATTTCTTTGCGGCATTCCCTTGCTCTTTGGCAATTTTTGCCGCAAAATGATTAATCAGTAATGGAATATCATCACGTCTATCATTAAGAGCAGGTACATTAATTAATATTACTGCTAGTCTATGATAAAGATCTTCTCTGAATTTTTTATCTTCTATCTCTTGTTTAAGATCTTTGTTAGTTGCTGCAAGAATTCTTACATCTACCTTTATATCCTTATCACTACCTACACGTTGTATTTTATTTTCTTGAAGAGCCCTTAATACTTTGGCTTGTGCTTTGGCACTCATATCCCCTATTTCATCTAGAAAAATAGTACCACCGTTTGCTGCTTCAAATTTTCCTGCTCGGTCTTTATTTGCACCAGTAAAACTCCCCTTTACATGACCGAATAACTCACTTTCTATTAACTCACTAGGTATAGCCGCACAATTCACCTCTATGAAAGGACCTTTTGAACGGTCACTTTTTTCATGTAACCAGTGTGCAACAAGTTCTTTACCAGTACCGTTTTCTCCAGTGATTAAAACCCTAGCGTCTGTAGGCGCTACTTTTTCAATGATATTTTTGATAATAACGATTAACTCGCTTTCTCCTATCATCTCATAGTTTTTACTTACTTTCTTCTTGAGACGTTTATTCTCTACGACTAGCTTTTTATTATCTAGCGCATTACGTACGGTGTTTAAAAGTCTATTTAAATCTGGCGGCTTTGAAATGTAATCAAAAGCTCCTAAACGCATCGTATTAACAGCTGTGTCTAGATCTCCATGTCCTGAAATCATGACAATAGGGATTTCTGGCTTTATTTTCTTAACAGCCTCTAAAACCTCAACGCCATCCATTTTAGGCATTTTTATATCGCAAAGAACAAGATCATAATCGTTATCCTTTAGCAACTCTATACCTTCTAGTCCATCTACTGCCTCTACGACATTGTAATCTTTACTTTCTTCAGATAATATTTTACTTAAAACGCGACGTATCGCGCCTTCATCTTCTATAAGGAGAATATTTGCCATTATTATATTTTAAACTTTATTCCTATTCTAGAATAAAACGTATTAGTATCATTAAGTGTTACCACGTCATCACCATTATCATCTCTAAGTCTGATGTCATTGATAAATGTGTAACCTGCATAAATATAAGCCGAAATATGCTTAGTAAAATTATGCTGGTAACCAGGCCCAAACATTGCCACTGTCATTGAAACATCTTCTGCAACACCTCTTGTGGTAGGTTCGTCATTTTGAATATTTGCATAAAAACCATCTAGACGTGCATATAATTGTACATCATTTTTTTCATTAAATCTATACTTAAGATTCATTTTAGGTGCCCCTAAAGTAAAACTCCAGTTTTCATTAAGTTCTCTATAGTAATTAAGATATGGTAATGGGAAAGGCCTACCAGCTGTGGTAGAGTATTGCACTCCTACCACTAGTTGCCATGGTTTACCGCCATCTTCTCTTTTCTTCTCGTTTTTAATAAAGTAAACACTACCTACAAAAAAGTAGTCATCGCTACGTGCTTTTCCTTCATCAAAATTTGATGCTACTAAAACACCAGTCCTAGATCCAAAACGCCAGTTATTTTTCATAGGAAATGTATAACCCAGCGCGACTTGAAAACTCTCGTATCTATCAGAGCCAAAATCTGTGGCTCTAAAATTATCTTTAACTATATATTCTACGTTTCGGTATTCTAGGTAAGGAACAAGATAATTAGCTTCTCCTACTTTAAGCGGTACATTTACAAAAGTCCTGAATCTTCTAAAACTGTTATCAGAATTACTTTGAGGAAAGTATGTGTACTCTGCTCTAAAAAGATCTGTTCCTTGTGAGTACGCTTTCGCGAAAGCGAAAACACAAAATACTATACAACTAGTTCTAATTATTTTATTTAATCTAGTCATTGTTCCTATTGTTAGATTCTTCATTTGCTGAAGATGTATTTATAATATGAATATCTCTTTGCGGGAAAGGAATACTCACGTTGTTTGCTCTGAATGCTTTATCGATGTCAAATCGTATAGCACTTTTAATACGAGGCTCTGTAAAAGCATCTCTTACAAAAAAGTAAACCGAAAAGTTTAATGAACTATCACCAAATTCATTAAACATAACAAATGGCTCTGGACTGAGCAGTACACCTTTTTGATTACTGACACATTCTATAAGTAATTTTTCTATTAATCTCGTATCGCTACCATAAGCGACACCTACATTTACTTGCTCTCTAGTCTTGGGATGGTTTTGAGTATAATTATAAACTATTTCTGACATAAAAAGATGATTAGGTATAATCAATATTTTATCGTCACGAGTAATTATCCTAGTACTCCTTAATTTTACTTCAAAGACACGACCTACTTTGTTATTAATTTCTATAACATCATTTACTAGAACAGACCTGTCGGTTAAAATAGTTACCCCAGCAATTATATCTTTAAATAGATCTTGCAGTGCAAAACCTAAACCTACAAATAAGGCGGCACTAGCAGTTAAAAGCCCTGTCAGGTTTACACCACTAGAATGCAAGACTGATATAATTACAATTATATAAACTATGTAATTAAAGAACTTAAAGGCACTCTCAAATTTAAGTTTATCTGGAATATCCATCTTGCGTGTAACTACCTTTCTAATACCTCTCAATATCAGTGTAGTTAATAAAATAGCGACTATAGCAAGAATAAGCATCCAGGTATCAAAATGGAAGCCTCCATTTTTACCAGATGGTATAATCTCATAAGTGAGAAACTCTTGTATTTTATCCCAGTTTAAACTCATAATTAGTATCGCAGCCATTTATACAACTCTTTCCAATTGGTCTTTTTACCGTACATTAAAATTCCTATCCTATAGATCTTTGCAGCTAGCATTGCTACACCTATTATACTGATATATAATAATAACATACTTAATGCTATTTCCCACCAAGCAATCTCACCAAAAGGGATTCTCATTAACATCACTATAGGTGAAGTTAATGGAATGTATGAAAATATTACTGCTACCGTTCCATGAGGATTATCCATTACCGAAAAGAAACCTACATAAATAGCTAGCATTAATGGTAAAATTACTGGCAACATAAACTGTTGTGTATCTGTTTCATTATCTACCGCAGCACCTATCGCTGTATAAATAGAGGCGTATAAAAAGTAACCTCCCATGAAGTAAATAAAGAAACAAATCAATATTTTGAGAATAGGCAGTTGTGCTAAGTCGTTTGCAATTAACTGAAACTTATTAGGATCTTGTGCTTGAGCAAGCACATCTGCATTGGCAGGTGTAGAAAATGCATCTACCCCAAAGAAGGTCGTCGCAACTATCATTAATATAAAACCGACTATTACCCAAATTAAGAATTGAGTTATTCCTGCTAGCGAAGTTCCTGTTATTTTACCTATCATAAGATAGATAGGTTTTACACTACTTACTATAATCTCTATAATACGATTTGTTTTTTCTTCTATTACAGATCGCATCACCATATTACCATAGATGATAATGAACATCATCAATAAATAACCAGCGATACCACCAGCTGCTATTTTAACCCAGCCAGACATTTTACTGGTCTTTTCCCCTGTAAAATTCTGTACTTGAATCACCTTAGTTACTTTACGCCTATTGATCACATTAATATCCATACCTGCATCTTTCAAATTATTAGCGGTAGCCTCTTTATTAATTTTATCTTCAATAGATTCTAAAAAACCTTGTGATGGAGAGTCGTCAGAATAGAAACTTAAGTCAGCTAGTTGCCCTTTCTGCGCTTCTATTAATATCAAACCGTAATAATCTGCTTCTTTACTTGCAGTTATGGCAGCTTCTTTAGAAATACCATTTAATTTGATATACTCGTTGCGCTCGTTTGATTCAAATAAAGAGATGTAATTATCTTCTGTTTGATCTAATATGGCAATTTTTCTGCTCGTATCTGAATTTATACTAGTAAGCCATCCTATGAGTAAAGCGACACCTACGAATATTAATGGACTCACAAAAGTCATGATAATAAAGGTTCTGTTTCTTACCTTATTAAGGTATTCTCTTTTTATGATAAGCCACAGTTTATCCATTTTGCTGTACAGTTTGAATGAAGATATCATTAACACTAGGTATCACCTCACTAAAATGTGTTAATTCACCTAATTGGGTTAAGCGATTTAATGCACTAGGTACATCTATATGAATAGGTATTTGTATTTGCACATCTAGCGTGTTATCTAATCCTGATAATACTATAGGTTGCGCATTAAATTCTATCGGTATTTGTTGGAAAGCCAAATCATTATTTTGACAAATTAAAGACACCGCATATTTACGATCTCTGTAGCGCTGTTTTACATCGCTCAATTTACCTTGTAAAACAAGGTTAGACTTATTAATAAGTGCTATATGGTCACACATCTCTTCTACACTTTCCATACGGTGCGTAGAAAAAATGATAGTTGCTCCATCATCTCTTAGTTTTAAAATTTCGTCTTTAATAAGATTTGCATTTACTGGGTCAAAACCAGAAAATGGTTCATCAAAAATCAATAAACTAGGCTCGTGCATGACAGTAACTATAAATTGTACTTTCTGCGCCATTCCTTTAGAAAGTTCTTCTAGTTTTTTATTCCACCAGCCTTCTATACCTAATCTATCAAACCAGTATGTAAGTCTATCTTTTGCCTCTGCCCTTGAAAGACCTTTAAGTCTAGCTAGATAAATGCACTGCTCACCTACCTTCATAGATTTATAAAGCCCACGCTCTTCTGGCATGTACCCTATATCTTCTATATGATTAGGTTTTAATTGCTCACCATTAAGAAGGATCTTCCCTTCGTCTGGCATTGTAATTTGATTTATGATTCTTATAAGTGACGTTTTACCAGCACCATTGGGTCCTAATAAACCATAAACACTTCCTTTGGGTACTGAGATAGATACATCATTTAATGCTGTATAATCCCCATATACCTTTTTTATATGTATTGCTTCTAACGCGTTTCCCATCAAAATATTAATTGTGCTAAATTAACAAGAAGGATATGGTATTGCTAAGGATTTAGAATAAATTAATAGGAATGCGAGTTAAAAAAAATTACAGATCATAATAATATGTAGGTTCTTCAATATAATACCCTAATAGTTACAAAAGGTCATAAAAAAACCCACCTCCCTAAAATAGGGAGGTGGGAAAAATTGCTATGAAAAAGAAAAATAACAAATGGTTGGTTGACCATTCGTTGGCATAAATATATACTATTTTTTCTAATTCATTAAGTTTTCTTTAAGAAAACATGTCTTTCACTTTTTCAAAGAAAGATTTATCTCCTTTTTCAGGTGCTGGATCAAAATTTGAATCTGTCATCATGCTTTCAAAAAATTCTTTTTGCTCCTTAGTTAAATTACGAGGTGTCCATACATTTACATGTACTAATAAATCTCCCGTAGCATACCCATTAAGATTAGGCATTCCTTTACCACGTAACCTTAAAATCTTACCACTTTGTATTCCTGCTTCTACCGGTATGCGCACTTTCCCTGTTACTGTTTGGATTTCTTTAGAAGTTCCCAGAACAGCTTCAGGTACACTTACATATAGATCATAATGAAGATTATTTCCCTCACGCTGTAATTCTGCATGTGGTTTAACTTCTATATCTACCAGTAAATCACCACTTACACCATTACCTGGTGCATCGTTTCCTTTTCCTGTAACTTTAAGACGCATGTCAGACTCTACACCTGCTGGTATTTGAATAGTTACTGTTTCTTCAGTAGCTATCATACCTTGAGCATCTGCTCCAGCTGGTTTATTATTTAAGATTTGACCTGCACCACCACATGTATTACAAGGCGCAGCAGTTTGCATACGACCTAATATTGTGTTTTGAATTCTAGTTACCTGCCCACTACCATTACATGTAGTACAAGTTTTATAAGAAACTCCAGGAGCTTGCTTTTTACGTTTTACCTTTACTTTCTTATCAACACCATTTGCAGCTTCTTCTAGAGTAAGAGAGACACGTATACGTAAATCTTTTCCTTTAACTCTGCGCTGGCCACCACGACCAACGCCGCCGAAACCACCAAAACCGCCGCCACCGCCGCCGAAAATATCGCCGAACTGACTGAAAATGTCATCCATGTCAAAACCACCTGCGCCACCGCCGCCGCCAAAACCTCCTGCGCCACCAGAAGTATATGCCTGGTGACCTAACTGGTCATAACGAGACTTTTTTTGTGGATCACTTAAAGTTTCATAAGCCTCTGCAGCTTTTTTAAACTTCTCTTCTGCAGCGTCATCTCCAGGGTTCTTATCTGGGTGGTATTGGATCGCTTTTTTTCTATAAGCTTTCTTTATCTCTGCAGCTGTCGCACCTCTTTGAATATCTAATATGTCGTAGAAATCTGCCATAATTATTGTCCTATAACTACTTTAGGAAAACGTATGATCTTGTCTCCTAGTTTATATCCTTTTTCTATTACGTCTACTATTTTACCTTTCATATCATCACTAGGTGCTGGTATTTGAGTAATAGCCTCGTGTACGTCTGCATTAAAGGTATCTCCTGCTCTCACATCAAATTCTTCTAAACCTTTACTATTTAAGGTATTAGTTAATTTATTTGCTATTAATTTTACACCACTTGTCAGTTGCTCATCTTCAGATTTATTAATCTCGACCATTGCTCTGTCAAAATCGTCTAGAACTGGCAGCATGTCTCTTAAGACACCTTCTCCTGCAGTTTTAAATAACTCGATGCGCTCCTTTGCAGTACGTCTTTTAAAGTTCTCAAATTCTGCAAACAGACGTAAGTATTTATCTTTTTCTACTTGTAATTGATCTTCTAAAATTTCTACATCACTGCGCTCGTCTTGCACCTCTTCAGTTACTTCTTGCTCCACAACCTCAGGTGCTTCCTGATCTTTCAAGTCTTTTTCGTTTTTATTCTTTGCCATCTTCTGACGATATATTTTAAATAAATTCAACACTTTTTTATCGAGGTGTTTTTTAATGGTTACGCTTTCGCGAAAGCGAGATAGCCACAATAATTTTCACCTACCTAGACGCGATAAGGCAAAAGTGTTGCCATTTAAATATGTGTGTCAAAATGTCACCGAGAATAATTAATATAGATTTAACGATGTTATTTGTATATACATTTAGTTTTGTGATTCAATCTAATTTAAGAATAATGAAACGTAATTTTTTAAAAATCGCAGGTATGGCACTAGTTGTTGCTTTTACCGTAGCTTGTAAAGAAAGTAAGAACGAAGTAGAAGCATTGGATAGTGAAGAAGCTGCTGTTGCAACTGTTGAGGCTGTTACTTATAATGTAGACACTGAAGCTTCTAACGTCGCATGGATAGGTTCTAAACCTACTGAAGATCATACTGGTAACATATCTCTTAGTAGTGGTGTGGTAAAGGTAAATGGTGATGTTGTTGAGAGTGGTGAATTTATTATAGACATGACTTCTATCGAGGTTACAGACCTAGAAGGAGATGCTGCCGGTAATCTAAAAGCACACTTAGAAGGTACTGTAGAAGGTAAGGAAACTGATTTTTTCAATACTCCTAAATACCCTACTGCAAAATTTGTAGTAACTGGTCTTAATACTATGGAGAATAAAACGACTCTAGAAGGTAATCTTACTCTTAAGGATGTGACTAAGAAAATCGCTTTTGACGTTACTGTAAAGTATGATGGTGATAAAATGATGCTTACTAGTGAAGACTTTACTATAGACAGAACAGACTGGGGTATCCAGTATGGCTCTAGTAACTTTACTGATATAGTTGCTAACAAAGCAATATCTGATGATATTACATTAACTCTAAACATAGTTGCTACTAAGTAATTATTAGTTTAAAGTTTTAATTTTAAAAGCCTTGTAATCTACGATTGCAAGGCTTTTTTATTTATGGGTAAGATGGTATTTTTACTCTCTCAACTTCTTACATGAAAAACTTTCTACTCTCCACGCTTTCTATACTTTTCTACTTCACTACTACTGCACAAGAAGTAGAGTTTATGGATGCTGATTTAATCAACACGTTATATGATTATGAGCAGGTAGAGATAGATTCTATTCTTTCTATACAGTTACCATTTGATTTTTTTGAAAGTACCGAAAGTGAAGATGGTATAGAGTCTCACTACTGGTTCGGTTATGGAGAGAACGACGAAGTTTTCATGGTACATCGTGCTAGAATAGATGAAAGAATATGTTTATCTAATAGAAGAGAGATGAAAAGTTATTATGATAATACCTTAAATGACTGGACCAAAGATGAGGAAATCAAAGTGGTCAAAGACGAACGTGTTGTAGAAAACGACGTATATCAGGCTTATTACATCTATAATGAACTGGATGAAGACGGAGAAGAAATGCTCCAAAACTCTTATAGATTAATACAGATTAAAGAAACTCTTTACCAGATAGGTGTAACACAACCTTTAAAAACTAAGGACAGATCTGTGGATGAAGATTTTTTTAATAGTATAGTGATACAACCAGATTTTGCCTTAAAAAATCAATATACGGCATGTGGTACTTTTGATCTAATTTTTGGCGATGAAGATGACGACTCTTCTACTACCGCTTATGAAATAGGTGAGATTTTAGGTGGCTTTGCTTGTGTTGCTATATTCTTATTACTATTCGGTCTAGTAATATTTTTTATGGTTAGAACTAATAGAAAGAATAAGCAAAAAGAGTGGGATCAATTTAATAGTTAAGCTACTGCCCTAATCTAAATAATTTTTTAAAGCTCCTTCTAATTCTGGATATTTAAAAGAATAGCCTTTTTCTTCTATTTTTGAACTACTAGCATGCTGACTGGCAAGAACTATAGAAGACATTTCACCTAGCATTAATTTCATAATAAATTCAGGCACATTGGGAAGAAAAACTGGTTTACCCATGACTTTTCCTATGCTATTCATCATAGGTCTATTTCTTACAGGATGTGGAGCCACACCGTTATAAACACCTTCTAGCTCATGATCCAGTATGTGTATAAATATGCCTGATAAATCGTCTATAGCGACCCAACTTTGCCACATTTTACCGTTTCCAAATCCTGATCCTGCATAAAACTTAACCGGTTTAGACATTTGTTCTAATGCACCACCTTTTCCAGACAGTACTATCCCTATACGCACGATGCCATGAGTAAGGCCTAGTTCTTTGAATTGAGTTCCTATTTTTTCCCACGCGATACAAACATCTGCTAAGAAATTTGTTGCCGTAGGTGGTATATCGTCTTCTCTCAGTGCTTTACCGTTTTGATCATCTGGATAAATACCTATCGCACTTGCTGTGACCACATGCTTTACTTGATGTTCATTTTCTTTAAGTAAATTTAAAAGCAAATTTGTACTGTCTATACGACTATTGAGAATGCGTTTTTTTGCAGCGTCTGTCCATTTTTGAAAAACAGTCTCACCTGCTAGATGTACAATAGCATCTACACCATCTATACACTTTGCATCTATAGTCATCTCATTTACATTCCATAAAAAGCCTTTATGATTATTGCTGCTTTTTATGGCGCTCTGTCTGGTAGTTAAATAATGAACCGTATGTCCTTGAGATAGTAAATCTTCTGATATTTTTGAGCCTACTAGGCCAGTCGCTCCTGTAATAAGTATAACCATGCTACGAAGTTAATTCTCAAACTAATGCGATACCATTATGTTTTAAATTAATTAACAACAAATAATAATCCTGACCCAATGCGCTTTAATAAAAGTAGATGGGTCAGGTGTAAGAATATTATAATCGTACTGCAATTTCTTTATCGCTTTCTATAGTAATTTTTGCATCATCCCAAGAAGGTGGACCATAACTCATAGGGTTATTACTCATACCATAAGCCTCTTTAGGCATTCCTTGATCTGTAAAATCCATTTGATTATTACCGTTTTTATCGTGTAATACCATGATCGCATATTCTCCTGCTGGTATGTTTTCAAATATCGCAACAGCAACACCGTCTTTAATTTCTATAGTTGCAGATTGCAATGGTGCAGCTTTCATAAATTGGTTCTCTGTACTTAGGCTATAAACCATAGTACCATTATCACTTTTTGCATTATCAACAGTAACTTTTAAAGTAAAAGTTTCTTGTGCACTTAGAGCCATAGAGAATAATAAAACGAGGATACTAGTAAAAAGAGTTTTCATAATAAAGTATTTTAATTTGTTAGACAGGACAAATATGCAGCACTTTTCTAGTTAAGAATAATTGCAGTAACCCAACTGTAATATTTTACTACTCAATTGTAAAATATATGTTTCTATCATTAATTGTATAAATTCCTTAACATAGAAACCGGTGTAGGAATGGTCTTTATTATCTTTACCTTATGAATAAATATGTACTCGTTTTACTTTCGTTTTTTACTTTGATCTCCTGCCAGAATCAAGAACAGAAGATAGATACATCTACTGTATTTAGGTATAATGAGCATGCCAATGTGACCAGCCTAGACCCAGCTTTTGCAAAGGACCAGCGTAACATATGGGTATGTAATTTGCTTTATAACGGCTTAGTAAAATTAGATAATCAGCTAGAAGTGGTTCCCGATCTTGCTAGCCACTGGCAAATCGATAGTACTGGTACTTCTTATAAATTTTATATTAAAGAAGGTATTTATTTTAATGACGCTTTCGCGAAAGCGAGAACAGTAACAGCAACAGATTTTAAATATTCTCTAGAACGATTAACAGATCCCACCCTAGCTTCTAATGGTGCATTTGTAATGAAAAATTTGACTGAAATTAATGTATTAGACACACTAACTTTAGAAATAAAATTAAAGCAACCGTTCCCTGCTTTTCTAGGCTTGCTCACCATGAAATATTGCAGTGTCGTACCAGAAGGAAGTTCTAATTTAAGAGAGCAACCCATAGGTACGGGACCTTTTTATCTCAAAAAGTGGCAAGAAAATGTAAAAATGGTATTGCGTAGAAATAATAACTACCATGAAAAGGATACGGATGGCAATTCTTTACCCTATCTAGAAGCCGTTGCGATTACCTTTAAAACCGATAAGCAAAGTGAATTTCTAGAATTTGCTCAAGGCAATTTAGATTTTATAAACGCTATAGACCCAAGTTACAAAGATGAACTATTAACTACTAGTGGAGAATTAAAAGAAAAATATATCTCTAACGTAGAGTTAAAGAAAGCTCCTTTTTTAAACACAGAATATCTTGGCTTAAAGATAGATTCTAAAACCCCAGAATTACAAAGTAAGAAATTAAGACGTGCTATAAACATGGGTTTTGACAGAGAGAAAATGATCAAATACCTACGTAATAATATAGGAACTCCAGCTGTACATGGTTTTATACCCAAAGGAATACCAGGTGGCGGCATAGTAAAAGGGTATTCTTATGATCCTGCACAAGCTAGAAAACTAGTACAAGAATACATAGCGGAATCTGGTAATCCATCCCCATCGATAACTATAAGCACTGGTGCAAATTACCTAGACTTATGTGAGTTTATTCAAAAAGAATTACAAAAAATAGGAATAAACACTGCCGTAGATGTGATGACACCATCTACATTAAGAGAAGCTAGAAAAGCTGGACAGTTGGACATTTTTAGAAGCAGCTGGATCGCAGACTACCCTGATGCCGAAAATTACCTATCACTCTTTTATTCTGATAATTTTACTCCTAACGGTCCTAATTATACGCATTTTAAAAGTAAAGCTTTTGACTCCTTATATAATGTAGCATTATCTACCGGAAGCGCTTCAACTAGAAAAGAGTTATACATTAAAATGGATAGTATCATTATTAAAGACGCACCTATTGTACCATTATACTATGATCAAAGTGTCCGTTTTATATCAAAGAATGTAGAAGACCTAGAGAGTAATGCAGTAAATATGCTCGATTTAACTAGAGTGAAAAAGAAATAATTATAAATTACACAATCTATAGGAAAAAACGTACACGTCAACCGTTCTCATAAAGTTATGATAACTATAAGCATCTAATCATTTAAAATTTAGATATTTATAATATTAGTGGTATTCTACAAACTTACTTTTAAACCATTTAAAAATCTTAACCTTACCGATAGCAGGGCTTAAAGAGATAAAAATGGATAAAAAAGAGCTTAAAATAAGAAACTGTAAAGCAATCTATACCTTATCTTTCCGCCTATGATGGTCAACAATGTATTATTTGATTTTGATTCTAAAAGCGATTTAGAAAATTGGAGTGTCTTAAACGATACAGTAATGGGAGGTACTTCAAAAAGTTCTTTTGAACTTAATGAAGAAGGTCATGCCGTTTTCAGTGGTAAAGTTACTCTTAAAAATGACGGTGGTTTTGCTTCGGTAAAATACGACTGTCCAGACACTAAATTAGGAGACACATCTATTGCAGTCCTAAGAATCAAAGGTGATGGTAAAAATTACCAGCTACGTTTTAAAGAAACAGAATCGGACTACCATTCTTACATTATCGCATTCCCTACTACTGGAGAATGGGAGACTGTAGAACTAGAAGTAGATGAGATGATACCATCTTATAGAGGCCGTCAGTTAAATATGGAAAACTTTCATCATACCATGATAGATGAATTAACGCTTTTCATAGGTAATGGTGAAGAAGAAACTTTTGAACTTCTTATAGATAAGATAGAGTTTAAGTAAAATCAGTTTGAGAGATTTATTTTATAACACATTATATAACTATACTAATGATATAGATTATATAAATGAATGCTATAACTATATCATAAATCAATACAACTCTAGTTCTAGATTTTATCATAATAGAAATCACTTAAGATTCATGCTCAAGGAATTAGCTCAATCGAGTATTATTCCTTTAAACAGTGATGCGTTAATTTTAAGTGTTTTTTACCACGATGTTATTTATAAGTCTACTAAAAAAGATAACGAATATCAAAGTGCACTGATTCTTGAAAAGCACCTTTCTAAAACTGATTTTAAACATATAGAGCTATGTAAAAATCAGATAAATGCCACTAAGAATCACGCAACGAGCTTAACAGATCCGGATACTAATCTTCTTATAGATATCGATCTGGCCATTTTAGGTCATAAAAACAACGTTTATCAACTATATACTGAAAACGTAAGAAAAGAATACAGCATCTACCCTAACTTCATCTATAACCCTGCACGTAAAAAAGCTATGCAGCATTTTTTAGAACAAGATCGCATTTTTAAAACCGATGAGTTTTATAACCTTTATGAATCTAAGGCTAGAGATAATATCACTAGAGAAATAAATAATTTATAAGAGTCCATACTGAGACAGACTCTTATAAATTTATCTATTATAATTTAAGGCTTAAAGCAACAATAATTTGCTCTGGTCTAGTATCTATAGTTACCGGTCCTCCTATGGATATATTATTATTTATAAAAGAAACCTCGTTGTCATTAAAACCACGTTCATATCGCACATCTATACCTAGATTACCTATATTAACACCTACACCAAATTGAGCTCCAACAGTAAAATCTTCTGACACATCACTTAATTCTACGTCTTCTAAATCTGTATCAAGTACATACTGTAAAGACGGACCGGCAAATACATGAAGTGGACCTATAACATTAAACCCTACTAAAATAGGAGCATCTAACTTCTGTAAGTCAAATGTTACTCCATTATACTCATTACTCAATTTTGTATATTGTATTTCTGGTCTTAAATAAATAGGTCCTAAATCTAGTTTACCGAATACTCCTATGTGATATCCTAACTTTTCATCTGGATTATCAATAATGGTTCTTCCATTCTCCTTTAAATCACCAGTAGACCCATAATTTAATCCAGCTTTGATACCAAAACCGTCATCCGTTTGTGCTACACCCATCGTCCCAATAAGTAATAAGCAAATCATTAAATACTTTTTCATAGTCGTTTAGTTTTAATTATAACGTTTCTAACATCTCTATTATTGAGTAAATGTCGTAATCAAATTACGCAATATTTCTTAACATTTTTGTAAAATCAACTTTAACATTTTCATATCATTAAATCAGTAAATCTTAAATATATTTGTACCAACAATTAATACAATAGTAAATAACTAATATGAGTATAGATGATTCTTCTATTCCGCTTTCGCGAAAGCTAATAACTACTATCATAAAGAAAGGAGCCAAAGTCACTGAGACCATAAGCTCTACAGTTAAGGAACAAGGTATCACTTTACAACAGTTTAACGTTTTACGTATTTTAAGAGGTCGCAAAGGGAAAGCTGCAAGTTTACAAGACGTGAGTA
The DNA here is from genome assembly GCF_039941875.1 of Nonlabens sp. GTDB lineage: Bacteria > Bacteroidota > Bacteroidia > Flavobacteriales > Flavobacteriaceae > Nonlabens. The sequence goes on along the minus strand of NZ_JBDVDQ010000023.1, from coordinate 200,897 downwards.
AAGATATGATTCACGCAAATTCAAATACAACAAGAGTTATCGATAAACTAGTCGATAAAAAATATGTAGATCGCAAACAGTGTCCTAATGATAGAAGACAAATAGAACTTACTATAACAAAGAAAGGGCTAGATGTACTAGCCATTCTAGATGATAAAGTTAATACCGCCGAAGCCGAAATAACTAAAGACTTAAATGAAGATTCTATGACCGCTTTAATTAATGAATTAGAAAAAATATAAAACATTTACCCTAATACTTGTACAAACAAATAACATATAAACAATTAATTTAATACCTATGAACATTATTTTTAAATCAGCTATGATACTTGCCGTTGTTGCAGGAACAAGCTTAATCAACAAAGAAGTTAAAACAGTAAATACCGAGACGAGTACTGCTATATGGACCGGTAAGAAATTTGGTGGTAGTCACAACGGTACTATCGACTTAAAATCTGGACAGCTAGAATTTAATAACAACCAGCTTACTGGTGGAGAATTTATTATAAATATGAGCAGCCTAGAGGTAACAGATCTATCTGGTGATAATAAAGCAAAGTTAGAAGGACACTTAAAAAGTGACGACTTCTTCTCTACTGCAACACATGACACAGCTACTTTAAAAATAACTAAAGTAGATAATACAAGCTCTCCATATAAAGTTAGTGCTGACTTAACTGTAAAAGGTATCACAAATTCCATCACCTTTGACCTTACTACTGCAGAAGACACTGCCACAGCACAAATAATAATAGATCGCAGTAAGTATAATGTAAAGTATGGCTCTAGGAGTTTCTTTTCTGGATTAGGAGATAATTTTATATATGACGATTTTGAAGTAGACGTTACTTTAAAGTTCTAATAATTATAAAAACTCATTAAAAATCTCAAAAGCAATTTTGAGATTTTTTTTGTTTAGTGCTTACCTTTATTTTAGAATACCTCTTCCCTATCTTTGATGTTTAACCTTAACTATGATTCCGTTTTTATTCTTTAGTGGAATGGCTGCATTGTATTTTTTAGGCACTGCTAGTCGTAATGCTTTTAAAAGAACCAACAAGAAACGAGATTATGAGAAGAGATTTTATAAACGACGCAATGAAAATATATACTAAGACAGGAGACAAAGGTACTACAGCACTATTCGGTGGTACACGAGTACCTAAGCATAATTTAAGAATAGATAGTTACGGTACTGTAGATGAGCTCAACTCATGGATGGGACTTATAAGAGATCAAGAAATATCAGCACATACTGGTAAAATTATCAATCTCATTCAACATCATTTATTTACACTAGGCGCTATTCTTGCTACTCCACCAGAAAAGGAAACGCTTAAAAATGGCAAAGACCGACTTAACATCTCAAAAATTAGTGATGAAGAAATAAACATGTTAGAAACCGAAATGGACGATATGGATAAGGAATTGCCACCTATGACTCATTTCATACTACCTGGCGGCCATCCATCTGTGTCATATTGTCATATTACAAGAACGGTTTGTCGTAGGGCAGAACGCTTAGCCTCAGAACTTAATGAGATCACGCCTATAGATCCACAAGTTTTAAGATATCTCAACCGACTATCTGACTACCTATTTGTATTGGCACGTAAATTGTCTAAAGACTTACAAGCCGAAGAGATAAAATGGATCCCAAATAAATACTGATTTTCATTTTATTCAGAAACTGTAACTAGCGCTCGTAAGTCGCGATAACAGTAACATCTGTATAAAAGAAAATAACAATGTGGGGCAACTGATGAGCATTTTCAGCAAACATTTTGATTTTCAAAAGCTTAGACGCTCTTGTAAATCTTGAAATCAAAGTAAAAATAACTTGCATAAATCGACGAGAAGTTTATTTTTGCAAAAAACTTAACGAGTAAAAATATGTATTGGACACTAGAACTGGCATCTTATTTAAGTGATGCGCCTTGGCCTGCAGAGAAAGATGAATTGATTGATTATGCAATTCGCACTGGAGCACCTTTAGAGGTAGTGGAAAATTTACAAGCCATTGAAGATGAAGGTGACTTATATGAGTCTATTCAAGAGATCTGGCCAGATTATCCTACAGACGACGATTACCTCTGGAATGAGGACGAATACTAACGATCATAGTATCGGATAAAAAGTCTCCAAAAGAGGCTTTTTTTTTGCTTTAATTTCAGATATTAGCACGAGCAGTTTGTATTTTTTAAACTGTTATAAATCAAATAAATAAAAACCATGGGACTATTAGATTCCGTTTTAAAAGTATTCGTAGGCGATAAGTCTAAGAAAGATATAAAAGAATTACAGCCTATTGTAAACAAAATTCTCAAATTTGAGCCTCTTCTAGAGAAGCTTACCATTGATGAATTAAGACATAAAACGGTAGAGTTTAAAGAAAAAATTGCCGCTGCAAAGGCTGACACGCTTTCTAAAATAGCTTCACTTAAAGAAACTGCAGAGAACGAAGAAGACATCGATAAACGTGAAGAAATCTATAATGAAATAGATCAATTACAAGATGTAGCTTATGAGCAAACTGAAGCCGTTCTTAACGAGATCATGCCTGAGGCATTTGCTGTAGTTAAAGAAACTGCAAAACGTTTCTTCCATAATTCTGAATTAAGAGTAGCCGCTACCGCTAGAGATCGTGAATTATCTGGTACAGTAGACTATGTTAGCCTAGATAACGATCATGCTATATGGCAAAATTCTTGGGATGCTGCTGGTAAAGCAATCACTTGGGACATGATTCATTATGATGTTCAATTAATAGGTGGTGCAACTTTACACAGTGGTAAAATAGCCGAAATGCAAACTGGAGAAGGTAAAACACTTGTTGCCACCTTACCTGTTTACCTTAACGCACTTACTGGTAATGGTGTACACGTAGTTACCGTAAATGATTACCTAGCAAAACGTGATGGTGCATGGATAGGACCTCTTTTTGAATTCCACGGTCTTTCTATAGACTGTATCGATTATCACAAACCTAATTCTGAAGAAAGACGTCAGGCATATCTTGCAGATATTACTTACGGTACTAACAACGAGTTCGGTTTTGATTACCTACGTGATAACATGGCGCATGCGACTAAAGATTTAGTACAACGCAAGCATAACTATGCGATTATTGATGAGACCGATTCTGTTCTTATAGATGACGCTCGTACTCCATTGATTATTTCTGGACCAGTACCACAAGGTGACCGTCAAGAATATGATGTATTAAAAGCTCCAGTAGATAACATCGTTAATGTACAGAGAAAAGAACTGGTACAAACTCTTGCACTAGCTAAAAAGCTTATTGCAGACGGCGATGCAAAAGAAGGTGGTAAACAATTACTACGTGTTTTCCGTGGATTACCTAAAAATAAAGCATTAATCAAATTCTTAAGTGAAGAAGGTATCAAAACCTTACTTCAAAAAACAGAGAATTTCTATATGCAAGATAACAACCGTGAAATGCCTAAAGTAGATGAGGCACTTTACTTTGTTATAGATGAAAAAAACAACCAAGTAGAACTTACTGATAAAGGTATAGAATTCTTATCTGGTGAAGACCAGCCTGATTTCTTTGTTATGCCAGAAGTTGGTATGGAAATTAACCGTATCGAGAATGCAGGCCTATCTGCAGAGGAAGAAGCTGAGAAGAAAGAAGAGCTTTTCCGTGAATTTTCTGTAAAGTCAGAACGTATTCACACCCTTAACCAATTACTTAAAGCCTATACTCTTTTTGAAAAAGATACAGAGTATATCGTACAAGGTCAAGATATCAAAATTGTAGATGAGCAAACTGGTCGTGCTATGGAAGGACGTCGTTACAGCGATGGACTACACCAGGCTATTGAAGCAAAAGAGAATGTAAAAATTCAAGATGCTACCCAAACCTTTGCCACTATTACTTTACAGAATTACTTCCGTATGTATAGAAAGTTATCAGGTATGACTGGTACTGCGGTAACTGAAGCTGGTGAATTCTGGGAAATCTATAAACTAGATGTAGTAGAAATACCTACTAACAGACCTATCGCACGTGATGATAGACAGGATCTTGTTTACAAGACAAAACGTGAAAAGTACGGTGCTGTTATAGAAGAAGTAACTAAGTTAAAAGCAGCTGGACGCCCAGTACTTATAGGTACTACTTCTGTAGATATTTCAGAGCTTCTTAGTAGAACATTACAAAGAGCAGGAATAGATCATAACGTATTGAATGCAAAGCAGCACAAACGCGAGGCAGACATCGTTGCTGAGGCTGGTAATCCAGGACAAATAACTATTGCAACAAACATGGCTGGTCGTGGTACAGATATTAAATTATCCGACGAGGTAAAAGCAGCTGGTGGTCTTGCTATTATAGGTACAGAGCGTCATGACTCTCGTCGTGTAGACAGACAGTTACGTGGTCGTGCTGGTCGTCAGGGTGATCCAGGAAGCTCTCAATTCTATGTATCTCTAGAAGATAACTTAATGAGACTATTTGGTTCTGAGCGTATGGCTAAGACTATGGATAGATTAGGAATGAAAGAAGGTGAAGTAATTCAGCATTCTATGATTTCTAAATCTATTGAACGTGCACAATCTAAGGTGGAGGAAAATGCCTTCGGTGTTCGTAAAAGATTATTAGAGTATGATGATGTAATGAACGCGCAACGTGAAGTAATTTACAAGCGACGTCACAATGCATTATTCGGTGATCGTCTTGCGGTTGATATCGCAAACATGATTTATGATATATCAGAGAACATTACTAACGGTAATAAACAAGCTCAAGACTTCAAAAACTTCGAGTTTGAATTAATCCGCTATTTCTCAATGAGTAGCCCAATATCAGAAGAAGAATTTGCTGCCAAAGATGATAAGACGATAACAGATATTATATACTATGCCGCTTATGAACACTATAAGCAAAAAATGGAGCGTACTGCTTCTGAGGTATATCCTGTCATCAAAAACGTAATGGAAAATGACGAGCGCAACTATGAGCGTATCGCGGTTCCTTTTACAGACGGTATTAAAACTCTTAATGTTGCGACTAATTTACAAGAAGCATATGATTCTGAAGGACGTTCTTTAGTAACTGACTTTGAGAAAAATATCACCCTTGCCATTATAGACGAAGCGTGGAAAACGCACTTACGTAAAATGGATGAGTTAAAGCAGAGTGTACAACTAGCTGTTCACGAGCAAAAAGATCCTTTACTTATCTATAAGTTTGAAGCTTTTGAATTATTCAAAGTAATGATTGACAAAGTGAACAAGGACGTAATAGGTTTCATGTTTAAAGGTGATTTACCATCTAGAGATGCCGCAGCAATAAGCGAGGCAAGACAGAAACAAGTTGAAAAGACTAACACGCAAAAAGAAGAAGTTCTCAATAGTGACGAGCAGGCTGCTAAAGCTAGAGCCGTAGGAGCTGGTGCGAGTCAACAGCAACAACGTCCACAAGTAACAGAAACTATCACTCGCGACCAACCTAAAATAGGTCGTAACGATAAGGTGATTATCAAAAACGTGATGACAGGAGAAACTAAAGAAGCAAAGTATAAAGCTGCGCTACCTTTAATCAATTCTGGACAATGGGTTTTAGATAAAAAAGCTTAGTTGGAATAGATTTCCGCTTTCGCGAAAGCGAGAACAAAAAATGCCTCTCTGAAAAGTGAGGCATTTTTTTTTATAAAGAAATTTAGAATAATCTAACTTACTTTTTTCTTAAACAAACCATCTAATGACCAGCTATTCAAATGTAAAAACCAAATTAGAAATGCAAAAAATGCGGCGTGGATCAATTGCGAATTTATAACTACCCAATTCTCTACAAGACAACTGCCAAAAATTAAAGAGATCATTACCACCATACCAGCTACCGAAGCTTTTTTAGTAAACAAACCTAGAACTAATAGAATTCCTATAGCAAACTCTGCAACGGTAAGTGCATACCCAAAAGGAGAAACAATAAAATCCGGCAGCATAGAGTCGGCAAATTTCTTTGCCATTCCTTCACTAAACTGGGCGATTTTAGGCAAGCGTACCAGCCCATGGCCTAGCATACTTACTCCTATTGTTATTCTAGTTAAAACGTAAACAAGGTTTTTATTTTCCATCATATTAAAATTTAAACAGCAACATTACTTCTATTTGATCAAAGCTGATAAATATCTCTGTTATATGACAACCGAGAAACAGCCTTTGTCTTATTCGATAATATGTAAAACTGTTTTATCAATTCATAAAGTTAAAACAATAATGGTTTTAAGGTTTCATGATTAACATTTTGGTATGATTTTATAACAGTTCGTTCTGTCATCGCCTTTTCTAAGGCAAGGAGCAATTAAAACTCTAGATACTCAAAAGCTCCTTTCCTTAGATAAGGAAAGGTGGGTCTCGGCAAAGCCGAGACTCGGAAAGGATCGGCGCGATGTTTGAAATGATTCTAAGACCTTTCTAAATACAAACACTTTTCAACCACTCCTGATTGCATCACGGCTGGTGCCGCGAGGCCAATCTGTCCTCGCCTTTTCTAAGGCAAGGAGCCATTTAAACTCTAGATACTCAACAGCTCCTTTCCTTGGATAAGGAAAGGTGGGCAAAATGAGCAGTAGCGAGTTTTGGTCGGAAAGGATAGACGCGATCTTTGAAATAGTCGTGACGATTTTATTATATTCATATCATGAAGCAAAGAAAACCTATTCATGATTTACCACATCTTAAAAATCATCGTAAATCTTTGCGTAAAAGCTTAACACCGGCTGAGGCATTTTTATGGACTCAGCTCAAGACTCAAAAGATTCATGGTCTAAAATTTAGAAGACAACATTCTATCAAAAATTTTATTGTTGATTTCTATTGTGCAAAATTCAAATTGATCATCGAGTTAGATGGTAATTATCATGATGAACCTAATCAATTTCAGAAAGATGAAAAAAGAGATGCTGATTTAACCAATTTGGGTTTCACTATTTTAAGGTATGAAAATAAGTATGTCTTTGAAGAATTAGATCATGTACTATCAGATATTAAGAAGCATTGTCGTCTAGAATGAACTTAGTTAGTGATTTCCATCATCCTTCAACCACTCCTGATTGCATCACGGCTGGTGCCGCGAGGCCCATCTGTCCTCGCCTTTTCTAAGGCAAGGAGCCATTGAAACTCTAGATACTCAAAAGCTCCTTTCCTTAGGTAAGGAAAGGTGGGCAAAATGAGCGGTAGCGAGTTTTGGTCGGAAAGGATCGACACAATGTTTGATATGATTCTAAGACCTTTCTAAATACAAGCACTTTTCAACCACTCCTGATTCCATCACGGCTGGTGCCGCGAGGCCAATCTGTCCTCGCCCTTTCTAAGGCAAGGAGCAATTAAAACTCTAGATACTCAAAAGCTCCTTTCCTTAGATAAGGATAGGTGGGTCTCGGCAAAGCCGAGACTCGGAAAGGATCGACACGATGTATGAAAAGAATCTAAAACCATGAAAAAGAAAAGAGCTATTTTTAAATCCTAAATCAACTATTATGAAACCTCTTTTTAGAAATATTATCGCCATTATCACAGGCTGGCTTATAGGTAGTGCCGTAAATATGGGTTTCATTACTCTCGGTCATAAGATCTACCCTATAGAAGGTTTAGACCCTAACGATATGGAGGCTTTTGCACAGATTATGCCTACTCTAGATGCTCAATATTTTATATTTCCATTTCTAGCACACGCACTGGGTACTCTGGTAGGTGCTATCATTGCTGCACTTATTGCGGCAAATCATAAAATGAAATTTGCTTTAGCTATCGGTGTACTGTTCTTATTGGGCGGTATTGCCGTAAATATCATGTTGCCTGGACCGCTATGGTTTACCGTGCTAGATGTAGTAGCAGCTTATATTCCTATGGCTTTTATAGGTGGGAAAATCGCTTTAAGTTTTACTAAAAAATAAGAACATAACTCTTATTAAGAAAAGGATGATTGTGATCTCGCTTTCGCGAAAGCGGAATCTAAAAACTCTTTTAAATCAATAAAAACTTATTAGGTAGATTAGGCAAATTTCTCTTTCAACTTAGAAATATTCCTAGCCAGTTTTGGAGTAAACTGGGATTGTGCATATTGGGTGTAGAAATGATGATTTTCTAAAAAGGATAGATTTAAATCTAACCATTCCTGATCTGTGAAATTTAAAGACATCGTGTGCTGCCACTCTGCACGTAAATTGCTGTTTAAATCCATAAAATTCACGCTACCTAAATGGCTCAAATCAGAATCACACATGATTTGTTCTAAGTGGTTTTGTGGTGTTTGAGATAGTTTAGTCACCTTAATTAAATTCTTTATGATAAGGATTTTATCTTCTGGATAATCATGCTTTTTTAGAAATCTCTCGGCAAATGTGCAACTCAACTCTTCGTGACCTTCTATAGTTATCGCGTTACCTGTATCATGAAAATAGGCCGCGATAATAAGTAACTCTCTAGAGGTATCATCCATTTCTTCTTGCTGTGCAATTTGAGAGCAAGCAAGAGCGACATTGCGAGTATGCAACCAGTTATGAAAAGAATAGTTTTTACAATGACTATTTTCAATTAGATTTTTACAATACTCTTTTACTATTTTTATTAATTTAGAATTCATGAAAATCCACTTTATAAATAAGTCTCTATTAGTAATTGATTATAAGACCAAGTTTTTAACAGCCATTTATGGTGTATATTATTTGAAACAGCAGATTTTATCGTAAGAATTCCCTCCAGTTATATGTAATATACCCATAAGTATTTCATAGAAAATTTAAAGGGCTTCTTTAATTTCTATAACTTCACTTAAATTTGTGAATCAATCAGCCTTTAAACACCACCTACTTGTCTCAAAATTCTCATATCAATCCTAATTTAAAACGTAAAAAAGAAGCGGTAAATGTGGAGCAACTTTTTAGCGAGCTACATTCTGGTCACGTAAGTGCATTGAGTCGTGCGATTACTTTAGTGGAGAGTACTGCTGGTGGTGATTCCGCTTTCGCGAAAGCGATTATACAACAAGCCCTACCCTATTCAGGAAAATCCTTTAGACTAGGAATAACAGGAGTGCCAGGCGTAGGAAAATCTACCTTTATAGAATCAATAGGAAGGCAGCTCATAGAACACGGCAAGAAAGTAGCCGTGCTAGCCATAGATCCATCGAGTAACATATCACGAGGCAGTATTCTAGGCGACAAAACAAGAATGGAAGAATTGGTTAAAAGCGACCAAGCTTTCATAAGACCTAGCCCTGCAGGAACAACTTTAGGCGGCGTGGCACGCAAGACACGTGAGGCAATCATACTTTGCGAGGCAGCAGGATACGACTTTATCATAGTAGAAACTGTAGGTGTGGGACAAAGCGAGACCGCAGTCCACTCCATGACCGACTTTTTCCTACTCCTCAAACTCGCAGGCGCAGGCGATGATTTACAAGGTATAAAACGCGGTATTATGGAAATGGCAGACGCCATAATCATCAACAAAGCAGATGGTGATAATCAACTTGCCGCAAAGCACGCCAGACGCGAATTCAAAAATGCGGTACACCTCATGCCACAAAAAGACCATGAGTGGCCTACACAAGTATTTACCTGCAGCGGATTAAATGGAATAGGTATTACAGAAGTCATAGAAGAAATCAACAATTACAAAGCACACGCAACCGATAACAAAAGCTTTACAAAAAAACGCAACGCACAAGAACTCTACTGGTTCCATCAGACCATAGAAGACGCCATTAAAACCAACTTCTATAACCGCCCAGAAGTGATCTCAAAACTCGTAGTTCTAGAGAAAGAGGTTTTAGGTAAAGTAAAAAGCCCTTTTGACGCGGCTGGAGAATTGTTAAGGTTGTGATTTGACTTTTATTGAAAAAAGGAATCACAAGTGTTTAACATCCAAAACTGGATAATTTAAGATTTAAATTTATTGATATGACAATTCTAGAAAAACTAATAATGTTATTACTTGTTGGAATTATCATATACATATGGAATAAATATGTCGTAACCACTGTGATTAAAAAAGTTCCTAAAAAAAATCCAGATAATAAGCGTATGGCTGATATCCAACCTATATTCATAAAATGTTTTCAAGCATTTTAATGGCTTGGCTACTTGGGATTATGGATTGCACTTTTTACCGAAAATGTAATAGCCCTTTTTTGAAGAGAACTAAGGTCTTTAAAACATTCCACGTATGCCACGCACGTATTAAACCTAGCATATTTAATATGACATCATACATTTAAGAAAACGTAATCTTATCTTAGCACTATCAAAACCTCACAAATGAAAAATACCTTTTTTCTATTTCTAGCAACCCTATTCATAATTACAAGCTGTCAAGAAAATAAACAATCCATAGAAGTCATCAAGGAAGCAAAAACCTACCTAGAAGAATCCCATTCTTACGCACAACCTAACGATGCCGTGACGACACATCTAGATCTAGATATTAATGTAGATTTTGATACACAAATAATTAGCGGTACCGCAACTTATGATGTTATAAATAATGGTAGTAATCAAATCATTCTAGACAGTAAATTTTTAGAAATTGAAAGCGTAACCGCAAATGGTGTAGCGACTACTTTTAAATTAGGTGAGATGGATGCTACTTTAGGGCAGCCGTTAACTATTGCCATTAAAGGAGACACTCAGAAAATAGCGGTTACCTATAAAACCACTGCAAAAACAGAAGCTTTGCAATGGCTCACTGCTCAACAAACGGCAGACAAGACGAATCCGTTTCTATTTACACAAGGTCAAGCCATTTTAACACGTACCTGGATTCCTATTCAGGACAGTCCGCAAATACGTATTACATATGATGCGACTGTAAAAGTTCCTTCACGGCTTATGGCAGTTATGAGTGCTGAAAATCCTAAAGAGAAAACAGCAGATGGCGTTTACAAATTCAAGATGGAACAGCCTATACCAGCATACCTCATTGCGCTTGCCGTAGGTGATATAGAATACAAAGCGATAAGCAAACGTACTGGTGTTTATGCTGAGAAATCAATGCTGGACAAAGTACACGAAGAGTTTTCTGATATGGAAAAAATGGTTGTCACGGCAGAGAATTTATACGGTGCTTATGATTGGGAACAATTTGATGTGATTGTGCTGCCACCTAGTTTTCCTTTCGGTGGTATGGAAAATCCTCGATTGACCTTTGCTACGCCTACAGTTATTGCAGGAGATAAAAGCTTGACTTCTCTTGTGGCACATGAGTTGGCTCATTCTTGGTCTGGAAATTTAGTAACTAACGCAACTTGGAACGATTTCTGGCTCAATGAAGGTTTTACCGTTTATTTTGAAACTAGAATCATGGAAGCGCTTTACGGTAAAGATCGCGCAAATATGCTTGCGTTAATCGGTCGTCAGGATCTTGAGGACGAGTTAGAAGCATTGAGCGAGTCACCTAATGACACAAAATTAAAACTAGATTTAAAAGGCCGCAATCCAGATGATGGTATGAACAGCATCGCTTATGATAAAGGTTATCTGTTTTTACGCACGCTGGAAGAAAAAGTAGGTCGCGAGCAAATGGACGCTTTTCTAAAATCATATTTTAAGAAGAACGCTTTTTCCACCACTAATACAGAAGACTTTATCGTTTACCTCAATGAGAACTTAATAGATAAAAACAACATCTCTTTTAATACGGAAGAATGGATTTATCAACCAGGCATTCCAGATAATGCAGCTGTCATAGAATCTGATGCATTTTTTAATGTAGAAAATACACTAGAGCAGTTTTTAAAAACAAATAAAATAGACACTGCTGCAACACAAAACTGGACACCACAAGAATGGGTTCATTTCGTACGCAATTTCCCTCCAAGTATAACTTTAGAGCAAATGAAACAACTGGACGACAGCTTTGATTTTACCAACTCTAGCAATTCATATATCAGTATGGTATGGTTTGAGCAGTCTATTTTAAACGGTTATGATGGTAACGATGTTGATTCTAAAATTTCAGAATTCTTGAATACCGTAGGAAGACGTTGGTATGTTACTACTCTTTTTAACGCTTTCGCGAAAGCGGACAGAATAGACGAAGCCCTAGAAATTTACAAAACCGCTAGAGGCAACTATCACAGTGTGACCGCAAATACGGTGGATGAGATTTTGGGAGTAAAATAGTTTAATTCTAAATTCACTACTCATTCTAAAAGCTCCTTTCCTTATTTGAAGAAAGGTGGATACGGTGTTGGTAATTAGATCTAAGTATTTTCTTTTTACAAACATCTTTCAACCACTCCTGATTCCATCACGGCTGCCGCCGCGAGGCCAATCTGTCCTCGCCTTTTCTAAGGCAAGGAGCCTTTCATATCCTTAATACTTATTGAGCACCTTTCCTTAGGTAAGGAAAGGTAGGTAAAATGAGCAGTAGCGAGTTTTGGTCGGAAAGGATAGGCGCGATATTTGAAATGATTCTAAGATCTTTCTTAATACAAGCACTTTTCAACCACTCCTGATTGCATCACGGCTGCTGCCGCGAGGCCAATCTGTCCTCGCCTTTTCTAAGGCAAGGAGCCTTTCATTTCCTTAATACTTATTGAGCTCCTTTCCTTAGGTAAGGAAAGGTGGGCGAAAGGAGCGGTAGCGAGTTATGGTCGGAAAGGATAGGCGCGATATTTGAAATGATTCTAAGATCTTTCTTTTTACAAACATCTTTCAACCACTCCTGATTCCATCACGGCTGCTGCCGCGAGGCCAATCTGTCCTCGCCTTTTCTAAGGCAAGGAGCCTTTCATATCCTTAATACTTATTGAGCTCCTTTCCTCAGATGAGGATAAAAGAACTCTACTCATAGAATACGTTAAATATTGGTGCATAATTAATTTTTAAAGTATCTTTTATCATTCTTAAAAAAGCATTGATAATTTAAAATTAAAACCATGTCAGTTTCCATACAAGATCCCTTATTACCATTTTTACCTTTATTATATATTGCATGGGCTGATGGTATTCTAGAAGAGACCGAAATAAATTTTATCAATAAAAAAATTAATGAGAACAAAACCATAAAACCAGAAACCAAAGATATGGTTTGTAAATGGTTGAATCCTCAAAATCCGCCGTCTGCTCGAGTACTGGCTTATTGGAAAAATTACATAAAGCAAAATGCAGATCTATTAAATCCGTCTGAAAAATCAGATTTATTTTCCATTGGTACACAACTTGCAAAGAAGGAAGACACAGAAGATTGGGTAAATGATGAAACTAAAGAATCGCTTCATTTAATAGAAGATTATCTGGGAATAGTAAGTCGTGAAGCATTGCGATCTGTTTATGAAAACGATCCTGTAACTTCTACCTACTTACCTACAGAAGACTTATCTAAAAAAGCGTATTCTGAACCTTTAAAAGCTCTTTTACAACATGGGCATCCAGACATTAAATCTAGAGTACAAAGTATTCTTGATCTTCATAAAGAATCTATAGAAAGTTATGATGACGATTTAAAAACGCGAAAAGAGAAAGTACTAAAATGGTGTAAAGAATTAGCAAACGCAGGTTTAGGAAATCTAGCCTATCCACCAGCTTATGGAGGATCTGGCTCTATGCCAAAATATGCTGCTGTTTTTGAAGAGATATCTAAGTATGATTTGAGTCTAACGATCAAGTTTGGGGTTCATTTTGGATTATTCGGTGGTAGTGTAGAATCGTTGGGTACTAAGATGCATCATGATAAGTACTTAAAAGATATAGGTACGATGGCATTGCCAGGTTGTTTTGCCATGACGGAAATGCATCATGGTAGTAATGTAAAAGCATTACAGACCACAGCTATATATCAACCGGATGATAAAACCTTTATCATAAACACTCCATCTCAACACGATAGAAAAACTTACATAGGTAATGCTGGCATGCATGCTCAAATGGCAACCGTGTTTGCTCAACTTATAGTGAATGAAGAAGAGCATGGTATTCATGCTTTTCTAGTCCCTATACGAGATAGTAAAGGAAATACCTTAGATAATATTACCATAGGTGACAACGGTCATAAGATGGGATTAAACGGTGTCGATAACGGTACATTACATTTCAAAGCGGTAAAAATTCCAAAAGAAAATTTACTGAATAAATTTGGAGATATTGATGAAGACGATAAATACACCAGCCCTATAAGCAGTTCTTCTAAACGTTTCTTCACCATGCTAGGAACTCTAGTAGGTGGAAGACTTTGTGTACCTATAGCAGGACAATCTGCTGCAAAAAAGGCTTTGAATATGGCTGTTTATTTTGCACTAGATCGCAAACAATTCGGACCACCAGGGAAAGAAGAGCAATCTGTTATGGATTATCCTACACATCAAAAGAAATTGATGCCGTTAATTGCAAATGTCTTTGCTTATGACTTTGCTCATGATTTCTTATTAAATGATTATTCAAATAATAAAGAAGCAGATAGCCAGCAAGTAGAAGCACTTGCAGCAGGATTAAAAGCTCTGAGCACATGGAATACTACAGAAACTATACAGATATGTAGAGAATCTTGTGGAGGAAAAGGATATTTAAGTGAAATGTATTTTGATCTACTTAAAGCAGATACAGACATATTTACCACATTTGAAGGAGATAATACTGTGTTATTACAACTCACAGCTAAAAGTCGTTTAACCTATTTTAAAAAGCAATTTGGTAAAATGGACTGGTGGGATACTCTCAAATATATATCTAGTATTGCTTCTACTAATTTAAGTGAGTTGAATCCTATCGTAACTAGAGATACGTCAGAAGATCATTTATTAAGCAACGAGTTTCAGACCGATGCCTTTACATATCGAGAAGAGTTCTCTTTACGCTCACTTGCTATGCGATTAAGTAAAAAAATTAAAAATGGAATGGATAGTTATGACGCCTTCCTAGATGTTCAAGTACATTTAATTGATATGGCAAGTGCCTATATAGATCGAGTGGTTCTAGAACGATTTATTGTTACTATTGATGAGCAAAAAGATGACAGCGTAAAAGAAGTACTGACATCTCTTAAAAATTTATATGCATTGCATCTCATAGAAAAAAATAGAGGATGGTATCTAGAACATGATTACATATCAGGATCAAAATCTTTAGCCATAAATAAGCTTGTTGCAAAACTTTGTAAAGAGTTAAAAGAAGAAAGCCAGCAATTAGTTGATGCTTTTGATATACCTAGACACATGACAGAAAGCGCTTTGAAGTTTTATTAAAATCAAAAAATCCATCTTTAAAAACGAGATTTAAATCTTGTTTTAAAGATGGATTTTATAATAAGTAATTAAAGATTATTGTTCGTTTTGTAATGTCTTTACATCTGCTATAAGATGGTTAATCGATGTGGTGTTTAAACCATTATAAATACCTCGTATATGACGATTTTTATCTACTAGAATAAAGTTCTCTGTGTGTAAAAAATCATCATTACTTTTTATTTCTCCCAGATCTTCTTCTACAAAGTACTCATTTCTTCCTAAATTATAGATTACTTCTTTATTACCTGTAACCAGATGCCATTTATTAGGATTCACCTTTTTTCTTTCTGCATATTTCTGTAAAATCTCTGGCGTATCAAAATCTGGAGTTACGGAATGAGATAGTAACATAACATCATCACTCTGTAAAAACTCCTCTTGAATACGAGTCATATTTTCTGCCATTTTAGGACATATACCTGGGCATACTGTAAAAAAGAAATCTGTAATGTAGATTTTATTATCAAAGGTCTTATTAGTAACAACTTCCCCATTTTGATTAGTCAACTCAAAATCTGGGATTTTATGAAAGTCTTTTAGAGAATCACTATCACTAGAAAACCAGTGTGGAGTAAAACTAGCCTCGCCATAATATGGTAATGCTTCTACTCTACTTTCATTTTGTTGTACTCTTAATGTCGTTGTTTCTTCCGGTTCTGTTTTACAACTAGAAATAAATAAAACACTACAAAGTATCAGACACCACAGACTGGTTCTCGAGGTTAAAGCAAAGAGTTGCTCTTTTAAGACCAAAGATTCTGCCATTTTTTGCTTCATAATTATTGTAGATTTTTCCGTTTTTGCGATAAGCGGTTTGCATACCATCTTCACGTCCATTGTTAAGGTTCATTTCCTTAAAAATAGAACCTGACTTGTAATATTGGGTTTGTTTACCGTGTGCTATACCATTTTCAAATAAAGCTACAGATCTCAAATTCCCATTGCTCCACCACGATCTGGTTGTACCGTCTTGTAAACCGTCTTTATAATTAGATTCAAAACTGAGTAATCCAGTTTCAAACCATTTTTTATAAATCCCATTACGCTTGCCATTAAGGTAAGCGATCTTCTCTGCCATTACATCATTATGATAATATTGCACAGCATATCCTGTAAAGGGCTGCTCTTTAAAAAGAAGAAGCCCTTCATTAGGTTTTAAAATCAATTCCTTTTTATCCACTTCTACTAGCTGTATTGAATTCTCTATTTGAGAATCATTTTTACAACCTATCATTAAAGCGATAAAAAATAGAACTAAACTACTGTATGTTATTTGCTGTACCTTGATAATCTCCTGGGAATATAATGTAGTATTGACTTAAATATAACTCGTTTTGAATATGGTAATGATATTCACCATCTGCATTATGAGGTGTTGCCCCAAAATGTCCACCAGACGCATCTAAATCTGTTGGATAATTTCCAGAAGGATAATCTTTTCTACCATAGATAAAGAAACCATCGCTTATAATACCTATTAAGGCGTCATCATCATCAGAAAAAGCTTTAGGCTCTAAATGATAGTGATAACTCTGTGGGCCTGTATGTGCAGCTGTATAATCTAGAGAACCTACTGCATTATCCAGAGGTACATTGGGACCTTCTTCGTCATTATAAATAACAGAACCACTTACTGCGATTCCTATTGCTCCTAATCCTGTAGCAGATGAGTTAGAAGCTAATGCTGGAGATGCAGGAACTGTTAAAGTATAAGAACCATTAAAGTCGTCTATATTTCCAGGGGCCATTTCTGCCTCACTCGTTACCGTAGGGTCTACATATAAGATATGGTCTGCAGCTGCTGGACCAGTTACAATAACGTTTCCATCTGGACCAGTTAAAGAACGTGTGTTTGTATTAGACCAATAAGGTGAGGTATGATTAGGTAAACCATTAGTTTCTATTACAAAACTAGAACCGCTCACCATAGCAGTCACATTATTTGAATCAAAGTCTGCAAAGGCTGGGTGTAATTCTGTGGTTGCAACACCACCATCATCGTCTGTTGTGGTTGCAGATCCTTCATCGTCAGAGCCACATGAAGTTAGTAATGCTCCAGAAGTTAACCCTACAAGCATAAGGTTCAACATTATTTTTTTTGAGGGTAGTTTCATAGTCAACAATTTAAATTGATAGAAGTACTTCGTGCACCTCTTCACATCTTAAGACTAGAAGATTTTTAAAAAGTTTAATCAACTCTTAAAAAAATCATAAAATTTTAATTTCTGATTGAATTGAGATTTCAAAATTAACTGAATTTGCGATAAAACAAAGCTGGTGTGCTTTGTCATGCAGACGTATAGCTAGTGTTTTTTGATTCTTATTTTTAATGGTAACTACAGGATTTAACTGTACTGCTGTAAAACCACCGCTAGAGTCTGCACGTAATTCTAGTGTACCCACTGCGGTATCTTTATAATCTATAATTTCTATGCCTTGCTGCTGGCATACATAAAAGTAAGACATCATATGACAGGAAGAAAGTGCACTAAGTAATAAATCTTCTGGATTGCGTTTATCTGGCTCTCCTTTAAATTCTCTAGCGGCACTTACGTTCATACTTTCCTTTCCATCAATGGTAGAAGTATGAGTTTTAGGATTAACAAATTGATCTTTTTGCCATTGGGTATGGACTTCAAAATGGAATTTACTTTTCAAAAATGGTTAATTTATAGTGGTAGATATTCCGTATCTCGCTTTCGCGAAAGCGTACAACCATACAAATATTAAACCTAGAATAAGCCCCATAAACGCGCCCATGAGCACATCACCTAGATAGTGAACCCCTAGATACACACGGCTATAGGCTACTAATACTGACCAGACGATCATAACGATACCTATCGTTTTATGTTTTCTCTTTAATAGAAACCACAAGAATGTGGCTAGCGCAACGGCGCTGCTGGCATGACCGCTATAAAATCCATAAGTACCACCACTCTTACCTACTTTAGAAATAAGTCCTTCTAACGCTGGCTCTCTAAAAGGACGGAATCTTTCCATACTATCTTTAAAAAAACTAGCTAGTTGGTCGCTACAAGTTATTAATAACGCGATAGCTATTAATGCAATAATTAGATTCCGTGTACCCAGTTTCTTATATAATATATATAAAACAAAGAGATATAAAGGAATCGCATACAACTTATGAGTAACAACGTTGAAGAATAAATCTACAGCATCATTACCCCAATCGTTAAGAAAAAGCGTTGCGTCCCAATCTAATTGTTTGATATCTTCCATTTACTTTTCGTAAAGTTCCATTTGCTCATCGTAGAATCTGCTTGCTTCTTCGATAAGGTTTTTAGTTTCTTCTTCTAGCTCTTCGGCATCTTCTTTAGTCACCTCTTCTAGAAACTCTACCTCATCATCTTTGAGGTTGATGATAAATCTTGGGTAATCTAGGTGAATGACAAAAATATCTTCAGGATAATGAACGTTATCGCCCATAAGAAATCTAGGAAGTTCCATTAGTTGTTTTTATTAGGTAAAAATATCGTTTTAGTATCGAATAATCTCTTCTTAAACTGGCTTTACCTTATTTAATGATGCAATCTAATAAATTCTGAATATAGAATTCACTATATAGAATTGAAAAAACTAAATTTGTTCCATGCGAAAGAAACTAAGAGCTGATAATTTACAGAAATCCTATAAAGGTCGTCCGGTAGTTAAGGGCGTGTCTTATGAAGTGAATCAAGGAGAAATAGTAGGATTACTAGGGCCTAATGGTGCTGGTAAAACCACTTCTTTTTACATGACCGTAGGACTGGTAAAACCTACTGGTGGTGACGTGTGGCTGGACGATAAAAAAATCACACAATACCCTATGTACAAACGTGCACAGAATGGTATAGGTTATCTAGCGCAGGAGGCTTCTATCTTTAGAAAACTAACTGTAGAAGAAAATATATTAGGGGTATTACAACTGACTGACCTTTCTAAGAAAGAACAAAAAGAACGTTGTGAGAAACTTCTAGAAGAATTTAGTCTACAAGACCGTCGCAATAGAAATGGTGATTTATTGAGTGGTGGTGAGCGACGCCGTACAGAAATAGCTCGTGCGCTAGCAACAGACCCTACTTTTATATTACTAGATGAACCATTTGCAGGTGTAGATCCAGTCGCGGTAGAAGATATACAGAGAATAGTTGCACAACTGACTAAGAAAAATATAGGTATTCTTATTACTGACCATAACGTACAAGAAACGCTCGCTATTACTGACCGCACGTACTTAATGTTCGAAGGTAAGATCTTAAAACACGGTTCTCCAGAAGAACTTGCTGAAGATGAAGTGGTACGTCGTGTTTATCTAGGACAGAATTTTGAGTTGAGAAAGAAGAAGATTTTTGAGTAGGGTTTTGTTTAGTATTTGATAACTTATTAAAAAAGTATAAATCAGGAACTGCACGCTAACTCCTACTTGTATAAATATTAAACAAAGATGGATGGTACTACTAGAAAATCTTAAATTGAAATAATCAACAGTAAATATGGATAAAGCTTATCACCGCGGCCATGGTAAGCATTAAAATTAAACCATAATCTTTAATGATTTTTGTCTTTAAAATGATCTTATTTGGTTGTTTCTCTCCAAACCATTTCAACCATCGTACGTGAATAAACATTACGATAAACGCAAGGCCTAGAAATATAAATGGTAGATATAACTCCAATTAGCTGCGCTTCATCACATTATTCACCACACTCATCAAAATATAAATTACAATAATACAAGGTACTGCATAAATTTGAAGTGTTCCTATTAATGTAATACACAAAGCGATAAAGATCCAGCGTATTTCATTTCCTTTCCAGCCGAAGCTTTTAAACTTTAAAGCAAATAGAGGCAATTCTGCATTAAGAATATAAACACTGAAAATAGTGATAATCGTTAATACATAAGGATTAGTCAGCGCCTCTGTCACCCAGCCTGCGTTGTAATCTTGTGCGATAATACCTAATGAGATGATTAAAATGGCATTTGCCGGTGTAGGAACTCCTATAAAAGAGTCGGTCTGTCTGGTGTCTATATTGAATTTGGCCAGTCGGTAACAACTACCTAAAGTGATTAAGAAACCTAAAATAGGAATCCATGTGTAATTAAACAATTCATGATTACCTATAAGTTGATTTCCATTTAACTGAATAATATTATTACCTATTGCATCGCTCAACATTTGATACATGACAATTCCTGGTACAAGACCACTAGTAACCATGTCTGCAAGCGAGTCCAGTTGTTTGCCTAGCTCGCTAGAAACGTGGAGCAATCTCGCGGCAAGACCATCAAAAAAGTCAAAAAATATTCCTGCTGCTACAAAAATACCAGCCAGAATAAGCTCGTCATTAAATGCATAAATAGCTCCTATACATCCACAAAGCAGATTCAATAATGTAATAATATTAGGTACCCAATTCTTCATGATACAAATATGCAGTTTTTTACTGATGTGTTTTGCCTACTTTTGAGGCAATATCCACAGATTATCATAGTTATTAACTCAGAAACTAAGATATTTGCGACTTACTAAAATTTGTACTTGAAAAATTATTACTTTTTACTATTTGCTTTATGCTCTGTATGTGCCCAAGCGCAGACATCTAGAGCATATTCTAACGAATTTCTAAACATAGGAGTAGATGCTGCAGCTCTAGGAATGAGTAATGCGGTAGTCGCAAGTACAGATAATGTAAATTCTGTTTACTGGAATCCTGCTGGATTAATAAGAATGGAAGAGCAAGAACTATCTTTAATGCACTCTAGCTACTTTGCAAACATTGCCCAATTTAATTATGGAGCATATGCCATGCCTATAGATGATCAAAGTGCTTTTGGCTTTTCAGTGATACGATTTTCTGTAGATGACATTTTAAACACCACACAGCTTATAGACGATCAAGGAAACATAAATTACGATCGTATTTCTACCTTTTCTACTGCAGACTGGGCTTTTACGTTCTCCTATGCCAGAGAAGCAAAACTAGATGGCTTTTCTTATGGAGCAAATGCCAAAGTTATACGCCGCGTCATAGGTGAATTTGCAAACTCTTGGGGTTTTGGATTTGATGTAGGATTACAATTTAAACGCGGCGACTGGCAGGTAGGTTTCATGGCGCGCGACATTACGACTACCTATAACACATGGGCTATTGACGAAGAGAAGTTTGCAGAAATAAGTGGTGCTGTAGAAAATCAAAATCAGGAATTACCAGAAACTACCGAGATTACATTACCTAAATTACAACTAGGACTCGCGAGAACCTTTACATTTCACTACGATCATGTTCTAACTGCCGAGGTAGATTTAAACATGCGTTTCATACAGACTAATGATATTATCTCCAACAGTGCTGTAAGTGCTACACCAGCGCTAGGTCTAGAATATGGTTTTACAGACTTAGTATTTGTACGAGCAGGAGTAGGTAATTTTCAAAACGTGCAACAACTAGACGGCAACGATAGTGTCACCTTTCAGCCTAATATAGGTATAGGTTTTAAATACAAAGGCATCGCCGTAGATTATGCCCTTACCGATATAGGAGACTCTAGCGAGGCGCTGTATTCTAATGTCTTTTCAGTGAATATCGACCTATCTGTTTTCAGTAATTAAAAGATTAACTTTATATCCATTTTTAGTTGACTGCAAAGACCTTAACTTAGCATCAGATTAATTTATACATGAAACTTACCAGTATATTACTAGCCGTTTTATCAGGAATTCTATTATGGTTAGGGTGGCCTACTTATGGGTTTGCAGGGTTATTATTTGTTGCATTCGTCCCATTACTTATTTCAGAACGCAAATTGCGTTTAAGCGACTGTAAAAAAATCGCAGGAAAAGTATTCCTTCACTCCTATCTCACTTTTTTTATCTGGAATATCGCAACGACATACTGGTTGTATTTTTCTACACCATTCGGTATGTGGTTTGCTGTTTTAGTAAATACAGCCTTAATGAGTCTGGTTTTTTTAGGATATCATTACCTAGCTAGAAAAGCAACACAAGGCGCAGCACTCACCTTTCTAGCCTGTTTATGGATCAGTTTTGAGAGATTGCATTTGGACTGGGATTTTTCGTGGCCTTGGCTCAATTTAGGTAACGGTTTTAGCGAGACTACCTCATGGATTCAGTGGTATGAGTATACCGGTACATTTGGTGGTTCTTTATGGATATGGCTGGTTAATATATTTATTTTTGTTGCTGTGTTACGCTTTCGCGAAAGCGGACTTACCATAAAGCGCAAATTCATTATCAAACGCTCTCTAGTACTTACAGCTATAGTCATAGCTCCTATAATTATTTCACAAGCCCTAGTCATAGATATCATACCTTTTCAAAAAGGTGGTGGTACTAACGTAGTGATCGTACAACCTAATATTGATCCATATGAGGAGAAATATAACCTCACTAACGATAGTATTATTCATACTATTATGAGTCTGGCAAAACCAGAAATGGATCAATCTACCGATTTAATTATTACACCAGAAACCGTACTGGCAGATGACGTGCGACTGAATAATCTCACTCAGCTTAAATTTCACCCTACCGTACTTTCCTTAAGACAAGAATTATACGATTACCCTAATGCCAATTATCTAGGTGGGATTTCTATAGATGAAGTGTTTACAGATAAACGTAGAGCGACCGGTCAGACTAATTTATTTAGAGATGGGAGAACGCTTTACAATAGTTACAACAGCGCTATGTTTCTGTCTGCTAGTGGGTCATTAGGACTGTATAATAAGTCAAAACTAGTCGTAGGTGTTGAAAATTTCCCCTACAAGAGTATACTGCAACCTATACTAGGTGATGCTATGTTAGATTTAGGTGGTACCGTTTCAACTAAGACCACTCAAGAAGACAGAACTGTATTTACGACTATAAATTCTACTGTGGTCGCTCCAGTAATATGTTATGAGTCTGTTTATGGAGAGTATGTAACTGATTATGTAAAAAACGGAGCACAAATTCTAGCTATTATTACTAATGATGCATGGTGGAATGATACACAAGGACACAAACAACATTTGAGTCTGGCTAGATTGCGAGCCATAGAGAATAGAAGATGGATAGCGCGCAGTGCAAACACAGGTATAAGCGCTATCATTGATGACCGTGGTGCGATTAAACAATCACTAGGTTATGAAGAGCAAGGTGTTTTAAAAGGAACATTACTGCCCAAAACAGAACTCACTTTTTACACTACTCATGGAGATTACATTGCTAGAATAGCTACAGTGATGGGGTTGTTTGTACTTCTCTTCAGTATTTTTAGAAGAGGAAAAATGAAGCGAAAATAATTACTGACCTTTAAAAAAGATTACCGTACTCAGTGTTTTTACTATTATTCTTATATCTAAAAACACACTGCGCTTTTTGATATAAAATAGATCGTACTGTAGTTTTCTTAAATGATCTTCGTCAGTAACGCCATATTTAGTCTTCACCTGTGCCCAACCTGTTAAACCTGGTTTTACGACATGGCGCGTTTCATAAAAAGGAATTTTTTCTGACAGTTGTTCTACGAAAACTTCTCTTTCTGGTCTAGGGCCTATCACACTCATATCCCCTTTTAGAATATTTAAAAACTGAGGGAATTCATCTATACGAGTGGCTCTTAAAAACTTACCGAATTTTGTAATACGTGCGTCATTCACAACAGCAAACTGTGCTCCAGATTTTTCTGCATCGGTAACCATTGTTCTGAATTTAATAATCTTGAATAATTTCCTATTAAGACCTACTCTTTCTTGTGTATAAAATAACGGACCTCTATTACCAATTAAATTCCCCAAAAAAACAAATGGAACTAATGCTAAACCTATAAAAATACCCAAGATAGAAGCAATCATATCAAATAAACGATGGTATACTAAATACAATCTATTTTGATTATTACGTGCAAATGGAAAGTACCTATAAAAATCTTTACCTACATATTGTACCGGTACTCTATCTGTCATTTCTTCATACACTTGAGTGTATTCTCTAACAGAATAGCCATTTTCTACCAGTTCAATAAGCCATTTATAAAGATTAGAAGTTATCCCTTCTACCTCATTACTCGCCACAACTACCTCTGTCACAGACTGATCATGTAATAACTCATGGGCGTCTTTTATACATATAGATTTCACACCTACTATATGACCTTGCTCTATAGCAGGACCTGTGTTGATAAAGCCGCTAATATTATAATTGGGATCTACGTCCTGCAATGTTTGAGCAACCATAGCCGCATCACTAGCGTCTGCAATGATTATGATATTCTTATTAAATCTAGAACTAGCAAATAACTTGATATAAAGAGCCCTCCATAAAAGTAATGGTACAGTAACCGCTAGATAAAAGTAAAGAATCTGTATTCTATTTTCTGGTAATACTGGTGTGAAAAACGGTGTCAATAAATATACTAAGGACGTTACCGAACCTGTACTTACAGCACTTCTTAAAGTACCAGTAATACGACTGGCTCTTTGAAGGTTATACATTTCAAAAACTGTGGCAAAAAACAATAAATAACCTGCAAGAATCACAGACCACATCCATTGCTGCTCATTAATCAAAAAATAATCAAATTGAAAAATGACTCCTAATAAATACAAAGCACTTAAGACCACAATAACATCTATGATACGCAGCAGTATTTTGCGTTCAGACATTTCAAAATGAATAGGCTTTGACACTTTGGTTAAGTTTTAAGCATGTAAATATACATTTTTATGCGTCTAGCAAGGCATTCCAATCTTTACTTACTTCGCTCCATGAAAATTGATAAGCGTACTTTCTTGCTGTTTCAATGATGGTGTTACACTCTAACGGACTAGTTATCAATTCATCTACCGATTCTACCATCGCATTAACCTCATTATCAGGAATTAATTTACCATTAATTCCATTATCAATAAGGTAAGAAATACCACCTACATTAGTAGATATGATAGGTAAGCCTAGAGCCATAGCTTCTATTAAGCTTACTGGTAAGTTGTCAAAATGCGTGGTATTGATAAATATGTTGTGTGATTTACTTAATTCTATCCATTGCTTTTTAGATAACAATCCTGTAAAAGTCACCTTTATATCCAGACTATCAGCTAATTTTTTACACGCCACTTGAGTACCGTCTTTATCTGGACCTACCATGGTTAGACTAGCATTAGGATATTTTTCTTTAAGTTCTTTTAAAACCATTACCGCCATTTGCGGATTATAAATTTCGGCAAATGAACGTACCCAAAGTAGCTTTGGTTCTTCAAATGTTCTTTCTAGAAAAGGGTAATTTTCTAACTCAATAAAGTTATTGATCTTAATAATATTATTATAACCTGCATTTAAAAAAGCTGAACTTAAAAAATCACTCGGGCTTACCACCTTGTAGGCATTATCTAAAAAATGTTTAATCGCTTTAGGATTTTTGTCTAGTCTACTAGGTAAATTACCACCATGCAAAATGGGGATATATTTAATATTTAAAGACTTACAAATACGCGAGATAGTAATCGCATACCAAAAGTTTTTAGTGCTGTACGTATCTATCAACACTACGTCTGCCCATTTTCTATTCAAGTAGGTCATGCGCATCATGTGCAACATACGCTTACTTATATTTTTAATAGAAGAGGCATATCTAACCTGATAACCTTCTTTTTGTAATAGTGGCCCTAAGGTGTCTATAGTGGTGGCTGTTGCACCATGCTCAACTAGTTTATTACCTATGTAAAGAATATTCTTCATTAAGCAACTGCGATAATGGGAGATTCTAACTCGACTTTTTGTTTTTTCTTAACCTTAGGTTTAAACACATAAAGTAATGATAATCCATAGAAAAAAGCAGGTGCCGCAATACGCATCGCACTGTGATTAATAGTCGCAATCCAGAAAATAAGAAACCCATAAAAGTAAATATTGCCTTTATGTGATAAGCGAAATATAAGCGGTGTAAATATTAAAACTAATAAAGACATGATACCTATGCTCCCATGTTCAGAAAGCAATCTACTCGTCTCATTATGAGAAGCTGCTAGAATACCATCTTTTTTTGCCCTATAGTATTTTACCTGTCCCGCACCTATACCTGCGATAGGATTTTCTAAAAAAGCCTCAATTTCTACCGATATTAATTTTGCCCTTCCAGTAGATAAATCAGACTTTGCCCTTCCTGCCGCGTCTTCATTTGCATATCGTTTATCTATAAGACCATTAGTTACAAGAGAAGTAAAACCCCATGCTAGTAATAGCCCTAAACCTATTACCGCTAACTTGGGTAAAAATGAAATCCTAAACTCTGATCTTTTTAAAATAAATAAGGTTCCTATAACGGCTATAATCATTAAGAACGCCGTAATAACTCCACCACGTGAAAAGGTAACCCATCCCCTATATGTCATTCCTAAAAAAAGTGTAATATCCATGACATTGTACCACAAATTTTTAATACGTAAAAACCGTACAAAGCATATAAACATACCTATACCTAGTGCGGTTGCTACCTGATTAGGTCCATAACCACCAGAAGCTGCAAAGTTAGATGCGGTATCTGTAATTACATCACGTATATCTGGTGTGACTACAAATAGATAAAACATAAGCATAACTATGGGTCCTACACTTAGCTTTAAAATCTCGTCTAGTCTATCAGTACTTATCCTACGCTGGAAACAGTAAATTGCAACTATACCTAGTGTTACGGGACCACTTAGATTAAATGCTACCGCTTTTCTTAAAGATTCTGATATAGGTATATTTTGTGACGCGACTACGATACTGGGGACCAGGAGCAACAAATAAAATACATAAGGAATGGATTTAAGTGAAAAACCACGCAGTAAAATACCAGCCACCATAAAGGCTATCACTAGATATTTAATCATCTCGTAGAAAAACAATGCGCTATTCATACGCAAGAATACCTCTAAGCAAGATAAATAACAACAGGCTAGTATCACCTCCATGTTTTTATCTGCACTAGTAAATAATCTTAAAGTAAAATATACAATTGCTCCATAAAAAAACACCTTAACTAAAAATGGAAAAGCGATCATGAAGATCGTGATCAGAATATGTCCTGCTATTAAAATAGGATAAGGCAGTTTCTCAAACTTGATCATTAAAAATGGTAGAAATTAAGTGTCATCTAAAAACGCAAATTTACTGTAATAAAAGTAAGGCTTGCTATTTTTGATAAATCAAGATTATAACTGTGCTTTAATTTTAAGCAACTCTGCTTTTACATGCTCTAGTTTACTTATTATTTCAAAGGTGTTGAGCTCGTTCTTATGATTCTTCATATAATCCTGAGCACCGTCTAGAGTAAAACCTTTTTCCTTCACTAGGTGATAGATGGTTTTAAGATTTTCTATATCAGTTTTAGAAAACTTGCGGTTACCTCTTGAGTTTTTCTTGGGCTTTAAAACATCAAATTCTTTTTCCCAGAAACGCACCAAAGATGCATTTACTTGAAATGCTTTGGTTACTTCTCCCATGGAGTAGTATAATTTTTCTGGAAGTTCTATATGCATAGTTTACTTATAACGTGTTTAAATATACTTTCATATTAATCTAGAGAAATATTTTCTTGTTGCGATTTTTGTAGCAACGCATTAAACTCATCTGGTGTTAGATTACCATAATAAAAATTAATAGGATTAATACGTTCTTTGTCCTTAAACACCTCATAATGTAAATGTGGCGCTTGCGACCTACCAGTACTACCTACATAACCTATAATATCTCCTCTCTTCACCTTTTGTCCTGGACGTACATTATAAGGTTTAGATCTTCTTAAATGTGCATAAAGCGATACATAACCAAAACCATGATCTATCCTTATATGATTTCCATAACCAGAGCTATTAGCATCTGCTCTTTCTACTACACCATCACCAGTTGCAAATACTGGTGTCCCTCGAGGTGATGTAAAATCCATCCCAAAATGAAATTTTCTAGTCTTATTAAAAGGATCTGTACGATAACCATAACCACTCGCCATACGAGTTAAATCCTGATTACGCACTGGCTGTATAGCAGGTATAGACGCCAGTAATTTTTCTTTATCTTCTGCTAGAATTGCTATTTCTTCTAGCGATTTTGACTGTATAGCTGTTCTTTTTTTAAGCCTATCTATAGATTCTCTTAACGCAATAATCTTTTTTGCACTAGGTTCTCCCTCATATTCCTTGTAACGATTCACACCACCGAAACCTGCCTGACGCTGCTCTGCAGGAATAGGATTTGCATCAAAATAAATGCGGTAAATATTATTATCTCGATCTTCTATATTTTCAATAACCGTAGACAGTCTAACCACATCTTCCTGTACATCATCTAGTTGTAGTTCTAGATATTCTATTTTATCACGTGATTTTTTTAATTCTGGAGATTCTAAGAAAGCATCAGCAAAGAAAAAACACCCCAAACCGAAACAAAAACTCACTACTAAAAACAGCAAGCTGCGGAAAAAAAACCTCCTTTTCTTAGTCTCTACCTTACGGTAAGAAAGCGTTTCAGAATCGTAGTAATACTTGACCTTTGACATATGGTTTATTATGCTATTTTTGTGACACTCTACGAGATAAAAATAAGTAGAAAAAAGTTAGTAATTGTTCCGCTTTCGCGAAAGCGAGATCATAACCTACTTTATCACGTATAGCAAAAATAAGAAAATTGAATTAACCGCTAGTATAGCCAGAATGAAGTCAAAACAAATACGCCAAACATTTCTTGAGTTTTTTGAAAACAAAAAACACCAAATCGTTTCAAGTGCACCCATGGTGATCAAAAATGATCCTACCCTGATGTTTACTAACGCCGGTATGAATCAATTTAAAGAATACTTCTTAGGGAATTCTGATCCTAAAAGTAACCGTGTTACAGATTCTCAAAAATGTTTGAGAGTAAGTGGTAAACACAACGATCTAGAAGAAGTAGGTGTAGATACTTACCACCACACGATGTTTGAGATGCTGGGTAACTGGAGTTTTGGCGATTATTTTAAGAAAGAAGTAATTTCATGGGCGTGGGAATTATTAACTGAGGTTTATGGCATTGATAAAGACTGTCTTTATGTAACCATATTTGAAGGTGATAAAAGTGAAAATCTAGATCGCGATACAGAGGCTTATGATTACTGGAAAGAACTCATAGCCGAAGACCGTATTCTTAACGGTAATAAAGCAGATAACTTTTGGGAAATGGGTGCGCAAGGACCTTGTGGACCGTGTTCTGAAATTCACGTAGATATAAGAAGTAAAGAAGAAAAAGCAGCAGTAGATGGTGCTACTCTTGTTAACATGGATCACCCTCAGGTGGTAGAGATCTGGAATCTAGTTTTCATGCAATACAACCGCATGGCAGACGGTTCTCTTAAAAACCTACCTAACCAACATGTAGATACCGGTATGGGCTTTGAGCGTCTTGCTATGGTATTACAAAATGTACAGTCTAATTATGACACAGACGTTTTTACACCTCTTATTAGAGAAATAGAGACTATAACCGGACATACATATGGAAAAACAACTCAAGAAGATATCGCAATACGTGTTATTGCAGACCATTTAAGAGCTGTATCTTTTTCTATTGCAGACGGACAACTACCTTCTAATAACGGTGCAGGTTATGTAATACGTATGATATTGCGTCGTGCGATACGTTATGGATTTACTTACCTAGGTAAAAAAGAACCTTTTATTTACCAGTTAGTAAATACACTTTCTAAGCAAATGGGTGATGCGTTCCCAGAGCTTAAATCTCAAAAGAACTTAATACTTAATGTGATTAAAGAAGAAGAAGCTTCTTTCTTAAGGACACTAGAAAATGGACTTACTCTTCTAGATTCTATGATCGCAGGCATGAAGTCTGACGGTTCTAAAACTCTAGATGGTAAAAAAGCATTTGAGCTTAATGATACTTATGGTTTTCCTAAAGAATTAACGCGTCTTATATTAAGTGAGCAAGGTCTAGAAATGGACGAAGAAGGATTTTCCATCGCTCTTAAAAAACAACAAGACGACTCTCGTAAAGCTAGCGCGACAGAAACTAGTGACTGGACTGTTCTAGTAGATGACGATACTCAAGAGTTTATAGGTTATGATAAACTAGAGGCAGACGTGCGTATATCTCAATACCGTAAGGTAACGAGTAAAAAAGATGGCGAATTATACCAGATTGTATTTAACATGACTCCGTTTTATGGGGAAAGTGGTGGACAGACTGGTGACAAAGGTTATCTAGAAAGTGCTAGTGGTGACACCGTATACATCGTAGATACTAAAAAAGAGAATGGACAGACCGTACATTTAACTAAGAATTTACCTAAAGAAATAGGTGGTACTCATAAGGTAGTCGTAGATGCTAATCAACGTGCGCGCACTGCTGCAAACCATACAGCGACTCACCTACTACACCAGGCGATGCGTAAAATATTAGGTAAACATGTAGAGCAAAAAGGTTCTATGGTAAGAAGTGCTAGTTTAAGATTTGACTTCTCACACTTTTCTAAAGTAAGTCCAGAAGAACTAGTAGAAATAGAAAACTTTGTAAACGCACGTATTAGAGAGCAATTATCTCTAGAAGAAAATCGCAATAACACTTATGACCAGGCTATAGAAGATGGCGCTATAGGGTTATTTGGTGAGAAATACGGTGACGTAGTACGTACCATTAAATTCGGTGAGAGTAATGAACTTTGTGGTGGTACTCATGTAAAAAATACTGGAGACATCTGGCATTTTAAAATTACAAGTGAAAGTGCTGTCGCATCTGGAATACGCCGTATAGAAGCGATAACTAGCGATGCGGTTAAAGATTTCTTTACAGAGCAATCAAAAAGCTTTGAAGAAATCAAAGCCGTTTTAAAGAATCCTACTAAAAACCCAGCAGAATCTATTGTTGCGCTGCAAGATGAAAATGCTTCTTTGAAAAAGGAAATCGAGCAACTTCTTAAAGCAAAAGCAGGAAACCTAAAAGGTGATTTAATAGCTAGTGCAAAAAGCATTAATGGAGTGAACTTTATCGCTACAAAAACCGATCTAGATGCAAAATCTGTTAAGGAACTTGCTTTTAATATCGAGAAAGAAGTGGAAAATCTTTTCTTAATCATCGGAGCAGCAAATGGAGATAAAGCAACCTTAACGGTAATTCTAAGTAAGAATCTAGTTGAAGAAAAATCACTAGACGCTGGTAAAATAGTTAGAGAACTAGGTAAGCATATTCAAGGTGGTGGCGGTGGCCAGTCTCATTTTGCTACTGCTGGTGGTAAAAATGCTGCTGGAATCGATGCCGCGCTTGCTGCTGCTGAGGAATTGATATAATCTCCCTTTTAAAGTTACAAAATGAAAGAAGTAGAGATAAATTATAGAGTTGAAAAGAAGGAGTTTGTTAATCATAGGATGCGCATGCTCTTAAAACCAAGAACTATCATAATTTTCGGTTTATTTATAATACTCCTACTATCGCTTAAATTTATCGTACCGTTAATTAACCCAGCGCAAAATGTGACATCTGAAGAAGATTTAATGTCGATAATTATAAGTGTTTTACCACTTATTATCGTACCTATTCTGATTGTTCTATATTTACGGTATCAGTTTAAAAAAGTTTACGATAATAACGCAGACTTTCATCATGACGTAAAGGTCGTTATGGATGAGAACGGTTATTTTGGAAAGTCTGCCTCTTCAGAAGGAAGAAAAGATTGGAGTGCTATCCATAAAATTGTTCGACAAAAAGAAATGCTAGATATATATTTTTCTAAACAACTTTGTTCTTCTATTCCTATGAGATTTGTGAGTTCTGAAAAAATTAAAACCTTGAAAGAAATTCTCAATAAAAATCAGGTAAACAACAACCTATAAAACAAAGGGTCTATTTTTAATTAAATAGACCCTTTATTTTATCACGTCACAGGCTGTAACATTTCTTCATTAAAAGCTACTCATATTATATGGGAGTAGCCACTAAACATTTACTAGATAAAATAGACCGCATACGTGCAAAGGGTGACCAGCGTAGAGCAGACCGTATACATGATGCTCGTTTTGCTACTACATCATTGTACAAAACAGCTGGTACATGCAAGGTTTTTACTCCACAAGAAGTAGCTGCTGCCAAAAAAGCGTTTCAACAAAAATTACAGAAAAGTAGAAGAAAACACAAAATCGCCTGGATTTTAACCATAATCCTAACCCCTGTGTGCTTTTATCTAGGCTATCTTTTTCTATTCATGTTTCACTTTTAAAATTATAGATTATGGGTTCTTTAGCATTTATTACAGCCATTAAAACTAATGCAAAACAGTTAAAATCTAGATCTAAATTTAAAGGACTAGATGCTGACACTGGTATCTATAAAGGAAATATTAATGAAAAAGACTTTACACCAGAACAAATACAGACCGCAAAAGATACCTTTCAACTACAGGTAAAAGCAGAGAAAAAGAAAACTCTTATAGTACTACTGCTCACCATAGTTTTAGTCCCAATATTGATATACGGACTCATAAAACTCTATTTATTTACATTTGTTTAAAGCTTAGATTAAGATCGTACCTTTGAATGAATTGATCTTAATATCCCATGAAACTTAGCACACCTGTTCCTGTTTTAAAACTAACTAGCCCGATAGATTATAATTCTAAAGTAGTTCTACTAGGCAGCTGTTTTACCGAGAACATAGGTTCTAAACTTTCTTATTATGGCTTTGATACGACTATAAATCCTTTTGGGATTATTTTTAACTCCACTAGTTTGAGAGTATTAATAGATCGAGCTATTCATCATATTCCGTTTACACGAGAAGATATAGAGGGTGACTATTCTTATCTAGCCCATTCTGATCTTAATAACAAAGATCAACAACAGCTTCTAGATCAATTAAACAACGCATTAAAAAAGCTGGAAACAGATTTAAAACAAGCTTCTCATCTATTTATAACTCTAGGTACTGCATGGGTTTATCGTCATATAGATAAAGATATAATCGTTGCTAACTGTCATAAACAACCGCAACAATTATTTACTAAAGAACTGCTCACTACAGAAACCATAAATACCGATCTAACCAGTATTTATAACTGGATTAAAAAGGTGAATGCAAAAATTAATATCACCTATACCCTATCGCCGGTGCGTCATATTAAAGACGGTTTTATAGAAAACACACGTAGTAAATCGAGATTACACGACGCGATACAGACTCAAGTAGATTTAAATAAAGCCACTTATTTCCCTGCTTATGAAATTGCGATGGACGAGTTAAGAGATTATAGATTCTATGCTCGTGATATGGTACATCTTAATGAGATAGGTGTAGATTTTATATGGTCTCGCTTTCGCGAAAGCGGACTTAACAACAACACTCTAACACAACAAAAAACGGTAGAAAAATACAGAAAATTATCTCAACATCGTGCTACAGATGTAAAAGCACATCAACTGCAAATAGAACAAATGCGTGCTAAAATAAACTCGCAGTACCCTGAAATAAAATTATAATGAAAGACATTTTTAAATACATAATCAGTGGTGTAATAGCGGTGGGTATATTTTATTTCGGATCTATGTTCCTAGATAGAAATGAAGATCGTGAGTTGTTACTAGCACAAACAGCACTGATACAAAAGGAGATTAAGAACACGAGTAAACTGGTCGTCACAGAAATGAAATATGCTAAGGTTTATACCTATGAAAGCACTAAGTCTTATAGTTGGGACTTTTTTAAAAGTCAAAAAAGTGCAATTATAATTTCAAATGCCGAGGCTCAAATATCGTATGACCTTAAGCAGTTGAAACATGAACTAGATCCTGAATCAAAAACTATTTTTATTACTTACATACCTCAGCCAGAAATTAAGGTTAATCCCCATCTAGATTATTTTAAAATGGACGATGGTATATTAAATAAATTTGAAGCTAAGGATATCAATAAGATAAACAGACAGATAGAGGCAAAACTCAAAGATGATATTAAAAAAGATGAAGTTATAAAAAATGCTCAAAACAGATTATTAACTGAATTGAGCAATATTTATTTATTGAGTAGTTCTATGGGCTGGAAACTGGTTTATAATGACACAGAGATTAACAGCACAAAAGAAATGAATTCTATTTTATTCTAGAAGTATTATTCTGTGATCTCATAAGCCTCTGCAGCTTTATCAAATTCTGCTTCTAGTAATTGGTAATATTTATTATAGATCTCTTTTTTAATATTACACAATTTACCATTGCTCTCTAATGCGGTAGAAAATTCTTCTTGTGTAATTTTCTTATTCATAAAGTCTGTAGTTAACTGTGGACGTTCTTGTTTACAAGCTGCATAATTGTTGTACGCCTGTACATATAACTTATACGTTTCACTGCTTTTTATAGGATCTTGTGTATCAGTTTGAGAATCTGAAGGTGCTGTGTTACAGCTAGCAAATAATGCAATACAAAGAATGATAAGAACTCTTTTCATAGGTATAGTTTTATGTGTTAAAAATAATGACTTGTTATTTTTAATCAAAATTAGAACAACAAAAAATAAGTCCTAAAAGCGAAAATCCCTTTCTGTATTAACAGAAAGAGATTTTCTAAACTAACCAAACCAAATTTATTTATTACGTCTACGTTCTTTGTATTCTCTAATCATCTTACGCCTGAAATCTAATTCCGCCTTTTTTAATTTAAGAAATCTCTTTGCGCCTATTACTTGTATTATTTCATTATGATTATAATCTAAGTTAGTAGCACCTATTTTTTGATCTAATTGAACCATTTGATCTACATAAGATATTGCCTGCTTTTCAGTCATGGAATCAAATTCTCCCTCTAACTTATTGATAAGCTTTCTTTTTTCCTTTTCTAGGCGGTCGCGTTCATCTTTTACTTCATTATATAAAGGCCAGAATTTTTCTGCTTCTTCAGAAGATAGATTTAATTCTTTATTAATGTATGCTATGGCAAGGGTTTTAATCTTATCATGCATTTCTTTATTGCTCTGTCTACTGCGATCCTTTTCTGGACTTTGTGCTTTTACCATAAAGGAGAAAAGCAGTACGAATACTAATATTAAATTTTTCATTCTCTTATAATTTGATCTAATGTTGTGTCTTCCATAAGGTAGTCTAACAACTCGTTATCTGTAAATTCTTGTTCTATTTCAGTATCGTTAAGTATGCTATTATCGGCATATAATATTTCTACAGACTCTTCATCTTGTAAAAAATTAACGTCTACTATGTAATCTCTCAACTCTTGATCGTTAAGGTCTGCAAAAGTAACTTCGTCTTTAGAAAACAGGCTATTAATAGTTACAAAACCTATAAATACAGCTGCCATTGCTAGTAATGGGTACAACCATGTATTATTTTTTGAAGTTTGAAGAGTTACAACTTTCACCTCTTTTTCATCTTCTTGTACTTCTTTTAAAATACGATCTTCTAGAGTAGAAAAATAATCTTTAGGAACACTAAAACCAGCGTGTTCTACGATCTCGTCTTTTTGTGTGTTTTCTAACACACGATCTGTAAGTGAATCAAAGTAACCTTCTGGTACTTTAAACCCTGCTTGTGTATGTTGATTATTGTTTTTCATATCCTTATGACTGTGTTTAAGTCAATTAGTTTAATTCACTTTAATAAATTGTTCTACTTTCTTTGCTGCTATGTGGTACGTACTTTTCACAGCACCTTCACTTAGGTCCAGTATAGTTGCAATATCTTTAAACTTAAGGTCGTCATAATATCTAAAGTTAAAAACCTCTCTCTGTCTATCTGGTAATTGTGCTAGTGCCTTTTTAAGCGCTAGTTCTATCTCATCACTTGTAAAATAAACATCTGCCTCTAATTTTTCAGTTAAATGATCTTGTAGTTCTTGAGAAGATATTTGTAAAGTCTTGCCTTTCTTAGTTAAAAAAGTCATGCTTTCATTATAGGCTATCCTAAACATCCATGTAGATAATTTACTATCTCCTTTAAAGTTTTTTACTCCTTTAAAGATTTTAATAAACACATTTTGCAATACATCGTCAGCGTCATCATGGACTATGACTATTTTCCTAACTTGCCAGTACAACTGTTCTTGATATTGAGATACCAGCAGCCTGAACCCTTTATTAGCCGTAGCCTCATTAAGGATCAAAGAAATTATTTCTTGGTCTGGTGTTTTACTCATATATATATGACTCGCGCAAAGTGCAAAGGTTTAACAACCATAAAAATAATTTAAATCATTCATTAACATAAGGATAAAACAATATAATTATCTTCACGTTTTAATATAACTATGAATCAAGACCACACACCACATTACGACACCTCTTTCCAGCCACTATCTATAGTGAATGACGAGGCAAGAGCTATTTTTTATAAGAAGACTTATGGACATGTTGCTATCGCTACATTACTATTTGTCATAATAGAAGCTGTTTTACTGCGTATAGATCCTCTAGTTAACTTTATGTTTAGTCTAACACAAGGCTGGACATGGTTATTAGTATTAGGCGCATTTATGATGGCTACTTCTTATGCAGAAAAGATGGCACATAAATCACATGACCGCACGCAACAGTACCTAGGCCTATTGTTATTTGTAGTCGCAGAGGCTGTTATTTTCCTGCCACTTATTGCTATGGCATTACAATATCAGGCAGCTCTACAAGGTGGAGAAAGCAATTTATTAAGTCAGGCAGCCATACTTACATTAGCACTTTTTGCAGCATTAAGCGCTGTAGTTTTAATTACAAAAAAAGACTTTTCTTTCCTTAAAAGTATTTTATCTGTAGGTTTTATTATCGCAATAGGATTAATAATTGCAGGTATGATTTTCGGATTTGACTTAGGGCTTTTCTTTAGTGGTGCTATGGTAATTCTAGCTGCTGGTTCTATACTTTATCAGACATCTAATCTGGTACATAAATACCATACAGACCAATACGTAGGTGCTGCATTAGGTTTATTCTCTTCTTTGATGTTACTTTTTTGGTACATCTTAAGAATTTTCATGTCTCGCGATTAATTTCTTAAACCTCATATCGTTACAGGCAAACCCTAATAGTGAAACTTTATGGATGGGCCCTTATGTCATAGCAGGTATGATTATAGGGCTATTTCTGGTTATAATTCATTTAAGTCTACGTGTTCTTCAAAGAAAGCGAGACTTTATATGGTATAGACAGTTATGGAGTAATGCACGGTTACCGCTTTCGCGAAAGCGAGTCCTAGAAACATATCCTTTTTACAAACATCTATCTGAAAAATATAAAAAGCAATTTGAACATAGAGTTGCTACTTTTATAAAACGAAAAGATTTTAAAAACAGATATCAAGACGCTGTAACTGATGAGCAAATCGTTTTAATAGCCTGTGTTGCATGTCGCTTAACCTTCGGACGTCGTAATTACCTTTTCCCTAAATTAAACACTTTATTGCTTTTTCCCGAACCTTTTTTAAGTCCTGCTACTCAAGAATATCATAAGGGAGAATACAATCCTATAGCAAAAGTTCTAGCTTTTTCATGGCCCGATTTTAAAGAAGGAATGGATATCGTAAATGATAACCTGCACTTAGGCCTACATGAATTTACACACGTACTTCATATAGAAAGTGAGCGCAGTAGCGAGATAGATGCTTTACGTTTTAAAAAATTTACACGTAATATTCTTAAAGAACTCATGAAGCCGGCAGTGCGCAGCAAACTAGACAACACAAAGTTTTTCAGAGATTATGCGTTTACAAATCAGTATGAATTTATGGCGGTTCTAGTAGAATACTTCTTTGAATCAAATAAGGATTTTAAAGAACAATTCCCTTTAATGTACAATCATCTTACTAAAGCATTGCTTTATGAAGAAGAATGGATTATCAATTAATACTTAAAACATATAGAGGCACAACTAACCGATAACTGATAATCTGCTCTGGTAATTTTCTAAGATAACGCATTAAAAAACCCCAAAGGTTTTAAAAACCTTTGGGGTAGTTATATAATTACTTAGAAAAGAACTAGTCTCTAGTTAATTTCTTGTAACGTATTCTCTTAGGAGCGTGATCACCTAAACGTTTTTTCTTATTCTCTTCGTACTCTGTAAAACTACCTTCAAAAGAATAGATTTGAGAATCTCCCTCAAAAGCAATGATATGCGTACAAACTCTATCTAAGAACCATCTATCATGCGATATAATTACCGCACAACCTGCAAAGTTATCTAGACCTTCCTCTAGTGCTCTAAGAGTATTTACATCTAGATCGTTAGTAGGCTCATCTAGCAACAGTACGTTACCTTCTTCTTTAAGAGTCATGGCTAGGTGTAAACGGTTGCGCTCTCCACCAGAAAGCGTAGACACCTTCTTATTTTGCTCACTACCTGAGAAGTTAAAACGACTTAGATATGCTCTAGAATTGACCATTTTACCACCCATCATGATCATGTCCTGACCATCAGAAAAGTTTTCCCAAATAGATTTATTTGCATCGATATTAGAGTGCGATTGATCTACATAAGCCAGTTGTACTGTTTCTCCTACCGTAAAAGATCCTTTGTCTGGTTGTTCTTGATCCATGATCATTTTGAAAATGGTCGTTTTACCAGCACCGTTAGGTCCTATAATACCTACTATACCATTTTGTGGCAGTACAAAGTTTAAGTCTTCGTAAAGTAATTTATCACCAAAGGCTTTACTTACTCCATTTGCTTCAATAACATTTGTACCTAGACGTGGACCATTAGGAATGTAGATCTCTAGTTTTTCTTCTTTTGCTTTTTGATCTTCATTTAAAAGCTTGTCATAGTTGCTAAGACGTGCTTTTTGTTTTGTCTGGCGACCTTTTGCTCCCTGACGTACCCAGTCCAGTTCTCGTTTAAGAGTTTTTTGTCTCTTAGATTCAGACTTTTCTTCTTTTGCAAGACGGTCTCCTTTTTGCT
Organism: Nonlabens sp.; assembly: GCF_039941875.1. GTDB lineage: Bacteria > Bacteroidota > Bacteroidia > Flavobacteriales > Flavobacteriaceae > Nonlabens. The sequence goes on along the minus strand of NZ_JBDVDQ010000023.1, from coordinate 161,733 downwards.
CTAACCAGCTAGAATAATTCCCTTTCCATGGAATACCTTCTCCACGATCTAGTTCTAGAATCCAGCCTGCAACGTTATCTAAGAAATATCTATCGTGAGTTACCGCAATTACAGTTCCTTTATATTGAGCAAGGTGTTGTTCTAACCATAATACAGACTCTGCATCGAGGTGGTTAGTAGGTTCATCCAGTAATAAAATTTCTGGCTGTTGTAATAATAATCTACATAATGCTACGCGACGTCGTTCACCACCAGACAGGTTTTTAATTTCTGCCTCTCCTGGAGGAGTACGTAAGGCATCCATGGCTATTTCTAGTTTAGTATCTAGCTCCCATGCGTTTAATGCGTCTATTTTATCTTGAAGAACAGCCTGACGATTCATCAGTTTCTCCATTTTATCGGCATCAGTATAAACCTCTTCTAGGCCGAAGTCATCGTTGATCTTATTATACTCATCTAATACAGCAACAGTCTCTGCCACACCTTCACGTACTATTTCCATTACGGTTTTAGTCTCGTCTAGTTGTGGTTCTTGTTCTAGGTAACCTACATTATAACCTGGTAAGAAATTAATATCACCTTGATAGTTCTTTTCTATCCCAGCGATAATCTTCATCAGTGTAGATTTACCAGAACCGTTAAGTCCTAGAATACCTATTTTTGCACCGTAGAAAAAACTAAGGTGAATATTTTTTAAAACTTGTTTTCCAGTACTTTGATAGGTCTTTGAAAGACCTGACATGGAAAAAATTACTTGTTTATCGTCGCTCATTTGATGTGCTTTTTTCTTGTAATATTTTATGTAATTGGGTTAAGGATTTGTCTTGGTATCGCTTTCGCGAAAGCGTAACCGCATCCATCCCTTTTGATTTAATATAAAGACCTTTTTCAGAAAGATCTAGTTGTTCTAATTCTTTAAAGGTAAAGCCAAAAGTTTTTCTACCTATTAATTTTACAGTGATCGATCTGCGACTGTAAGAAACAGAATTGCGTGTTGTAAAACCATCAAAATTAAGGAGGTAAAATAACGTTACAGCTATAAGTGCTGTTATAGAACTGTAAATTCTTAAATCATTAAAAAAAAATACCGCTGCGCAAATAAGCATTATAAAGGCCAAGCCTAAAATAATCCTATGTCGCAAGGTGTTTAAATCCTTAAAATGGATAACTTCTTTATTCACTTACACTCTTCCTTTTAGTGCATTAAAAACCCAAGCAATAGAAAAAAATCCAACACCTACAGCTGCAAAACCATATCCAGCAACTTCTTGATATTTAAATGCGCCTAAACATATAAGGCCTATACCTACTATAATCATAATTAAAGTAGCCCAGCCTAATACTCCATTCTTATTCAATGCCATAGTTCAAAATTAGTTTGCAAATATACACAGTAAACGGAAGCTTTACATCTTTTAACGTGCCGTTAAACGGTAATTTATATCGATTAAAGTGGTCTCATCATTTTAAAATAAAAACATGTAATTAATTGATAAACAGCTAATTAGGTGTTTAAAAACATTAGCCTTATGTTAAAACTAATTAAACAGTTGTAAATTAAACTACTTTTTATCGCTTTAAAATGTATTTAATCGGTAGTTTAACAAAATATTAATAAAATAATATGTCTAATTAAAATTACAGCCCTTGAAACATACTACTCTATATAAAAAGACTGTTTGCTTAATTTACTTACTTATCGGCTCTATTAGTTATTCTCAATTAATTAATACCTCCACTAACTTACCAGTGGATCAATTAGTTTTACAATCGCTAGGTAATGATTGTGTAGAAATAACAAATGTTACCTCTAACATGAATGGTAGTGTGGACGGCCTGAATAGCTTTGGTAGTTTTACTCAAGGCGCTTCTTCTTTTCCATTTTCTAGCGGATTCTTTTTAAGTACAGGTAATGGAAACCGAACAGGAAACACTTCTATTACTACAGATTTGAGCGATGGAACTACCGCATGGACTGGAGACAGTGATCTTGAAAACACATTTGGTATTGCTAACACGGTAAATGCAACGGTAATTGAATTTGACCTTATCAGTACAGCAAACATGATCAGCTTTAATTACATTCTAGCATCTGAAGAGTATCAACAAAATTTCCCTTGTAATGTAGGTGACGGATTTGCTTTACTTTTAAGACCACAAGGTGGTACTTACCAAAATATAGCTGTTTTACCTAACAGCTCTACGGCAGTAGGAATAGATACCGTCCACCCAGAGGTAGTAGGACAATGTCCTGCCGTAAATCAAAATTTCTTTACAGGACAGTCTATAGGTGATACAAATTTTGAAGGACGCACAGTAGAACTTACGGCAGCAGCGGCTGTAATTCCTAATACGGTTTATCATCTTAAAATGGTTATTGCAGACCAGTCTAGCTTTGATCCCACAGCATATGATAGTGCTATTTTTATAGAAGCTGGCAGTCTACAAGCTGAAGTAGATTTAGGACCAGATCTTTTTCCATGTGTAGATGCTACCCTAGATGCCGACATAGGCAATAATATAGCTACCTATAAATGGTTTAGAAATAATACAGAATTAATAGGTGAAGTAAACAGTACTATTCTAGCAAATGTTACTGGTAATTACCGCGTAGAAATAACCGTAGCGCTTACTGGGACTAACTGTATTATAACAGATGATGTAGTTGTTACTATAGACCCAAACCAGCTTAATATCACTATCGCAAACCAATCGTTATGTGATGACGCTAGTGCAGACGGTTTTGAGACCTTTGATTTACAAGCTATAGGTAGCAATGCTTTGAATCAACTTCCTACTGGTAATTATGATTACAAATTTTACATGGATCAAAATGATGCTCAAAGCGATGTAAATGAATTAGCTAACATGTACACAAATCAAAGTAACCCTCAAACAATTTTTATACGCGTCATTGATTTAAACACTGGTTGCCAAAACATAAGACCAGTTGTACTAGAAGTAAATGATGTTCTTCTAGCAACGGACTATACTTTTACCACTTGTGATGAAGATCTAGACGGTAGTACAACTATAAATCTATCACAGTTTGATAATGAAGTTGCTATGACAGCTAATAATGTGACTGTTTCTTATCATTCTAGTGCAAATGCAGCTATTAATAACACAGGCATATTATCTAACTCTTATACTAATAGCGCAAATCCAGATACAGTTTATGCCAGAATTACAAATACGTTGAGTAATTGTTTTGCTACTAGCGAGGTGACTATAAATATTGTAATACCACCATCATTAAACAGCGCTCTAGAAGAAATAGACGCTTGTGATAGCGATGGAGATGGTTTTGCCACCTTTGATATAACTAGTGTCGTTCCTGAATTTACAACAACAGCTAGTGAATATAACATAACCTACCACCTATCTGAATTTGATGCGGTTGATAATTTGAATCCTATTTCTAATCCTAACTCTTTTAACAATACAACACCTAGAATACAGAGTGTGTTTATAAGATTTGAATCTATAGCTACAGGTTGTGCAAGCACTGGAACTGTTGTTTTATATTCTAATCTTTTGTTGGATAGAACTAATATTCAAAACGTACAGATATGTGACGACATTAGTAATGATGGTTTTGAAACTTTTAGCTTTGATCTTATTGCCATAGGCTTTATTAACGGTCTTGAAAATGTAGATATAGAGTTCTTTGAAACTGAGGTAGATCAAATGGGAGATGTAAATCAAATTGATACTTCTATCGGTTACACTAACTTAACTAACCCACAAACTATCTACATAAGAATAAACAGCCCTACGTGTACAGAGTTTTCAGATTTTGAAATATCTGTCGCACCGTCTTTTCAATCAAGTATTATTGTGGATCAAACGTATTGTGATGAAGATCAAGATTTAATTACCACCGTACCACTTAATGAATTTGATAATGCGGTGAGAGGCTCTTTTGGTAACGATCATGCGGTACTTTATTACTTAACGCAAACAGATGCTGATAACAGAGCAAACCCTATTACCACAATTACAAATACGGTAAATCCATTTACGGTATTTGCAGAGTTAATTGCACCGACAGGATGTAGTGATAACCAAGAATTACAAATCACTATTTTACCAGCACCTGTTTCAGGAACACCTATAGATATTATTATCTGTGATAATGATCAAGATGGGTTTTCTGTGATAGACATTACTTCTCAAGAGTCTCAAATAACAACAGATGCAAATAGAGCGATTACTTATCATCATAATTTCTCTGATGCTGAGATAGGTGTCAACCCTATAAACAATTCAACTGGTTATAATGCACAGACAGAAACTATTTTTGTAAGAGTAGAAAACTTAAATAATGGCTGTGAAACCGTGGTACAACAATCTATTATAGTAAACACATTACCTGTTTTTACTAACATAACTACCTATCAACTATGTGAAGCAGATGGTAATGAAATAGAAGATTTCTTTCTATCTACAAAGGATAACGAAATCTTAAATGGACAGACTGGTAAAAGCACTTCTTATTACCGCAGTTTTACAGAGGCAGATACTTCTACAAACAGCATAAATAAGCTCAACGCATTTCAAAACACAAGTAATCCACAAACTATTTGGGTGCGCGTAGAAAACGATTCTGATCCTTCTTGTTATGGAGTAGATTCTTTTTTATTGCAAGTAGATGAATCTCCAGTTTACAATGTTCCTGCAGACTTAAGAATCTGTGATGACAATAATGATGGAATCTCGACCTTTGACTTACAACAATCTATTGATATGATAAGAAGTGGAATTAGTACAAATCTCACTGTTTCTTTTCATGAATCTGCCCTACAGGCTAATTTAAATAACCATCCATTACCACTTGTTTTTACTAATACTATAAACCCTCAAACTATTTATGCTCGTATAGGTAACGACGTTAGTTGTTATGAAGTAGAAGAGATACTTTTCAACGTTATAGACAGTCCGTTAACTAACACGGTAACACCTTCTATCTCTTGTGATATGGATCAAGATGGCTCTACCTCTTTTGATTTAACCTCTAGAGAAGCAGAGCTAGTAGGGACAAGACCTTTTAACTCTACCTTATCCTGGCACACCAGTATTATCGATGCTCAAAATGATGTAAATCCCATATCAAATGAAACGGACTTTATAAATACTACGAACCCACAAACGGTATATTTAAGATTCTATAACACCGTATCCAGATGCTATGATGTAGGCAACTTAGAACTAATCGTTAATTTGCCACTTCAACTTAACCCTGTAAATGATCTATTAGTTTGTGACAACCCTATACAAACGGCCAATTTAAATGAGGTTGTCCCACAATTCATAGATCCATTACCAGCTGGTTTTTCAACTAGTTTCTATCGCACTAACTTAGATGCTATAAATCAAACTAATGAACTGAACAGTAATTTTAATTACACAGCAAACAACACGACTATTTTCATAAGACTTGAGAATACCGTTTCTGGTTGTTTTTCTATAAGTAATTTTAATTTAAAAATTCAGGCAGCACCACAAATAGCCACTCCAGGCAGTTATGAATTAAGATCTTGTGATACTGATTTTGATGATCAACATAGCTTTGATCTTTCTACTAATAATAGCATTATATTAAATGGTCTAGACCCTAGCATGCATACCATACAGTATTTTACATCATTATTAGATGCAGAAGATGATATCAATCCACTAACTAACCATACCGTAAGTGTTACTGTTCAAGACACCTATTATGTAAGAGTAACTAATATAGCTTTAGGATGTTTTAGTGTAGGAGAATTTGAGGTAATCGTAGATTCATTACCCATAGTTCTAGTTGATCTAGAATACGTAATATGTAACAACGGCTTTGTTACCGTAGATGCATTTTCAGAAACATCTGGAGAGAGCTATCTGTGGTCTACCGGAGAAGTCTCAAGTTCTATAGATATTAATGAACCAGGCAGCTATTCTGTACAGGTAACTAGTTCTCAAGGTTGTGTATTTAATCCTATAAACTTTACAGTCTTTGCATCACAAACACCAGCGGTAGAATTTATTACATCCACTAACTTTGGTGACCCTAATACGATTACCGTTACCGTTAATGGCACAGGAGATTACCAGTATGTATTAGATAATGGTGTACCACAAAACAGTAATGTCTTTGTAGATGTATCTAGAGGCTATCATGAAGTAAGAGTTATAGACCTTAATGGCTGCGCACCTTCTCCTCCACAACAAGTGCTCATTATAGACTATCCAAGGTTTTTTACTCCTAACAATGATGGATTTAACGACACTTGGTATGTAGATCAAATCAATACTTTTGATAGTGCTACATTTTCTATTTTTGATAGATATGGAAAATTATTAAAAAGCTATGACAAGGACCATAATGGATGGGATGGATTATATAATGGCAGCCCTATGCCGTCATCAGATTATTGGTTTTTACTAGAAATTAAAGATTCTAGAGGTGATATGGAAATTAAAGGACACTTCTCCCTAAAACGGTAAATGACACTTTCATAGAATAAAAAAATCCCTTAATAGTATTAAGGGATTTTTTTATGTCCGCTTTCGCGAAAGCGGAATTATATCAATTTTCTTACCAACTACCACCAGCACCACCGCCGCCAAAACCGCCGCCGCCGAAGCCACCAAAACCTCCACCGCCGAAGCCACCTGAAGAACCGCCACCGAAGCTACCGCCGCCAAAACCGCCGCGCCCCATATTACTTAAAATAATAATATCTAGTAATGAACCACCAGAACCTCCTCTACCTCCATTATTACCGTTTCCTTTGTTTTTAACATTCATAATAATGAAAAATATAAACACTCCAAAAACTAATAAAACACTCCATGGAAATGGTTGTGAACTGCCTGCCGTACCTTGAAATTCACCTTGTAAGGTTTCAAAAATAGCATCTGCTCCTAGATTTAAACCGTTGTAATAATTGCTGTTCTTGAAATTAGGAATTAAAACCCTATTCACTATACGCTCTGCATCTCTATCAGACATTCTAGATTCTATACCATAACCTGTATTGATATCTACCTGTCTATCATTTATAGCGAGAATGAGTAATATTCCATTATCCTTTCCTTCCTGTCCTATACCCCATTCTTGTCCCCATCTAGCACCTAAAAGGTCTAACTCTTCACCATTTGAAGACTTAATGGTTGCAAAAACTAGTTGAGTAGAAGTAGTGTCTGCATAGCGTTTTAATTTGTTATTAAGAGATGTTCTTTGAACAGGTGTAAGCACTTGTCCAGCATCATAAACATATGGTGTTTGCGAACTGTTACCTGGCTTTTCTGGAATGGTGAACTGTCCAAAAGCAAGATTTGAAAATCCTATGAATACGATTAAGATTTGGAATAAATACCTCATTAACTTACAGAGATTTCGTCAGGTAGTTCATTTACATCATTCACATCCCATGGAAAATAAGTCGCAAGTTTTTCACCCACGAGCTCTATTCCTTGAACAAGTCCGTTTTGGAATTCGCTTTCGCGAAAGCGAGACAAAACAACATCTCTTACAGACGTCCAGAAGTCATCTCCTACTCTAGCGTGTATACCTTTGTCACCTATGAGGGCAAATTTCTTATCATCTACGGCAACATAGAAAAGAATTCCATTCTCTTCTTTAGTATTATCCATTTTTAATAAATGAAACAACTCTTGAGCGCGAGTGACAGGCTCTTCACAGCGCGATTCTAGATGCACACGTATTTCACCACTGGTCAGTGATTCTGCTTTGCATATGGCTTCTACTATTGCTTTTTCCTGCGCAGCTGTAAGGAAATCTTCTACTTTTACTGACATGATTAATCGTCGCCAAATAAGTCACCTACATCTGGAGCTTTTTCTGAACCTGCGTCTGCCTGATAGAATCCTGAAGGATTAAAATCAAATATGCCTGCTAGTAAATTACCAGGAAATCTTTTTATATGAATATTATAAGATCCTACAGCACCGTTATAGCGATTACGCTCTACGTTAATGCGGTTTTCAGTACGCTCTAATTCATTGATCAACTCAAAGAAATTCTCGTTTGCTTTTAAATCTGGATAGTTTTCATAAGTAGCGAGTAGTCTACTTAAACCAGAACTCACCTGGCTTTGCGCCTGAGAGAATGCCGCTAGATTTTCTTCAGTAAGATTAGTTGCGTCTACATCTATGGCTACTTGAGTAGCTTTGGCTCTTGCTTCTATAACACCTATTAAAGTTTCCTGCTCAAACTCAGCATACTTTTTAGCTGTAGAAACGATGTTAGGAATCAAATCATTACGACGTTGGTAACTGCTCTCAACATTTGCCCACGCGCCGCCCACGTCTTCACTTAAACTTACAGCACTGTTGTACCAGTAAATACCATAAATAACTATTAATCCTAGTATTATTCCTGCTAGACCTAATCCACCACCTATTTTTTGCATCTATATATTTTTTAATTCTTTTATTTATTCTAAAATCAAAGTTACATGAAAATTAGAAATTTGTTTTTCTTAAATAGTTAAGTCGGTATTTTTAGGTTGCAATCCTTTAAGGTATTCTGGTGTTTTTAATAATCTAGAACCATACCAAGAGAACAACTCACCATCTACCACTTTAAAATCTGGTGTAACGTTAGGTTTTATTGGGTCTTGAGATGGCGCTGTTAGAAAGGCTAGTTTCATCTCGGCAATATCATCTGTAGTAAATGGATAAGGCTCTGAAGATAAGAAAACAGCATCTGGCTGTAACTTAATCATCGCTTCCATGTCTAGCTCTGGATATCTAGTAAGATCTAGAGCTGCATTAGAAAAACCTGCTCTAGCCAGCATGTCATTAATAAAAGTACCTGTACCGACTGCCATGTATGGCTTTTTCCATATCAGGTAAAGTGCTTTATGGTTTACTTCTGGTTTTGGCAAGGTCTTAAATGCGCTAGAAATATTGCGTATCAGGGATTTTGCTTTGAACTTAGTTCCTGTTATCTCTCCTACATCTGCTATCATCTCTAGAGCTTGTTCCAGAGTATCGATATCTGATACATAGGTAGGTGCTATGTGATCACAAAATTCAACGATCTTTTGGTTATTTTCTTCTCGATTACAAATAATAAGATCTGGCTGTAATTCTATTATGCGAGATTCTACTATTTTTTTAGTTCCACCTACTACGGTTTTTTCATCTATTAATCCTGCTGGATGTATGCAATAGCGAGTGACACCTACGAGTCTATCTGCTAGACCTAAGTCTATAAGCAATTCTGTCTGAGATGGTACAAGTGATATAATACGTTGTGGTAGCTGATCTAACTCGATCATTCTACCTAATTGATCTGGTATTTTACAAAACATTAATCTAGTGCGTTTTTAGTTACCCATAATTTGTATCCAAAAATTGCCATTTGCAATTTACTTGCTTTAGCTAGATCTAATCGCTTTTTTGTAAAGCTGGGTAAAACCGCTTTATTTAATCGAGCTAGTATTTTGAATACATCTTTCTTCATACATCAAATGTAAGGTTTTGTAAGCCTTTACTTAAGTATTAAATAGTAAAACCCATTCTAAAGGCTAGAATGGGTTTTACAGGTAATCCAAATGAAGTTTTAATTACTTAAACGGCACCATGCTTATAGATGGCGAGTCTGATCCATTTTTAAAGACAATTTTTAATTCTTTATAACCAGCAGTAGATTGATATGCATATTGAGAACCATCGATTTCAAATTTTAATTTAACCAAGCGATCGTTTTTCATACGATGCGTTTTTAATTTAAAAGTATGCCCAGCATCTTCTAGATCTTTTTTAAGATCATCAAATTTCTTTTCAGAAACATCGGTAAGGTAAAATGTTTCTACATCAGTGTTATCAGTATCTGTCTGTGGAAAATCTCCTTGAACAGAGTTCTTAACAACTCCTACTTCATAAGTATATCCTCTTTCTGGTCTTAAAGCATTGAGCACCTCTTTAGGAGTTTCTCGCATTATAACAGGTTCATTTATCACCTCTGCTTTACCATTGTAATAATTACCATCTTTATCAGATAAAGTAATGAAGGCGTTATGCACTTTTACGTTTAAAACTTTATTTTCTAGAGTTATTGAATCAGAAATATCATTTTTTCCATTCATTACACCATTTATAGAAAATATTTTAATTCCCCAACGATTGTAAATTTCGGTACTTTTCCCTTTTACTTGATAATAATGAACTTGACCATTTATATAAGCATAACTTGAACCTTCTGGTTTATTTACATCATTACCTGAAGACTGATACTGAACATCACTACTATATTCAACCTTACTTTTCTTCATTTCTGCTCGCTTTGCTTCCATCTCTGCACGTCTCGCTTCTTTGATTTCCGATCTTTTATTAATTAAAGAATCTCTTCTTTGTTGGTATTGTGACCTTCTTCCTTCTTTAATTTCTGTCCTTTTACTTATTAAGGAATCTCTACGAGCCGCATAACTAGTTTTCATTTCTTCACGTCTCTGAAGCATTTCTTGTTTTTTAGACATTATCGCCGCTCTACGATTATCCATATCGGCATTTTTTGTGGTAATAAGAACGACACCATTCTTTGCCCCATTTCCATAAAGAGAAGTCGCTTCTTTATCTTTTAATACAGTTACACTCTCAATAAGCTTAGGGTCGATAAGGTTGGCTATTTCTGCAGCGGTCTCTTTTCCATTAATTATCATTAAAGGTGGATTTTCACCTAAATCTAACTTTTCAATACTAACATTTTCTGTTATAGTAGTAGAAACACCGTTCTTGTTCGTGTGCACAGTTTTTGGTAAATCAAAATAGATAACATTTAAAGAGTCCAAATGAACGTTTTTCAATCGTGCTTGTATCTTATTTTTAAGAGAATCTACATCAATAAACTGAAATGAATCACTGTTTAACAAACTATCTATATTTTTGCCATTAGTAGATTCCATCATTGAAAAAATAACTGCATTCCTTGCTTCTTCTAGAGCAATCAGCTCTTCCATTTGTGCTAGAGTTATTAAGCTATCACCACTTTTTACTAAAGAATCAGAATCTGATGAATAGGTGTAAGATGAAGTAATTGTAGAATAAGAGTTTTTATTTGCAACACCAGTGCAATCACCCATGCTCCAGGACTTAGAATCTCCCTTAATCACTCCTTTAACACAAATCGATTTTATACCACCTGTAGCACTGTATTCCTGAGAACCTTTATAACCGTTATTGTCATCTATAGAAATCTTGATTCTTACTATTTTCCCTCTTTTTATTTTCAACTTACTGTAGTCAAAATCTACATTGTATTCTTTCTTTAAATAGGTTTTCTTTTCTTCAAGATAATCTTCTGTAGAGGTAGGTTCTATTGAGAAGTTTATGGTGTGATCAAAATCTAAAATAGGATCTTCATTCCACAATTCTTGTGCTGTTTCCACCTCTTCTTCTGCAGTAGTTCTTGCGTTTTTAATTGCATCAATAATAGAGGAATCATCATTATTATTTGTTACAGAATCCATTTGTTGAGCATTTTCATTTTTTACATACTCTATCTCTTCCACCACGTTAAAACTGTAGAGAAAAAGTACGATTACTGGTAATATCAATGCATATTTATAAGCATTCCAGTTGGCTGAAGCTTCTTTTTGTAACATAACAATTCGTTTTTTTATAAAAGGTGTGAAAAAATTATTAGCCAGTGCTGGTTGCATATGGCTTGCGGCGGTACTCAATAATGTGCGCTCGTAGCTTATTCCTGTGGTGTTTTTAATCTTGGCTTTTGAGTCGGCAATAAATTCTAGGTTTTCACCTATCTGCCTCTTTAACAACCACACTAATGGATTGATCCAAAATAAGGCTTTAAAGAGATGCGACGCTATTAAATCTACAGAATGCCATTCTCTCGCATGGACTTTCTCGTGTTCTAAAATCAAATCCAGTTCTGGTGATTGCTGGTCTGACGTAGAGTAACATATATAGTTAAAGAAACTAAAAGGTGTCAGCTTTCGCGAAAGCGTAACTATAACAAACTTACCAGATCTCTTTTTATCACCAGAGCTTATTAAGCTGCGCAGCGAACTTAATTCTACCGTCATTTTACCTATGAAAAATATAGAAATAGCGATGTATAGATAGAAGAATAGCATGGCATAGTCAAAGGTTACTACAGTTTCTTCTACAAAAGGCTGCTGTAAAACAGATGCCATGGGTGTTGCTAGTTGTTGAGGTAAATAAACTATTTGCTCTGGCTGTTCTACATAAACGGTTTGGGTAATTTCTACTAGTGGAAACAGTATACTTGCTGCAATACCTGCTAGCAAAAACCATCTATTTGCGTTAAAAAATGTGAGCCTGCGTAGTAAGAAATGATAAACAAGTACAAATATGCTGAGTACTCCAGCGCTTTTTAAAAGATATTCTATAGCTGTTTCCATCTTATTTTTCTTTAGATTCTATCATTTCTAAAATCTCTCTCAGCTCTGTCGCGCTTATTTTCTCTTCTTTGGCAAAGAAGGAAACCATGTTTTTATAAGAGTTATTAAAGTAACTGGTCATGGCGTTATTTACAAACTTGTTGCGATAGTCTTCTTTTTTAACCACTGGAAAATAACGATGTGTTTTACCGAATGCTTCATAACCCACATACTTCTTCTCTTCTAGCTTGCGCACGATAGTAGAAACGGTGTTATAATGATTAGTTCCCTTTAAATGAGGCACTATTTCTTTTACAAAGGCTTTTTCTAGATGCCAAAGCGTCTGCATTACCTCTTCTTCTTTTTGCGTTAATTTTTCCATTTCTATAAGATTTACCTTGAAACTACTTTTATTGATGAAACAAACATATAACTATTATTATAGTTATCAAACTATTTATGTAGTTATTAAACTAATCGTATAGTTAATTATTGTTATTGACTGTTTATTTTTCTTTTAACAACTTACAATTCATTTAACTTTGCATTAAAATCAAGTATCGTGCGCATAGACATTATAACCGTATTACCAGAATTAATAAGAAGTCCCTTTGAAGCATCCATTTTAAAACGTGGTATAGAAAAAGGTCTTGTAGAAGTACACATGCATGATTTAAGAAAATACGGACTTAATAAATATAATCAAGTAGACGACTATCAATATGGTGGTGGCGCTGGTATGGTAATGATGATAGAGCCACTGGATAAATTAATACATGAGCTTAAAGAAGGTCGTGAGTATGATGAGGTTATATATATGACACCAGATGGTGTGACTCTTAATCAAGGAATGGCCAATCATTTATCGCTCAAGGAAAATATCATGATCATATGCGGTCATTATAAAGGAATCGATCAACGTGTAAGAGATCTTTATATTACTAGAGAGATTTCTATAGGTGATTATGTGCTGTCTGGTGGTGAGTTAGGTGCAGCAGTTTTATGTGATGCATTGATAAGATTAATTCCTGGCGTGATTAGTGATGAGACTAGTGCATTAACCGATAGTTTCCAAGATGGCTTACTTGCTCCACCGGTTTACACGCGTCCTGCAGATTACAAAGGACACAAAGTACCGGATATTTTATTAAGCGGTCACTTAAAAGCGATAGAAGAATGGAGAGAAGAAAAAGCCTTTGAAAGAACACGTGAACGAAGACCTGACCTTTTAAATGAGGATTAGTATCAAAAATTGGTTAAAAAGTTTTAACTTTACGATACAATATTATTATGAATAGAATTTTACTCTTTATTTTATTAAGCGTTTTTACGTTATCACAGAGCACTGCTACTTCACAAAAAGACAGCAATGACTCTACTATTACTGTGAAAACAGATAAGGAAAAAGAAAAATTGACCGTTCTTACTAATCCTGTAAAGGATGGCTATTTAAAAATAACTTTTACTAGTACTCATAGTAATGACATTACTCTTACGATAATTAACTCGTTGGGAAAACAAGTATATAATGCAAAAAGAGGTGTAAACAGCGATGTACAAACCTTTGATGTTTCTAAGCTTACTGCTGGTATATACTTTTTAAGAGTGAGTACTTCTTCTTCTAACTTTGTAAAAAAGCTGATCATACGATAATTGATATTTAAAAACTCTAGTTTTTATTTGTCAGTTTATAACAAGTTTGTATTTTTGCAGCTCGTAAAAATTAACCTCTGACGATAATCGTGCATGTTATTCATTACTCAATCTAATTAATTCCTATTTAAATGGAAAAGTTAATAAAATTCGTACAAGACGAATTCGTAGAAAAAAAAGATTTACCTAAATTCTCAGCTGGTGATACGATCACTGTATTTTATGAGATTAAAGAAGGTGAAAAAAGTCGTACTCAGTTCTTCCGTGGAGTTGTTCTTCAATTAAGAGGTACTGGAGCTACAAAAACTTTTACAATTAGAAAAATGTCTGGTAACATAGGTGTAGAACGTATCTTCCCATTAAACTTACCAGCTATTCAGAAAATCGAAGTGAACAAGTATGGAGCTGTACGTAGAAAGCGTATCTTCTACTTCAGAGAACTTACTGGAAAGAAAGCACGTATCAAAGAAGCGCGCAGAAAGTAATCTTTCTACCACATATATTAAAAAGCTGTCCAGATCGGGCAGCTTTTTTTTGTGCTCAAAATTTAAAATTGGTAATCAACTAACTCACCTTGACTTTTTATCACATAGTTCTAGTATGAAAGAAATTGCGTTTTTAATTCAGCATCGAGCTAACAAACTTATAAAATCACACATCGATAAAATACAGAGGAAAAATGCGTTCTTATTTTTAAATTAATAAAATAACAGCCCTGATTTTATCAATCTCATAATTCATATCACATTACTAAGGATAAGCTAAATCAGTTTTAAAAACCTTACCAAAACCTTATATTTGTCTACTGCACATTTACATCGCAAACGATTGAATATGCTACATTAATTTTTAACCTTAACCCTATACAACATGGCAGATCAACCTAAGATCATATATACAAAAACAGATGAAGCACCAGCACTAGCAACTGCTTCTTTCTTACCTATCATTAAAAAATTTATCGCTCCTGCAGGAATTGATATTGAGACTAGAGACATCTCACTTGCTGGTAGAATACTTGCTGTTTTCCCAGAAAGATTAAAGGAAGATCAAAAACACGATAATGCTCTTGCAGAGTTAGGTGACTTAGTAAAACAACCTGATGCAAATGTTATCAAATTACCTAACATATCTGCATCTGTACCTCAACTTAACGATGCTATAGAAGAATTACAGGCAAAAGGATATGATATTCCTAACTATCCTGAAGATCCACAAACGGACGAGGAGAAAGATGCTAAGTCTCGTTATGATAAAATAAAAGGTAGTGCGGTAAACCCAGTATTACGTGAAGGTAACTCTGACCGTCGTGCTCCTAAACCTGTAAAGCAATACGCTAGAAATAATCCACACTCTATGGGTGCGTGGAGTAGTGATTCTAAATCTCATGTTTCTACTATGACAGCAGGAGATTTTGCTCACAATGAAAAAAGTTTTACCACTAGCAAAGCTACTACTGTAAACATACAACTGGTAGATAAAGCAAACAGAACTCACGTACTTAAAGAAGGTCTTGAATTATTAGAAGGTGAAATTCTAGATGGTACCTTTATGAGTAAAGATGCTTTAATAGAATTTCTAGAAGAACAAATAGATGACTCTCTTGAGAAAGATGTACTTTTCTCTTTACACATGAAAGCAACTATGATGAAGGTTTCTGACCCTATCATCTTTGGACACGCAGTAAAAGTATTTTTCAAACCTTTATTTGATAAATACGCTACAGTATTCAATAAATTAGGAGTAGACGTAAATAATGGATTTGGTGATCTATTAAGTAAACTTCATGAATTACCTGAATTAGAAAGAGAAGAGATTCAAGACGAAATACGCAAAGTATTAGAACACAGACCATCTCTTGCTATGGTAAATAGCGACCATGGTATTACTAATCTACATGTACCTAGTGATGTAATTATTGACGCTTCTATGCCAGCAATGATTAGAAACTCTGGTCAGATGTGGAATAAAGAAGGTAAATCTCAAGATACTAAAGCCGTTATTCCAGATAGCTCTTATGCTGGTATTTATGACGCAACTATAGAGTTTTGTAAAAAGAACGGTGCCTTTGACCCTGTAACAATGGGAACAGTACCTAACGTAGGACTTATGGCTCAAAAAGCTGAAGAATACGGTTCTCACGACAAGACATTTGAAATCGGTTATGGTGGTAAGGTACAAGTAGTAGATGCAGACGGTACTGTATATCTAGAGCACGATGTAGAGGCTGGAGATATATGGAGAGCATGTCAAACTAAAGATGCACCTATCCAAGACTGGGTAAAGCTAGCTGTTTCTAGAGCTCGCGCTACTAATGATCCTGCTATTTTCTGGTTAGATGAGAACAGAGCTCACGATGCAGAAATCATTAAAAAAGTAAATCTTTACCTTAAAGATCACGATACAGAAGGACTAGACATTACTATCGCATCTCCTATTAAAGCTACAGAGCGTACTTTGAGAAGAATGAAAGATGGTGAAGATACTATCTCTGTAACTGGTAATGTATTGAGAGATTACAATACAGATTTATTCCCTATTCTAGAAGTAGGTACTAGTGCAAAAATGCTTTCTATCGTTCCATTAATGAATGGCGGTGGGCTTTTTGAAACTGGTGCTGGTGGTAGTGCTCCTAAGCATGTACAGCAGTTTGAACAAGAAAATCACTTGCGTTGGGATTCTCTAGGAGAGTTTCTTGCTCTAGCGGTTTCTTTAGAACACCTTGCTATTTCTAATAAAAATGAAAAAGCACAAATCATTGCTGACGCGCTAGATAGAGCTACTGAAAAGTTCTTAACTAATAGAAAATCTCCATCTCGTAAAGTAAACGAGCTAGATAATAGAGGTTCTCATTACTACCTTGCAACATACTGGGCACAAGAACTAGCAGACCAAGATCTAGATGAAGAACTTGCTGCACAATTCTCTCCTCTTGCAAATAAACTTGTTGAGAATGAAGAAACGATTACTAGCGAATTAATCGCTGTACAAGGAAAAGCGATGGACATAGGTGGTTATTACCTACCTAATCCAGAAAAAGAAGAAGCTGCGATGAGACCTAGTGCTACATTAAATGCTATCATAGACTAATTATAAAGGCACAAAAGCTTTATATAATTATCGGTTTTAAAAATCCCCAAGCTTCGCTTGGGGATTTTTTTTATCTCTCGATATGACAATTGAGTAACCTATTTATACAAGTCAGACCATTTAAAAATATTAAAGCTGCTTAACACATCTATATTTGACAGAAAACCTAGAACATGCAAGATCACTACTCTACGCTTTATTATACATTAATGTACATACATTTACTCACAGTAATTCCGTGTGTATTTATAGGCGCCTACCTTTTACTCTTTAGCAAAGGAACTAAATGGCATAGATCGTTAGGTAAATATTATATGATCTCTATGATGGTAACTGCTATTGTTTCCTTGTTTATGCCAGCTATGGTAGGACCACAATTTCTCAGTCATTTTGGATACATTCACTTATTCAGTATTCTTACTTTATGGTCTGTACCTACGGCATATATAGCGGTTAGAAAAGGTCAAATCAAAAAGCATAAAATTAAAATGGTTTTACTTTATATAGGCGCTTTAATGATAGCTGGCGGCTTTACATTCGTACCTGGTCGTTTTATGTACGAGGTCTTTTTTGGGTAGTATGATTCTGTAGATCTCGCTTTCGCGAAAGCGGAATAAACATCATTATCTTACTAAAAATACTGTCCTATCCCAAAGACAAAACCCTGCGTAGCATCTGGCGTGACACCTACTCCATAATCTATTCTAAAAATAGTATTGAAGATACGTTTATGAATAAAACGCAAACCTATACCTGGATATACTCTTATATTTTGAGACTCGCCAAAATCGGTTAATTCTCCTCCTGGATTTCTCCACGTCCCAGCATCTAAAAAGGCATTACCCTGCAGTACAAACCAGTCCTTATCTATAAAAGAATGACGGTATTCTGTATTTAAAACAATTGCCGCCGTACCTCTATCGATGGTATTACCGACACCGCGTATATTCAAATTGTTATCTACCGCAAATGGCGCAAAAGGAGAATCGTCATTAGTAGAAAAACCTACTCTTAAACGATTTGCCCAGTTACCACGCTCTCCTATTCTATGAAAGTACGTGAAATCATTTCTCCATATAGTAAAACTAGGCAACGCACTATCAGAACTATCTACGTATTGTAAATTAAAGAGACTCTTAAACCCTTCATGATACTGGTAGTAACTATTTACACCATTATATTCGTAAATAAACTTAGCTAGAAATTTACTTACTTCTAGATTTTGTGGAACTGTAGTAGATGTAGCGCCGCTTAAGTAATTGTATTTCTCAGTAAAGGTGCTCAAGGCTACCTCGGCACGATGGTTTAAACTTAACTGATGTAGAACTCCTGCGGTAAAAGAGACATTATTATATTTATACTGTGCTACCTCATTATTAAAGAAAACAGGTTCTTCTGTTGTGAGCGATTGTGCCATAAAGGATAATCCCCACTTTTTATTAATTAAATAAGGCGCTCTTATATTAAGACCATAAGAATCAAAAATGTCTTTTTGATAGAAAATACCTAAAGCAATGCCTTTTCCTAAAGTATTAAATTCGGTAACACCTAGTCGGTAAGCCACCTCATCTTCATCTGTGGTATAAAAATTAAAATATGGGATAATGGTAAAATTCTCTTGTACACCGTACACTATTTTATAATCGCTTTCTACTTTATGCACTTGATAATAAGCATGTGCAATCCCAGCTTCACGTTTTAGTCTTATGATATCATTTTCTAATAGCGTGCTATCTAGTTGCTGTCCTATCTTTAAATTAATGATAGATTTTATATAAGATGTTTTAGTCTTTTTATTATCCTGTATTACTATTTCTTGGATAATCTGACCATATGAAAAGACACTTACCAATAGCAACGCTAGAGTGATAAGTGTCTTAAATTCTTTATGAAACAATGTTTCTTTTTTTAAAGTACAAGTCGCAAACCTAAATTAAAAGTCTCTCCTAATCCTGTATTATTACCTCTTACAAAGTTAGTATAAAGTGTCTCTACATTAAGCTCTTTAGTTAATTGATATTTAAGACCACCACCTAATGCAGTAAAATCTTGTTCAAAATTATTTCCTAAATCGATACGCTGCGAGTGTTGCGCTAGTGCTAGAATAGTAAATTTAGAAGAAGGGAAATAACTTAAGAATATTCCTGGTGTCAAGTTTAAACTGTTATTTGCAAAACTACCATCTACTTGTACTCCATCGTTATTAAATTCTGCATCTTTACCTAAACTGAATTCAGAATTCAACTCAGCAAATATTTGCCAGTCCTTACTTGGGAATGTGTAATCGTAGAAAAATCTATTCTGAATACGAAAACTTTTCTGAGCTAGAAACACACCATCTTTCACCTCATCTTTAACTAGCGGTATAAAAACAGAACTCTGAATAGAAAAATTATTTATAGATTTAAAAGGAACAAATTTTACAGACGGTGCAAAAGCTGTAAGACCAGACGCTCGCTCACCTTCTATATTTTGAAAACGCAAAGCCTCTAACGGCCATTTATCACGTATAACATTACTACGCAACTCTAGAATAACACCTACATTCCATTTCTTATTATTACCTACTCCGGTATAAGCCTCTAAAGTAGAAGTGAAAAATGTCTGTCTTGCTTCTCTCCCATCACTGAAGGTACTTTCTGTTTGAGTATAAAGGTTATTGAACCATTTAATATCATACTGCCCTTTACCTATCAACTTTGACGGTGTTAGAGTTTGTATTACAGATCCTTCTTCTTCATTATCTTCTTGTGCTTGTACTGTGCATAATGTAAGTACAAATGCTGCTAGCAGCCATAGGTTGGTTGTTTTAATCTTCATGGTTTTACTTTTTATTGATTTTCCAGTTGTATGGATAATATTTGATTTTAGTATTTGCTGTAAATGGTACTTTTCGATATTTATTTATAAAATCTATAGTTTTGCCATCTTTCTCAAAGTCTGCTTTGTACCATTCAAATATTTGGGATACCGCTACTTTTTTACCTGGCTTAATAAATTTATCGTTATTAATAGCAAGCTTAGTCTGTTGCTCTAATTGAGCATTTAGTGTAGATGGTAAATAAGCTTTAGATATTAAAGGTGGACAGCCCACTGCTCCACATACTAATACAAAATGAAATCTTGCATCCTTAAATTTTGCACGTAACATCTTATTCTCGATATCATTTAAAGTAATATTCTCACCAGCAATAGAGTATTTTGTTTTATCAAAAAAACCAGCTTTATCTAGTGGAGAAGAAATAGGGTAATTATCTACCAAACCTTTTATCACATGCAGATTATAAGCATTTATCCAGAATGCCTGGAAATCATTTGCGCTAGATGAGCTTACTCTTATCTCTTGAGATAAAGTAACTAATTGATCTAATTCACTTCTATCAGCATGTATAGAACTGTAATCTACTTTACCACTTTTCACATGTTTCCCTAAAAAGGAATCTAATTTATTGTGAAAAGAACTTAAATTCTGTGCGGTTCCTATACTTCCTATTAGTAGTATTATTAAGAAACTATATAATTGGTTTTTCATGTTTTTAATTTTTATCAAAATTAGACTTGTTTGTTATTACTAGCATTCTTTAAGTTATCATTTAAACTTCAAGTATTATCACAAGAGTATAACAGTTAACTACCATCTTACTAGTGACGCTATGTTACGCTGCAAACATAGTTTCATATACCTGTTTCTATTTGACATATTATGCCTTTACGATGCTATATTTTTCCCGTTTAATGGATTCATGGAGTGTAATTTTAAGATATCCGCTTTCGCGAAAGCGAGAACAACACCATCTACACCTCATTTTAAGACATAAAAAAAGAGAAATACCACTTGAGTATTTCCCTTTAGATTAAAAATATGTAAATCCTTGATTATTCCGTAGCTGCTGGATACCAGTTTAAAAGAGTTACCTCTATATCACTGTTGGTATCATTAATCATTTGTTTGAATTTTTCCACATCTTGAAATCCTTCTGTACCACGGTAATGATAAGGTACTACTTCTTTAGGCTGGAATTCTAAAACAGCATTTGCTGCCTGATCTATATCCATCGTGTACGGTAAATTCATACATACGAAGGCTTTGCCTATGTTCTTCAAGGCTCTCATTTCTGGAATATCTTCTGTGTCTCCAGATATATAGATACGGTATCCGTTTTTCTCGAGTACATATCCATTACCTCTTCCCTTTACATGTTTATCTAATCGACCTTCTGTAAGGTTATACATAGGTATCGCTTCTATTGTTAAATCATTAACCGTAGTGGTCTCTCCATTATTGATTACAAATGCAATTTGATCTTCTTTAATCTTTTCATTAACAGCACTAGGAACAACTAACTCTGTTTTTTCACCTCGCACAGCGGTCAAAGTTTCTGCATTTAAATGATCTCCATGAATATCTGTTACTAGAATAAGATCTGCAGCAGGCATTCCCTCAAAGGCAGCGGCTCCACCTATTGGGTCTATATAAATAATCTGCCCATTCCAGTCTATTACAAATGTGGCATGTGACACAGGCATTACCTTTACGTCATTAGTCGCAACAGCATCTTTAATATCTACTTGTTCTGTTGTAGAGCTCGCGTCTTCTATAATAGTCTCTTCCTTGTTTTCTTTACAAGACATCGCCATAATAGAAGCGGCGGTTAATGTGATCCATACTTTTTTCATCGTTCTTATTTTAATTAATCCAAAATTAAGAACACCACAATAGGTTTTACATAAAAAAAACTAAAATGATTGATTTAACAACTAACACTTTAAGATTAAGTAAGATAAACACATTTCATAAACCTTAAATTAAAATAGATAACCATTCTCTAACTTAAAATCACGCGATCGATAACAAATTTGTAAAACAAGCTTCATCTTCAGTTCTCATGTTTTAAATCAGTTAAAAATAAATTTGGCCAACTAAAAAACAACTAATAAAATGAAAACAAAATCTTTACTTTTTGCAGCTGCAGGAATAATAGGGCTAACAGCATGTAACGATGACGATAATCAAGTTATTAATCCGCAGGCTGAAAATGTAGAATTAAGAGCACATTCAGTTACACCTAATTTCTTAAAAACTACTTCAGAATTTTCTTCTGTAAACGTTTACCCTATTCTTTCTAGTCAGGATCAATTGAGTGAAACTCCAGAATTCGTTTACGGTTCTATGGCAGACGGTTTAGGATTAATTTATAATGCAGACCAGCAAGACTACACTCTAATTAACAATATTGAGGCAGACTATTCTATCGCTCGTTTAACTTTAGATAATACTTTTAAACCAGTAGCTGGAGAATACATATTAAATGAAGAAGCAACAGGTTCTACAGCACAGTGTTCTGGTTCTTTAATTACTGTAGATGAGCATGGTTTCGGCCCACTTTACCTTTCTGGTGGAGAATGGGGTGGCGCTTCAAAAGGTGTTTTTGCCACTGAAATAACTAAACACACCTCTTCTAGAATGTTTCCAGAAATGCTTACAGCTATGGGACAGTGGAGTACAGAAAATGCCGTTGCTATAGGTAAAGATGCTTATAATGATAAAACAGTAGTATTTATAGGTGATGACCACTCTGATAACAATATCCCATCTGGACAGTTAGGTATGTATGTAGGTGATCGCGGTGATTTATATAATGGTAGTGTTTACGGTTTAAAAGTAGATACTGCAGGAATCAACTTTGAAGTTGATATGGTAGAAGGACAGTCTTATGATGCCTCTTTTGTAGAATTAACAGAAAAAAACATAGACCTACTAGATGCTGAAGCTAAGAGCAAAGGAGTTATGGGATTCTCTAGACTGGAAGATATAGACTGGAGACGTGGCGATAGTGATAATCAGAGAGAGATTTACTTTGCAGTAACTGGACGTAAACAAGACGCTCTAGTAGGTAAAGGCTCATTATACGGTCGTGTATACCGAGTAGAATTAAACGATACAGACCCTACTGGACCTGCAAAAATAACTTGCGTTCTAGATGGTGATAAAATAGGTGGCGCTGCATGGGGTTTCCATAGTCCAGATAACATTCTTGTGACAGAGAACTATGCTTATATTCAGGAAGATCCTAACGGTTATTATGATGATGCTGTAAGAAATCACTACGCTAGATTATATCAGTATAATTTAAACACAGGTGAACTTAAAGTAGTCTTAGAATGTGACCAGGTTAGTGCAACTGCAGCAGGAATAGGTAGTGAAACAAGTGTATGGGAAATAACCGGAATGATAGACGTATCTGACCAAGTAGGAATAGATGGCACTTTTATGGTAGTTACCCAAAATCACGGTTGGGAACCTGCAGACGGTAGCGCTTTCTCTGACCCTAATGCAGTAACTAACATGGCTAGCAGTAGAAAAGAAGGAAGTATTTTATATGTTCTAACTGGATTAGATAGATAAGATGACATTATTATATTTAAACATCATAAAGAAGACCTGCTTTGCCGCAGGTCTTCTCTTATTAATGATATCTTGCAAACAAGAGTCACCTCAATACGTTACACAAGTAGAGCTGCAGCCCTCTTTGCAACTGCAAGATTTATTTATCAATGACCTTATCTCTTGCGATAGCTATATAGATTCTCTTAGATCTACTAGTAACGTAGACAGTTTAAAATTTTATTATAAAAAAGCACGTGTAGAATTCAAAAAGATGGAACCTATACTGTCGTTTCAAGATTTGAACAACTATAATTTCTTAAACGCTCCTAACATTATTAAAGTAGAAGAAGAAGATCTTACAGATATAAAAATTAGCAATCCTAGCAGTTTTCAGACACTAGAAGAAAACATCTTCAGCGACACACCAGACGTTGTATTTATACATAAAACAGCTGGTAAATTACAGTCTAGATTACAGGTTCTCATTAGAAATACGGACATAAAATTCTTTAAACCTTACCATATTTTATGGTTAGTACGTAAACAATTTATACGCACTGCCACTACAGGTGTTACTGGTTTTGACTCACCTGTATTAGAAAATAGTTTGATGGATGCTGTTACCGCTTTCGCGAAAGCGGAACAAATATTAAACCTCTATGATCATAACTTTAAAAACGATCAATTAAAAAATACTTGGAAACAAAAATTCCATGACTCAAAAGAATTTCTAGAAACTAGTAATTTTGAAGAATTCAATCGATACGAATTCATAAAATTACACATAGATCCAATGTTGGTTTTATGGAACAAAACCGCAAAAGACTGGCAGGTTAATTTCCCTTTACAAATGGCTATCGATAATAACGCAAGTAGTTTATTCTCTAAAGAAGCACTGTCTATAGATTATTTTGCAGGTCATAAAGTAACACCGTTAACAGAGGATAAAATAGCTTTAGGAAAACGCCTTTTTAATGATAATAATTTGTCGTCTTCTAAAGAAATAAGTTGCGCTACCTGCCATAAAAGTGACCTAGCCTTTTCTGACGGACTAGCCATACCCAAAGGTCTTACTCGCAATAGTCCTAGTCTCACATACAGTGCATATCAACAAGATTTTTTCTATGATAAAAGAGCCGGTAGCCTAGAAGGACAAATAGTATCTGTTATTAATAATACACAAGAATTTCATTCAGATTTAAAAGGCTTTACAAAGTATATCCATGAAGACTCTGATTATATAACAGCCTTTAAAACAGCTTACAACACTACCATTAATCAAAATACGGTAAGAACAGCAATTGCAAATTATGTACGCAGTCTTAATTACTGGAATTCAAAATGGGATCGCAACATTAGAAATGAGGTCAACACACTTACCTATTCAGAGATTAATGGTTTTAACCTCTTTAATGGTAAAGCAAAATGTGCTACTTGTCATTTTGCCCCTATATTTAATGGTACCGTTCCACCAGATTTTATGGAAACCGAATTAGAACATCTAGGTGTACCATCAAAGTCTGTCACAGAAAATGCCATTATTGATGAAGATCTTGGAAGATTTAATCTATATAAAACTGAAAATAGAAAACACTTCTTTAAAACGCCTAGTCTTAGAAATGTAGCATTAACTGGTCCGTACATGCATAACGGAGCATACAAAACTCTAGAAGATGTGATAGAATTTTATGATCTAGGCGGTGGTTATGGTATAGGTATTACAGATCAAGAATACCAAACGCTACCGACAGACCCATTAAACTTAACAGATCAAGAAAAAACAGATCTTATTAACTTCATGAATACACTTACTGACCAAGAGTTTCTAAAAGAAACCTACACCGCTAAGTAAATTAAACTTATTTAAGAAGCGCAGTTTAAAAAATTGCGCTTCTTATCTATTGTTTTAGTATAAAGTAAACAGCTATATATAAAAGTGTACCGACTATAAAAGCAATTATAGAACGCCATATATATTTCTTCTTTAAATCCTTGAGCAGCAACACACCTAATTCTGAAGATCTATCTCTTCTCTCCATTTTTTGAAACTCTTTTCTAAAAGAAGACAAGTTTTTTAAAACATAAAGCAACCAGAAGACAATTAAAAAAACTGGCAAAAACATAAACTGCCATTCTTCTATAAGCGTAGTAGACTTCATCATATTATGGAAGGTCATTAACTAGAGTAGCAAGCGCTTTACCTACCTGATTTGGATAACCATACTTAGGCGCTGCCTCACAAATATGAATGTATCTAGGTAATCGATTTGCTTGCTTTATTATTTCGTTAATTAAACTTCGCATTTCCTGAAAAGAATATCCCACAGGTGATTGTGCACTGGATGGAAAATTTGCAACAGCGTCCATATCTACTTCTAGAGCAAAATAATTAGAGTCTATATGCCTTAATGCCTTTTCTACTTCTCCGTTTACATCTAGATATTGGGCGTTAAACCTACTGTAATTAACAGCATCACTCTTACTTATAAAATCAATCATAGGCTGACTCAAATAATTCTCTTGAATTCCTACCATAAAATAAGATTTCAAATACCCTTCTTTAATCGCATGACTAAAACCGTTACCGCTATGTCTTCCTTTTGCAGCTCTCAAATCTGTATGAGCATCTATGTTGATACAGTCTATAGGTTCTGTATAACCACATGCTCTCAATAATGGATAACAATTATTATGTCCACCACCCATGACTACCGGTATTTTACCTGCTTCTATAATTTTTATGGCAATTTCACTCACACGTTGGTCCAGCACCTGTACAAGATGACTTAATTGAATCCTATCCCTATGTATGGAAGAATCTAGACCTGCAGCCTGTGACATAAGATCTTCGGTAATAACATTTCCTAAAACGCAAAATCTACTCACAGCGTTAAAAGATGTATTCTGTAAACCTAAAAAGGAATTTAAAAAAGAAGACCATGCCTCACTCGCTCCTGCTCTACCCAGATTTGCTCGCACTCCTATATCTTCAGGTATTCCTATTAGAATATAGGTAGCTTTTAAATCACTTAGATTTTCTAGACCATCACTCAACTCTATTTCTTGAGCATAAGTTCTAGAACTATCTTCTAAATTAGAAACACTGTTTTCATTAAGATCAAATCGTTTAGAAATATATTGATTTAATTTCTCCCTTGTAAAAAACTCAAAATGCGACTTCATAGACTTTAAATAAATTCACCATCAACAACCACCTGATCAATAATTACTTGACCAAAGTTATATGGAACAGCAGCTATGCTATCTATATTCTTAAAAATCATTAAATTAGCTCTTTTGCCTACAGTGATACTACCCAACTCATCATGAACTTCTAACGCATGTGCTGCATTAACAGTCAGCGCATTAAAAGCACGTTGTGGTGTCATTCTCATTTTAATACAAGCTAGAGAAAAAACAAAATTCAAATTACCTGACGGTGTACTACCAGGGTTATAATCACTGGCAAGCGATACCGCAACACCTTTATCTATCATTTCATTTGCAGGAGCATAATCCAGACTTAGAAAAAATGAACAACTAGGTAAAGCTGTAGCTACCGTTTTAGCACCACTTAAAGCTGTAAAATCAGTAGACTCCATAACCTCTAGATGGTCTACGCTTACTGCACCTGCTTTAACTGCAGCATCTATGGCACCTAATGATGTGAATTGATTCACATGTACCTTAGACTTAAGACCATAAGCACTACCTGCTTCTATAATACGCAGCATTTCATCTACAGTAAAATAATTTTTCTCACAGAATACATCTATATAATCTGCCAGTTGCTCCTCAGCTATTTTAGGCAGCATCTTTTCGATTATTAGTTTGATATATCCTTCGCGATTTTCTTTATACTTTAATGGAAAAGCGTGCGCTCCCAAGAATGTAGCTTTAATAGGTATAATATGATTACTACTTGTACCACTTTTTTTCAATCGTGATATGACTCTTAAAATTTTTAATTCGCTTTCTACACTTAATCCATAACCACTCTTAATCTCTATAGCCGTGGTCCCTTGTGCAACTACATTATCTAGCCTCAAGCGTGCTTGTTCAAAAAGCTCATCTTCAGTCATTTTTTCTAATGAGGCAGCACTATTTAAAATTCCGCCACCTCGAGCAGCTATTTCTTCATAAGTAAGACCATGGATTCTATCCTCAAATTCTCGCTCACGTGTACCTGCAAAAACTAAATGGGTATGACTATCCACATATCCAGGCGTTATAATTTTATCTTTACAATCATAAACTTCCTCAGCAGGATGTGGTAAAAAATCATCCATGCTACCATAATCCTTTATCAGACCATCTTCTAACCATAAATAGGCATTTTTAATAGATGGTAAATCATCCATTTCTTTCCCACGTAAAGGCTCAATAGTTGATTTTCTAACTTGGACTAATTCTTTGATATTTGTAAATAGTATGCTCATACTGTGAAGATAATTAACTCTTCAATAAATTAGGGAATATTATACCAGCTTTTCTTTGCAAAATTTCGATTATATATTTCACTTTTAATTTACATTTAACAAGAACTATGTTATTAATTTCGGCAACATGAAAGAAAAACACAATCATAACTACCTCTGTGTTCACGCAGGTCAGCTTAAAGATGACGTTTACGGTGGTGCAACTGCTCCTATATATACCTCAACTGCTTATGATTACCGCGGCGAGGGAACAAATTTATATCCCAGATATTTTAACACACCTAATCAAGTAGCGCTAGGTAAGAAAATGGCAGCATTAGAAAATACTGAGGCCGGTATGATATTCGGTAGCGGTATGGCAGCTATTAGTGCCGTTTTCTTGGCATTTCTTAAAACAGGTGATCATGTCATCATTCAACGCGCTATTTATGGTGGTACAGCTCATTTCATCACAGCCGAATTTAAAAATCTAGGCATTGAGTACACCATGATAGAACATGTAGATCAACAGAGTTTAGATGCTAGCAAGCAGCCTAATACTAAAATGATCTATATGGAGACACCTAGCAACCCTTTATTAGAGGTCACAGACATGGATTTGGTTTCCGCTTTCGCGAAAGCGAACTCTTTAACCAGTGTCATTGATAATACATTTGCCTCACCAATTAACCAGAATCCTGCAGATTTTGGAATCGATATCATCATACATAGCGCAACCAAATATTTAGGTGGTCACAGCGATATTTGTGCTGGTACCGTTAGTTGCAGTCAGTTAAATATGGATAGAATATGGAATACTGCAAAAAATTATGGTGGCAGTTTAAGCGATCAAACAGTATGGTTATTAGAACGTAGTATAAAAACTCTTGCATTGAGAGTAAAAACACAATCTAAAAACGCTAAGAAAATTGCTAAGTTCTTAGAAAAACATCCAGATATTAAAACGGTTAATTATCCAGGTTTAAAATCTCATCCGCAATATCACTTGGCCAAAAAGCAAATGAGAGCCTTCGGTGGTATGATGTCTTTTGAATTAAAAAATCATATTAATCAAACTGAGTTTTTAGAAAACTTACAAATTATATTTCCGGCACTTAGTCTTGCTGGTGTAGAAAGTACCATTCTTGCTCCTAGTACAACATCTCATAGTTTATTGACTCCACAAGAAAGATCCGAACAAGGCATTTCAGACAAATTGCTTAGATTTTCTGTAGGTATTGAAGAAGTCGATGTTCTTATAGATGACTTAGAAAGCGCTATGGAAAAGAGCCGTAAAAAAAAATAATATGAAATTAGATATACTCGCCATAGGTGCGCATCCAGATGATATAGAATTAAGTTGTGCTGGTGTATTACTTAAAGAACAGTCTTTAGGAAAAAAAACAGGAGTACTAGACCTAACGAGAGGTGAATTAGGTTCTAGAGGTAGCGCTGAAATAAGAGATCAAGAGGCTGCCGCTGCTGCAAAAATTCTCAAACTATCTGTTAGAGAAAATCTAGCTTTTAAAGATGGATTCTTTACTAATGATGAAGCACACCAATTAGAGATCATAAAAATAATAAGAAAGTATCGTCCAGAAATCATACTTTGTAATGCTATTAAAGACAGACATCCTGATCACGCTAAAGGTTCTGAATTAACCAGTGTCAGCTGTTTTCTATCAGGATTAAAAAGAATAGAAACCACTTTAGATGGCGTCGTACAAGAACACTGGAGACCTAAACATGTCTATCATTATATTCAATGGTTAGACGTAGAACCAGATTTTGTAGTAGATATATCTGGATTCATGGATCAAAAAATGGCATCGGTTCAAGCTTATGGAACACAGTTTTTTAATCCTAATGATAATGGCCCTAAAACACCTATCAACTCAAAGAACTTTTTAGATTCAATAATGTATCGCAGCGCAAATTTCGGCAGGCTTATTGGAACTGAGCATGCAGAAGGCTTTACATCTGAAAGACATCCTGCAGTAAATAGTATTTTTGATTTGAAATAAATTTCAAAAAAAAAACAAGAATTTCATTCACAGTATTAAGAATTGTATTAAATTTGCATCCGCTAAACGCGAGTGGTTGAATTCTAGAGTTCCACTTTAAAAAACTCACATTGATATGGTGGTTGTAGCTCAGTTGGTTAGAGCGCTGGTTTGTGGTGCCGGAAGTCGCGGGTTCGAATCCCGTCTTCCACCCTAAAAGGTCTTAGTTTTTACTAAGACCTTTTTTTATTTTATATATTTTCGAACTACAACACCCTATCTCTACTCTTTAAAATAAACAAATTGGAACCTAACGCAGTTCTTTTATTATTTTTAAAATACTAACTTCTCTATTATCATACCCTCAACATTATCTGTCAAAATCAAAATATTCTAAAAGTGCCTACTTGATTAAATAAACGCACAAATGATTATTAATAAAACGATTTATTATAAGTTAATTCAAACCTACCACTTACTATAAATTAACATTTATTCAAAATACACAAATCCTGATCATGTTTCTAACTAAGAAAAGACTTAAAATTCATACATATTTATCAATATCTAAACTCTGAGTCATATAGATTAAGCGCTTATTGACGGAATTATCAATTCAAATATTTTAAACCCTACTAAAACGATAGGGTTTTAGTTTGAAATCACTTAACCATAGATAAATTTTAACATGCTTATCGATCGTGAATTTTATTCATAAAAGGTACTTCATCGAAAAAAAAGCATGTTTAAAAGTCACAAAAACCACTTGAATCTACTATGCTTATTAGGAATACGGCAATAATTCCGTTAAATATTTCAATTTCAAGTTTTCTTCAGATCTTAAAAATTCATAAGAAATTTCCTATAATTTTAAATCACCAAATAAATAATTTTATAAACCCTTAATTTTTTTATTATGAAAAAATCACTAATCAAACTTTCATTAATCGGACTAGCATCCTTTGCAATGATCTTAACTTCATGTGAACAAGATCAAGAACTTAAAGCTGATCAAACAACGAGCACATTAGAATTAGCTAAAAAACACGCTGAAAAAATAGGCTATAATCCAAATGACATTGACATACGAGATTTTCATTACCCAGATGGAACTACCGAAAAAAGAATCTATATAGAAGATGATATAGCGCTATTAGAAGAACAGTTTTTTGCTCTAGAACAAATTAACAGTTTTACAAAGCAGTTCAGAACTAACAACCTGGTAACAGGTAATAATAAAACTATTGATATAGTTGGGTATACTGGAAACAACCAATACGGTCTTTCTAGCAAAGCTCAAACTGGTCTTAGATGGGCAGTAGCTAACTACAATAGACTTAACAATGTGACCTTAAATTTCAGATTAACTTTCGGAACCAATTTAAACAATGCTGACATGTATGTTTACGACACTTCGTTTAACACTTCTGATCAGGGTGGTGTTGCAGGTTTTCCTGATTCTAGTGGTAGACCTCATGACGCTATTCAAATTTACAACCTGGAAAGCTTTTCAACTAATGTAAATGAACACGTAATCACTCATGAAATAGGTCACTCTATAGGGTTTCGTCACAGTGACTGGTTTTCACGACAGTCTTGTGGTCAAAGTGGTGAATCTGCAGGAACAAATGGTGCTAACTACATAAGTGGTACTGTGAATGGATGGGATCCTACTAGCTTAATGAATGCTTGCTTCTCTGCTCAAAGTGACGGAGAATTTAATTCTAATGATTTAATTGCATTAAATCAAATGTATTAATCCAAAAGAAATCAACTGTCAGTTTGTTAAAAGCTCAACCTTCATAGGTTGAGCTTTTTAATTCTATAGATTCAAGTTAAGCACAATAGTCTCCATATTTCATTTCTGAAAATCCAATTACTAGCTATTTAATTTCAAAATATTACTCAAAAACAACCTACTCTAATTCGTCCGTTATCACACTAAATAACTTTTTTAACAATACCTTATGCGTTAAAGGTTCGGTTTGTTCCGAACTTAATTAATACTTTTGCACCGTAAACATTGAACTTATAAATAAGTTTTAAAAAATGGAAAATCAAGTTTGTAAAAAAAGAATGGATTTAGTTGAAAAACTAGGCGTGCATTTAGAAGGCAGAGAGCAACTAGCTCCTGTTGCAGCACGAATTTTATCCTACATTATACTTACTGGCAAAAAAGGAACCACATTTGAAGATATGGTGATTACACTTTGCGCTAGCAAAAGCACAGTTTCAACACATTTAAATCATTTACAAGATTTAAATAAAATTAAATACTTCACCAAAACTGGCGATCGCAAAAAATATTTTGTGATTAACAAGGATACCATTATACAACACATTGATAAGATGGTTAAACACTGGCGTGAGGAGCGTGAAATTCATGAGGAAATTAAAGAGTATAAAAAACTACAAAATATAAATAAAATCGAAAATGAAGATGAAAAGTTTGACTTGAGTTTTCATGATGATTATATAAACTTTATAGAAGAAGCAAGCGCCTCTATTCAAGCTTTAAGAAAAAAAATAACTGAAAATAAAATCAATATTTAAATATAAATATCCATGAAAAAGAATAATATATATGTCATTCTAATACTTAGTGTGTTTTTCACTTTGACAAGCTGTGGTAATAAAGAAGAACAAGCTCTACCACAAGCTCCGCCTCCTAGCCTGCCGGTAACTTCTTTAGAATTAAAAACGGTGACCGGCTACACGGATTATCCAGCAACTATAGAAGGTATTGTAAATAGTGATGTAAGAGCCAAAACAACTGGATATATCGAAAAGGTATATGTAGACGAAGGTCAAAAAGTTCGCAAAGGACAGCTTCTTTTTAAACTAGAGACTCAATCTTTAAGTCAGGATGCAAGTGCCGCAAAAGCCCTTATCAATGTAGCACAAGTAGAAGTTGACAAACTTATTCCTCTTGTACAGAAAAACATCATTAGTCCTGTACAATTGGAAACAGCTAAAGCAAATCTCGCTCAAGCCAAAGCTAATTATAGTGGGGTATCTGCAAACATTGGATATGCTACTATTAAAAGTCCTATTGATGGATATGTAGGTTCTATAAATTTTAGAGAAGGTGCTTTAATAAGTCCTAATGACGTAAATGCATTAACCACGGTAAGTGAAATTGATCAAGTTTATGCCTTTTTCAGCTTTAATGAAGCACAATACATAGATCACCTACAACGATCTGAAGGCAAGAGTAAGGAAGAGCGTATTAAAAACTCTCCAGACCTTAGCTTAATATTAGCTAATGGTAAAGAGTATTCTGAAAAAGGACGTATTCAGACTAGCACTGGTCAGATTAATCAAAACACTGGTACAATTCAGATACGAGCAGCATTTGACAATCCTAACGAAATATTGACCAACGGTAATAGCGGTAAGATAAGATTCCCTATAGAATATAAAGATGCAATAGTAGTCCCACAAAGTGCAACTTTTGAGCAACAAGGCGATATTTTAATATTTAAGTTAGATGAAGACAACACAGTTTCTACTGCTATATTAAAAATACAAGGAAGTGTAGACAATTTGTATGTTGTTGAATCTGGATTAGAATTAAGTGACAAGATTGTTATTTCAGGTGCTAGTAAATTGAAAAACGGAATGACCATTTCTCCGGTTGAAACGTCTTTTGAAGAAGCGACTAAACCTGTACCAACCTTATTTAGAAATTAGATTATAACTAAACATATTTATCATGTTAAAAACATTTATTGAAAGACCAGTACTTTCAACAGTTATTTCTATAATCATAGTTTTGTTAGGTGCTATAAGCATCGGCACATTACCTATAGAAGAATACCCAGATATTGCTCCTCCGACTATTAAAGTAACTGCTAGTTACACAGGAGCAAATGCCGAAACCGTATTAGAAAGTGTAATTATTCCGATTGAAGAACAAATCAACGGTGTAGAAGGGATGACCTACATCACCTCTACAGCATCTAACACAGGAACAGCAGAAATCACTGTTTATTTTGATCAAGAAATAGATGCAGATATTGCTGCGGTTAACGTTCAAAACCGTGTTGCTAGAGCAACACCTTTATTGCCACAAGAGGTTACTCAAACAGGTGTAATTACTCAAAAACAAGAAACGAGTGCATTGATGTTTATATCAATGTATTCTGACAGTGAAAACTACGACGCTACATTTATTCAGAATTATCTAAAGATTAATGTA
The DNA here is from genome assembly GCF_039941875.1 of Nonlabens sp. Taxonomy (GTDB): domain Bacteria; phylum Bacteroidota; class Bacteroidia; order Flavobacteriales; family Flavobacteriaceae; genus Nonlabens. The sequence continues at coordinate 127,603 of NZ_JBDVDQ010000023.1, read as the reverse complement.
ATTCCTGCTATGCAACGTATTAGTGGTGTTGGTGATGTATCTTTATTCTCACAGCAAGATTATGCTATGCGTATATGGTTAAACCCAGAAAAGCTAGCGTCTTACAACTTAATCCCTTCTGATATTTCTGCTGTATTAGCTGAACAGAATTTAGAAGCTGCAGCTGGTTCATTAGGTGAAAATAATGGAGCCTCATTCTCATATGCTCTAACCTATAGCGGTCGTTTTAAAGACGAAAGTCAATACAGCGACATTGTAATAAAAGCACTTGGAAACGGTGAGTTTTTAAGATTAAAAGATGTTGCAACCATAGAATTAGATGCACAATCTTATTCTTCAAATGCAATGAGTTTAGGCCACCCTGCAGTTTTCATGGGAATTTTTCAAACTAAAGGTTCTAATGCGCAGGAAATTATAGAAAACATAAAAATAACATTAGACGGGATTGAAAAAGATCTTCCAGATGGTTTAAATATTTTTGTCCCTTATGATACCAGTTTATTTTTAAATGCATCCATTGAAAAAGTAATTCATACATTATTAGAGGCATTTGTACTTGTATTCTTAGTAGTTTTCTTATTCCTACAAGACTTTAGATCTACTTTAATACCTGCGATTGCCGTACCAGTTTCTATAATAGGTACCTTCTTCTTCCTAAATGTTTTTGGTTATTCAATTAACTTACTGACGCTATTTGCATTAGTCCTCGCGATAGGTATTGTGGTAGATGACGCCATTGTTGTAGTAGAAGCGGTTCATGCCAAACTAGATGAAGGTGAAAAGAATCCTAAAAACGCTACTCTAACTGCGATGAATGAAATCTCAGGTGCTATTATATCGATCACATTGGTAATGGCTGCTGTATTTATTCCAGTAACGTTTATAACTGGTCCTACAGGTGTATTCTATGAGCAATTTGGTGTTACTTTAATTATTGCAATTCTTATTTCTGCTGTAAATGCATTAACTCTTAGTCCTGCCCTTTGTGCGCTATTATTAAAAGGCCATAATGAAGATGAAGAACTGAAAAGCAAAGGTCCGGTAAAACGTTTTTACGCGTTATTTAACCGTGGATTTAATGCTACTATAGAAAGATATGGAAGATCAATTCAGTTCTTATATAAAAAGAAATTCATATCTGGAATATTATTAATCATTGCTGTAGTAGGAATCTATTGGGCAGCAAATACTACACCTTCTGGTTTTGTACCTAATGAAGACAGAGGTATAATCTTTGCCAATATTGAACTTCCAGCTGGAGCATCATTAGACAGAACAGATGCTGTAGCGAGACAACTCTATTCAAAAATTGAAGGTTTAGAAGGTATAGTAGGTGTTAACTTCATTAAAGGTAGAAGTATCATTAATGGTTCTGGAAGTAATTATGGTTTTGGAATAATTAAATTAGAAAACTGGAGTGATAGAGAAGATCCGTCACTTTCTGCACAAGCTATTACTGGAAAATTATTTGGAATTTCAGCAAGTATTCCTGAAGCAAATATTATTTTCTTCTCACCACCTAGTATCCGTGGATTTGGTAATGCATCTGGTTTTGAGGTGAATTTATTAGATAAATTTGGAGGTGAATTCAAAGACCTGGATCAAGCAAATAAAGATTTTGCCGCTGCGTTAATGCAACACCCAGAAGTGAAGTATGCACAATCTGCATTCAGCACTAACTATCCACAATACGAAATGGAAGTTAATGTACCATTGGCTAAAGAAAAAGGAGTATCGGTATCCACTATATTCTCTACATTACAAGGATATATCGGAGGTGTTTATGCATCAGACTTTTCAAAATTTGGTAAACAATTCAGAGTATACATTCAAGCATTACCAGAAGACAGAGCAGATGCTAGTGCATTAAATAGTATGTATGTTAGAACAGACTCCGGTCAGATGACACCTATAACTCAGTTCGTAAATTTAAAACGTGTTTACGGTCCACAATCGGTAACTCGTTTTAACTTATTTAACTCTACAAGTATTACCGGTGCCACTAACGATGGTTTTAGTACAGGTGATGCCATTAGAGTGATTGAAGAAGAGGCTGCAAAATTACCGAGTAATTATACGATTGCCTATTCTGGTCTAACTCGTGAAGAAGTGAGTGCTGGTAGTCAGACCATTTTCATATTTATATTAAGTATCGTATTTGTTTACTTCTTGCTTAGTGCACAATATGAAAGTTACTTACTACCATTTGCAGTTGTGCTATCCCTTCCTTTTGGAGTGTTCGGAGCGTATATAAGTACAAAGGTTTTAGGACTAGAAAACAATATCTATTTTCAAATAGCACTGATCATGCTTATTGGTTTGTTAGCTAAAAATGCCATACTTATTGTGGAGGTGGCTTTACAAAAACGTAGAAATGGGGAATCTATAGTGGATGCGGCTATAGATGGAGCTAAATCTCGTTTACGTCCTATATTAATGACATCATTTGCTTTTATACTAGGACTGATGCCTCTTGTACTAGCATCTGGTGTAGGGTCAGAAGGAAATAAATCAATAGGGACTGGTGCAGTAGGCGGATTGCTTATAGGTACCTTAATTGGTGTATTTGTTATACCTATCCTATTTATATTATTTCAATGGTTACAGGAAAAAATTTCTGGACAACCACAGATAAAAACTATTGAAGATTAAGAACTATGAAATTTAATATATCACATAGAAGTATAAATAAAGGCCTTTTATTATTAATCGTTATGGCAACACTGCAAAGCTGTTTTGTTGCCAAAGATTATGTAAGACCTGAACTCACTAAAGAGACAGAAGCTCTTTACCGAACTGAAAACTTACCTACCGATAGTGTTTCCATAGCAAATCTATCTTGGAAAACCATGTTTAAAGACCCATACCTTCAACAATATATTGAAGATGGTTTAAAAAACAACATGGATGTACGTATCGCGATACAACAAATGATCGCTGCACAAGCCTATGCAAAACAAGGTAAAGCAGGATACTTACCTACATTGAATGTCGGTCCTAATTACACGAGACAGGAGTTTTCTGAAAATAGTCAGTTTGGTTCTATTTTTACTGGTGGGCTAGACACCTATGACGTTACTGCAAATCTATCATGGGAAGCAGATATATGGGGTAAAATAAGAAGTAACAAAAGAGCCACACAAGCATCTTATTTACAAAGTGTTGCGGCTCACCAAGCAGTTAAGACTCAGCTTATATCTAGTATTGCCAATACATACTATAATTTATTAGCACTAGATGCTCAGTTAGAAATAACTAAAAAGACTATTGAAACGAGACAAAGTGGTGTAGAAACTATAAAAGCATTAAAAGATGCTGGACAGGTAACGCAGGTTGCTGTAGATCAAGATATTGCACAATATAATAATGCAAGAGCATTACAAGTGGATATTGAAACAGCTATTTTCAAAACTGAAAACATGCTTAGTATTTTGTTAGGTAGATCACCTCAACAATTTGAAAGAAGCTCTCTAGATCTTCAAAAACTAGAACAAGAAACCATGTTAGGCGTACCAGCAACACTGTTGAGTAATAGACCAGATGTAATGGCAGCAGAGTATAGTTTAATTCAATCTTTTGAGTTGACTAACGTAGCTAATAGTAGTTTCTACCCATCGTTAACACTAACTGCATCTGGAGGTTTACAAAGTTTACAGCTAGAAGATTTATTTAAAACAAATTCTTTATTTGCCAATATAATAGGTGGTTTAACACAACCACTCTTAAACCAGCGTAAACTTAAAACTCAGAAAGAAGTAGCCCTAGCAAATCAAGAAAGCGCTCTTATCAATTTTAAGAAAACGCTATTGACCGCTGGTAATGAGGTGTCAAATGCTTTATACAGTTATGAAAATGAAGTCAAAAAATTTGAGTTCAGAAAAAACGAAGTTGAGGCATTGAGAACAGCCGAAACAAATTCTGAAGAGTTACTCAAAAATGGGTACGCTACCTATTTAGATTTATTAACAGCTAGAGAAAGTGCCTTAACAGCAGAACTTAATGTAATCGACAGTAAACTATTACAGCTTACATCTATAGTAGATTTATATGAAGCTCTAGGTGGTGGATGGAGATAATAAGCAAGTGAGTAGTATATTTATTGTACTAGCTAACAATATAAAAGGAGGATTGGGTATGATTAGTCACACCAAATCCTCCTTTTTTTTACTTTATTCCAAGTTTTATAAGATCACTTATATGAAAGAGCATGGCTTACATTAAAATAATCACTCAATTCCATTAAATATTACATAACAATAATTCCTAGAATCAAAATTCAAGACATAAAAAAAGACTTATCATTTAACATGATAAGTCTTTTGTTGTGACCTCGACAGGATTCAAACCTGTAACCTCTTGAGCCGTAATCAAGTGCGCTATTCAGTTGCGCCACGAGGCCATTTTTAATTACTTTAAGGTAGTAATCTAAAATAAGTTTTAAACTTATCACCTTTGCCTCCAAACATATGATTCTTTAGCGGCTGCAAATATAGTTTAATTTAAAAATACAACAAGGCTTTTTTCTAAAAAATTTGAAAAAATAAATTTCAGAGTATTAATAACCTCTCCTACCTCTAATTAAATACCACTTCATAACCTTATACCGTAAACCCTTTTTTATATTTATCGCATGAATAATACAACTCTCTCTAAATTTATTAAAGACATACCTAACTTTCCTAAAGAAGGAATCGTTTTTAAAGATATCTCTCCACTTCTAGCCTCAAAAGAAGCGAGAGAATCGATGACTCAATCTCTTATCGCTCCTTTTAAAGATAAAAATATAGATGTAGTAATAGGCATAGAATCTAGAGGTTTTCTTTTTGGAATGTTAATGGCCGATGCTCTAAATGCAAAATTTGTAATGATGCGTAAACCTGGTAAATTACCAGGCCAAATCATATCTCAAGAATACCAATTAGAATACGGTACCGATACTCTTGAAATACAAAAAGGCAGCTTATCATCACAAGATAATGTTTTAATCCATGATGATGTGCTTGCTACCGGTGGTACTGCAGCAGCAGCTTTATCTTTAGTAGAACAAACTGGTGCTGCAACAGTAGGCTACAGTTTTATAATAGAACTAGACTTTTTAAACGGTAAGGATCTTTTAAAAAACCCTCACGTTCATTCTATTTTACACTATTAATCATTAGTTAAAAACCAAACTACTCCAGCTAGATTTAAAGTCTTTATCAAACAAGACAACTTTGTGCTTTGTAGTTCTTAATCCTTTATATCTTTTAAACTGTTTAGGGCTTAAGAACTGTATCGCACTTTTATTCATTCCTAATGCGCTATTAATTTTGGTACGTTGTAAATCACTTAACGGTAAATATTTATAATCGCTATGCTTGAGGTAATAGTCTTCATCTTTGCTAGATGCATAGTAAGATTTATCAACACCTATTAATTTCATATCTCTACGGCTGGCAAATTGATCTAGCTGCGCATTACTAGTCACAGTATTATCATAAGTTACCTTTACTACCTCATGTCCTTTCATAAAACCAGCCTCTGTATTCAACACGCCTAGTTGTGAACCCAGTTCTTTCTCTCCGGTCCAGAAACAGTACATACTATAATAACGATCTTGCTGACTAGCACTACTCACATGTAGCTCTTCTCCTAACAATTTCATATAAGCAGGCACTTCTTTCTTATAAATAACTAGTGCCTCTTCCATAGCTGTGTAAAGCCCTTTTGCAGTATAATTACCTGCTACACGCTTCACCATTTTATCACCTTTATCGTTTACTATATTGACCACTGGATTATTCCAAGCGCTTTCTGTATACTTTTCTAGAATTTCACGATCCTTACCACCTTTATTATTATAAATAGCAAGCGGTATAAATTCGTTCTCAATAACCTCGGTCATTAAAGGATTACTTAATACATTCTTACCATAATTTTGGCAAGTAGAGCAGCCGGGCACCTCTTGAAACAAAATTAAAACTGGCTTTCCAGACTCTTTAGAACTTTTAAGAGCCTGATCATAATCTCTATACCATGAAACTTTACCTAACTCTGTAGGTTGATTAGATGGATTTGTACGTGTTTGCGCTGTGGACGTTGCTACACCAATTAATAAAAACGCGCAACATTGAATTGTCTTTAAAATATTCATATCTTTTTCCTTTGATTTAAAGGTAAATGAAGAATATATAAGAAGTATCACGGTAGTATAAACTTTGTGCTATCTATTATGTTTATTGGGTTTCCGCTTTCGCGAAAGCGAGAATAAATCTAACCCTATTCATCTAACACTTCTGACGCCCACCCGATAGCTTCTAAAACAGTAGAAGCTACCATAAACCTCTTTGCATAGAATTTACTTTCAAAAAGTGCTGTTTTCTTACCTATTAAGGAAGTAGTGATAATACAAACTCCTATAAGGTTATCAATTTTTGAAGTTTCTAAGTAAGTTATAGGATTTACAGTATATTCCATTGTGCGATTAGAAATGTACACCCATTTTTTATCTGTAAAATGGTTCAAAATAATATCCCGCATTTCGTTATTATTCTCAGGCTTAAGAATAACACCTTCATTTATTTGAGCTATTACATAATTCTCAAATATGAAAAGCTCACCATAATCTAGATTATGATATAAAATTCGTGACATAAATAGGCTGGTTTATTGATAACAAAATTAGCATTAACTTTTTTACCAACCTCTTCTATTGCACTTAATAGCAATTAATTAACATTTAATATTACCGTTATCGATCTTTTTCAATGACACGATCCATACAATTAATCCCATCTATCCCAGCACTAATAATACCACCGGCATATCCTGCACCTTCTGCACAAGGATACAACCCTTTAACATCAACATGTTCTAGACTCATAGGATCTCTAGGTATATTGATAGGTGAACTGGTTCTGCTTTCTGGGGCATGCAATACAGCATCATTTGTATAATACCCTTTCATCTTTTTACCGAATGCTACAAAAGCTACCTTTAAACGACTCGCTAGCATATCTGGCAAGATTTTATTTAAATCTACACTAGTTAATCCAGGATGATAAGAAGTTTTAGGAAAATCTGTAGACACCTTTCCTTCTACAAAATCCATCATGCGCTGGGCAGGTACACGTTGTGTTTTTCCTGCTGCTACCCAACAATCGTATTCCACTTGTTTTTGAAAATCTAGTGACACAAATGGATCGTTAGGATTATTAGGATCGTAATTAGGAAGATCTTCAGGAGAGACACTTACCACTATCCCACTGTTAGAATATGGATTATTACGTTTACTAGGGCTCCATCCATTAGTAACTACCTCTTCTGTATCTGTAGCACAGGGAGCAATTATACCGCCAGGACACATACAGAAAGAATAAACACCCATTCCATCTACTTGCTCTACTAGGCTATAACTAGCTGGTGGCAAGTAAGGATTTTGATCATCTCCATGGTATTGAATCTGGTCGATAAGCTCTTGTTGATGTTCTATCCTTACTCCTATGGCAAATGGTTTTGCAAGAATTTTTACATCTCTTTTATGTAGTAAATTAAATATATCTCTAGCAGAGTGTCCAGTAGCTAGAATCACATTATCGTATTCCTTCCACTCTGCATCATTAATTTGTATCGCTTTAATTTGATTGTTCTCATGACGTAGGTCGGTCATTTTTGACTCAAAATGGACCTCTCCACCAGCCTCAAGAATTGCCTCTCTCATAGAGGTAATAATTTGTGGTAGTTTATTAGTCCCTATATGTGGATGCGCATCTACTAAAATATCTGGTGTCGCACCAAAATCTACAAACCATTCTAGCGCTTTAAGTACGTTACCTCTTTTCTTTGATCTGGTATACAGTTTACCGTCACTATAAGTACCTGCTCCACCTTCTCCATAACAGTAATTTGATTCTGGGTTTACAGTATGATCCTTATTAATAGCTGCAAGATCACGTCTTCTAGAACGCACATCTTTACCTCTTTCATAAACTATAGGTTTAAGGCCACCTTCTACAGCTCTTAAAGCGGCATATAACCCAGCTGGTCCAGCACCTATTATAGCTACTTCTTTTGCCCCAGATACATCTTGAATTTCATAGACTTCTCTTTCAGGAATTTCTTCTCCTGTAAGCCACAATTCTATTTGCAAGTTATACTTTACCTTCTTTTGTCTCGCGTCTATAGATCTTTTTCTAACGTTCCATTTTTGAACGTCATCCATCCGCAGGTCTATTTTTTCAAAAACCTTATGTAGTATATGATCTTCGTCTTCAAGGTGATGCGGTAAAACAGAAATTTGCACTAGTTTGCTCATGGGACAAAGGTAATAGAGAACATACCAATAAAAGGAAAACATATAAATGAAAAAAAGCCTTTCCCACAAATATGAAAAAGGCCTTTCTTACAATAAGTTATAAATCTACTTACTGTATTTCTTTAAATTCTCTATTTGTGTTTCTATGGCTGTTTTAAATTCGGCCTTCATTCTATTGAGCAAATCAGTTACTGGCACAGAATCTTTAATAGTAGCACTACCTTGTCCTGCGCTCCATATGGTCTTCCACGCTTTGGCCTCGGTATTCATTTCTTTACCAAAATCGATCTTAACCTTGGCTTTCATTTGTTCTTCTGTAATACCAGCTGCATTTAAACTAGCTCCTAAAAAGTTTGCATTAACTCCAGAAATAGCAGCCGTATAAACTATATCGCTACAACCGGCCTCGATAATCATCTCACGATAATCATCTGTCGCCTTAGACTCATCTGTATTTATAAAACGAGTACCCATGTAAGCGAGATCTGCACCCATTTGTAATGCGCTAGCCACATCCTGACCAGAACTCATGGCTCCAGAAAGTAAAATAGTCCCTTTAAAAAACTCTTTAGTCTCTCTTATAAAAGGCATAGGATTATTAGTCCCAGCATGACCACCTGCTCCTGCACAAACTAATATTAATCCGTCCACACCAGCTTCTTGAGCTTTTTGAGCATGACGCTTCTTTATTACATCATGAAATACAATTCCTCCATAACTATGTACAGCATCTACCACATCGCTTACAGCACCTAATGAGGTGATAATAAGCGGTACTTTATGTTTTACACACAGTCGTAGATCTGCTTCTAATCTTGGATTACTACCATGTACAATAAGATTAACACCAAATGGCGCCGCCGTCTTCCCTGTTTCCTTCTCCCATTGAGATAACTCTTCTTTTATCTGTATCAACCATTCTTCAAAACCTTCACTAGAACGCTGATTAAGTGCTGGAAAAGTACCTACGACACCATTTTTACAGCAGGAAATAACTAATTCTGGTCCAGAAATTAAAAACATAGGTGCTGCCACAACTGGCAACGATAGTTTATTTGTGAGTTGTGAAGTAGTCATATAATTGTTTTCATCAAAGTTAACAAAGTATTACTATGTATGCATAACAATTTAAACAGATCTTTAAAAAAACTACCTTCCGTACGAACTAATCACAATAGACATTACATTTGTAACAAATTGATTGTGCCTCCGTTATTTTAAAAATTGTAACCTCTAGCCATTGAAAAAGTTTATATTATTAAGTGTTTTTAGTGTTCTCGCTTTCGCGAAAGCGTACTCACAAAAAGCCACACTTTCAGGAACCATTATTGAAGATGTATCTGGAGAGACCATGCTTAACGTAAATGTTATCATCACAGATTTACAAACCGGTACAATAACAAATGAATACGGCTACTACTCCATCACGCTGCCTGTAGGAATCTATAACATACAGTTTACCAGTATAGGTTACGCTACGATAGAACGTACAATTCTATTAGAAGAAAATCTCAAATTAAACATTTCGCTCAAGGAACAAGGAGAGGAACTCGATGCGATAATACTAACTAACGATGTAGAAAAATTAAGCACAAAATCACCTCAAATGAGTGTGAATGCTCTTTCTATAGAGACCATAAAAAAAATACCTGTCGTACTAGGAGAGACCGATTTAATTAAATCTCTGACTCTATTACCTGGTGTTACTAATGCTGGCGAGGGCGCTAGTGGTTTTAATGTACGAGGTGGCGCTGCAGACCAGAACCTAGTGCTACTCGATGAGGCTACTCTTTACGGAAGCGATCATTTATTTGGTTTCTTCTCTGTATTTAATCCAGACGCGATAAAAGATCTTAAACTGTATAAAGGTGGTATACCGGCTAGATATGGTGGTCGAGTTTCTAGTGTGCTGGACATCTATCAACGTGATGGTAATAAAAATGAACTGAGCGGTACTGGCGGTATAGGACTAGTGGCAAGTAGGCTACTTTTAGAAGGTCCTATTATTAAAGAAAAAGCATCGTTTTTAATAGGTGGCCGCAGCAGTTATGCCCATTTATTCTTACCGTTATTTGATGTAGATAATGTCGCTTATTTCTATGATTTAAATGCTAAGGCTAGTTTTAATCTAGACGATAATAACCGTTTATATATGTCCAGTTATTTCGGACGTGACGTCTTTAATGTAGATAATCTTTTCAGCAACACCTTCGGTAATAGTTTTGTAAACCTGAGATGGAACCATCTTTTTAATGATAAATGGTTTTCTAACGCATCACTTATTTACAGCGATTACAATTATGGGCTAGAGTTGGATTTTGTAGAATTCACCTTTGACAGTGGTATTTCTAATCTTAATGCAAAGTACGATCTCACACATTTTGTAAATGATAAAGTTAAAATGAAATATGGATTCAATACCATTTACTATGAATTTGACCCAGGAAAAATTAAACCTACCAGCTCTACCAGTGGTATAAATAAAAGACAACTCATTAAAAAATATGCTTGGGAAAACGGTATCTATGCAGACGGTGAGTTTACCCTAAGCGATAAAATCAACATCAATGCTGGTTTAAGAATAAGTAGTTTTAATAGACTGGGTCAGGAAAGTCTCAATATTTATGAGAATAATGAAGCACTTTCTTATAATGAAGAATTAGAAATCTATGAAAGTGAAGATGCTATAGATACCTTTTCTAGCAGCCGCAGTGAGACACTAGAATCGTTTGTTAATCTAGAACCTAGATTTTCTGTTGCCTACTCCATAGATGACGACACTAGTATCAAGGCCAGTTACCAGCGCATTAATCAATACATACATTTAATTTCTAACACTAACGCACCTACACCATTTGACTTATATGCACCTAGTGGTACCTTTATTAAACCTCAAAAAGGAGATCAAGTAGCTGTAGGTTTTTTTAAAAACATAGGCGATTATTCTATTGAAACAGAAGCATTCTATAAAACAGTAAAAAACAGACTGGACTACATAGACGGTGCAGACCTTATTGCAAACGACGCTGTAGAACAAATACTGTTAGAAGGTGAAGCGAGAGCTTATGGTCTAGAATTTTTATTTAGAAAAAACGAAGGTAAATTACAAGGCTGGATAGCCTACACACTTTCTAAAAGTGAACAGCGCACTCCTGGAAGAACAGCCGTAGAACCAGGTATCAATAATGGAGAATGGTATAATGCTGCATGGGATAAAACACACGACCTTACCATAACAGCAAATTACGATCTGAATAAAAAATGGGATCTAGGCGCAAATTTCACTTTACAGACAGGACAGCCGGTCACTTATCCTAACGGACAGTATGAATTTAATGGCTTATTTGTTCCCACATTTGAATCTAGAAACAGTAGCAGACTGCCTGTTATTCATAGACTGGATTTTTCGGCAACTTACACACCTCAACCTAATAAGAAGAAAGGATGGCAATCCAGTTGGGTTTTCAGTTTATACAACGCCTATAATAGACGCAATGCAGTAAGTATCTCATTTGCCGAAAATGAAGATACCGATAGAAACGAGGCTACACGTCTTTCTATATTTGGCGTAGTGCCTGCTGTTACTTATAATTTTAAATTTTAAGAAAATGAAAAAGTTACCTTATTATATTCTTGCTTTTATTTTTCTAATATCTTGTTCTGATGTAGTAGAACTCGATCTTAATAATTCAGACCCTAGACTGGTTATAGATGCTAGACTAGAACTGCTGGAAGACGGCACCACTAGTTCTATTGTAGAATTAAGTCGTACAGCAGGCTTTTACGTAGAAGAAAACCCTAGCGTTACTGACGCTACCGTTTTTATTACTGAAGATAACGGTACGGTACATAATTTTACAACTACTGGTAATCTAGGTATTTATACTAATAACACTATAAACCTACAGGATAACAATACATATACGCTAACCATTATTGACCAAAATAACACCTATACGAGTAGTGAACAGTTAGTTCGCACCTCTACTTTTACAGGTGTAGAACAAGAAACTTTTGACGGTTTTGACGATGAGTTTTTACAAATAACAGCATCCTTTGATGACCCTGCAGGACTAGGTGATTTTTATCTATTTAAATATGACGATATAGATAACGACCAAATAGATATAGGTGATGATGAATTTACAGACGGTAATAATGCTGACACTATTTTCTTTGTAGAAGATGCTGTACCTGGTACCGTTGCAACCATAAAAATTAAGGGAATAAACCAGAGATGCTTTAATTTTTATGAAGTATTGTTACAACAGGCTGGCGATAGCGGTAGTCCATTTGCTACTCAACCAGCTATAGTTAGAGGTAATATAATAAACACTACAGATTCTGCTCGTTACCCATTTGGATATTTTAGAATATCCGAAGTTTTTGAAGTAGAATATACGATCCAGTAAGCGCTACCATAGCGTTCCTATTCCATCTATCAAAACAGCGCAAAACAAAAAAAGAGTGACTCTTTAAAAGTCACTCTTTTTTATATTCGTAAATATGTTATTACAATCTAAAAATAGATTTATTCTCATCCATAAAACGCCAGTGATAGCGTGGATCATCACCACTAAAACGCTCTACTCTATTACGCTCAGAACCTCTATAATCTAGAGCGATTATCGTCGGATACTTTACTTTATATTTATCTGATAGTTTTTTATTCGTCTTTTTCTCATTCTCTGAAATGATATCATCACGATAAGGGTTATCTAAATACACGATATGATATTTTGCAGACTCTTCTACAAATTTATCGGTGTGAAAAAAGTATTTTTCTAGTTTTACACATGGTGTACACCAGTCGCTACCTGTAAAATAAACCAAGATAGGTTTTTTAGTTTTTCTAGCCTCTTTTTTTGCCTCATCCAGACTAGTTAACCATTGTAAATCATAAGTTACTTCCTCGTTACTAGCAACTTGAACATCGTTAGACGCCTCGTCTTGCGCACTAACGGCTATGGAAAAAAGTAAAAACGGAAGAATAAAAAGTAGTCTCATTTGTTCAAATTTTCAATTCAAAGGTATATTAATACTCTGTAACAGACAATTATCTTGCCAATTTCTAAACGTATGAAATCATTTCTTGTTGCGGCTTGCGCACTTTTTTAAGTTTTGCCATAAAATCGTCATTAGAGCGATGCCCGACAGGAAGCAACAGTACACTTTTTAATCCTTTACTTTTAAGATCTAAAAGCTCATCCATTTTCTCTGGCACAAACCCTTCCATAGGACAGGAATCTATCTGTTCATGGGCACAAACTGTAAGTAGATTACCTAAGATAAGATAAGCCTGATTTCTTGCCCATTGCTCAATTTCCGAAGTGTTTTTATTAGAAAAACTATCTATTAAAAACTCCTTAAACGGATTCAAAACCTCGTCTGCAGTATTGCGCACTTTTTTTACCAGCTTAAAATAAGAATCGATAAACGGTTCATCTACCTCTGTAGTACAGATAACCAGTACTGCTCCAGCATCCTTAACTTGCAGTTGACCATAAGAATGCGCCACCATTTGGTTTTTTACCTTTTGATCTGTCACGATAACTAATTTACAAGGTTGCAACCCATAAGAAGTTGCTGTTAAGTTAAATGCCTGTGCGAGTACATCTATCTGTGCAGACGATAACTTTTTATCAGCATCAAATTTCTTTGTTGCATACCTCCATTGTAAACTTTCTATACTATCCATATGTATGATGCGTTATATTTGTGATCTAGAGATGGATGTTAGTTTCGCTTTCGCGAAAGCGGAATCTACATCAAACATCTTCCATATTTAAACGTAAAAGTAACCTACGGAAAACATCTTTTATAAGCTTTCCAATAACTTATTTCAATGCAAGACATCGATACACGTATTAAAGAATCAGAAACAAGTATTTTTAAAGCCGTTTTTCCTAATACGACAAATCATTACGACACCCTTTTTGGTGGTACTGCATTGCACCTCATGGACGAAGTTTCTTTTATATGCGCCACGAGGTTTTCTAGAAAAAAGGTAGTGACTATTAGTACGGATAAGATAGACTTTAAAAAACCTATTCCTCAAGGTAGTATTATTGAACTGGTAGGAAAAATATCTAAAGTAGGTAACACGAGTTGCGTGGTAGAAACTAGTATTTATATGGAAGACATGTACAGCTATTCTAGAGAAAAAGTAGTAACAGGTACTTTTACATTTGTCGCTATAGACGATAATAAAAACCCTACCTCTATCCTATAATATGCGCAGACTCTTAAACATTCTAGTATTCGGTGTCATCATAGGTCTAGCTGGTGTACTTATTTTACAATTACATGTAAAACGTACATCGAGAGAGGTTATAAAAACTGATGTAAGCGAGTTAAAAACAGCTTATACTGGTATCGTTCTAGGTGCTAGTGTAAAACCAGACAAAACACTTTCTCCTATTCTCCAAGATCGTGTAGACGCTGCACTACTAGCCTATGAAAATAAAAAGTTTAAGAAATTTTTATTGAGCGGTGATCATGGCGAGAAAAACTATGACGAAGTTAACGCCATGAAAAATTATCTAAATGATAAAGGTGTACCAGACGAAGATATCTTCTTGGACCATGCAGGTTTTGACACTTATGACACTATGTTTAGAGCACGTGACGTTTTTAAAGTAGACAAGGCTATTATTTTTACCCAAGAATTTCACTTACCACGAGCTGTTTACATCGCAAAAAAAATGGGGTTGGATGTACAAGGCTATGTTTCAGATAATCGTGAATACCCTGGCAACAGTCATTTTGCTAGAAGAGAATGGCTTGCTAATATAAAAGCATGGATAGAACTCAATATAGATAAATCACCTACATACACAGGCAAAGTGATCCCTATTACAGGAGAAAGTAGCTTATCACACGATAAAAATTAAATTTCACGTTTTTTCATCCTTATAAGTAAGTAAGTTAAGAATCTACCGCATCTATTTAAACAAATTACCTAATTACAATCTTTTGATTATCAATCCGTTAATAATGAATATAAATTAAAACACTATTTTTTATTTTAAAAATAGCCGATTTATAAAAGAATAAGTATATATTTGCAACCGCTAAAACAAAAAGCTTTTTGTTTTATGAGACTGGAGAAGTGGCAGAGTGGTCGAATGCACTGGTCTTGAAAACCAGCGAGGGTCACACCTCCGGGGGTTCGAATCCCTCCTTCTCCGCTGCAACCCTGATAATCTTTTGATTATCAGGGTTTTTTATTTACTATCCATTTACAATTTATTTAGACATTCTGCTTTCGCGAAAGCGGAACAAACATCTATCTACTTCTAGGGGAAAAACATCTTCTAATTATCTATCTTTAGAACAACATATTCTAAAGAAATGAAAAACAAAGATTACGACCTTATATGTGTGGGCGCAGGTATAATGACTGCAACACTCGCTTTAATAAGTAAAATATTAAAACCAGATCTTAACATTTTAATTCTAGAACGTCTAGATGACGTAGCATTAGAAAGTAGCGCCGCATGGAATAATGCAGGTACTGGACATAGTGCTCTATGCGAACTTAATTACTGTCCAGAAGAAAACGGAAACGTAGACATAAAAAAAGCGATAGACATTTGCACTCAATTTGAGATGTCTAAGCAATTCTGGAGTTTTCTAGTAGATCAAAATCTTATTAAAGACCCTCAATCTTTCATCAATCCTGTGCCACATAATAGTTGGGTCCATGGTAAGGATAACGTAGAATATCTAGAACATCGATTTAAAAAGATGAAGGAACACTTCATGTTCAATACCATAGAATACAGTACATCTATTGAAAAGATGAAGGAGTGGTTTCCGTTAATTATGGAAGATAGAGATGCTAGCGATATTATGGCAGGCTCACGTATAGACCGTGGTGCAGAGATGAACTTTGGAGCGCTGACTAGACATTTATTTGACATTTTAGAAAATGAATATGGCGTTACAGTAAGCTGCAATGAAGAGGTACAAGATGTAGATCCTGATAAAGAAATAGAATGGGATGTGATTACAAAGAATACCGTTACTGGTGACGAGAGACATTTAAGCGCGCACCATGTATTTATAGGTGCAGGTGGTGGTAGTTTATTGCTACTACAAAAAGTAGAAATAGACGAGAAAGAAGGTTATGGTGGCTTTCCTGTTAGTGGCGCATGGCTGGTCTGTAAAAATGAAGAAATTATAAAACAACACTTAGGTAAAGTATATTCTAAGGCAGGACCTAACGACCCACCTATGAGTACACCGCATCTAGACACTAGGTATGTGAATGGGAAACGCGAGTTGCTCTTCGGACCATTTGCTGGTTTTAGCCCTAAGTTTTTAAAGAAAGGCTCTTATCTAGATCTCTTCAAATCCATTAAAACAGATAACATAAAACCTATGTTAGATACCTTTTGGGACAACCTACCTCTTACCCAATATTTAATCCACCAAGTTTCCATGTCCTTTGATGACCGTATGGATGATTTGAGAAAATTCTATAAAAATGCAAAAAATGAGGACTGGGAATATAAAGTTGCCGGACAACGCGTTCAAATAATTAAGAAAGACGATTATAAAGGCGGACAACTACAATTTGGTACAGAAGTAATCTCTAGTAAAAACGGTAGTATTACTTGCCTACTAGGTGCCTCTCCAGGAGCATCTACATCGGTAAAAATAATGCTAGATGTTCTAGAAAAAGCATTTCCAGAAATAGTAGAAGACCCTAAATGCGTAGAAAAACTACAACAAATGATTCCGTTTTACAAAACAGATGTTACTGAAGAATTGTTCCATCAAGGGCTCGTTAAAGCACAACAACTACTAGATCTAGATAAATCAATAGTATAGATTCTTACCTATCTTGATTTAATTATAAAAAAGGAAAGCTGTAATTAGCTTTCCTTTTTCTTTAACCTTTTCACTCATGCTCGGTACTAGTTACAAACTAGCACTAGCCGTCGTGAATACTCGCGCCAGCAGGGGAAAGCTATCTCTAACTTTCCTTTATCTCTCTTAACTCTTATTGTGTAGAGCTTTAACAAACCCTTATTTTAAGCCTACTAAAGAAGTTTGTCTTTAATCAATGTATCCATAAACGATAAAAACCAGTAATCAAAATATATTTTGATTACTGGTTTTCAATGACTTAATTTCTCAAAATTGTATATGACCTAGTTTACTACATTACCTCTACTTATTTAATACATTATATGCTTTTCTAAAATAGATTGGAATTTGTTATTGCTATCAAGTTGAATTAAGATAAATACCTCTTCTGAGACTAAAACCTGATCTTGAATTGATTGTAATAACAGTCCACGTTTATCTTCATCTATAATCTCTGAAATATACAATATAAGATTATTATTATTATTACTATCTGAATATTTGCTATAACCTACATCCAAAACTTTAATTCTAGATTTAAGACTATCATTACAATCCTCATTCAGTATATTTTCAAAGTTACTGTTTTCCAAATAACGCTTGAACATACATTTTTCTAATTGAGAATTATTCAATTTAATAGAAATTATATCATTGCTTTTAGGAAGAAGTTTCTTAGCTATTTCTAGAGTTTTAACCAAACTTACAATTTCTAAAACTACTGAAGGTTTCTCTTCAAAACGAGAAGACCTACAATTACATAAAAAAAATAAAAAAATAAAAAAATAAAAAATCTTTGAAAGCTTCATACTAGTTTGTATTAATAATTTGGTTCTTCCTAGTTATTAGGCCTTTATTTTTTTTCTTTCCTCGAGAATTAAGAATCGTAAATTTTACCCTTGCTTTTGTATCATATAGATTTCCGGCTAACTTATCATTAGGATTAATCGCATAACTACCAGTATAACTAGCTCTTTGTCCAAATTGATCTCCTCCTGACAATACTCTATTGAGAGGGTTTACATCTAGTTCAGATCTTATTTTGTTCATCTGAATCATATTCCCACCAAAATTAGATCCATTTGTATCTTTAAGATTACCGTTAGAATCAGCATGTCCTAATTCATGAAGAAAGGTCATACCATATCCAGCTGTTTTATGATACAAACCAGATGAAGTTGTTGAGGATTGTGAATCTATTTGCCTATAATCTAATTTCATAGTATTAGTTGAAGGAGTGAAGTTTGAACCATAAAGATCTTTTCTTTCAACTTTAATAACCGATTCGTCATCAATTGAATCAGTCAGAAGGTTTCTAGCAGTATTACTTCCTAATGTTACACCATCTGCGTAATTTGTAACGGCTGATCCATCTTCATTTTTTAAATAATCTAATTTCCCACCACTACTGTTATAACTTAATGACAACCCAGTCAATTCAGATAAATCCAATAATAATTGTATTCCATTTGCTAGATTCTCCGAATTTTCAAATATATCAGAAATATCTATTTGCATACCATCTGGGTCTAAAAATAGAATTGGATTATCAAATGCATAGTTATACGGACTGTGACGCCTCATCAATTCAGCCAACGGATCAATATTCATCCAACGACCAAGAGCAGGATCGTAATTCCGAGCTGAGACATCGTACCAATCGAGTCCAAGCTCTTCATTAAATTCTTTTCCACCGAATTTGTAGGGATGGTTTGATGTACTTGCTGGTCCGTACCCTTTATGTTCAAGTCCAAAAGGATAGTAGTTATTCTCTTCTACGATTTGCAGATTAACGCCTATTGTGCTGGTGTTTTTATATGAGAGTCTCACGTTACCTAAGTGGTCTTTATATTGATATACATAATTCAAAGCCATCAAGTCTTCTGCTTCTTCTTTCTAGCGGCAGGGAACAATACATTATTTAATATCAAGCGATATCCTGGACTGTTAGGATGCAAACTTAATTCTGTAGGTGGATCTCCTACTCTATGCTGGTAATCTTCTGGATCGTGACCACCGTAAAAGGTAAAGAATCCTTTACCGCGTATTCCATGTATGTATTTTGCTTCTTTGTTGGCCCTATTTTCTCCTAGAACGAGTACATTCTTCTTTACTTCAGGTCTATAAAAACTAGTGGTTTGCCCCATAAAACCTTTAACCAGACTGGTGTGATTTTGATTTAACATGGTAGGAATAGGATCCCATTTTGCGCTAAAATCCATTAAAGAGAAGTAATCTAACTCTCTTTTAATATCACGCTTTGTAGTCATGTCTATAGAGCTAAATTCATACACCATAGGAGAGCGCTCTAGTTTATAATCGGTAAAAGCAAACGTCTTAGAATAGTCTATCTTATTTTGATAACCAGCCTCACTTGCATCGCCATCAAACATAGGCTCTGCAATATCGACACCTTCGGCACCTAGTGCTATGTCAAAACTGTCTGTTGCACTACACATCGCAAACATAAAACCACCACCTACTACGTAATCTCTAATTTTAAGAGCTACATCTCTCTTTTCTTCACTTACTTTATTGTAACCTAATTTTTGTGCTAGTTCTTCAGCCTTTTTCTTTTCTTCTATATACCATGGTGCCGCTCTATAATTGCGGTAAAATTTACCATACTGACCAGTAAAATCTTCATGATGCAGGTGCAACCAGTCGTACAACAACAGCTCGTCGGACAGTACTTCTTCATCATATACCTTTGTATACGGTATCTCTGCATAGGTAAGTACCATGGTTACCGCATCGTCCCAAGGCAATTTACCGTCAGGAGTATAAACAGCTATTTTAGGTGCTTTTTCTAGCAAGACTTCTTGCATATTTTGCGATGGACTGGCGACTAGTTCTAGGATAGAACTTACCTCTGCCTCAGACATTTCTTCATAACTTACACCTCTCACTATCAGCTCGTTTTTAATCTCTTGCACGTTAGGTACGAGAAAAGAACCACCACGATAGTTGAGCAACCACTTCACTTTGGTCCCTTTAGAAAGTACCCAATAAGAAATCCCATAGGCCTTTAAATGGTCCGACTGTGTGTCTGCATCCATTGGGATAAATAAATATTGTGCCTGTGCAAATAGCCCACTTGCACATAGTAATAACAGTAAAAAATATCTTTTTAACATTCTTGATAATTATTGTGATCTCGCTTTCGCGAAAGCGGAATTATAACCCACAAATTTCTAAATTATAAAAGTAGTGCACTAATATAAGGATTGAAAACGAGATGTAAAGCAATAATTAAACCAAGTCTTAGAACTAGAAAGGCATGTCGTCATTAGGGATATCAAAAGCATCTCCAGGACTTGCAGCCTTAGGAGAGTCAAATGCATCTGGTTTAAAGGTATCGTCGTTTGCGGCATTCATTTTAGAACCAAATTCTTCTGGAGCTCCAAAAAACTGATCGAGGTTATCAAACTTACCGAACTGACCCAAGAACTTTAAACGTATAGAGTCCGTCGCACCGTTACGGTGTTTTGCTACTATAAATTCACCTTGATCCTTAGTCGGGCTGCGGTCGTCATCATCCCATTCTTCTAGACCATAATATTCTGGTCTATAGATAAAGGATACAATATCTGCATCTTGCTCGATCGCTCCAGATTCACGCAGGTCAGATAGTAATGGACGTTTAGACCCACCACGAGATTCTACCGCACGAGACAGTTGTGATAGTGCAATTACTGGCACAGAAAGTTCCTTAGCTAGTGCTTTAAGGTTACGCGAGATAGTTGATATTTCTTGTTCACGGTTACCACCTTTGGCACCTGTTTGCGCCGTCATTAACTGCAGGTAATCAATCATGATTAATTTGATACCATATTGGGAGGCAAGTCTTCTACATTTTGCACGCAGGTCAAAGATGGAAAGCGATGGTGTGTCATCGATAAAAATAGGAGCACGTTCTAGATCTTTCACCTTTACGTTTAACTGTTCCCACTCATGCGCTTCTAACTTTCCTGTTCTAAGTTTTTCTGAACTTAGTCCAGTTTCTGAAGAAATTAAACGTGTAATTAACTGTACCGAACTCATCTCTAGAGAGAAAAATGCTACTGGTATATTACTACCTACAGCAACATTACGAGCCATACTTAAGGTAAATGCTGTTTTACCCATACCTGGACGTGCAGCAATAATAATTAAATCTGACGGCTGCCATCCACTCGTTAATCGATCTAGATCTGTAAAACCAGTAGGAATACCAGACAGACCATCACGATTTGCTATTTCTTCAATACGTTCTTTTGCCTGACGTACTAAGTCCATGGCAGTTTCTGTACTTTTTCTTATGTTACCCTGCGTTACCTCGTATAGTTTTGATTCTGCTTTATCAAGTAAATCAAATACGTCTGTAGACTCTTCATACGACTCATTTATAATCTCTGTAGAAATCTTAATTAGACTGCGCTGTATGAATTTTTGAAGAATAATTCTTGCGTGAAATTCTATGTGAGCTGTAGAACTTACTAATTGAGATAACTGTACTAGATAATGGTCACCACCAGCAGCCTCTAGTTTTTCAATTTTACGCAATTGAGCACTAACGGTTAATAAGTCGACTGGTTTTCCTTCTTTAAAGAGTAAATCAATGGCTTCAAAGATAAATTGATGGCTTTTTTGATAAAAAACATCTGGAGACAGCAGGTCGATAACCTCATCTACTCCTTTTCCATCAATCATCAACGCTCCTATCACAACTTTCTCTAAATCAACTGCTTGAGGCGGTATTTTACCTTTCTCTAGGGTGACAACAGAGGTGTTTCCTGATACATTATTAGCGCGTGCTTGAATTTTTTCCATAGAACTCAAAAGTAGGTTTTAAATAAAGGTTATTAGAATAGGGTTATGATAAGGTAGTCAACAATCGCACCAAAAAACACGTTCATAACATGTTGATAACCACGATTGTTTTTTGAAAGCTAGCAAACTTCACTACTACCAAAAAATAATTATTGATTTAAAATACGCTTGTTAAGTTGATAAGTCTTTTGACTTTAAAATTAAAAACAAGCGGTTAAAAAAGCTACAAAATTATAAATATAACTTTGTAGCTTTATGATGTAATAAGGTATTCAGAAGGTGCATTAACCTTTATAAACACCCATGTTTGCATATTTATCCATACGACTCTCTACTAACTCTTTTGAGTCTAGATCTTTAAGGTCGTCATACTGTCTTAAAATACAGTCTGCAACAGATTTAAATATAGTATCTCTATCTTTATGTGCACCACCTTGTGGCTCGCGTAAGATCTCATCTACTAACTTCAACTTTTTCATATCAGTTGATGTCAGTTTAAGAGCATCGGCTGCTTTTTCTTTGTATTCCCAGCTTCTCCATAAAATAGAAGAACAAGATTCTGGTGAGATTACAGAGTACCATGTATTTTCTAACATAACTACCTTATCTCCTACACCTATACCTAGTGCTCCACCACTTGCTCCTTCACCTATAATCATAACGATGATAGGTACTTTAAGACGTGTCATTTCAAGAATATTCCTTGCAATAGCCTCACCTTGCCCACGCTCTTCAGCTTCTAGACCTGGATAAGCTCCTGGAGTGTCAACTAATGCTACGACAGGCACACCAAATTTCTCGGCACTTTTCATTAATCTAAGTGCTTTGCGGTAACCTTCTGGATTTGCCATACCGAAGTTGCGGTACTGACGTGTCTTTGTGTTAAAACCTTTTTGCTGACCTATGAACATGAAACTTTGCTCACCTATTTTACCTAGACCACCTATCATCGCTTTGTCATCTTTAACATTGCGATCTCCATGTAGTTCTAACCACGTATCACCACATATAGCTTTTATATAATCTAAGGTATATGGACGGCTAGGATGACGTGACATTTGCACACGTTGCCACGCTGTAAGGTTAGCATATATATCTTTGCGAGTTGCTTTAAGCTTTTTCTCTATTTGTTTAATGGTTGCACTAACATCTACATCACTTTCCTGTCCTATTGCTAGTGTTTGCTGAAGCTTTTCTTCCAGCTCTTTAATCGGTAATTCAAATTCTAAATACTCCATATTAGGGAATTCATATTTTGGGTCAACAAATATAGTGATATGAGTTGAAGTATACGTCTAATTGATTTTGAAACTGTCCCTTATTCCAAAATAATCATCATCGCTACGCTACAAAAAAACACACTAAAAAACTGATTTAAAGATATTTAAACTTTAAAACAAAAAATTTCAAAACGATTTAAAATAGTAATGAATTCTTTAATTAAATCGGAACAACTCTACGTAAAAAATTCAGCTCAAAATTCACTAAACACATAAAGCCTTCTACTAGAAACGAATACTGCCTGCGTATATCTTTAAATAATATCTATTTCTTAGCTAGTCGCGTTTTCAATATTCCATTGCTAATGATTACCGCTAGAATAACTAAGGCACCTATATAGAATTGCGGCGTCATTTCTTCAGAATCTCCTAGAATAAGAAAAGCTAGAAAAATTCCATAAACTGGTTCTAAATTTGTGGTTAACATAACGGTATAAGCACTCAGTACCTTCATCACCTTTACACTTGCAATAAAAGCGTAAGCTGTACATACCGAAGCAAGAATACCTAACCACAACCAGTCCATTTGAGTAAGCGCTGTAGGTAGTACAAAATCTACTGGCAGGAATATAAAAAAGGTAGATAGTAATACCACACCGCTAGACAATTCATAAAATGATATCAACGATGGTGGATGATCCTTTGCCCATTTCACATTCATAATAGAAAATACAGCACTTAAAAAAGCACTTATCAATCCTAAAATCATACCAGTCACATACTCCGTCTCTATCTGGAATATATAATACAAGGCTCCTATGATTACTGCTCCAAAGATAAGCTCGTACCATACAAATTTCTTAGAAGTAAATATAGGCTCTAGCAAAGCAGTAAAAAATGCTCCCATGCTCAACATAGCGAGTGTTACAGAAACATTAGATTCTTTTATAGCACCAAAGAAAGTCACCCAGTGTAAAGCTATTACCACACCGGCGAGTAAAAAACCTAGAATACGTTTACGCGGTAAAGCTCCTTTACCTACTAGCTGTAATGGAATTCTTTTCCATTGCATGTAGATAAATATAAGTACCACTGCAATACTCATACGCCACCATACTAGTGGTATAGATTCTATACTTATTAACGCACCTAGAACTGCGGTAAAACCCCAGATAAATACTATAAGATGTAAGTGTAGGTAATTGAGTAATTTATCGTCTCGCATTTCTTATCAGGAAAAGTGCTACTATAGCAAAGAATATATTAGGAAACCATACGGCTATCCATGGATCAAATGTACTTTTCTCAGCTATCGTACCGAATACTTTATCTAGAAAAACGTAAGTCATCGCTATGACTATACCTATAGCAAGGTTAATCCCCATACCACCACGCTTCTTAACAGATGAAACTGCTACTGCTATTATGGTAAAGATAAAAGCACTTACCGGTATAGAAGTACGCTTGTACTTCTCTACATAGTAAATATTCATATTTGCATTACCACGCTTTTCTTCTAACTCAATAAATTCATTGAGCTTAGAGTATTGATAGGTTTCTGCTATGTATTCTGACGGTGTAAGTTCTGCAATGTCAAAATCAAAGAGCGTGTCTTTCTTTTGTTCACGTTCTATCTTCTCGCCATTTTCAAGAATGATTCTTTTCTTGTAACCACTTAAAGTGTAAGTACTATCCTTAAACTTTATACGGTTGGCATAGATTTTATACTTCAACTCATCCTCTTCAAAATGTTCTAGTGTAAAATCAAAACCTGTCTGACTAGAAGACTGATAATTACTTACATAAATGTAATCGTTATCATTGATTTGTCTAAAAACATTGGTCGTTTTTTTATCACCACCACGTTTAAAGTATTTGTATTGAAACTCATTAAACCCTGCGGCAGAGTCTGGCACAAATACAGCACTGAAAATCAACGCTCCCACACAGACTATACTCGCACCTATTATATAAGGACGTAAAAATCTGTTAAAAGAAACTCCTGAACTCAAAAAAGCAATTATCTCTGTATTCATCGCCAGTTTTGATGTAAAAAACATGGTAGAAATAAAGAGAAATAATGGAAATAAGAAGTTAGAAAAATACACAGTAAAATCTAACAGGTACACAAAAACCTCACCAGCAGGGACATCCTTACTTATGATTTTACCCACCTTTTCTGCAATGTGCACTGTTACCATAATAGGTAAAAACAATGCCAGTAACAGCAAGAATGCACCTAAGTACCTTTTTAATATGTATTTATCTAATATACTTAACACTAGAGTCTGTTATCTAATTGTTTTACCATTTTATCCTTCCACGTAGAGAAATCACCAGCAAGAATATGCTTGCGCGCCTCTCTCATTAACCATAAATAGAAAGAAAGATTGTGTATGGTACAAATTTGCCTACCTAACATTTCATTAACTGTGAATAGATGACGCACATAAGCCTTAGTATAAGCCGTATCTACCCATGCATAATTTGCAGGATCTAGTGGAGAAAAATCTTCTTCCCACTTCTTGTTCTTCATATTCATAGTACCGTGAGCCGTAAAGATCATACCATTACGACCATTACGAGTAGGCATTACACAATCGAACATGTCTACACCTAACGCAACGTTTTCTAATAAATTAATAGGCGTACCTACACCCATAAGGTACCGTGGCTTTTCTTTAGGTAAAATAGCCGTAACCACTTCAGTCATGGCGTACATTTCTTCAGCAGGCTCACCTACAGACAGTCCACCTATGGCATTACCAAATTGTTCTGTTGCAGCAATAGCCTCGGCACTTTGTTTTCTTAAATCTATATAAGTACTACCTTGTACAATAGGGAAAAGTGTTTGCTTGTGTCCATAAAGATCTGGCGTCTCGTTAAAACGAGTGATACATCTCTTTAACCATCTATGTGTCATATGCATACTACGGCGTGCATAATTATAGTCACAAGGATAAGGTGTACACTCATCAAAAGCCATGATTATATCTCCACCTATGCTGCGTTGTATATCCATCGCACGCTCAGGAGTAAACGTATGGTAAGAGCCATCAATGTGAGATTTAAACTTTACACCTTCTTCTTTTATTTTTCTATTGGAACTCAAAGAATACACTTGGTAACCACCAGAATCTGTTAGAATAGGTCTATCCCAATTCATAAACTTGTGCAGCCCGCCAGCTTTTTCTAGAATATCAGTTCCAGGGCGCAAGTACAAGTGATAGGTATTACCCAAAATTATATCTGGATTAACCTCTTGTTCTAGCTCACGCTGGTGAACTCCTTTAACTGTACCTACCGTACCTACCGGCATAAAAATAGGCGTCTCTATTTTCCCATGGTCAGTGTGGATTACTCCAGCTCTCGCCTGACTCTTTGGATCGTTTTGTAGTAAATCAAATTTCATGAACGGCAAAGATACTATTTGTTAGTTATGAGTTAAGAATTAAGCGTTAAGAGTTTTTGATATGTTTCGCTTTCGCGAAAGCGAGAACAACATCCAGCCTATTATCTACCTTATAATAACCTTACTTTTTACATATTTACGTTCTATTGTTCACAAAACCCATCATATCGTTAATAACTGCCTAAAGTAATAAACCGTGTTATAAGTCAATAGTCTTATTTTTGAAGGATCATTTAAAAACTCCAAAATGGCTGATACACAGCACTTAAAAGATTTAGTAACGCAAGTACGTCGCGATATCGTTAGACAAGTACACGCCGTAAGTAGTGGACACCCAGGTGGATCGCTAGGTTGCACAGAATTTCTAGTAACTCTATACAACGAGGTTATGGATCACGACCCATCTTTTAATATGGATGGTGTTAATGAAGATTTATTCTTCTTATCAAACGGTCACATTTCTCCAGTTTTCTATAGTGTATTAGCTCGATCGGGATATTTTCCTGTAGAAGAGCTAAGTACTTTTAGAAAGTTAAACACAAGATTACAAGGTCACCCAACTACACATGAAGGTTTACCTGGTGTGCGTATAGCAAGTGGTTCTTTAGGTCAAGGAATGAGTGTTGCTATAGGTGCCGCTGCTGTAAAGAAATTAAACGGAGATACAAAAACGGTCTTTACTTTACACGGTGATGGTGAGTTACAAGAAGGTCAGATCTGGGAAGCTGCTATGTATGCTGCGGCAAACAATGTAGATAACCTTATTTCTACTATCGATGTAAACGGACAGCAAATAGACGGTAGTACAGACCAGGTACTAGCTCTAGGTGATCTAAGAGGAAAATTTGAAGCCTTTGGGTGGAAAGTAGTTACGGTTACAAAAGGTAACGACGTAGACGCAGTTCTTGCAGGTATTAAAGAAGCTCTTACTCTTACAGGTAAAAAGCAACCTATATGTATTTTATTACACACAGAAATGGGTAATGGAATAGACTTTATGATGGGATCTCATGCATGGCACGGAATTGCTCCTAATGACGAGCAACTTGCTGAGGCATTAAGACAAAATCCAGAAACCTTAGGCGACTATTAATTTAAAAGAGCATCTGCCCAGCAGATTTTAGATATGAAAATTTACGAAAACACAGGAAGTAAAGACACAAGATCCGGATTTGGAGATGGACTTACTGAACTAGGACAAAAAAACGAAAACGTAGTAGCACTTTGTGCAGACCTTACTGGATCGCTTAAAATGAATGCTTTTGCAAATAATCATCCAGAGCGTTTTTTCCAAGTAGGTATTGCCGAAGCTAATATGATGGGAATGGCTGCTGGTATGACTATAGGTGGTAAAATACCTTTTACTGGTACGTTTGCAAACTTTTCTACTGGTCGTGTATATGACCAGATCAGACAAAGTATCGCTTACTCTGACAAGAATGTAAAAATATGTGCTTCTCACTCTGGATTAACGCTAGGTGAAGATGGTGCAACACACCAGATTCTTGAAGATATAGGTTTGATGAAAATGCTACCAGGCATGACAGTAATCAATACTTGTGATTATAATCAAACTAAAGCGGCAACTCTAGCTATTGCTGAACACCACGGACCGGTTTATTTAAGATTCGGTCGTCCTAAGGTAGCTAACTTCACTCCAGAAAATGGAGAGTTTAAAATAGGAAAAGCTGTCTTACTACAAGAAGGAACTGATGTAACTATTATCGCTACTGGACATTTAGTATGGGAAGCGCTAGAAGCTGCAAAAGCTCTTAACGAAAAAGGAATAAGTGCAGAGGTGATTAATATTCACACGATCAAACCTCTAGACGAAGAAGCAGTAATCAAATCTGCTAAGAAAACAGGTTGTGTAGTAACTGCTGAAGAACATAACTTCTTAGGTGGTCTAGGTGAAAGTGTTGCGAGAACTTTATCTCTTAACCACCCTACTCCACAAGAATTTGTTGCGACTAACGATACTTTTGGTGAGAGTGGAACACCAGCACAACTACTAGAAAAGTATGGATTAAATGCTGAAAACATCGCGCTTAAAGCTGAAGCGGTGATTAAAAGAAAGTAATCTACTTACACTCATAAATCAAAAGAGTCTTTAATATTACTTTAAAGACTCTTTTTTATTTGCTTTATTTTAAAAACGATAAGCAATTTTAGGAACTACTGTAAACGAGTTTAAATCTCTAGTTACTGCTCTTTCCATCTTAAATGGCGTGTACTGAACATCTATAGAAAATTGGACCATAGAATCATCGTTAAAAGTATGATCCAAAAATAGACCTGGTGCTACTAAAACAGAATTGACACTATCATAATCTAACGATTGTGCTCCTGCAGCGTCTAGAGGATCTACAAATATGGAAGCTATTCCTAAAGCGATCCCTAAACCCAGCTTACTATTCGGCTTTTTAAAGAAATACTTATTAAATTTTAAATAACCATTTACAATAGATGTAGCTTCTACCTCAAATTGCTCTATTCCATCTGTTATTAAAAAAAACTCTTTTTGCTGTGGTACAGCTAGCTGTATCCCTATTTCAAAAGACCTATTCTTGTTTGAGTCTGGAACAACGTAAGCCAATTCAAACAGAGGTGAATTGTCAATAAATTGAGATAACTCTCCATTAGGCATCCAGTAACCTACACCTATTTTTAAAAATGAATTCTCTAAATAAGACTCTAGGGTATCCAACTCTTTATAATCGTAATAATCTTGAGCAGATAAGGAACATGCAGCTAGTATAGCAATGGTAGTGATAAAAAAAGCTTTCATAAGTTGTGATTTCATAAATCAAACTTATAGTGATTATCACATTAATATTTGCAATAAACAAAGGCTAAAGAAATATAATTTGCGAAAATCACAAATACACTAAAATAAAAAAAGGAGCTTCATTTTAAACGAAGCTCCTTTTTCCAAGTATTATAAAGATCTATTCTCTATGAATCTGCATCCAGATAATCAGGGATACCATCACCATCAGAATCTAAAGCGTCATCTGGATTACCATTACCATTAAGATCTGCATTTTCTAGAGCTGTAGGTATACCATCACCATCGTCGTCATCATCTAGATAATCTGGGATACCATCACTATCTGTATCTAGTGCATCATCAGGACTACCATTACCGTTAGGATCTGGACCTTCAAATCTATTCTGGATACCATCACCATCTATATCGATATTTACTTCATTAGAATCTAAATAACCTGGAATCCCATCACCATCTAGATCTTCTGCATCGCTAGGGTCACCATCACCGTTAGGATCTGGGTTCTCAAAAATAGTAGGTACTCCATCTCCGTCATCATCTATATTTAGATAATTAAAACCACCTATTAAATCTTCATTAGTATTATCTCTATCATCAGGAGATTGTAAATCTAAATCTCCATCTAGATCTTCATAAAGAGATAGAATTCCATCACCATCATGATCTGAAAAATTAACTTTTCTCAATTGGTAAGTAAAAATAATAGGAGAATACGCAGGTATACCAGTTAGAGAAGTACTAAAATAACCTAATCCAGAAGGCATAAATACCGCTCCTACACCAGAATCTGTATAAGAAAAAGTTCCATCTACATTTGCAGTAATATTAGTAGCTTCATTTAATTCTGTAACACCAGCTGCAAAACCATCTACCACTCCACCGAAAGCACTTGCTCCTGGTAAATCAAACCATATAGAGTTGATAGAACCATCAAACACACTGTTATCTAACAACAATCCTTCATAAGAAACTAAAGTACTATCTGCAAACGTAGGACGTAGAGCACCACCACCTTGACGTACATTTAAAGTAAAGTAAGTATAATCTATACCATCTCTAGTTAAAACCCTAGAATTCACCTGGCTAGCAAGTGGTGTTTTACCAGCATTTGCATCTGCAATGGTGTCAAAAACAATATTAAAATCTGCACCAGCTGGGTTTGTTGCAAATTCTTCATAGTTATAAAAATGAGTATTTAAATACTCTTGCAACTCTGCAAGATCTTCTATATACACCTCGTTCCTATCTCTTATTACAACACCATTATCATCGTCAGACCCACAAGAGATCAATACCATTCCTATTGCAAGAAAAGAGAATAAATACTTAATTTTTTTCATCATCATTTTTTAAAGCGATCAAAGATAGTATTTTCAACTATTTTTGTAGTGATGTGATAACGTTTAATAACAAAGCTTCTTATGCGAGTAGACAAATATTTATGGAGTGTACGATACTATAAGACCAGAAGTAAGGCTACAGATGCCGCAAAGAAAGGTCGTATTAGAGTAAATGACTCTATCGTAAAACCTGCTAGAGATGTATATCCTGGCGATATAATTCAATTGCGTAAAGATCAAATAGAATATAAGGTAGAGGTCTTAGACCTACCAGACAGCCGTGTCGGCAACAAAATTGTTAACCTATATAGACTAGATCGCACTCCTCAAGAAAACTTTGACGCAAAGAAACTCATAGCCCTAAATCAGGATTATTACAGAATTAAAGGAGAAGGAAGACCTACTAAAAAGGATCGTAGAGATTTAACTAATGTCTTAAATCAAGAGGAAGAAGAATGAAGCACGGTAAAAATTACTGGGAAGACAGATATAAGAACAACTCTACCGGTTGGGATCTAGGCCACCCATCCTTACCTCTTACTTACATTATAAATAATTTGCTTGACAAGAATAGTAAAATATTAATTCCAGGAGCTGGTAATTCTTATGAAGCGATCTATTTAATAGAATCAGGTTTTACAAATGTAACTGTACTCGATATTGCTAGCCAGCCTTTAGAGTCGATTAAAAAGCAGTTTGAACTTAATAATAATATTAAAACGGTGCAAAATGATTTCTTTCAACACACTGGGAAATATGATCTAATATTAGAACAAACGTTCTTTTGTGCTTTAGAACCTCGCTTTCGCGAAAGCTATATAGAAAAAAGTCATGATCTATTAACTGAGAACGGTCATGTAAAAGGTGTCCTATTTGATTTTGATTCTCAAAGAACAGAACCGCCATACACAGGAAATAAAGAAGAATATATCAAGTTGTTTGAAAATAAATTTGATATTATTGAAATGAATCGATGCCTAACATCAGAAGATTCTAGAAAAGGAAAGGAACTCCTAATAAATATGAAAAAGAAATGATTAAAAATGAAATTCTAGACCATAACCAGGTACAGCATAAAATAAGAAGAATTGCTTATCAAATAGCCGAAGTATATTTAAGTCACGACCGCATTATTCTAGCAGGAATAGTAGGCGGTGGTTATACATTTGCAAAAGAGCTAAAAAAAGCCTTATCTAAAATTATAGACACAGAGATTATTCTATGCAAAGTCACCATAGATAAAACCAACCCACTTGCCGCTATTCAAACCAGTATACCGACTAGTGACTATGAAAACAAAGGGGTTATTATTTGTGACGATGTCCTTAATAGCGGTACTACTTTAATATATGCTGTAAAGCATTTCTTAAATGTACCACTAGATCGTTTAAAGACAGCTGTATTAGTAAACAGAAATCACAAGAAGTATCCAGTAAAAGCAGATTTTAAAGGCCTCTCTCTATCTACTACTATAGAAGAACATATAGAAGTACAGTTAGAAAAAAAGCCATTTAGTGTGATGCTAGAATAAACTAGCCGCTATTTGCTGTGCAACTTGCTTTGCAGTTTCTTCACCTACTTTTATTTTTAAACCGGCCTGATTATAGAATGGTCTACGTTCAAATAAATGCTTTCCTATAAACTCTAACATCTCTTCTTCTGAATTTACATTCTTAAGAAGAGGTCTTTGATCTTTCTCCCTCATCAACCTATCAGATAATATAGGTATAGGAATATCTAAGTAAACCGTTTTTACTTCTTCTAGATTATTCAGATAATTCATAGAATCAAAATAACATGGTGTACCACCACCTAATGATAAAACCATGTTTTTATCTAAACTCATTAATTTTTCCAAAACTTCTTTCTCCTTCTTTCTGAAGTAAATTGCACCTTTCGTCTGAAAAATTTCAGAAACTTTAATTTTTTCTTCTTTTTCTATTTCTAAATCTAAATCTAAGAAATCAAAAGAAAGATCGCTCGCAAGACACTGACCTACAGTTGATTTTCCCGACCCCATGTATCCTAATAAGATTATTTTAAGCGCCATTTTTTGTATTTTTTAAATTAAAAATAAGATTTTTTAAAAATAATCTAAAAAAAATTAGGTTGGAACAAATAAAAAGCGGTATATTTGCAGCCGCTAACACGAAGATCTGGTAGCTCAGTTGGCAGAGCATCTCCCTTTTAAGGAGAGGGTCCTGGGTTCGAGCCCCAGCCAGATCACAACAATTGTTAACGAGAAAGTCCTTAATTTATTAAGGACTTTTTTTATTTACCTGGGTGCTGAAATTGGTAGACAGGCACGGTTGAGGGCCGTGTGTACTTTGTACGTGTGGGTTCAAGTCCCATTCCAGGTACAACACAAAAGCTAGATAATATTTATGTTATCTAGCTTTTGAATTTTAAGACTATTTCTTCATTGCTTTAAGATCAAACACAAACATCTCTATTTCTCTTAATGCTAAGAAAGTAATCTCAAAACACTTGAGAGACTCTAAAACACAAATTAGACAGACATAGTAAATAAGAGTAACATATCTGAATAAAACGCTTAAAACGTCTTAAACACTCCTTACTGGATTCGATAAATTCATCACCGAACAAACTTGCTTTAACCTATAACCTTTGTAACATAGGTTACCCATAAAGTGGAATCCATGCTTTATTTTTGTTAGGATAAAACAAATTACCATGGATACAGAAATTCTTGCTAGAATCCAGTTCGCCTTCACCATTTCTTTCCATTACATATACCCACCGCTCAGTATAGGTTTGGGATTAATTATGGTTATCATGGAAAGCCTATGGATACGAACTAAAAATGAAAAGTATCACATCTTAGCAAAATTCTGGACTAAGATATTTGCATTAACATTTGGTATCGGTGTGGTTACAGGAATAGTCATGGAATTTGAATTCGGTACGAACTGGGCAACGTACTCTAGATATGTAGGTGATATTTTTGGAAGCGCACTCGCTGCCGAAGGTATTTTTGCCTTTGCCCTAGAAAGCGGCTTTTTAGGTATTCTCCTTTTTGGATGGAATCGAGTAAAACCTTGGGTTCACTTAGTCTCTACCATAGGAGTTTTTTTAGGCTCCATGTTCTCTGCCGTATGGATAGTGGTAGCAAATAGCTGGCAACAAACTCCTGCTGGCTATCACATCGTTGGAGAAGGACTCACAGCACGTGCAGAAATTACAGACTTTTGGGCTATGGTTTTTAATCCCTCTAGTATAGATAGATTAACACATACCTGGTTTGCAGCATTTCTAGCTGGCGCCTTTCTGGTATTAAGTGTTCATGCTTATTATTTAATAAAAGGAAGATATGTAGAGATATCAAAAATGGCATTTAAAATAGCTCTAGGTGTCGCTACTATATTTTCTCTAGCACAATTAGTAACCGGACACAGCTCTGCAGACGGAGTTGCGGTAAATCAACCAGCTAAACTTGCTGCTATGGAAGGGCATTATGATAAAAATGCTCCTGCAGATTTATACCTATTCGGCTGGGTGGATAATGAAACTCAAGAAGTAACAGGACTAAAACTACCTGGTGGTTTATCCTTTTTAGTTCATCAAGACTTTGAAGCACCTATTACAGGCCTTAATGCTTTTCCAGAAGATGAGCGTCCAGGACAGATAAATGCTGTTTTCCAATTTTACCATATCATGATAGCTATAGGAATGTTCTTTATAGCACTCACTTTATACGCATGTTATTTGTGGTGGCGAGGTAAACTGTTTGATAAAAAATGGATTTTAAAAACCTTTGTTTTTTCTGTTATCCTAGCACAATTAGGAAATCAAGTAGGCTGGTTTGCAGCAGAGATGGGTAGACAACCTTGGGTGGTTTACGGACACTTAAAAACTTCTGAGGCTTTTTCACAAGCCGTTACCGCAAATCAAATTCTATTTTCTCTTATATTATTCTTTGTGGTTTATGCACTGTTGCTTTTCTTATTCTTATACCTATTAACTAAAAAGATTAAACATGGTCCCTATGACGAAAGTGAAATAGATAACGACCGTCCACTTACAAAAGAACTCACCAACGAAGTAGCAAACACCTTAAACGCATAAATATGGAAACTTTACTAGGTATAGATTACCCAACACTATGGTACCTTGTTGTAGGTGGTGTTTTTTCAGGATATGCCATATTGGATGGATTTGATTTCGGTGCTGGTGCATGGCATTTATTCTTTAAGAAAGAACACAGTAGACGTATAGCACTTAACGCAGTAGGTCCGGTCTGGGACGGGAACGAGGTATGGCTAGTAATAGGTGGTGGCGCTTTATTTGCAGGATTCCCTGTGATGTATGCTACGTTCTTCTCTGGATTATACATTCCATTTATGCTCTTTTTAATGTTCATCATTTTTAGAGCTATCGCGATAGAATTCCGTAGTAAGGAAAAAATGTTGTGGTGGCGTAAGATGTGGGACATTGCCTATAGTGTCAGTAGTATTATGCTCGCATTTTTATTGGGCGTGGTTCTAGGTAATGTATTACAAGGTATACCTATAGGTCCTGACTTAGAGTATGATGGTAGTCCCTTTTTAGGTTTCTTAAATCCGTATGCTATTATTACTGGTTTTACCACATTATTTTTATTCATGTCACATGGTGCCATTTATTTGTTACTTAAAACAGAAGGGAAACTTTTTGATAAACTAGAAGGACTACTTAAAAAGGGAATTATACTATTTATAGTTTTCTTTGTATTAACCACACTATATACTCTTATCTACATACCTCATCTATCAGACGATTTTAAGGCAAGCCCAATTCTATTTATATTTCCTGTACTTACTTTTTTAAGTATTGCAAACATTCCTAGACTAGCACATAAAAAACGTTTTAAGATTGCATTTTTCTTTTCTGCATTAACGATTTCATTGATGATGGCACTCGTTGCGATAGAGCTTTATCCTA
This sequence comes from Nonlabens sp., assembly GCF_039941875.1. Lineage (GTDB taxonomy): Bacteria > Bacteroidota > Bacteroidia > Flavobacteriales > Flavobacteriaceae > Nonlabens. The sequence goes on along the minus strand of NZ_JBDVDQ010000023.1, from coordinate 91,917 downwards.
CATTGCTCTACTCAACCATAGACCCTGCAAATAGTATCACTATATATAACGCAGCCTCTTCAGATAAATCACTAGGCATAAGTCTTACCATGGTAGCCATAGGAACACCTTTAGTACTAGGTTACACCTTCTTTGTATATAAAACTTTTGCCGGAAAAGTACAATTAGATGACCATAGTTATTAATTGAGTTACGCTTTCGCGAAAGCGAATACAAAACCAACACAGCACCTTATACTTAAGTAAGGTGCTTTTTTATGCGTCATAAAATAGACATATGTAAAAGCTAGAAAAACAAGAAAATAGACTGTATAAAGTTTATCAAGCAAATAGTTTATTAGTTAATTAAATATCAATTTAGTTCATGATAACTAATTTTGTTTAACTTTACCGAGTAATAAGTAAACAAATTTGTTTTGATAAAAAGTAAGTTCAGTATTAAAGACCTAGAGAATTTGAGTGGAATCAAATCTCACACCATACGAATTTGGGAAAAACGATACAATTTATTAGAACCAGATAGAACTGAAACTAATATAAGAACTTATGATCTTAGTGCATTGCGCAAGATTTTAAACGTGAGTTATCTTAAAAATGCTGGTATTAAAATTTCTACTATAGCTAGTTTAACTAGTAGTGATATTGAGACTCAGGTGCGCAATCTAGCCATAAGAAACAATAAAAATGATCATGCTATACAAGAGTTAAAACTTGCGATGGTTAACTTTGATCAGACCATGTTCAGTAGAGTATATGACTCTGTGCTGCAAGAGGTAGGTTTTACAGGTGTTTTTTATGAATTGTTCATCCCTTTTTTAGAAGAATTAGGTTTCTTATGGCAGTCTAAAACTATCAACATTGCTCATGAACATTTTATCAGTCATTTGATTAAACAAAAGGTTCTTATCAATTTAGAGAAAGTACAATATCGATCTAAAAATGATAGCGACAGTGTTTATGTTCTCTTTCTACCTGAAAACGAAATGCATGATTTAGGCTTGTTATTCTTAAATTATGAGTTGTTAAAAAGAGGTAATAAAACTATTTACCTAGGTGCCAGTATGATATTAGACGATTTACCTTTCTTTAAAAACAAAGGTGTCACTCCTACGTATATAACCTACGTAACTGTACAACCAGTAGAAAAAGAGTTGCCATCATTCTTAAAGAGATTTAACCGCAAAGTAAATCGAGATAGCGATATAGAACTTTGGATCTTAGGACAAATGGCTCAAAAAATAAAATCAGAACAGTTATCTGATAATCATAAAGTCTTTAAAGGCATATCAGACGTTATTAATAATATACCTCAATTAGTAGAAGCATGAACAAAGTAGCAGTTATAGGGTCTGGGTTTTCATCACTTGCAGCAGCTTGTTATCTCGCAAGAGATGGTTATGAGGTTACCATGTATGAAAAGAATGACACGGTAGGCGGTAGAGCACGTAGACTTGTTAAGGATGGTTTCACCTTTGACATAGGTCCATCATGGTACTGGATGCCAGATATATTTGAGAGATTCTTTGCAGATTTTAATAAGCAACCATCTGATTTTTATCAGCTAGATAAACTTAACCCTGCATACTCTGTAGTTTTTGAGGATGATAAAATTGAAATAGCAGATAATCTAGAAGACATTAAATCTACTTTTGAAAAAGTAGAAAAAGGTAGTTCAAAACCTTTACAACAGTTTATGTCAAAGGCTGAGGAAAACTACGAGATAGCTATTAAAAATCTAGTTTATCGACCGGGAGAATCTCCACTTGAATTGATAACACCACAAACTGCACAAAAAGTAGGTGCTTTTATAGGTAACGTTTCTAAGGATGTAAGAAAGAAATTTACTAATCCTAAGTTAATTAGTATTTTAGAATTCCCTGTTTTATTTCTAGGGGCGACCCCACAAAACACACCTAGTTTTTATAACTTCATGAACTATGCAGACTTTGGTCTAGGTACATGGCATCCTAAAGGTGGTATGTATGAAGTTATTCTAGCAATGAAAAAACTTGCAGAAGACTTAGGTGTAGTAATTAAAACAGAGAGTCCTATAGAAGAAATTCTAGTTGATGATAAAGGAAGAGTAGAAGGATTAATTACTAAAGGACAAAAACACCTTTATCCTATCGTACTTTCTGGTGCTGACTATCACCACTCTGAAACACTATTGCCTAAAAAACACAGACAGTACTCTGAATCATACTGGGATAAAAAGACTTTTGCTCCTAGCTCATTGATCTTTTATGTAGGTTTTGATAAGAAGTTAAAGAATATAGATCATCACAATTTATTCTTTGATACTGATTTTACTCAACATGCAAATGAGATCTATGAAGATCCTAAGTGGCCAGAAGAGCCATTGTTTTATGCAAATTTCACTTCTTTAACAGATCCTTCTACAGCACCAGAAGGTTGTGAAAATGGCTTTTTTCTTATTCCGTTAGCGCCAGATTTAAAAGATACTCCAGAATTAAGAGAAGAGTATTTCAATAAAATCATGAAAAGATTTGAGTTGAGAACAGAACAAAATGTAACAGATCATATTATATTTAAGGAATCATTTTGTGTCAACGATTTTATATCAGAGTATAATAGTTACAAAGGGAATGCTTATGGAATGGCAAACACCTTATTACAAACTGCTTTTCTTAGACCTAATTTAAGAAGTCGCAAAGTTAAAAATCTTTATTTCACAGGTCAGTTAACAGTACCAGGTCCTGGAGTGCCACCGTCACTTATATCTGGAAAACTAGCCGCTGAACTTATTAAAAAAAATGACCAATAATGAAAAGTTTATTCGATAAAGTTTCAAGGGAATGTAGTAGAGCTGTCACACATAATTACAGCACCTCATTCTCACTAGCTAGTAAAATGTTAGGACCTAGCATACGTCAGGATATTCATAATATTTATGGATTTGTAAGATTTGCAGACGAGATCGTGGACACCTTTCACGATTATGATAAACGCACGTTATTAGATCGTTTTGAAGAAGATGTAAAAAGGGCTATCGATGATAAGATTAGCTTAAACCCTATTCTTAACTCGTTTCAAGAAACAGTTAATAAATACGATATCACGCCAGATATGTATGGTGCTTTTATTCACAGTATGCGTCTAGACCTAGATAAATCTATTTATTTAACTGACGAAGAATATAGAAATTACATCTATGGTAGCGCAGACGTGGTAGGACTTATGTCTTTAAAGGTCTTTGTAAAAGGTGATATGGAACAATACAACGATCTTAAAGATGATGCTATGAGACTAGGTAGTGCTTTTCAAAAAGTAAACTTCTTAAGAGATCTTAAAGCAGACCTTGATACGTTAGAAAGAAGCTATTTCCCAAACACTGATCTTCACGATCTAAGTGAAGAGGATAAAGCTAGACTAATTCAGGAAATAAAGGAAGATTTTGATGCAGGTCTTAAAGGTATTCAAAGACTTCCTATAGAAGCAAAATTAGGAGTTTACACGGCTTATACTTATTATAGAAGACTTCTTACTCGATTAGAACGCACTCCTTCTAAAGAAATTAGAAATGCTCGTATACGTGTACCTAACTACGAGAAGATATTTCTACTCTCTAAAGGTTATATGAGTTATAAACTCAATTTGATTTAAATATGGATGTATTATACTGGATAGCTATATTTATTGCCACATTTTGCATCATGGAATTTAATGCCTGGTGGATGCATAAATATGTCATGCATGGCTTTTTATGGAGCTTACATGAAGATCACCATCATAAAAAACACGACAGCTGGTTTGAGAAAAACGATTTCTTTTTTGTGTTTTACGCAGCGATAAGTATAGGGTTAAAACTGGTTCACAGCTTTTATGATATCTGGTGGACGCTACCTTTAAGTGCTGGTATCTTAGCATATGGTATTGCATACTTTGTGGTACATGATGTTTTTATACACCAGCGTTTTAAATGGTTGCGCAAAGCAAATAACAAATATGCCAAAGGATTGCGTCGTGCACATAAAATGCATCACAAACACTTAGGAAAACAAGATGGTGAAAACTTCGGTATGCTTGTAGTTCCATTTAAGTATTTTAAATAATTTATGAAAACAGCCATAGTTGTAGGCTCTGGAATAGGTGGTCTTGCCATAGCTCTAAGGCTTAAAAAACAAGATTATCACGTCCTAGTAATTGAAAAAAATAACTACGCAGGTGGCAAGCTTCATGCTATCGACCTAGATGGTTATCGTTTTGATTTAGGTCCTTCTTTATTTACATTACCTCATCTTATTGACGATTTATTACAACTGTTTCCAGAACAAGAAAACTTATTTTCTTACCATTCTAAGCAAGTAGCTTGTCATTATTTTTGGGAAGACGGCACCGTTTTTAAGGCAAGTACAGATTCACAAGAATTTATCAACACAGCAGCAACTATATTTAATGAAGATGAAAAAACACTGAGCAACTATCTTCAAAAAAGTAAAAAAAAATACAAACTTACTAAAAGTCTATTCTTAGAAAAATCATTGCACAAAGCATCTACTTACCTATCCATGGACACGGTAAAAGCTTTAATCAACACCCCTTTTTTAGGAATTTCAAATACGCTAGATCAAGAAAACCAAGTTTTCAAAAACCCTAAACTGACCCAGCTATTTAATAGATATGCCACTTATAATGGATCTTCTCCTTATCAGACACCTGGTATCATGAGTATGATTCCTCATTTAGAATTGGGACTTGGCACCTATTATCCAGACGGTGGTATGCATCGCATTTCACAATCATTGTTTGAAATGGGTGAAAAGGTGGGAATAGAATTCCGCTTTCGCGAAAGCGTAACCCAAATCAATCATCGCGATAATAAAGTAACCGGTATCACAACCGATCGTGCAACTTATGAAGCAGATCTCGTTATTTCCAACATGGACATCTATCCTACTTATCGCAATTTAATAAAGGATATTAAAGCACCAGAAAAGACACTCCAGCAAGAGCGATCTAGCAGTGCTCTTATTTTTTATTGGGGAATCGATCGAGTTTTCCCAGAACTAGACCTGCATAACATTCTATTTTCTGAAGATTATCGTACAGAATTTGAACATATATTTGAGCACAAGACCTTGTCAAAAGATCCTACTGTTTACATTAATATAACTAGTAAAGAATCACAAGAAGACGCTCCTGTTGGACATGAAAACTGGTTTGTGATGATTAACGCGCCAGGAGACTATGGTCAGGATTGGAAACAAATCGTGCAAGAAGCAAAACAGGAGATTATCAAGAAAATTGAAAAATGTCTACACATAAACATTTCAAATCATATTAAAACAGAATATATACTGACTCCACAAGGTATCGAGTCTAACACCAGTTCTTACAGAGGTGCACTTTACGGCGCAGCTAGTAATGATAAATTTGCTGCATTCTTGAGACATCCTAATTTTAATAAAAGGGTTAAAAATCTGTATCATGTAGGTGGGTCTGTGCATCCAGGTGGTGGTATTCCCTTATGTCTGTTAAGCGCACAAATCACATCAGACTTAATCTCCAAAGCTCATTCATGAGAATAGCAATCATCTTTTTATGGATCATTCATATAGCTGCCACTATAGGTATTGCTATAGGCTATGAAGATTTTTTCTTGCCTAAGTCACCGTTTACTATGGTTTACTTGTTATTTCTATTGATATTCTTTTTCAAGATAGAATCACGCAAGGCAGTGCTGTTATTTATCGGTTTTATGTTCACTGGTATTCTAGTAGAATGGATAGGTGTGCATACAGGTAGCTTATTTGGCGATTATTATTACGGTATTAATTTTGGTCCTAAGCTGGATGGAATCCCAGTATTGATAGGTGTTAACTGGGCTTTACTTACATTTACCACACATGTGATTGCTAAGACATTTTTTAAATCTTCTATAGCTATTATAGCTAGTGGTGCGGCACTTATGGTAGGGTTAGATTTCTTTCTAGAACAAATATGTGATTTTGCTGGTTTCTGGCATTTTAAAAGTGGAGCAGGCTGGTATAACTATATTTGCTGGTACCTTATAGCTGCTATTTTACATGCTGTAGCGTTACATTTTAAACTTAAAGGAAATAAAATTCTATCTTATCATTTATATGGTGTTCAACTTCTTTTTGCAATAGGTCTATGGATAGTCATTACGATATAGCCATAATAGGCATGGGTTGTGCTGGCAGCCACATTGTGCAAGAATTACTGCGCCGTAAAACCGATCTTAACATCGTTATTATAGATGATTTTAAAGCGGCATCATTAGATAAAACTTGGTCTTTTTGGGAAAAAGGTAAAGGCAAATGGGATCATTTAATCTCTCATAGTTGGAAAAAAGGCAGCTACATCATGCCTGATGATTTTATACCTCTCGATCTCGATCCTTATGTGTATAAGACTGTTGAGAGCCGTGATTTTATCGCTTTCGCGAAAGCAGAATTACAACAAAATCCTAATTTCACTTTAATTGAAGAGAAAGTAAACAACGTAGAATATGATGATGAAAAAGGGCACAATAAAAAAATCCACATAAATTACTCCACTGGAACCCTAAGCGCTTCTATAGTTTTAGACAGTCGTATAGATCAAAAGTTTTTTCAAGATACCAAAGCCACAACTCTACAGCAACATTTTAAAGGCTGGGTGATTAAAACCGAGCAGCCTACTTTTGATCTAGAGGTGTTTACCATGATGGATTACAGATTAAGAGATGCTGGTACAACTAGCTTTACCTACGTTTTACCTTACTCTACTACAGAAGCTCTTGTAGAATTCACCTATTTTTCTAAAGACGTAGTAAGCGATGATACTTATGAAAGGTATCTCAAGGAATATATTACAAACTACCTGAACCTCACCAACTATTCTATCGAAAAAACAGAGCAAGGTGTTATACCTATGACCTCCTATAAATTTGAGCAGCACCATAGAAAAAACCACTTAAAAATAGGCACCGCTGGTGGTTGGGTAAAACCATCTACTGGTTATAGTTTTAAAATGAGTGAGAAAAAAGCAGCACAATTAGTAGATAATATTATTTTAAAACGAGAACTTACACATGGTATGATCTCTAAGAAATTCCGCTTTTATGATGATATTATGCTAGACGTATTGCACAGTGATAATGCGCGAGGACCTGAGGTTTTTCATACTTTATATAGAAAAAACAAGATACAGACTATATTCAGTTTTCTAGACCAAGAAACTAGTTTAAGTCAAGAGCTAGGTATTATGCTGCCCATGACATCGGCACCATTTTTAAGTGCTTTCTTTAAAAAGTTATTTTAATTATTTTAAGCTTTGAGGTATTTCAAAGTCTGCCCATGTTCCTTTAATTTTATAGGGTTGGAATCTAGTAAATAGCTCTTCTTTATACCATTGTAACGCCTGTGTTTGCTGTACTGCGTGTCTATGATTTTGACTGCGGTAAGCAAATTTCTTTAAAGCTCTTGCGTCATTCCATAGACTGAAAGTAGCCATTTGAGTTACTGGTCGCTCCCCTACTCCTGCGGTGAATAGTAGATTAGGGTTATCTATTAAATCTAGCTGAGAAGTAGGCACGGCATTCCAGAAAATTTTTAATTTACTCAACTTTATAGTTGCACGAGTTATTACAGAAATGTATTTATTATCCTCATTTAAAGAATCGCTAGTCTCAAACGGATTTTTTTTAGACCATAATCCTCTAGCTTTTACACACTTCATATAAAAAGTAAGCTGATTAGAACTGTGCTTTAGGTATCTACTGTATAATTTAGAATTGGCAAAAAAGCTTTTTGCAGACTCTTCATTTTCCCAGACTTGTAATAATCCATAAACACTCCAGTCTGGTTTGGGATCAAAATTCTCCTTTCCAGAACCTAATAACTTATAGAACTCTAGTCCAGCTGTCTTTTTTAATGGACCGTGCGCAAATTGCATCATTCCAAAAGCCCAAACCTTTTGTTTAAAGCTAGGATATTTAAAAAAAGTAAGTGTTGTTATTTGTTGAGACATAATAAACAAAGATAGATGCGTCTTTCTTTAAAAGGATAAAATGTTATCGTAAATTAATATTAGAAAACGAAAACTTATAAAATCGTCTCTTATCAGTTTTTGTTTTCATTAGTTGATAATCAATTGCTCTAATACTTCTCGTATTACTGTACTATTCCAGTCTACCGCACCTTGTTCTTTAATTATAACTTTACCTGTTCCATCTATCATATAGCTAGTAGGTATGCTAGATTCATAAAGTTCTTCAGGTGTATTCATTTGTGGTAATACAACTGGTATATCAAACTCTTTTTCTTTTAAAAATTGTTTTACTATTTCTGGATCTTCATTAGTAATTAAAAGAAAATCTATTTCATCACCATAGTCTTTAAACAATTTATCGATGCTAGGAAACTCTGCTATACAGGGCGGACACCATGTTGCCCAATAACTTATAAAGGTAACACGTCCTTGTCCTATTTTAACTCTTTTGGAAATTCCATCGAGCGATTTTACATGATAAGTAAAAGACTCTAACTGTTGTTGATCTTCTTTATCTAACGTAGAAGGAGAAAACAACTGTACTTTTATTTTTTGAAGAGCTACCTGAATAGGCTTTCTAGTTTGAGGAATAATAAGCAATGCTATTACAACAACAAAAATTACATTACTGAGAGAAAGCTTTTTCATAAACTATTGTATAGATTACTAGGATCTAGCTATCAAAGATAAATGCCTGTAAAATTAAAATCGTTAATTTACTGTTGTAAATAAGAACCATCCTTTTAAATAATGAAATACTTCCTGTTAGTAATAATACTGTTTTTAATTTCTTGTAAGCAAACCACTAATGACAACGAATCCCATTCTGTTATACAAGAAACTGTTGTTATAAAAAAAAATGTGATAGCAGAACGTAAGAAATCAATTTCTGCTGCTATTCATTTTGATTATCCAGTAGGGAAACCAAATGCAAAAGGATACTACAATGCACAATCTTTTGGTAAAAACGATCATTTAGGAGATGACTGGAATGCAGTAACAGGCGGCAATTCAGATTTGGGAGATCCGATATATTCAATAGCACGTGGTCAAGTTACTTTTGCGGAAGATATAGGCAGCGGTTGGGGTAATGTAATTAGAATAACACATAAATTACCTGACAGTACTTTTATAGAATCACTTTATGCTCATTGCGATAAAATTTTAGTTTCAACAGATAGCATTGTTAACCGTGGAGATCAAATAGGTACTATTGGAACCGCAAATGGCGCTTATCTAGCACATCTACATTTTGAAATTAGAGATGATTTAGAATTACCAGTAGGTGGTGGATATTCAGAAAATACGGAAGGTTATTTGAATCCAACTAAGTTTATTAAGGATCATCGTTGATATTAAGTCAGGTTGTAAAGCATAGTGAAAGCGAAGGCAAAGACAACAATCCACAAAAAAGTCTTTTGGTTTCTCAAAAAGCTTTTTTTAGCGCTCGTTTCCAACGCGTACTCAACAAGCTGAGCATTTGTAATGCGATTCACAGTATGGTTGGAACTGGCAAGGTTTTGAAGTTTTATTTGAACAATTGAAATCTAACCAACAAGAATCAGCAAATTAAAAATTTGATGTTTAAAAAAGTATATAAAATTATTCCGCTTTCGCGAAAGCGGAACTACAACAAACAAAAATGCCTCTTGAAATCTCAAGAGGCATTTTAATATAATTGAAAATATGCTTTAATTATGCTGCGTTATCTTCTTTGATTTTATTCAAAGCACTTCCTTTACGGTACCACTCTATTTGAGCAGCGTTATAGGTATGATCAACTTTAATAGTGTCCATAGAACCGTCTGCATGAGTTATCTCAATAGTTAACGGAACATCTGGTGTGAACTCTGCAAGGTCTACAAAGTTGAACGTGTCATCTTCTTGAATCAAATCATAGTCTGCTTCGTTTGCAAACGTAAGCCCTAACATACCTTGTTTTTTCAAGTTAGTTTCATGTATACGTGCAAATGATTTTACAATCACTGCTACTACACCTAGGTGACGTGGCTCCATTGCAGCGTGTTCACGAGAAGATCCTTCTCCATAATTGTGATCTCCCACTACTACTGAAGGAATTCCTGCAGCTTTATAAGCTCTTGCCGTTGCTGGCACGGCTCCATACTCACCATCTAACTGGTTCTTAACAAAGTTAGTCTGTTTATTATATGCATTTACGGCACCTATTAAACAGTTGTTAGAAATATTATCTAAATGACCTCTATAACGCAACCATGGTCCTGCCATAGAAATATGGTCTGTGGTACATTTACCAAATGCTTTGATCAATAATTTTGCTTCAGAAACATCTGTTCCGATAGGTGTAAATGATTCCAATAACTGAAGACGATCTGAGTCTTCACTTACTTTTATCTCCACACCACTACCGTCTTCTTGTGGCGCAAGGTAACCATCGTCTTTTACTTCAAAACCTTTAGGAGGTAATTCCCATCCTGTAGGCTCGTCTAGCATTACTTCTTCTCCATCTTCATTGATCAACTTATCAGTGATAGGATTAAAATCTAATCTACCTGCAATAGCAATGGCAGCAACCATTTCTGGTGATGCTACAAAGGCGTGTGTATTAGGGTTACCATCAGCACGTTTTGCAAAGTTTCTATTAAATGAATGTATGATAGAGTTTTTAGGTGCATTTTTAGGATCTTCATAACGTGCCCACTGACCGATACATGGTCCACAAGCATTGGTAAAAATCTTAGCATCTAGGTTTTCAAAAATCCCTAAAATACCATCACGCTCTGTCGTATAACGTACTTTTTCTGATCCTGGATTTATACCAAAATCTGCTTTAGTTTTTAATTTTTTATCTATTGCTTGTTGCGCTATCGAGCTTGCACGAGAAAGGTCTTCATAAGAGGAGTTTGTACAAGAACCTATAAGTCCCCATTCTACCTTAAGTGGCCAATCATTTTTAGTAGCTTTTTCATTCATAGAACCTACCTCTGTCGCTAAATCTGGAGTAAATGGTCCATTTAAATGTGGCATTAAAGTATCTAGATCAATTTCAATCACTTGATCAAAATATTGTTCTGGATTTGCATAAACTTCATCATCACCAGTTAGGTATTCTTTAACTTCATTTGCAGCGTCTGCAATATCAGCTCTATCTGTTGCGCGCAGGTAACGTTCCATCGAGTCGTCATACCCAAATGTAGAAGTCGTTGCTCCTATCTCTGCACCCATATTGCAAATTGTTCCTTTTCCAGTACAAGAAAGGTTTGCAGCACCGTCTCCAAAGTATTCTACAATTGCACCTGTACCACCTTTTACGGTAAGGATCTCAGCTACTTTAAGAATCACATCTTTCGGCGCTGTCCAGCCTGATAATTTTCCTGTTAGTTTAACACCTATAAGTTTAGGGAATTTTAATTCCCAAGCCATTCCTGCCATAACATCTACAGCGTCTGCTCCACCTACACCTATAGCAACCATTCCTAATCCACCTGCGTTTACAGTGTGAGAATCGGTACCGATCATCATACCACCTGGAAATGCATAGTTTTCAAGAACTACCTGGTGAATGATACCTGCTCCTGGTTTCCAAAACCCAATACCATATTTATCTGATACTGACTCTAAAAAATTAAAAACCTCGTTAGAAGTATTCATAGCATTTTGAAGATCAGAACTAGCGCCATTTTTGGCTTGGATCAAGTGATCACAATGTACTGTGGTAGGTACGGCAACTTCTGTTTTACCTGCCTGCATGAACTGCAATAAAGCCATTTGTGCAGTGGCATCTTGACATGCGATACGATCTGGCGCAAAATCTACGTAATCTTTACCTCTAGTGAAGGGTTTCCCTGGGATTCCATCCCATAAGTGAGAGTACAAAATTTTCTCAGCTAGTGTAAGAGGCTTACCAGTAAGTTCTCGAGCTTTATTAACGCGAGATGGTATCTCATTATACACTTTCTTAATCATGTCGATATCAAATGCCATAAGGTATATTATTAATTTAATTAGTGTTTTAAATGTACAAAATTATAGAAAGACTATTTATAATATAAATATAAAATTGAATGCCGAGCCTATGAATCAAACGTGCACCAAGTGTAAATAGCGGCACAAAAAAAAGCCTGAGTCATAGGACTCAGGCTTTAATTCTATAAGATAGTTTGTTTATTAAGCTACTACTAAATTCTTTGTAGATGGCTTAAATTTAGTTAAAACTATACCTTCAACTGCTGCTTCATATTCTTCCATTGTTGGAGTTCTACCTAAAATTGTAGATAATACAACTACTGGTGTAGAAGATAATAAAGACTCTCCTTTTTTACCGTCGGTATCTCTTACTACTCTACCTTGAAATAAACGCGTAGAAGTAGCCATTACCGTATCACCTGGCTCTGCTTTTTCCTGATTACCCATACACAGGTTACAACCTGGACGCTCTAGGTATAACATGTTTTCATACTTAGTACGTGCTAATCCTTTAGGTGCATTATCATCAAATTCAAAACCTGAATATTTAACTAGAACATCCCAGTCTCCTTCTGCTTTTAATTCATCTACGATATTGTATGTAGGAGGCGCTACAACCAAAGGTGCATTAAACACTACCTTTCCTTGCTGTCTCTCGATATTCTTTAACATCTGAGCTAAGATTTGCATATCTCCTTTGTGAATCATACAAGATCCTACAAAACCTAAATCTACTTTCTTAGTACCACCATAATAAGATAGTGGTTTGATATTATCATGCGTATAACGTTTAGAAACGTCTTCGTTATTTACATCTGGATCTGCTATCATAGGCTCTACAACCTTGTCTAGATCGATAACTACTTCAGCATAATACTTAGCATCTCCATCTGGTTTTAAAGCAGATTTTACACCTGTTTTAATCTCAGTAATACGGTTATTTGCTTTATCCACTAATCCTTTAAGATCTTGTTTTGGGTTATCCATACCCTTGTCAATCATGATCTGAATACGATCTCTAGATATTTCTAACGATTCAATTAAAGTTTCATCTTCAGAAATACAGATAGAAGCCTTTGCTTTCATCTCTGCAGTCCAGTCTGTAAACGTAAATGCCTGATCAGAAGTTAACGTACCGATGTGTACTTCAATAATTTTTCCTTGGAAAACATTCTCTCCTTCAAATTGATCTAACATTTGCTCTTGAGTAGCGTGTACTACATCACGGAAGTCCATGTAAGATTTCATTTCTCCTTTAAAGGTAACCTTTACTGATTCTGGAATAGGCATAGTAGCCTCTCCTGTAGCAAGAGCTAAGGCAACGGTTCCTGAATCTGCTCCAAAGGCAACACCTTTAGCCATACGAGTGTGTGAATCTCCACCAATAATAACATCCCAGTCATCAACTGCAAGGTCATTAAGTACTTTATGAATAACATCAGTCATGGCATGATACTTCCCTTCTGGGTGACGTGCTGTAACTAATCCGAAGTCGTTCATGAACTTCATTAATCTAGGGATATTAGCTTTAGACTTATCATCCCATACAGAAGCTGTATGACAACCAGATTGATAACCACAATCAACGATAGGTGAAATAACAGTCGCTGCCATCATTTCTAATTCTTGAGAAGTCATTAAACCAGTAGTATCTTGAGAACCTACAATGTTAACTTCTACTCTTACATTAGAACCAGCGTGTAACGTTTTTCCTGGTGTTGATCCTACTGCATTTTTATTGAATATTTTTTCAACTGCAGTTAAACCTTGACCTTCTATAGATACTTCTTTTGCAGTAGCATATACTTGAGGCACATCTATATCTAAAACTTTACAAGCAAAAGTTTGTAATTTTTTACCAAAAACAACAGCATAAGAACCACCTGCTTTGATAAACTCCATTTTAGGTGGAGTTAAAGCTGCAGAGATATCTTTTAACTCTTTGTCTCCGTTATATAATTTCTTTGTTTTTGTATTGATAGTAAGAACCGTACCAGTAGCTACAGAATATTCTTCTTTAAGAATAGCCTCACCATCTTCATCAACGATTGTATTACCGTCAGCATCTTTTTGCTTTACCCAGTTTTTTAAATCGATACCTATACCACCAGTTACTCCAACTGTTGTTAAGAATATAGGTGCAATACCGTTAGTACCTGCGATTACTGGAGCATAGTTAATAAATGGTACATATGGACTAAAAGGAACACCTGTCCATAATGCAACATTGTTCACACCAGACATTCTTGAAGAACCTACTCCCATAGTTCCTTTGTCAGCGATTAACATCACTCTTTTATCAGGATGTTGCTCTTTTAATGCTAACAATTCATTTTGCATGTCTTTATTGTGCTCAAACATACACTGACCGTGTAATTCACGATCTGATCTTGAATGCGCATCTGCACCAGGAGATAATAAATCTGTAGAGATATCACCTACACCAGCAACAAAAGTCACAATTTCTATCTTTTCATCTACATCTGGTAATTTAGTAAAGAACTCTGCTTGTGCATAGCTTTCAATAAGCTCTTTAGCTATAGCATTACCCTCGTTAAAAGCTTTTTCTAACTTTTCAGTATCTGCTTCATATAAAAATACTTGAGTTTTTAAAACTTTAGCAGCTTCTTGAGCAATCTGAGCATCACTACCTAGGGCAAGATCCAATAAAACCTCTACAGAAGGTCCACCTTTCATATGAGCTAATTGTTCAAAAGCAAAAGTTGGTGTAATTTCTTTTACCGCTTCCTGACCTAAAATAATTTCTTTTAAAAACTTAGCTTTAACAACAGCGGCACTAGTCGTACCTGGTAAAACATTATAGATAAAAAAGTTAAGAGATTGCTCTCTAAACTCGTTATTAACATCTTTAATTTGCGATATAATTTCGCTTAATAATTCAGCTCCATCTATAGGTTGTGGGTGAAGTCCTTGCTCTTTGCGATCTTCAATTTGCTGAAGGTAGTCTTTATAAGTATTCATATAGTTTGTAATAGTATTCGGTTCAATGTAAATTAAGATATGTCTTAATGATGTAAACTTTTTCTTACTGACAGTCTATCATCAGAAGCCATAATCATAAAATTAATTTATCATTTTTTATGGATTGCGAAGCTACAAAAATGAGCCGTTAAATGAAAGTTTAACACACTATCACAGTAGTTTAGACATTATCAAAATAGCGAGGTCTTAAAAGGATAGATTTTATCAAATTGACAATTTAAACAGCGTTAAATTATCAATTTAATAAATAACTATATCGATAGTAGTATTTTAGCTTTCGCGAAAGCGTAATTGTTTATGCTTATACTGCTATTAAATAATTTTTAATACAAAAAAACACCTCGTAAAAGGTGCTTTTATATAATTTGAGTCAAAAAAGTAATTATAGAATCTGCGCTATGATACTTTCTTCTGTGTGACCTTCAGCTTCTGCTTTATAATTTTTAATAATTCTATGTCTTAAAATACCTGTAGCAACCGCTTTTACATCTTCAATATCTGGACTGTATTTACCATTTACCGCTGCATGTGTTTTTGCTGCGAGAATCAAATTTTGTGATGCTCTAGGACCTGCGCCCCAGTCTATATATTGCTTTATTATATCTGGAGCCTCATCACTTTTAGGTCTAGTTTTACCTACTAATTTAACTGCATATTCTATAACATTATCTGCAACAGGAATACGTCTTACTAGTTGTTGAAAATCTACTATTTCCTTTGCCGTGAAAAGCGCATTTATCACCGGTTTTTTATCACTGGTAGTCGCCTTTACTACATCCACTTCTTCTTGATAAGTAGGATATTGTAAAAAGATAGAAAACATAAATCTATCTAACTGTGCTTCTGGTAATGGGTAAGTACCTTCTTGCTCAATAGGGTTTTGTGTAGCCAGTACAAAATAAGGTGCATCTAGCTTATACTTATGACCAGCCACTGTAACCGACTTTTCTTGCATCGCCTCGAGAAGTGCAGCCTGTGTTTTAGGTGGCGTACGGTTGATCTCATCTGCAAGGATTATGTTAGTAAACACAGGTCCTTTAATGAATTTAAACGTTCTATTCTCATCAAGAATTTCACTTCCCAAAATATCACTAGGCATTAAATCTGGTGTAAACTGTATACGCTTAAAATCCAATCCTAGGGCTTGCGATATCGTATTAACCATTAAAGTTTTAGCCAGTCCTGGGACACCCACGAGAAGTGCATGACCACCAGAGAAAATAGAAATCAATATTTCATTGATTACGTTCTCTTGACCTATTATTACTTTGGCTATTTCCTTTTTAAGTTCCTGATGTTTTTTTACCAGGTTATCAATCGCAGCTACATCTGACATGTGATGGGGTTGGTTTATTAACTATTTAGTTCCAGGCATTCAGAATATCACACTCATTATATTCTGATCCTATTTTAATATAAGTATCGGCTATTTTTTCATTACGCCATTTCTTGATAGCTTTTACTTGCTTATCCTTTAATGCAAGATCCTTAATCTTTAAGTAATCTTGAGCATAATTTGCTTTATGGTCTGGGATTTTATCGATCACATAAACCAGCTTATAAGATGTTGTTCCTGTTTGACTTTTTTCTTCAATGATACCACTTACATCACCTTTTTCAAGAAATTGTAATGTGGATGCCATATCAGACTCTAGTCTAGTTATTTCTACTCTACCAGTCCCTGTGTTAGGATTAATAATTTTACCACCATTTTGAGCTGTTCTTTCTTCGTCACTTATTTCTTTTGCAGCCTCGCCAAATTCAATCTCCTTAAGAATGATACGATCACGCATAGCATTTAATTCTGCTTTTGCTTTCTCCATCTGACTTACCGATATGTATGGTATCAATAAAATGTGTCTTACCTGTCTTATCTGTCCTATCACTTTCTCTACATAAAGAATGTGCCATCCGAATTGAGTCTCAAAAGGTTCACTGATTTCTCCTTCTCTCAAAGAAAATGCTTGGTCTTTAAATTCTTTTACAAATGGACTTGATCTTTGTAATTCTAATACACCACCGGCACGTTCTGTCCCAGTATCATCAGAATAAAGAGTTGCCTTTGCAGCAAAATCGGCACCGTTATCAAGAACATCTTCTCTATATTCCTTAAGTTTATTAACGACTATATCTATTTCACTTTGTTCAGCTTCAGGAATAACGACTATTTGCGCCATTTCTACTTCTGTATTAAAAAGCGGTAATTCTTCTTCAGAAATTTTACTAAAAAACTCACGTACTTCTTCTGGTGTAATCTCTACCTGCTCCGTAATTCTTTCTTGCATGCGCTGCGCTAGCAATACATCACGATTTAATCTATTAAGAGCTTCTCTTACCTGACCTATATTATCCTTTTTATAGAATTCGGCTACTTTTTGCTCATCAGTAGTCTGTAAACCATTCTTAAAATATTGAATAGTTTGCTCTGTTCTACCTTCTATCTCACGATCGCTTATGGTTATACTATCTTGAATCGCATGGTGGGCATACATTTTTTCTGACAGTAGGCTTTCCATTAATTCACAATTTGAAATATTAGCAATTCCAGACTGTCTATTTGCTTGCTGCTTGGCACTTACAATATCCGATCCTAAGATTACATAATCTCCTATCACACCAGCAACACCTTCTATAAGGAATCGTTTCTTCACAGGTTTTACACTATCCATAGCGGCTAGAGTTTCTGCAACGATCTGGTTATCCACATCTACAACATCATTATCTGTCGTAGTTGTTTGTGCGGTTACCGCTTTCGCGAAAGCGAGAACGATAAAAACACCTAGGTATTTAATTGTTGATTTTAAGTTTATCACTGTTAATAGCGTCATTTAATAAATCTTTTTCTAATTTTTTAATATATGTAAGCTTGCTTTTATTGAGCAATACTTGTTTTACTGTAGGCTTAACGTAAGATAAAGGCGCACGATCACCGCGTTTGAGCACTTTATTGAAGCGCACCAAATATACACCAAGACTATCTTCTAGCTTCCAAATTTTATTCTCTTTTATATATAACTTTTCATTTACAGGGTTGATTACATTCATGGCGTCAAAAAGATGGCTCTTTTTAACCCATATGCTATCATTTAAAAAGTAATTGCGGTACGATAATTTTAAACTATCGATCTTTCTCAACGAAGGTACATCTCCTTTATTGAACCATTTAGTTATTTTTTGCAAATCAGTGTTAAGAGGATCTAACTGCAGGTATCTAAACTGCACTAAATCTTCATTTAATTTAAAATCTTCTTTACGCGATTCATAAAATGCTTTAATTTGACTTTCTGAAATTATAGTATCAAGATTTTGCTTAGTTAGATCTTTTAAATACTCTTGTGCATATAATTCTACACGGTAGTTCTCTACTAACTCATCTAATTCTTGCTGGCGATCTTGTCCTATATTATCTCTGGCGTTATCTAACAACAGATAATCTGTAGCCCATTTATTGATATAAGCATCTATAATTCTTGTACTATCTGCCGCTGTATAATCAGCCGGTAGGACACGTATTATATCACTTTTATCTAGATAATGCTTTCCTAAAATAACTACAGCATCTGGCTCTGTTTCTTTTTCAAAAAACTGACAGGATGCAAGACTAGCTGCTAATAATATGTATATAAATCTTTTAATCAAGTTGATTTTCTATTGCTTTTTTGACTTTCTTAAACACTTTCTTACTCACCTTAATTTGATGACCATTTCTTAAATTATCTAACCAGTTTTTTTCTAGTTCTTGCTGGTAATCATTTACCACACTACCTCTAGCCTCTTCTAGTGTTTTATTTGTAGGCTCTTTAATTCCTTTAACATCTATCACTTTATAAAAGTTATCGCCTGCATCGTGATAAACTGAAGAAACTCCCAGTTTTATTTCAAAATCATCTGGTAATCTATTATAAGTTTCTTCTACCTCTCCACTAGAAACAATGACCTGAGTCTTATTATCAATATTTAAATTGCTTTTTATACTATCTATTGTTACTTTTTTAATGAGTTGCTCACGTACATTTTCAGCTATATCACGAGACACATTTTGAGTTAATACGATGTCTAGTCTTCGTTTCCATTTATAATCCTCTCGGTGATTATTAAAATATTCATTTAAACCTATAGAATCGTTTTTTGCCTTGTTCCATATTTCTGTCTCAATGAGATCAAAGACTAGAAAACCTTCTTTAAATTCATTATACAAAAATCTAAATTCTTTGTTATCTCTCTCCAGATTTTTATCGTAGTACGACATTAATTGGTCATTACTATAATCTGTATAATAAGCATCTAACTTTGCCTTTTTTGATGGATAAGGTTGAAAATCCTTAGCCATTTTAGTCTCTACATATTTTAAGAAATCGCTTGTTTTGTATGAAGCCTCATTAATAGTAAAAAGCTTTTGATCCACATCCTTTATTTGATCATCAAACTTATATTTTCCTGAAAGTAGTAACGTATCGTTCACCATCGCATATACGTTTTTTGGTAACGTATTTTGATCTTCCATGTTATATAGAGCTTTCAACTTATTGATAAAGCCTTCTGTTATTTTTCTAGATCTAGGAGATTTTTTAATTTTATTCTCTAACTCATGTTTTAAATCCTCATATGATTTAACAGGATGCTTTTCTAACAACTTAATAATGTGCCAGCCAAATTTAGTATTTATAGGCTCGCTATAATCACCTACATTTTTCAATGCAAATGCAGCGTTTGCAAAAACCTCGTCCACACCACCTGTGCCAAATTTATTCAATTTACCTCCACGAGCAGCGCTGTTACTATCGTCAGAGAATTCACGTGCTAATTGTTTAAAATCTTTGCCCGATTCTACCTGTTTATAAATCTCTAGAATACGCTCTTGTGCATTTTTACTGCTCGCGTCTTTTTTATCAAAAGCCATGATATGCGCCACTGTTAACTCACCAGGATTAGGCCTCGTATCATTAACATAAACTATATGGTAGCCAAAGTCTGTTCTAAATGGTTTTGAAAAACTGCCTTTCTCTGTATTAAACGCGGCATTTTCAAATTCATATACCATTCTAAAAGAACCGAACCAGCCTAAATTACCTTCATTACCTGCGCTAGGGCCTTCACTTTTAGTTCTTGCTATAGAAGAAAAACTAGCCCCATTTTTTAATTCTTGTTCTATATCATGAATTTTATTCCATGCCTTTAACGTATCTGCAGGTAAAGCCGCACGATCTACTTTTATGAGAATATGACTTGCATTTACCTCTTTATTACCACGTGCATATGCCTCTCTCACTAACTGATCTGAAACCTCATTATCAGTTAAATACGCTTGTGCGATACTAGCACGAGTGCTCTCTATTTCTTTAAGATAATCTTCTTTTTTATGTAAACCTAAGCTGTAAGCCTGTTGCAATTTAAGGCGGTAATCAATATAAAGATCTAGATAATTATCAATGTTTTTTTGATCTTCATCTTGTACAATATCTATGTTTTTAAAGTAAAACTTCATAAACGTACCAGCGTCATAGTCTGTACCATCTATGGTAAGCAATGTTTTATCTTCTATGTCTTGTGCCGTTGCTTTTACGGTTAGAAAAAAAACACTTATCAATAATAGACCACTTATATACTTCATATAGTTCCTTTTCAAAGATTGCAAAAATAGTTATTTAAGATTGCCTTTCAAAACGCTAGAAACGAGCAATTATTTTAAGGTTACCGTATAAGTTTTGGATCCATTTTACGACTGCTCTTCTATGATAAAAAGTGAGAATGTAATCGAGATACTTTTACCTATTAATCAGGTGATGGAACTATTTAAAAATGAAGACTTTTTTCAATACTGGCAGAAAGGTCTAGTAAGTTCAAAGCCTTTATCTGTCGACGCTGGAAAAGTAGGTAGTACTCGTGATATGAAAATTAAGGTAAGCGGTGCCGTTATCACCATGAAAGAAGAGATTACCGCTGTAGATTTACCACATCTTTGGGAAGCTACTTACCGCACTAATGGTGTACTTAATTTACAGAGTAATCGCTTTCGCGAAAGCGAAACTTTCATAAAAAATAAAGTGGTAAAATCTACCTTATGGAACGCCACTAGCATTTTTAAATTTACAGGTATGATGAGAGTCATAGCTAAAACAAGACCACAACTCTTTACTAACCAAACCTATCAACACATGAAAGATTTTAAGATATTTGCAGAGAGTAAAATACCTGTAAATCAATAATATTTTTCATGAGAAAGCTAAAATTAATATGGGACTTTAAAGGTCCAGATGCTCAAAAAACTGCAGCTCACCATCTTATCCATTTAGATGAATATGTAAAGGATAATAAAGTAGTATCTCTAGCAACTGGTACGGAGCAGATAAATGATAATCATTTTATAGCATTTCTAGCACTAGAAGAGTTATTTATGCCAGCTGTGCGAGATACATTAAAACCACACCGAGGACAATTATGGCAACCGTCTAATTAAGTTTATTCACTTCTAATATAGAAAAACGCTCTACTGCACGTCTACCCAATAAGTGAATTAAAGATGTCCATACTAAAAGATAGAAGATACGTGTGAGGTAATAAAAGTCTATAATATCGCTGTAAAAGGCCACTAGAAGAAAAGTGTTAGACAGTAAAAAGCCGAATGATATATATAGATAATTACCATTTCCTGTACGATCATCTACTTGTAAATATGATATTACCGTAATTGAACAATATACCATTCCCGCTATCGCATAAATATTATAAATATTTAATAACCAGTTTTCTATATCTAAAACTACAATTTCTAATAAGTAGTTTAAGAAATAATACAAACCTGCATTAGTTAAAATTAAAAGTAACATGGTAATTTTACTAATTGTTTTCCAATTAATAAATTGATTAATAGAAATTACAAACAATAAAAATGCAGCTGTAGAAGCTATTAAATATAGTAGATGCGGTATGGTAAAATTGAGATAAATGTAAAATATATCGGTAAGTACTAGTAATAACGTGCCTAATAGATATCTAGGAATTAAATATATTTTATACCTAGCCACCAAATAACCGCACCCAACAACACTTGTAAGTAACCTACTCCATTTTATTAAAGATAAATTTTCAATATAAATCGAAACAAAGTTTAATAACAACAAGGTTGCTATTATCGCTATAAACTCTTTATATAAAAACTTGCTACGCAACTATCAGATATTTTATGCAAAAATAAATCATTAATCATAAGAGTCATCATTTACATCTAAAACCAGAATTAAATACCGTTTAAATACAATTTTAATAGATTAAATGATTTTATAAAAAATTTTTAATGAAAATATCTATTAAAGACATAAGATAAAAATCCCTTACTCTTTACAGCTCAATTTAAATTCACCTATAGTTCTTTACTAAGAGGTTCATTTTAATTAATAAACTATAGATTTGAAATCTACATATATTTTTAATTACTATTCTCAAATGTCTGTTACTTCCTTATTCACTTCAGTTTTAAAATCAGAACAGATTCTAGGATCTGATAGTTTATCACATCGTTATCATCACATATGGCACATGGACCAACCATTAAAAGCTCTATGCGTTCTCCTACCAGAAACAACACAACAAGTAAGTGAGATTATGAAAATTTGCTATGCACAAGAACTCCCTATAGTTGTTCATGGCGGTTTAACTAACCTAGTAGGAAGTACAGAAACAAAAGGTGATGAAGTAGTTGTTTCTACAGAAAGATTAAATAAAATTGAAGAAATAGATATCGCAAGCCGAACAATGACTGTACAGGCAGGTGTTATTCTAGAAAATATCCATAACGCAGCTACAGAAGAAAGCCTCTTATTCCCTTTAAATTTTGGAGCTAAAGGTAGCGCACAAATAGGTGGCATTATTTCTACTAACGCTGGTGGTTTAAGAGTTCTCAAATACGGCATGACTAGACAACTTGTATTAGGCCTTGAGGCAGTAACCGCAGAAGGGACTATCATCTCTTCTATGAAAAAAATTATAAAGGATAATAGTGCTTATGATTTAAAACAATTATTTATCGGTAGTGAAGGGACACTAGGTATTATCACAAGAGCTATTCTTAAACTAGAAGAAGCACCACGAAGTCGTAATGCGGCTTACATCGCATTTAATGAATACGATCATGTGGTGAAATTTCTTAAATACATGGATAGCAATCTAGCAGGTAAAATGAGTGGCTTTGAACTGATCTGGAAAAACAGCTATCAGCAAATGACTAGTGTAAGTGATGCTGTAAAACCACCATTACCTTATGATTATAACTATTACGTATTAGTTGAGGCCTTAGGTAGTGATCAAATAAAAGATCAAAATGAGTTTCAAGAAATTTTAGAAAATGCATTAGAAAATGATCTTATTCTAGATGCGGTAATGGCACAATCTCCTAGTGATATAGAATGGTTTTTTAGAATTAGAGAAGACGTAAATAATCTAGTAGACTTCATGAAACACGATCAACATTTTGATATAAGTCTTCCTATACCATTAATAGGTTCTTATATTAAAGAAAGATATAAGAAACTTGCTTTAATAAATGGTGTTGAGCAGGTATATGCCTTCGGTCATGTGGCAGATGGTAATATACATTTTATGATAGGCAAAGAAAATCTAAGCATACAGCTTAAAAAGGAAATTGATCATTGTATCTATGGTGGGCTAAAAGACATAGGCGGTTCTGTAAGTGCAGAACATGGTATAGGAACACATAAAAAAGATTACTTAGAATTGTGTAGAACAACAGAAGAAATATCTCTAATGAGATCGCTTAAAACTTTAATGGATCCTAAAGACTTATTGAATCCTGGGAAGATTTTTTAAGTATCGCTGCCGCTCTTACTGCTTCTTTTTGCAAATATGCCATATAAGCATGTCTTACTAAAAAGAACAGTGCAAACAAATAAGCTGCTCTATCGATTAAAAAAAACAGTTTGGGCTCAATTTTATAATAAAAGGCAAGCATCGCGACAAAATCTGAAAAGATTAAACCAAACAAAGCATACATAAAATAGGCTGTCCTAAAGCTTAGACGCGTTGCATTCAAAAAAGCGGAAAACAAACAAGAAATTAAGCCGGTAAAACCAGTCAATTTTATTAGATAATAAGCGAGTTTACTTTCAAATAACTCACTTATATCAGATATAGTAAAATGAAGTATATAAACGTTAAAGAGAAAAACTAATAAAAAGACAACGTAATCTAAGTTAGTAACACGTCGCCATTGTATTTTTCTTAAAGCAGAAATACTTAACGTTAGATAAATAGCTATAGACCATAAAGCATAAGTTATTAACCCAAAATGATGCTCATAAAACACCATTGAAACATCAGAGCAAACCAACATTATAAAAATACTGTAGATAATCCTATTTTTATAACTAATGTTAAAATGAAAGTATAGTAATGCTGTTATTGAGGATAGGAGTCTAACTAATCTAAATTCGATAAGATCAAAAAAATATACAGTAACAACATTTAAAACAATGAATATCATTGCTATATAAAGCATCTGTTTATTTTTAGATAGTCTCGCTATTCTATTCATGGACATCAGTCTGAAAAGCAAACATAGTCATAAAGTGATATAAATTACTTGAATACAAAGTGCTTATTTAACCTTTAAGATTATTAAGAAACATTCTAAACCTAACACTGTATTATACTGCTTTTCCACCCAAAAATAGTTTTTTGGCAATTTACCGTTTATCCGACTTTGTGTTTTTAGGCGATAATAAAAATCAACTTTAGACACATAAACAGCAGTAGTTATTAGATAAAAAAAAGGATGCTTTTTAGTTAAAAACATCCTTTTCATAATATAAAAATCTATCCGTTAAAACCTCTAAGCTTTATAGCTGTAAGAACCTTCTTTGTGTATAGAGGAAAATCTGCATTCTGAATCCAGCTATAATAACCAGGTTCTTTTTCTAGAACATCTACGATTCTTTTTCCTTTATGTTTCCCAAAGTTAAAACACTCTTCTCCTTGATCATTAAATGCTAGCATCCCAGCAAAATCTACAGGTTTTCTACGTGTAGAGAACTCTGCAAGAGATTTCATATCATTTTCCAATTCTGGATAGCGATCTAACTGTCCTTTAAGAACCTCATAAGTTGCGATGGTATCGGCTTCTGCACTATGCGCGTTAGTAAGATCTTTATCACAATAAAATTTATAAGCAGCCACTAGTGTACGCTGCTCCATTTTATGAAAGATATTTTGCACATCTATCGCATTACGATTACCCATGTCAAAATCTACGCCAGCACGCAGCATTTCTTCTGCAAGAAGCGGGATATCAAATCTATTAGAATTAAAACCTGCAAGATCAGAGTCTTTTATAATATTATGAACTTCGTGTGCTCTTTCTTTAAAAGTAGGCTCATCTTTAACCATATCATCACTTACTCCGTGTATAGCCGTAGTTTCTGCTGGAATAGGTATGGTAGGATTAACCTTAAAAGTATACGTTTTTTCTTCTCCATTAGGAAAAACCTTATGTATAGAAATCTCAACGATTCTATCTTTAGAAATATTGGTTCCTGTTGTTTCTAGGTCAAAAAAGCAAATAGGTCTGTTGAGCTGTAAATTCATAATAATACTAGATATTTATTTTAAAGGATCCGCTTTCGCGAAAGCGGAACTACCACTAACACTAAAACAGAAATTAACTAACTTTACAAATATAAGTTCGTGCATCGCAGCTAGGCACAAATTTTGAATGCATTTATTAAAATATTATCATGAAGCTTATTTCTATTCTTTTTTTACTCTTATTTATCACACCTGAACAGAATTCGCATAAAGGCATAGACATTACTGTGCGCAATGAGCGTAAAAGTATAGTGTACGTAGCAGAAAATACGACCGATAAGGATATTGATTTGTTTTTTAGAGTAGAGAGTTCTGGTTTCAGACGTAGTGCAGACAGACCTATGATTACTACCATACCTGCAAAAAAGAAATTAGATCTTATAGAATTAATTCCGCTTAAAGGAGCTGACACTTTACATTCTTACATGGCTATAGTTACAGAAAAAGATAACAGCATGACATTTAAAAAATCTGACACCGTGGTTAAACAAGTACGACGTGAGGCTCCTAATGGTAATTAAGCTACTTTCATTTTACTAAACAGTTCTTTGCGCAGTAAAACTAACAAAATGACTAGGTAGAATAAATAATTACCTAAATAGGCCATTACCACACCTTCTTCTTGAAAGGCAGGTATAAGAAATATGGACAGCAAATAAAAAGATAAAATACTTAAAACTTCAGAAATTAAGTAACGCCACAAATCGTTTATGGCAATAAATCTAAATGCTATGACAGTAGTGATGACTCTTATAAAATCACCCAATAATTGCCATTTAAATAAAGGTTGTGCACCATCAAATTCATGACTAAAGAGTATCGTTAAAATTAAATTTCTAGAAAGATAAATAGTCACCAGTCCGGCTATAACTATAGGCAACATCGTTTTATAAAAATGAACGATAGTCTCTCTATAGTTTTTAAGACTACTGTTTTTACTTAAATTAGGTAATACATAAAGACTTACTAGACTGGTCACAAAAAGCATATAATAACCAGAAACGCGTACTACTGCTTCCCACCATCCTGCAGCTACATCACTAACCTCTACCTTAATTATATTACGTACAAGTATATTTATAAAAGGTATGAGTAAGGCGCTAAATAACGCCATGGCACTGTATTTTAATAGTTGCCCACTTGTACTCTTATCAAAATTAAAAACTAGTAATTCCTTAAGTGGTACTTGAGCTTTTAATCTCGTGAACCAAAACAAAAATCCTACGACGCATTGTACAAACGGAACTAGCGCAATAGCATAAAGTGCTCCAGTTAAATTATATTCAAAGCTTAAATAAGCTGATATAAAAAAAACAATTAAGCTAATTATAATATTGAGCGTTATGAATTTCTTATACCATTCATATCCTTGCATTAAGCTAGTGATAAAAATAAAAAGAACATAAAATGGCAACCCTACTGCAAACAATTTAAATATTAAAGAAAAATCTGCATCTATAGCGATAAGTTCCTTATCTAGCCATCCTGCTGAAAAAAATATAACAATAGCAGCAACAATACTTGTTACTATAGACATGGTCCAGCTAGTATTTATAATCTTTTTTAAAGCTACTGGATTCTCCTTATGTTCTGCAGTATTTTTAACGAGTCCATTTTCTAAACCAAGAGATGCAAAACTCCATACTCCTTGTGTAAAGTTGCGTAGGTTACCTAGAACACCCATTCCTGCTGGCCCCACATAATTAGCAAGAATCCATGTCATAATGGTTCCTGTTCCTATTTTAATAAGTATATAAATAGAATTAAAGCCAGCTACTTTAAGAAGTAGGTTTTTATTAAGTTTATTGAGCAGTCTTCTCATTTAATAAGCATTTACTGCTGTTATAATAAATTCTACATCTTCATTAATCAATAAGGGATGGCATGGTAAGCTTACCTCGGTACGATGCAATTCTTCTGTTACAGGAAAAGAAAGGTGATTCAATTCTTTGAAAGCTGCTTGCTGGTGTGGCGGTATTTCATAATGCACACTTGTACCTATACCTATATGATCGAGATAATCCATGAATACTTTTCTATTAGCAACATATACAGGAAATACGTGTGACACACAGTTGTCCAAAAAATCAGACGGTAATAATTTTACTTTTTCGTTATTGATATGCTGGTAATAATAAGTAGCTATTTCTATTCTTCTGGCATTATCGGCATCCAGCATTAGTAACCTGTTAGATAAGAAAGCCGCTTGCAATGGATCTAATCTAGAATTAACACCTATAATATTATTTACAAATCTACTCTCTCTTCCGTAATTAGCTACTTTGCGACACATGGTTGCTAGCTCAAAATCGTTAGTAGTAATTGCACCTGCATCACCTAGTGCACCGAGATTTTTAGTCGGATAAAAAGAAAAGGCACTAGCTCTAGCTAGATTACCAGATTTTTTACCATCATTATTAATAGCACCATGAGATTGTGCGGTGTCGCAATAAATATTTATATGATTTGCTTTTGCAAAAGCGTACACCTCATCCTCCACTAACTTACCATAAATATCTACAACTATAATGGCGTCGTAATCCTGATTTACTTGTTTTATAGAATTCACTTTCAAAGTAAGTTCTTCCACATCTACAGGCACCGGTATCATTCCCGCATGAATGATACTTAAGAATGTGGCGATATAGGTGTGCGCAGGTACTAGTATAGAAGCGTTTTGCGGTAAGTTACCTAGAGCAACTTCGGCCTTTAAAATAATCGTTAAAGCATCTAACCCATTCCCGGTACCTATACAATGATTTGTACCACAATAGACTGAAAATTCTTTCTCAAACCTATTTACATATTCACCTCCTATGAATCTGCCAGAGGTATGGATTTCTTTAAATAATACGAGATCTTCCTGAGCAAACCTATCATTTAAAGGTTTAAGGTCTAAGTATGGAATGTAAGGTGGAGTCATCTCATTCATGGATATTTAACGAATATATCAAAACAAAAGTGCTTTAACTAAAAGCATTTACTATGTCTACCAGATTACCCAATAATCCTATGACTAGTAAAATAAAGAAAAATGTATTGATCCCTATTCCTACATACTTTTTCCAATGGTACTTTTCTTTAATACTCAACAAGCTTAAAACAAAACCCATAACCACAGTAACAAAAAACAAGGTCATCAAATAACCTGTAATATCATTGATATTATTTCCTGTAGTTCTAGTCGTATAAGATAGTAAAGTAAAGACTAACAGTAGCACACTAGAAATAATGGCCATGTGAAAAGATCGCTTTGTATTCTTCATTTGTTAATATTCTGTTGCAAACATAACTGCTTTTTTAAACTTATCGATAACACTACTTAACAATGCTTAACGGCTCATTAGCATCTTAAACTTGGTCAATGCACTAAATTTGTACCATCATAAGATTAGAAGTTTTTGTTTAGATTATTGAATTAGCCTTTAATTAATTATAAACATCTCAAGATATTATGAAAAAGAAAAATAAGTTAAGTTTGGTTGGTAAACCGCTAGTGAATGAGTGTCTGATAGCACCTTTTTACTAGTGGTTTTTAACTTTAATAAAGTTTTTAAAACTCTATTTCCCATCTTTGCCACTCTTCTTCTACACAACCTAATTGCTTTTTAAAACGCAACAACCCTTCATTAACAGATCCATCACGTTCATTTACCGGCCCATAATCCATTATAGAAAATCCTTTTTCCTTAAACTCTTCCATCGCCTCCATATATAAAAAACCCACTGCATCGGTTTTCATACCTTTTAATGAACTCGCTGCATATTGCGATTTAACTACTTTATTTTTTATAAAAAATGTAATACCAGCCAGCAATTCTCCATCTCGCCATGCGTTATGCTGAATTATTTGTTCAGGAAATCTAGTGTGTAATAATTCTATCTCTTCCTCATTATGTACTGGCTTAGATGCATGTCTAGATTCCAATTGTGGTATGAGTACAAGATTCCAAAAAGATTTAAAATCATTACTTTTTTCAATTCTTATACCATCAAATTTCCCATTGCGGTATCCTATACTCTTTTTAGGAGAAACATTAACCTCTTCCTCTAGATTCACATATTGATTATGTAAAATACGATTTATCTTAAACCCATATCTTTTTAATGAAGTTGCTATTTCAATATTTATAGCATTATAAGATAAAGGTGGTGGTTGTAATTCCGCTTTCGCGAAAGCGGACTCTTTAAAATACCTTAAAAAAGAACCTACTATATCATAAATAAAAGAACTTCCTTCTAGATTTAAAATCAAACCACCATAGCTCAAACCACGATGGCTATAAATAGAATCCTTAACCATATGTGCAGGAATACAACAAATTAGTGAGTCCTCATTAAAAACCATCAGACTATGATCTTTAAACCGATCTTGATGATAGTCCATAAAATCTCTATGCAATAGAAATGTCCCATTAATAGAATGATCTATAAAGTCATTCCATACTCGTTTAAGATCAGGATGGTATTGCTGCAGGGTTAAAGTCAAAAACTAGTGTAATTTAATGCTAAGATAAGAGAATGCTATAGTTGCAAACAAGCTTAATAGTCAGTAAAAGTATAGAGCAAAAAAAAGCAGATTCTTGAGAATCTGCTTTTTCAATATCAATAACTTAATCCGTGATTAAGAAAGTTGTTTTCCAGCACGTTTACGTGCATTTTCATCAAGTAAAATCTTACGTATTCTCAAGAAGTTAGGAGTAACCTCGACATATTCATCTTTCTGGATGTATTCTAGAGCTTCTTCTAGAGTAAATTTCACTGGTGGAGCAATCTTTACTTTATCATCATTACCTGCACTACGCACGTTAGAAAGTTTCTTAGTTTTAGTAAGGTTGATTGCTAGATCATCTGGTCTAGAATTTTCACCTACTACCTGACCACCATAAATCTCTTCACCTGGTGCGATAAAGAATCTACCACGATCTTGTAATTTATCCATAGAATAAGGAATAGAAACTCCTTTTTCCATAGAGATCATAGAACCGTTAATACGACCAGCGATTTCACCTTTATAAGGTTCAAAACCTACAAAACGGTGATTCATAATAGCCTCACCAGCAGTAGCAGTGATCAGTTGATTTCTTAAACCTATAATACCACGAGAAGGGATTTTAAATTCACAAACCATACGTGCACCTTTAGGAGCCATACTAGTCATTTCACCTTTTCTCAAAGTAACCATTTCAACAGCTTTACCACTTACCTCTTCTGGTAAATCGATAGTAAGCTCTTCTACAGGCTCACATTTAACACCATCTATTTCTTTTATGATAACCTGTGGCTGTCCTATCTGTAATTCATAACCTTCACGACGCATCGTTTCAATTAATACAGAAAGGTGTAATACCCCACGACCGAAAACCATAAACTTATCTGCACTACCAGTATCGTGTACTTGTAGAGCAAGATTCTTTTCTAATTCTTTAGTAAGACGGTCATTAATGTGACGAGATGTTACAAATTTACCATCCTTACCGAAGAAAGGAGAATCGTTAATTGTAAATAACATACTCATTGTAGGCTCATCGATAGCGATAGTTTCCATCGCTTCAGGATTTTCAAAATCAGCAACACTGTCACCTATTTCAAAACCTTCTAGTCCAACTATAGCACAAATATCACCAGCCATTACTTCTGTTACCTTGGCTTTTCCCATACCATCAAAGACATAAACTTCTTTGACTTTAGTTTTAGTTTGAGAACCGTCACGCTTACAAAGAGTCACGTTTTGACCTTCTTTTATAGAACCTCTTTTAATACGTCCTATCGCGATACGACCTGTATAGTTAGAGAAATCTAAAGAAGTAATTAATAATTGCGTAGTACCTTCTTCTACTTTAGGAGCTGGTACATGCTTTATAACCATATCAAGAAGAGGCTCGATGTCAGTCGTCTCATCTTTCCAGTCATCAGACATCCAGTTATTCTTTGCACTACCATAAACAGTAGGGAAATCAAGTTGCCATTCTTCAGCACCTAATTCAAACATTAGATCAAAAACAGACTCATGTACCTCATCTGGAGTACAGTTTTCTTTATCTACTTTATTTACAACAACACAAGGCTTTAAACCTAGGTCTATTGCTTTTTGTAATACAAAACGAGTTTGTGGCATCGGTCCTTCAAATGCATCTACTAAAAGTAGCACACCATCGGCCATGTTTAACACACGTTCTACTTCACCACCAAAATCGGCGTGACCAGGAGTATCAATAATATTGATTTTAGTTCCTTTGTACATTACCGATACGTTCTTTGCAAGGATAGTAATCCCGCGTTCACGCTCGATGTCATTGTTATCAAGGATCAATTCTCCAGTGGATTCATTCTCACGGAAAATCTCACAGTGGTGTAAAATCTTGTCTACTAACGTAGTCTTACCGTGGTCTACGTGAGCAATAATTGCAATGTTTCTAATGTCTTTCATAAAAATAACGCTTGTTAGCGGCTGCAAAAATAGGCTTATTTATTGGTTTTTAGCGGTTTATTAGAATAATTAAGCCATTTCTCTCAAATACCTGATTTTCAACTAGATTTATTGTTTTTAGTTTCGCTTTCGCAAAAGCCTGAAAGATTGAGCATCTTCCATTAAATAAAAGATCTTACTAGTTTAATTTTCTCTCTCAATTGATAACTCAAAATAAAAACATTCATTAAAAATAAGAGCTGAATTAATAAATTTAGTTTTAATAAAAAAGAAATTGAGCAATAAAACAGGATAATCAAGGAAGATCACAATGAAAGTTTAGATACAAAATGATCTATGTTGACTTAAAAATGGAAAGTAATTCACAACCACATAGTCATTTATTTTTGCGGAATAATTATTAAGGTCATGAAGTAACAAAACGGTCAGCGATCATGCAATTGATGAAATACTCCTTAAATAATTATTTTAAATATAAAAAAAATAGCATAATTTTAACACATATTAAAAACTTAACTAAAATTATGAAGAAATTAATTCTTACTACACTATTTCTATTTATAGGTATAGTAAATGCTAGTGCTCAGGAAAAAAACTTTGATGGTCTCTGGGAAGGAAACATAGACACTAATAGTGGTGAATCTGTTTTTATAAGATTATACATAGACCATAATAATGTATATATGACCGAAACCGATGAAGATGGGGATCTTGCCAAAGATTTTGATAAAGAGGTTATCATGAGTAAAGGCTTTGGTGGTCAGCTTAATGCTTTCTGGATGGATAGTGGCGGTGTGTGGACAGAAACTCAATTCTACTCTTTGTCTTGGACATCAGAAAATGAACTTTCTATTTTCCATACTAGACATGTTTCTAATGAAGAAGGCGACGGATATACAAACTGGGGATATAACGGTTCTGGAAGTTTAAAACGTAACGAAGATTATTAAACAAACATACTGAATTGAACTACAATTTTTCAACGTTGTATGTAGCATGAAACACCAGTAGTAAAAATAAAGAAAAGGAGCAAGTAAGCATATAATTCAAAAAAACAATATCACTTCTTAAGGTGGTAGCTATACGTGCCAGTATGCACTTATGTTTTTTTAAGCACAGAAACGCTTGCTCCTTTTACATTACTATATATTGCTTTATTCGGCATAAAAATTATCTTTTAAAGATCACACAACTTTATCTTATCAATTAAAAAAGAAAATTTCCCTCCACTATCATATGTCAACACAACGAATGAGTGCGGTTTATCCCATTGCTCGATGGAAATAGCAAAAATCTACAGATCTTCATTATTGTAGAGGACAGATATCCATACCCCATCACCTACTACTACCTAGCTGTAGAAAGTTCTAATAAATTATTTCACCAGAATTATAACCGCAAATTAATTCTATAAATTAACAGGTCTTACTAGCTAGTAATCGCTGCACTTTATAAACATCTACGCCTTTTGAAAACTTCTTACTTACACTAGGTATATTTTCACTGCTTATCCATATTTTAAGTTCGGCATCTAGATCAAATGTACCAGCCGTTTCTAGCGAAAACCTAGAAACACTCTTGTAAGGCATGGATTTCATTTCTATTTTCTTACCAGTTAACCCTTGTTTATCAATCAATATTAATCGGTGACTGGTAAACATAAATACATCTCTCATTAGAACAAATCCCATTTCTATAACCTCTTCACTGATTAATAAATGTCCATATTCTTGCACTAATTTATCATGATTTACCTCTCCCGCATTTCCTAAAATCTTATCAAATAATCCCATTTTAATTTTATTTCTAATCTACTATAAAATCAGGATATTCCACACCCATTATTCTCATAAATAACACCTAATCGTTAAGTCTTTATTAATCTAAGAAGATTGTATGCAGATAGTTTTTCTTAGGTATTTGTAAATCATACCTTTGCAGCTGATACAAAAATATCAATTTTTATGAGTCAAGTTAAAGCAGATGACACTATCAAAGTGCATTACACAGGGAAATTAAAATCTACCGGACAGGTATTTGATAGTTCTTTAGACAGAGAGCCACTAGAGGCTCAACTAGGTCAGGGAGCGTTGATACCAGGTTTTGAAAAAGGTCTTGTGGATATGAAGGTTAATGAAAAGAAAACTATTGAAATCCCTAAGGAAGAAGCTTATGGAGAAATTATTCAAGAGCTTTTTCATAAAGTACCTAAAGACCAGCTACCTCAGGAAGTAAAGCCAGAAGTAGGTATGGGATTAATTTCTCAAAATCCTGATGGCTCTGAGCGTCAGTTACGTGTTGCACAAGTAGAGGAAGATCACATCGTAGTAGATGCTAATCACCCACTTGCAGGTCACGACCTTGTTTTTGAATTAGAAGTTTTAGAGATTAACTAATTCTCTTTGTTATTTCATAAAAAATCCCATCGAGTTTATTCTCGATGGGGTTTTTGTTTTTATTTGTTTCTTTTGTTTTAAAGTTATCTTTTCTAAAATCTCACAGTTAAATGAATTAAACTTTCAAATGATGGTACGTATTCCGCTTTCGCGAAAGCGAGATCGCAACAAAAAAAGTCTTAATAGAAATGCATCAAGAACACATTTCTATTAAGACTTTAAGTTAGGATTATTGAAATTAATCAATAACCGTTGCTCTTGTTATAGGCGTATCGCTTTTTACGACTACAAAAGAAGAAATAGGATAAAAAGACTCGTCTGTAGTAGTGTTAGTCCAGTCTTCAAAATCATATTCAAAAGTAAAGGTAGTCCCAGCCATACTCGATGTAAAGTTATCTATTCTAGTAGGCACTTCCATACCAGGACACCATCCTGCTCTATCTGGCATCCAGTTTCCTGGTGCCTGGTTATTCACAGGATTACTGGCACAGCCTAATGGCGCTAGATCATGTTGAAACATATTTGCTCCATTAATTAAAACATCATGAGTTCTAAAACACCACTCAGCACAAGTGCGACCGTCTGCATCTCCAGATGCTGCCTGTCCCCAACCTGAGATAATAGTTCTTAAATGTGTGCTTTGCGCATTTGCTGGCACAGTAATAGACCTAGTTAAATCCTTAGTATGCGTTACCCCATAAGGAACTCCTGCTGCAGAACCGTTATCATAATTCAACACACGTGTAATACCATAATAAGCATAATCTGGAGTACCTTCTATATAATCGAAATCGATACTTACCTCATAACCTCTAGCATTCCAGCATTCCGTTCTTATTCTTAATTCCACATTACCACTTAATAGGGATTTAAAATCTGTAACATCAAATTCAAAACCTCTAGCAAGCTGGCTATTATCGTTCCAATAAGGAGTAATAAATCGAGCTAACTCATAGCGCTCTCCGGACGCTACATCAGTCACTTTTACATTTGCATAAACATCCCACTCATCACAACCACCTGTAGGACAAGTTAATTGTACATACATTTTAATCGCCTCTATATTAGTAAGGTCATCATGTAAGTTATATGACTGCACAGAAGTTTGTGAAAAACCACCACCGAATGCTACGCGTTCTCTATTAAAGGTTTGATAATTATGGATAACCGGTACACCATTACCACTCAACGATACTTGTAAATCAGTAGAAATATCTACACTTTGAATGGTCACAACACCTTGAAATGCTCCTATTGCATCAGGAAGGAATTTAACATAAATCGTATTAGATCCATTTACATCTGTAGCAAGGATACTGAGGCTGCTAGAAAAGTTAACCGCATCACTAGAAATCTCAAAATTTCCAGTGGTAGAAAGATCTATTTGTGACACGAGAGAAGATCCTGTTAAAGAGAAAGATCGATCTTGGGCTGTTTCATTTGCAGCTGTGTCACTAAAAGTTAGTTGACTTACTGATGTGTTTAAGGTTACACTATCGGTAGTGCCATCACCTGCAGTATCATCATCACCACTACAGTTTATGATTATAAAACAAACGGTAAGTAAGCTGAGTAAATTAAAGGCTGTTTTTAAAGTTTTCATTATAGTTTTTTAAGTTTCTGCAATATACACAAAATAAGGTTTTTAACATTTATTCTAACTATTCTTCAATTATTTAAGGATGCCATCTACTTTTCAAAACTTACTTATTTTAAATAAAATCTCATCAAAAATTACTAGTTTAATTAAGATGAATTTATACTCGCAACAAAGGCATCTTATTCTCTTTTATTTCATTGATAACAAAGCACTTTAAAACCTTGAACATAAAGGCATGAAATAGTATCTTTGCTATCTTCTAAAATTGAGTCAAAAAATATGTTTGATAATTTAACTGACAAACTCGATAAAGCCATGCACGTCCTTAAAGGACATGGAAGCATTACCGAAGTTAACGTTGCAGATACTCTTAAAGAAATACGTCGCGCTCTTGTAGATGCCGATGTTAACTATAAAATCGCAAAAGAATTTACATCTAGAGCTAAAGAAAAAGCTATAGGTCAAGGTGTATTAACAACTCTTAAACCAGGACAGCTACTTACAAAAATTGTAAAGGACGAGCTTACTGAATTAATGGGTGGTGATGTTGCTGGAATTAACTTAAGCGGTAATCCTAGCATTATTCTTATGTCTGGTTTACAAGGTTCTGGTAAAACTACTTTTTCTGGTAAACTCGCAAATTTTCTTAAAACTAAAAAGAGTAAAAAACCTCTTTTAGTAGCCTGTGATATATATCGCCCGGCAGCGATAGACCAGTTGCACGTAGTAGGAGAAAGTGTAGGCGTAGAGGTTTTTTCTAATCGTGAAGAAAAAAATCCGGTTAAGATTTCTGAAGCAGCTATCGCATATGCAAAACAAAACGGCTTTAACGCTGTAATTATAGATACAGCTGGACGTCTAGCTGTTGACGAGCAAATGATGACCGAAATTGCTGATGTACACGCAGCGATTAAACCACATGAAACTCTTTTTGTAGTAGACTCTATGACAGGGCAAGATGCTGTAAATACAGCAAAAGCCTTTAACGATCGTCTTAATTTTGATGGTGTAATCCTTACAAAGTTAGATGGTGATACTCGTGGTGGTGCTGCACTTTCTATTAAATCTGTAGTAGATAAACCTATTAAATTTATAGGTACTGGTGAGAAAATGGAGGCTATCGACATCTTCTACCCAGAACGTATGGCAGACCGTATTCTAGGTATGGGAGATGTTATCTCTCTGGTAGAACGTGCTCAAGAACAATTTGATGAAGAACAAGCTAGAAAGCTGAGTAAAAAAATCGCAAAGAACCAATTCGGTTTTGATGATTTTCTTTCTCAAATCCAGCAAATCAAAAAAATGGGTAACATGAAAGATCTTATGGGTATGATTCCTGGTGCAGGAAAAATGCTTAAAGATGTAGACATAGATGATGACGCATTTAAAGGTATTGAAGCTATTATACATTCTATGACTATAGAAGAGCGTACAAAACCACAAGTGATCAATGGTTCTCGTAAAAAACGTATTGCAAAAGGTAGTGGTACTACAGTTACAGAAGTAAACCAACTGCTCAAACAATTTGACCAGATGAGTAAAATGATGAAAATGATGCAAGGTGGTAAAGGAAAAGCTATGATGAATGCTTTAGGAAAAATGAAATAAACATCATTTTTTCACACCTTATCAAATAAAAATCTAATCCCAAGTTAACGCTTGGGATTTTTTTATCTCATTTATATAGTAACGCAAACCTTATCGTTAACAAGTAGATAATAAGTGTAGACGATTAAATTTCTTAATTTCACTCTTATTAACCAATTTTACAACGGAATTAACCATCACACACAACTTATGATTATTCTCGACGGAAAGAAAACAAGTAATGATATTAAGAACGAGATCACAGATACCGTTCAAGCAATGAAAGATAACGGTGAGAAAGTACCTCACCTAGCAGCCGTTATCGTAGGGAATGATGGCGCAAGTCTTACATACGTAGGTTCTAAGGTACGCGCTTGTGAACGTGTAGGTTTTAAAAGTACTATGGTGCGCATGCCTAACACAACTAGCGAGACAGAGCTACTTAAAGAAATTAAAAAGTTAAACGATAATCCTGAGATAGATGGGTTTATCGTACAGCTTCCATTACCTAAACAAATTGATACTCAAAAAGTATTGATGGCAGTAGATCCAGATAAAGATGTTGATGGCTTCCACCCTACTAACTTTGGTAGAATGGCGCTAGACATGAGTACTTTTATTCCTGCAACACCATTCGGTATTCTAGAATTATTAGATCGTTATGGTGTAGACACACAAGGTAAACATACCGTAGTAATAGGTAGATCTCACATCGTAGGAAGACCTATGAGTATCTTGATGGGTAGAAAAGGTTTTCCTGGTAATTCTACAGTTACACTAACACATAGTCATACAAAGAACATTACTCAAATTACATCACAAGCAGATATTATCATAACAGCATTAGGAGTTCCTGGATTCTTAAAGGCAGAAATGGTAAAAGATGATGTAGTTATTATAGATGTAGGTATTACTCGCGTACCAGATGATTCTCGTGAGCGTGGTTACTATATTACCGGTGATGTAGATTTTGAAAATGTTTCTAAAAAAGCTAGTTACATCACACCTGTTCCCGGTGGTGTAGGTCCTATGACTATCGCCATGTTATTAAAAAACACGTTGCTTGCTAGAGAACGCCATAGAGCTGCAAACAGATAACCAATAAGAAAATAATACAAAGTGCCTGTCTAGAAAACATTGTAATTCTAGACAGGCACTTTGTATTATTATAACTTATTATGTGAATTTAAGACACTGAATAAAACCTCATCATACCCATTAACGTGATTTATCAACTCTTTATCGCTATAACCACTACTTATACCGATTAACAGAATAAAAAGAACAAATACTCACCTATAGTGCGTCATTAAAATTATTTTTGTTTTCAACACATTTATAATATGAAAAATACTTTTAAACTTATACTAGCTTTATTATTAGTAACCACTCTTGCCAGCGCGCAGAAAAAAGAATCTTATCAATCTCTAATGATGGAATATTTTTCTGTAAGTGGTATTGATGCAGAATATGAAGGTGCTTATGATGGTATGGTTAAAATGGTACAAGATGCTTACCAAACGCAAGACGTACCAGCAGACACATGGCAAAAATTCTATGCCAACAAAAATGCATCTGTTTCAAAATTTAAAGGAATTCTAGCATCAGAATACCGTGCTGTTTTTGAAGATAAGGAAGACTTGCGCAATTTGATTAAGTTCTACTCTTCTAGTACTGGTGTTCAATATAGAAAAAACAGAGAAGGAATGACTGACGCTCAAAGAGCCGAATTACAAACCTTTAAAAAATCTAATACTGGATTAAAACTATTCGGTCGTATTGCTCAAATTAATAAAGCAAAAGAAAGTGCTAGTGTATACTGGTCTAGAGAGTTAATTTGCTCTGTTACTACCCAACTTAAAGAGCAAGGTTATCAAAGCTCTATGCACATGCCTAGCTGTAATTAATGGAAGATTTTCTTAAGAAACTGCCACATCTAGCGCAGCAAAACAAAAAAGAAAACACAGATTACTTTAAAAAACTACGCAAGAAAAAACCTAAAGGTCTAGACGGCGCAGTTCAAGAAATACACAACGAGATATTTGAAGAAGTTGATTGTTTAAAGTGTGCCAATTGTTGCAAAACTACTGGCCCACTTTTTACGCATATAGACATCAACAGAATATCTAAACATTTCAGGATGAAACCTAGTGACTTCATCGACCAGTTTTTAAAGATAGATGAAGATCAAGACTATGTCTTACAACAAACCCCTTGTCATTTTTTAGGAGCAGATAACTATTGCTCTATCTATGAAGTAAGACCTAAAGCCTGCAGAGAGTACCCACATACTGATAGAAGAAAAATATATCAAATAGGAACTCTTACCGTTAAGAATACGAGTATTTGTCCAGCTGCTTATAAGGTTGTAGAACTTATGAAATCACGTATTAAATCCTGATTACAAGAAGTTTCTGACATATAAAATGTTATATTTTTTTTAAAAGACAGCCAAGAATAGTTAAACGACAACTAATTATCTCACTACAACGTTATATTTGTTCAAATGAACAAGTTACTATCTCTTTTTGCATTAATCATTATTTGCACAGCTTGCGATAACAGACCTATAGCAACGGTCACAGCAATAGGACAAGATGGCCTTAGAGAAACTGTATCACCTAACGATAAGATTAAAGTTATCAATTTTTGGGCTACATGGTGTGCACCATGCGTCGAAGAATTACCTCACTTTGAAAGTGTAGGCAGTTCTTATCTAGAAGAAGTAGACATGATCTTAATCTCTCTAGACGAGAAGAAAAATATTCAAAGCGCGGTAGATCCATTTCTTAAAGAAAATAATATCAAGTCCAAAGTTCTCCTATTAGATGACCCATATGCTGCAGAATGGATACCTATAGTCGACCAGCATTGGGACGGTGCAATACCAGTAACTTTAATCGTTTCAAAAGATAAAAAACAGTTTTTTAATAAAGCATTATCCAAAGCAGATTTAGAAAATGCTATAAAGGAATTCTTATGAAAACTTTAAAAATTTTAACCGTTGCGGTGGTAGGCGCTATTGCCATCGCGGTAGTATCAGGAATGTTAGAGACGCACGAGCGTACTAATCTTTTTGCAGAGCGCCCTGTACCTAATGAAAATAAGAAACAGTCTCCTGCAAAGGAAAAAACAGCCGTTCTTGTAGGATACCACATAGGTGATGCAGCTACAGACTTTTCTCTTAAAAATATAGATGGAGAAAAAGTATCGCTTAAAAATTATGACGATGCAAAAGGTTTTATGGTTATTTTTACTTGTAACCACTGTCCTTATAGTGTTGCTTATGAAGATCGCATCATCGCACTAGATAAGAAATACAAGAACCTAGGATATCCTGTAATAGCTATTAATCCTAATAATCCAGATGAATATCCTTCAGACAGTTATGATGCCATGAAGGTTAGAGCAAAACAAAAAGGGTTTACCTTTCCTTATTTAGTAGATACAGATCAAAATATATTCCCTCAGTATGGTGCCACTAAAACGCCACATGTTTTCTTACTTAAAAAAGAAGGAGATCAAAACATCGTTAAATATATCGGTGCGATAGACGATAATTATCACGATGAAAATGCTGTTAAAAATAACTACTTAGAAAACGCACTGCAGTCACTCATACGTGGAGAAGAAATTGCCGTTACCACATCTCCAGCGATAGGATGTCGCATTAAGTAAACAACTATAATTAATTTCTATACTAGCTCATGATGTACTCATGGGCTTTTTACATTTCTGAGCGTTATAAATCGTATTTTTGCATAAAATTTAACTAATGATTCTTGAACAGTATTATACAAAGTGTCTCGCTCAAGGAACCTACTATATCGCTTCAAACGGTGAAGCTGTAATCATAGATCCTTTAAGAGAAGTACAACAGTACATTGATCGTGCGGCACAAGATGGTGTTAAGATTAAGTATATATTCCTTACTCATTTCCACGCAGACTTTGTTTCTGGTCATGTAGATCTAGCAGATAAAACAGGTGCAACTATTGTAATAGGACCTAATGCTGTTACTAGTTACGCTTTCGCGAAAGCGGAACACCTACAAACATTTAATGTAGGAGACATAACGCTTCAATTGCTGCACACTCCTGGACATACTATGGAATCTTCTTGCTATTTATTAAGAGATGCCGAAGGAAAGGAACAAGCAATTTTTACAGGCGACACTCTATTTATAGGTGATGTAGGAAGACCAGATCTTGCTGCAAAATCAAATTTAACTACAGAAGATCTAGCAGGTCATTTATATGACTCTCTTAGAAATCATATCATGCCTTTACCGGACGATGTAATCGTATATCCAGCACATGGTGCAGGTAGCGCATGCGGTAAAAACATGAGTAAAGAAACTAGTGACACGTTGGGTAATCAAAAAAAGACCAACTATGCTCTTAATCCACAACTAGATAAGCAAGGATTTATAAAGGAATTAACCGATGGTATTGCACCTCCACCAGGTTACTTTCCCAAAAATGTATCTATGAATAAAGGAGTAAATTCTAGCATAGATGAGATTATCGCTAGAGGAACTACGCCTCTCAAATTGAATTCTTTTAAAGCGCTTGCAGAAGATGATGACTATCTAGTTCTAGATGTGAGATCACCACAAGAGTACACCGCTGGATCTATTCCTGGATCATGGTTTATAGGTCTAGATGGACAGTTTGCACCATGGATAGGTGCCCTTATTGAAGATATAGATCAAAAAATTATTATTGTAGCCCCTACTGGACGTGAAGAAGAAACCGTTACTAGACTAGCTAGAGTGGGATATGATAACGCTCAAGGTTTTCTAGAAGGTGGTTTTGACACTTGGAAAAATAGTGGAAACGATATTTCTAAAATAGAAAATATTACGGCTCAAGATTTTATAAACGGCCTAGAAGATGGCAGTATTAAAAACCCTATCGACAGTCGCAAACCTGGAGAATATGAGGCTGGTCACATATGCAGTGTACCTATGCATACTCTAGACTTAGTTCATGAAGAGGTAAAAAAACTTAATTCCCAAGATACCTATCACGTACATTGTGCTGGTGGGTATAGATCAGTAATTTTTTCTAGTATTGCTGTAGCTAATGGTATACCTCATATGGTAAATGTAGAAGGTGGATACGGAGCAATCAAGAAAACAAATCTAAAAAATCAAAAAATAGTTGCTACGAGCAGCTGTTCCCTATAAATTATGACAAATCTAAATAACCAAGAGTGGAAAGAGCAAACAGCTCAAGATGATAATTCTATTATACTTGATGTACGCACCGATGATGAGGTGAGTGAAGGTATGATTCCTAATGCACTACATTACGACATCTTTAAACCGCAAGAGTTTATGGAGGCAGTTAATGGAATGGATGCAGATAAAAATTATTATGTGTACTGTCGTGCTGGTAGCCGCAGCATGCAAGCATGCCAGATTATGGAACAACTAGGGATTAAAAATACATTTAATCTAACAGGAGGTTTTAGTAACTGGGATGGAGATACTGCAATGAAAGCATAATGAAAAAGTTACTCAACTTCATTATCGTATTACTGCTAGCGCTGGCATTTCACAGCTGTAAAGAAGAAAAAAGCGGTACCATTAATAAAGTGTCTATACAACAAGCTGAAGAAATTATCGCTGTAGAAGGTGTAAAGGTTGTGGATGTAAGAACAAAGTCAGAATTTACTGAGAAGCACATTAAAAATGCAGTAAATATCGAGGTAGAAAATGACGATCTTAATTCCTATCTAGATACTATGGATAAAACCCAACCTCTATTAGTGTATTGTAATAAAGGTGGTCAAAGCGCTAGATGCGCAAAAATCTTGCAGGATAAAGGTTTTACTCTCATATATGATATGAAAGGCGGTATAACCAAATGGGAAGAAAGCGGTAGAGAAGTTATCGTTAAAAACTAACAAAAAGCATTTATGGAACTTAATAAAATACCTAACATAAAACATACAGATTCAGACAATTTCTTTTTACTTGCTGGACCTTGTGCCATAGAAGGTGAAGAAATGGCACTGCGCATTGCAGAGAAAGTCTTGAAAATTACAGACGACTTAAAGATTCCTTATATTTTTAAAGGAAGTTTTAAAAAAGCAAATCGCAGTCGAATAGATAGTTTTACTGGAATAGGTGATGTAGAGGCTTTAAAAATATTACGCAAGGTTTCTGAAACTTTTGATATCCCTACCGTAACAGACATTCATGAAGTGAGTGATGCAGCTCTTGCAGCTGAGTATGTGGATGTATTACAAATACCTGCTTTTTTAGTTAGACAGACAGACCTAGTGGTTGCAGCAGCAAAAACTGGTAAAGTAGTAAATCTTAAAAAAGGTCAGTTCATGTCTCCTGAGGCAATGAAACATGCAGTACAAAAAGTAAAAGATTCTGGTAACGAGCAAGCATGGATTACAGACCGTGGTACTATGTTCGGTTATCAAGATATGATCGTAGACTTTAGAGGTATTCCTACCATGAGAGAGTATGCTCCTACTGTACTAGACGTAACGCATAGTTTACAACAACCTAATCAATCCAGTGGTGTTACCGGTGGTAGGCCAGATATGATAGAAACTATAGCAAGAGCCGGAATTGTAAATAACGTAGATGGGCTTTTTATAGAAACTCATTTTGATCCTGCAAATGCAAAGAGTGATGGTGCAAACATGCTAGACTTAAAACATTTAGAAGGTTTATTAACTAGATTAGTTGCTATTAGAAAAACAATTCATTCGTTTTAATAAAAAATCAAATTTTATAAAGCGGTGCTATTTACTTGTTAAGTAGCACCGTTTTTTTATGCTTATTATTCTCAAAAAGTAAGATTAAAAATTATGTTAAATAGAATGGAACTAGCTTAAATCTGCCGTTTTGATAGTTTTCTATCACCTAAATGCGCTGAATTTTATTATAAAAAAGAAGT
Source organism: Nonlabens sp. (assembly GCF_039941875.1). Lineage (GTDB taxonomy): Bacteria > Bacteroidota > Bacteroidia > Flavobacteriales > Flavobacteriaceae > Nonlabens. Next base: position 47,419 of record NZ_JBDVDQ010000023.1, on the reverse strand, counting down.
GTAAACCGCATATTTTAAACATTTTAACAACTTTTAACAAATCGCTTGAGCCTCAATGAAATAAGGTGTTTAACATTTCATTTGTTGCTAATTTCACATAATAACGTGAACAAATTGTAAAGCTCTTACAAAACGATGAAACAAAATAGATATTTGCATGTCTATTAAGTAAGCTATTAACACTTAAAACTTTAAAATATGAAAAAGCTAATTTTATTAACCGCTATTCTTTTTGCAGGTATATGTACTGCACAATCTATTCAAGAAGTAAAAGACTTCTCAAAAATCAAAATTGATACCGATGCACAGGTAGAGATAGTTTACTCTACAAAAAATCAAGTTGCTATCAATAAAGATACTCAAGATCTAAGTATTTCAACAGAAGGTAAGTCCTTAACAATAAAGCAAAATTCTAATGCTAAAATTGAAGACTTAAAAATCAGAATTTACACAAATGATTTGACAGCTCTTTCTGTTACAGGAGATACTCAAGTAACATTATCAAAATTCAAGTATCAAAATAAAATGGTAGTTTTAGTAAAGCAAGGTGCTATAGTTGATACTGGAGATACCGAAATTAAAGATTTACAAATCATACGTACTGACGACAGTAAAGTAATTGCAACAAATGCAAAAAACACAAAAGAAACAGTAGATGGTGTTCTAGTTGCATTCAACTAGAAATAAACTCTTATTCTTAATTAAAGGCTTCTTGTAAACTCAAGAAGCCTTTTTTATTTATATGAATTGAACTTACTTAAACTATTGTATAATCAGAAAGTCATAATAATAAATTCATGTTATGAAGCTCTCCCCTATTTTATTATTATCGATTCTATTCTTAGCTATATCTTGTCAAAATGATGACGAGGAATACATCGCAACAGATCAATCCATTCTCAACGCTGTTTTTGGTGATAATATAAATCTAGAGCATACAGCAGAATATCAAAACTTTAATATTCCTTCTTATATCAGATTTACTGCTAGTGGGAATACAATAGATAATAAAAAAGCCCTGTTAGGTCGTATTTTATTTTATGACCAACAGCTTTCTGTTAATAACAGTATTTCTTGTGCAAGCTGTCATCACCAAGAAAACGCTTTTGGAGATACCGCAACCGCTAGCATCGGTGTAAATGGCACCACTGGTAGACATAGTATGCGATTAATAAACACTGGTTTCCAGCCTAGCACAAACTTTTTTTGGGATGAAAGAGTTACATCATTAGAAGAACAGGTTACACAGCCTATAAGAGATCATACCGAAATGGGATTTAGTGGTGAGCAAGGCAGTCCTGGTTTTGACGATTTGCTTTTAAAATTATCACTTATAGATTATTATCAAGTTTTGTTTAATGAGATTTATGGAGATCAACTAGTTACCGAGGCTAGATTACAAGAAAGCTTATCACAATTTGTATTAAGTATACAGTCATTTGATTCTGAATATGATGCTGGTTTAATGGCTACAGGAAATTTAGGAGGCATATTCCCTAATTACAACACATCAGAAAACAGAGGTAAATTTTTATTTACGACCACTCCACAAAACGGCGGTGCTGGTTGTGTAAGCTGTCATGTCCCGCCAGAATTTGCTATTAAAGATAATATTCAAAATAATGGCGTTATTGCTACTATACAGGATGCAGCTGTTTTTGATCACACTAATACTAGATCTCCTAGTTTAAGAAATATTACAAATCCTGAAGGAGCGTTAAATGGCCCACTCATGCATAACGGTTCTTTCACCACTATTATGGATATGATAGAACATTACAATGCTATCGATTTAACAAACCAGCAGTCCATAGACCCTATTTTACTTGAAAACAATGGAACTACTGGGCAACAATTACGCTTATCAGATACCGATAAAACAGCACTGGTAGACTTTTTAAAAACATTAAGCGGTGATGATGTATATACTAATGTAAAATGGAGCAATCCCTTTCTAGAAGGATAAATTTAAGGAACTAATAAACGGTTAAATCTATTTAAAGACCCTTTAAAAACGTTGGCATCTACTAGCGTTTCTACCCCATTTATAGGCATTCGATCTGTATACTGCCAGAAATCCCAGTCTGCGTCAGGTAGATCAATGCGGTTATAATTTGCAATCCACAAATTAGGATACGATTTAAAATAACTATCTGGTTCTAAAAACGAATGGTAGAAACTATCGCCCGTGTAAATAATGGGTTTTACTCCATAATGATCTTCTACCAGCTGTATCCAGTTTTTCAATCCTTTTCTTAACGAGGTCACATTTTGAATAGAACTTATATCTTCTATATCTAATACTGGTGGTAAATCTCCCTTTACTAGTTTTACCGTTTCAATAAAATGTTTTGCTTGCTTGGTACTATTTACATCGCTCCAGTAATAGTGATAGGCACCACGAGATAATAGCGCATCACCTGCTCCACTCCAGTTTTCTTCAAAGCGTTTATCTTTATCTATCCCTACAGTGGCTCTTATAAATACAAATTTTAATTCTTGTGTAGTATCAGGATGTTTTACTTCTTCCCAGTCTATATCACCCTGGTGATGAGAGATATCTATTCCTTGTATTTTATATTTTTTAATACGGCTGTGTAAATAAGCATTAGTTGGTTTTCTAGAAGAATTGTGGTATAAGTAACGCTCCATAACTACTATCGCTGTAATAGTCGTAAAGATTAAAAACACAACTACCAGCAAGATCCATTTACTTCTACTCATTTCTTTTTCATGGATTTGCGTATTACAATTAACTCTTGTAATGTCTCAATAATAATTGAGTCATTTATATCTTCTAGATTTTTAAATCTTAGAGATCTCAACATTTTTCTTCCTTCTCCAGCTATTAAAACACCGTGCTGATTACTCAACCTATCTCCATAACTTAGCCCTAAATCGACAAAAGTCTTTCTGAAATTAAAAAAACAGAACATCATTTTATCCTCTAGATAATAAAAAGGCATGTGCCATTTATACTTCAGTTGCATCTCAGGAAAATTTGATTCTATTAAAAACTGCAAGTGTAGCATTACCGCACGATATGGCTCTGGTTTATTATTGATATACTCTTCGGCTGGATTCATGGTTTAAAGTTAGAAGTTATTCCGCTTTCGCGAAAGCGAGATCTCAACAAACTTTACTCCACTTAAAATAAATAAAAAAAAGCTTTCATACTATCCTGAAATACATTTACTTTGTATTTCAAAGTACTTTAATTATGAAAACAGATAAATATCTAGACGACATTAAAGAGATTAAATCACTCATGAATAAATCTACTAGATTTATATCCTTATCAGGAATGAGCGGTGTAATGGCGGGAATATATGCATTGATAGGTGGTGTATTTGGGTATTTCATAATTGAAAAAGCAAGAGAAAATGGTACTAGAGATACTCTGGATAGACTCACTACTACTCCATGGGATCAAAATCCATCACTACAAATACTAGTCGTTGCGGCTATCGTTTTATTTATGGCTGTACTAACTGCATTTTTTCTTACTAAGGCAAAAGCCTCAAAACATAAACAAAAAATATGGACCAAACAGTCTATAAGACTGGTGGTTAATTTTATGGTACCTCTTAATATAGGTGCGTTATTTACACTGGCTTTATTACAATATCATTTAATAGGTCTAGTAGCTCCAGCCATGCTGGTTTTTTATGGACTAGCCTGTATGAATGCTGCACAATTCACTTTGGGTACGGTTAAATATTTAGGTTTAAGCTGTGCAATTCTAGGATTAATCAATACTCAATTTATAGGTTACGGACTGTATTTCTGGACAGCTGGTTTTGGGTTATGTCACATCATTTATGGTGCAGTGATGTATTATAAGTATGATAAATAGTGGTGAGTGGTTCGTCTTTAAGTTTTTAGAATTAAAAATTACAAAATGAAAAAACATCTTAATAATATAGTATTGATTCTTTGTACCGCACTGTTACTGATGTCTTGTGATTCAGAGCAAAAAACTACTGTTGTCATAGACGATACTGTAGAAAATGCAGAAGATTTTACAATAAAAAAGGACTCTACAGCTATAAAGGTTTTAAAACTACCTGTACATATAGATAGCACTCAGTATTTATATCATGCTATCGCGATAGAACGCGTAGCTATTGATGACGATTTTTCTATTAGTAAAAGTAGGTATGGATCCTATGGAGCGGCATCCACTTCTTATAACAATTATACTTTTTCTGGTGAATATGCAGGGTTTATAGTAGAAGATATACAAACCGGTAATAAAATTAATGTGATCAATGAAGAGATTACTATTACTAGCGCTACTATTTATAATAAGTTAGAGAACAATCCTCGTGTAGAATTTGTTTTGTACAATGGTCATAATCTAGATACTAATAAAGATCAACAACTCGATTACAATGATTTATCAGCTTTATTTATAAGCGATCTAGATGGCACAAATTTCACAAAATTAACGGAAGATTTTGAGGAGTTTAATGGTCAGCGATTTATAATAGAAAATGATAAATTATATTTTCAAACTCAAAAAGACGTGAATGGTAATGGTATTTTTGACAGCAGTGATAACTACCGCAATTATGTAGTAGATCTAACCGCGTCTGTAAAAAAAGCCGTACGTTATGATGAGCAGTTAATGAATATTACAAAGCAGTAAATCGACTCATGAGTCTTATAAACAAACTAAATAAAGCATTTGATCACCGTATACGACTGGGCATTATGTCCGTGCTCGTAGTAAACGATCATGCCGATTTTAAAGAACTCAAGGAGTTGCTCGATGTGACCGATGGAAACCTAGCGAGTCACACTAAAGCTCTTGAAAAGGAAGCCTATATAAGAGTAGAAAAGAGTTTTATAGGTCGCAAACCGAACACTAAATATATCGCTACAGATGTAGGTAAACTAGAGTTTAAAAAACACATCGAGGCGCTAGAAAAATTAATAAGTGGCTAGAATCATATGAGTATTAAAAGCAGGTACCTAACCCATAACATTGATCAAGGATATACCTTAAAAACTAAAAATTAGAAATAAATCTTATTAAATTTTACCGCTCGTAAGACTCGGATTAAAAAACGATAACTCCAACTAAAACAGCATGAAGAACCCATCACACATACCCAAAATAAAGAAAACCTTTTTTTTACACCTTTACTTTGAAATTCAAAGTACTTTAATAACTTTAAGAGAAGTGTTCGTTAATTTTTCCTTTGAGCTAGCCAGTTCGGTTTATATAAAATTTAAAACAGGTGCGTCATGGAATGTGCATACTAAGCAACTACTCTCCTATCCACCAGATAGTTTAGGATATCATTTAGGCTGCTTTTTAATTCAACATAAATTAGAACCTCAACCTAGATGTGAAGATCACGATGTTTTTCATGTTCTTACCGATTATAAAATAGATACCGCTCAAGAAATAGCCATGCAATACTGGTTATGGGGCAATGGAAAACGCAGTCCCTTTGTACTCCTAGCCATGCTAGTAGGTGTAATTCTTTATGTAGATCAATACAGCTTATTCCTTCATGCCATCGAGGCAGGACACAAAGCATCTCCTGTTCATGATATAGATTTTAAACAACATTTATATTCTCCTATAGCACTTATCAAACCAATTACTATCACTTCAAACTAAAACCATGAAAAAAACAATTATCATCATTCTAGGTGGGATCGTATTCTCAACCTTATTCTACACACAAGATTTAGGAATTAACGCCTTCATTTATTCCCTATTCCTCATTATTGCATTGGCTATTTCTAGGCATCAAATAATATTAAAAAGCACCATTATATTAAGTGCATTAGGAATGCTTGCCAGTGCATGTGCAATAGCTGTTCATGGCTCTGCATGGAGTATAGTCGGTTATTTTTTAAGTACCTTGTTATTTATAGGTTACGTTGCCAGTCATCAAACGAGTATATATTTGAGTTGGCTCAATGGACTTTACAATACCGTTCTAGGTGTCTTTCATTCATTTTTTTATCAAATAGAAACACCTGAAACAACTACACCTAAAAAAGCTGTAGATGTAGGACAAATAGTTAAAGTGATTGTTATTCCCTTAATTCTAGTCGTAATCTTCACTCTTTTGTACAGTACAGCAAATCCTGTTTTCAGTGAATTCCTTACAGCAATAGACCTATCGTTTATTGATATATTCTGGATCTTTACAGCAGCTGTAGGTGCTTTAATAATGGCCAATATTCAATCGCCGCAACCTATCATCGAGATTACAGATCAGGATATTAATTACCCAAATGAACTGGCTCCTAAAAAATTAAACGACCTACAACTGCTCACCGTAAAAAACGAAAAGCAAATAGGTTTTATCTCTATCATCTGTCTTAATGTCCTACTGGTAGTCGTTTTAATAACTGAGGTTTTATTTATAACCAATATGTCTGGTTCTAGCAAAGCGAGTGTACTATCCGACGCAGTACATCAAGGTGTTTATGCTTCTATAGTCAGTATTATACTCGCTATAGGTGTAATAGCATTTATATATCGCGGTGACTTAAATTTCATCAAGAACAATGAAAAACTAAGAATACTTACCTACAGCTGGATCGTTCTTAACGCCTTGCTAGTAATTAGTATTTTTATTAAAAACTATGCCTATATCACAGACCATGGGTTAACCCATAAACGTATAGGTGTACTAGTGTATTTACTACTTACTATTATAGGATTAGCAACTACTTATTTAAAAGTTAGCTATCGTTTAAACTTTGTTTATTTAATAAGACGCAACATGGCCATAGGATATACAGTCATTGCGATCTACGGACTCATCAACTGGTCTGCTATCATTACCGACCACAATATTAACGTACAACAGGTAGACCGTCCTTATCTAGAGAGTCTATTGCCTCAAAATGCACTAGTCCTTAAAGATCATGGTCTTTATGAAGAGTACACAAAACAAGTATACCGCAGTGGTAGCAGCCGCGATAGATATTATGAATCAGGGTTCATAAATCGCAACTGGCAAGAGTTTAATTATATCGCTTATAAAATCAAACAAGACCAGCATGAGGTTGCCCAGTAAACTGCACACCACCTGTCGGTTATCGATACAGTTTGCTCTGGCTTCATTTACCTTAGGCACCTTAATCCTAGGATTGTATTTAATCACGGCAAATAGTGTATTTGCCGTGATAGGATTTGGTTTTCTAGTAATAGCAGTTCCATTTAATTCATTAATACTATTAAGCGTTTTTATACAATTATTGACAGGTAAGTTAAGTATCAAAGAATTCTTTTTCAGTAGTTATGTATTATTACTTAACGTACCTATCGCCCTGTTTTATTTTCACATAGTCACCACATACACACGTTTATAAAATGAAAGAATTTATTTCACATCGGTTTACAGAGTTTAAACAAGTTAGTTTACTCACCTTATTAAGTGTTTTTCTACTCGCATTGCGCATGAAAATTACACACGACTTCTTTTTGCTTTTCTTAATCTGGAATTTGTTTCTTGCTTTTATTCCTTATTTGATGGTCATTAGGTTACGCTTTCGCGAAAGCGTATCTACAACAAACATCATTCTAACAGCCATCGTGTGGATTGCTTTTTTACCTAACGCGCCTTATATCGTGACCGATTTAATTCATGTGCGACATGCGAGTAGTGAGTGGATGGTTTATGAGGTATTGATGTTAGCTAGTTTTGCCATTACAGGTTTATACCTAGGACTTTTGAGCCTGAGAGATATGAGCACAATTCTCCAGCAAAAAGGCTGGATAACCTCTTCAAAATACCGCACCCTTTTTGAATATACCGTTCTCGCACTTTGCGGTTACGGCATTTATTTAGGTCGCGTGTTGCGATGGAATAGTTGGGATATTATACAGCAACCAAAAAAACTATTTTATGATATGGGAAACCTTTTCATACATCCTTTTTCTAATCAAAAAGCATGGTTACTTATTATAAGTATGAGCTTATTTTTAATCGTTATATTTTCACTTTTTAAAAACAACACCATTGTTACTAAAACTACACCGTAAACAAAAAGCGCTATACATAGCTGCTGCCGTATTATTATTAATCATAGAAATACTTATAGAACGCTATGCGCACGATAATTTTGTAAGACCCTATTTAGGCGATTTACTTGTGGTGATATTAATCTATGCTATAGTCATGGCGTGTAGTAAAATTAAAGTATGGACAGGTGCGGTAGCCACCTTACTATTTAGCTATGCCATAGAAACAGCACAGTATTTACAAATAGTAAGTTTATTAGGTCTAGAAGGAAACAAATTTGCCCGTATAGTGATAGGTACTAGTTTTTCCTGGTGGGATATGTTAATGTACACTTTAGGTTTTATAACGGTTATTATACTGGAGAAAATTATAACTGTTAAGAACAACTAGAACGACACCATTCAAATGGAATCAAAAAAAGCGAGTTACCTAACAGTAACTCGCTTTTCAAATATCTTAAAATTATAGCTTTAAAACTTAGTTTGCTCTCCGTACACATAATCGTGTAAGTAAGAGAAACGCTCTGTTAGTTTACCATCGCTAGTAGTCATTTGTGCTCTCTCTAAAATACCATCTTTGTCACCATTAAAAAACGACGGAATTACATGCTTTTCAAACATCTCGCCAAAACCTTCGCTCGCATCCTTAGGTAATTCACATGGTAAATTATCTACCGCCATGACCGTAATAGATCCTGGAGTTTTAAATGCGACCTCATTTTCGCCTTGAGCGTCATAACCATAAATTGGGTCGGCTATGGTGCTAGGTCTCAAAGTAGATGCTATAGGACCATCTATATCACAACTCACGTCTGCCACAAGGCTTATTTTAAAATCAGGTGATTTTGCATCCTCTCTAGTAAAGAAATATGGTGCGTTATTGCCATAGAAATGCCCAGTGATTAACATATCAGTCACTTTGGCAAATTTCATAAAATCACTTGCCAGTAACTCAGGATTATTATAACACTCTGTTTTAGTAGGCTGTAAACCGTCTTTACGAGTGTAATAATCTTCTACGTCTAGTATAGTAAAAGTGGTTTGATCATTTTTAAACTGACCGAGCTGCAAATATTCTTTAGGTTTTAATTCTTTAATTTCTAGCTCTTTTAAAATCTCTAGAATACCACCAGCGACCTTTCCATTACCTGTCATTGCTATATTAATAGCTGGCAATAGATTCTTAATATTTTTCAATTGTGCTTTAAGAGCTGCATAATCTGGCAAAGATTCTACCTTAGGTAAGTTATATAAACCGTCTCGCAAACCTAGAGCTCTAAAACCGTTGTACGCTCCTACTATACCAGCATACCTACCAAAACCGATTAATCGCGCACCATTTTCTCTAGTAATGGTTTCATGATCGTACAGTTCTATTTTTTTATCCAGTATGGTTTTAAGCAACTCTCTATTATAAGGTTGCTTTTTAATAGTATGGGAAAAGAAAAAATACTTTTTATTGGGTATCAACGCCTCTTTAGGCACTTCTTTTACACCTATCATAACGTCCGCTACCGTTACATCTTCTTGCACAGCGATACCATGAGATGCATACTGACTATCTGGAAAGATTCTTATCGGTGAGGATTCTACTATAAATTCCGCTTTCGCGAAAGCGAGATCTAAACGACTCAATTGCTCTGGAGTAAAGACTACTCTTCTATCCGGCGGACTCTTTCTTTCTCTTATAATCGCAAATTTCATGGGCTTGGTTTTATTGCAGCAAGATAAGGAAATAGCTCAAAAATTGCGAGTAGGGAAAAAATGAATAGTAGTAGGGAAAAAAGACCCAATATCCAACTGGTAAAGCATCGCATCTTTGCCATGTAAATAAAAACAAAAATTAAAATAAATAAATCATGAAAAAATTAATCGCACTGGTAGTAATCGCTTTAGGAATGGGTATGACATCACAAGCTCAAGATAAAATGATGAAAGACAAAATGATGGACCAAACGGTTAAGACCATCGCTCTAGAACAAGTAACTGGAGAATTTGTGCAAAAACAAATTACAGTAGATGCTGGTACTTATGTTTTTGACATTAAGAACAACAATGTAGGTCACAATGTAGGTTTTGTACTTGTAAAAAAAGGTCAGGATATTTCTAACCCAAAGAACCACATTAAAACTGCTTATGTAACAGAGCAAGTTGCAAATAATGGAACGCAACATTCTAATGCTACAAAATTAGAAAAAGGTGAATACGTATATTTTTGCCCATTAAACCCTACTTCTACAGATAACTTACTTATTGTAAAGTAAGTAAGAGTAAAGTAATAGCTTTCCCCTCGATTGAAACTATTAGTCTGTTTAACTAGTTTCAATTGTAAATCCCAGTTTTAATTAACTGGGATTTTTTTTTATGTTCGTATTTGGCATAGTTTTTACAATAGTATGTGTGGTAGATTCTTATATTTGCCATCCGTGTTTTGAGATATTAGTTTTATGCAAATGTTTTAAATAGCGGCAATTCATTTTCTTTACATTTTATGGAAAGAAATTTAATGGGGTCGACTGGTTTTGACAGCGAGACCGACTTGATTGTAAGCATGTAGAGCGCTGGGAAACAGCTCTTAAATCTCATTTTTCAACTTTTTTAAACGGCGAGAATAACTACGCCCTAGCTGCATAATCTGAATTATAGTAAGATAGTGCCTCGGTCTACTAGGTAGACAAGCAGGAAATCTCTCGGGAGCCTTGATTTACGGCGACTGATTTTGAGATTTCGTAAAAGTAAATCTATTCTCATCAGGGCTTTGATGGTGAGAAGAAACTCAATTGAAGACAAGCGTAAAATTGGTAGTTCTTGACCGGCTTTACGACTGAAATTAATTAAGAACTAAACATGTAGAAAGCGATGAATTCGCTCGTTTGGACGAGAGTTCGATTCTCTCCGACTCCACGATAAACCTCCTAATTATTTAATTAGGAGGTTTTTTTAATTACCACAACTGCACGATGTATAAGCGGCAACATGTTTTCAAAGTATCGTTGTAACACCTAACATATTTTATATAATTATTAAACTTATATCTTATTTAATAATAATATTTAGGACACAACAGTAAGGTTACGGTAAGGATCAAGTAAATTATTCTTCTTAAAAAGTCTCTACACTACTGTTTTATTTTCAACACATTACACTCTGTTTCTATAAACACTAATCGATTGTTTTTAAGTTAAAAACGTACATTCATATCGATATATTTAGATAAATACGCAACTTATTTATTTAAAACCCCATTTTATGATAACTTTTGTAACAGTTGTTAAAGATTCACTAAATGTGGTCGTTAAGCTAGTTTTGAACACACACCGTGCTGTATGAATATATATATTTGCTTTTCTCAAAAAACAACCAAGTAATTTATTATCAAAGTTTTACGCTTTAATATAAATTAAAACAGCCGATATGAAAGCCCAATTCCTAAACTTTACCCTGTCATTTTTACTGTTATCCTTAATAGGTGCTTCTACTTGTTTTGGCCAGGAAGTAAAAAGGTATGACGGTACTTTACAAATCGTATCTTATGAAGGAAATGCCTATTACAATTACATTCTAAAAAATGGTGATTCTATTAAAACAGGTCCTTTTTTATTCAACAATAAACTGGGAAAAGAATTAGACACTAAGCCATTTATGATAAGCGGCTCTTTTAAAGAAGGTGTGCCAGATGGAAAGTGGGAATTTAAGTTTGGTAATTATTCGCTTCAAGAAGAAAAAAAATTCGTCGATTATCAATATGTGGTTCAGGTAAATGGAGTACAACGACATATAACAGGTTCTTTTAAAAACGGAAAACCTACGGGAGATTGGTTTATAGAAATAGACAGTCTCAAAAACTCTGCAAAAACCGCTTCTCTTTTTAAAAGTAAAGTTTCTTTTAAGGACGGTATCCCACAACAATCTTTCCGTATAGAGAATACAGATAGTTATATGATCGGTAGATTGTTAAGAAATGGTGATGCCCATGACTCGTGGTCTTTATTTACCAAAGATGGTATAGACGAATTAGAAAATTGGAAATTTGATGAAGGCACACTGCAAGAAATGACACAGTATCGTGATAGTGTAGAAAATAAACTATCCATCCCAGTAAATATAAAAGTTGCCGAAAAAAGCATTAATCTAGACCAACATTATATAGAAGTATTAAAGTTGAGCTTACTGGATAAAAACAGTGGACTTAAACTAGACGCTGGTCTTAGTGAGCTATTAAAAACTAATGCACTACACTACCACCATGTAGAAGATATATTTAAAAATCTAGATCTTAATGTCTTGTTGACTAACATCGCTGTAAATGTCCCAGAATATCCTATCGCTGAGCAGGAAGAACAACAGCTTTCAAAAATCAACACTAACTATAAACAGACTAAAGAAATAATAGATCTCCTATTATCAGACACTCAAGTAAACTTGCTAAAATTGAGGGATTCTGTCATTAAAAACGAATATGGATACATAGGTCATTTACAAGAACACTATGTAAATCCTATGGAAAAACTAATGGTTTACCATAATGAAAGCATCACTAAACACATTAAAAGACCTGTTTTAATAAAAGGACTATTTAAGGATCAGGAATCTCTAGCTTCTGCCATGATTATGGAAGATATTGAGCTGCCTAATCTTAAATTAGAAAAATATGACCTTACCGAAGTCAATGATTTGAGTGATCGATTACTAGAAACATTACGCATACTTCAGCAAAAAATGGACGGTCAGGTTTTAAAAACCAAAAAAGAAGACAAATACATCCACCAGGAAAAAGGACTTATTGAACAAGCAAATTTGGTTAAAAATGCAGTCGATTCTGTGCAAAACAAGGACCATTCTAAGGACGTCAGAAAAGCACTGAAATCAGTAAATGAATTTATAGATCAGACCCTAACCGATTACTCTGTAATGTCAGAAGGTGACGATAAAATAAGAAGATCTGAAGAATTGATCTCCTGCTATAAAAATACTATAGAGCTTACTCATACCTTATCACAGTTAGATCAAGAGCACAAAAAGATAAAAAAACTCTATCAAGATCAAGTATGGAATCCATTTACCGCTACCATAATGGATGAGGACGTAAAGAAAAAAATTACCAAAGCTTATTTTAAAGAAATATCTCCCTATTTAATTTCTATAGTAAAGAAAGACATGTCCTGCGAGGACATCATTATGGTAGATAATACCTTTAAAGAACTCGACGCTCGTTTGACTATTTTGAGAGAAGAAGATACCCAGCGACTAGAGAGAAAAATAAAAAGAACTAAAGACCCTACTAGCCTACTACAGCTTTTTGGACTTTCACAGCAACAACCTTAATGAAAAGTATCTTTTATATGCACACAAAAAACATAATGGTCGTGATCTTGTTGCTATGTTTTGCTTTCGCGAAAGCGCAAGAAGAACAAATTTCACCGACAGAATCTAAGTTTAAAGAGCCTAAAACTAAATACTGGGTAAACACCTATGGGAACATGAGAATATCCAAAAGACTTTTTTGGGTTGCTCAAACGCACTTTAGGTTTGAAGAAACTAAGGACACTCCATTTGTAGGACAACTTGGACAAATTTATAATCGACATGCCATAGGTTACATCTATAATAAGAAAGCAAACTTTGCACTCGGTGGTGTATTAAGGCTTAATTTTAATACCAGTGAAGATGGCAGCGGACCTAATATGATACCAGAATACCGTATCTGGCATCAATACCAGTTTGCCGTTCCATTATGGACTTCTATGGCTTATCACAGACTGCGTGTAGAACACAGATGGACGAAGGGATTTGATGAAGGTGATGAATTTATCTTTAGAAATAGATGGCGTTACATGTTCCGACTTAAAATACCACTCAATTCACCTAAGTTACAATCAAAAACATTGTACATAGCTCCAGAGTCAGAATTGATCTTACAGAGTGGTAAATCTGTCGTAGGTAGCCCGCTAGAAGACCTACGTCTCAATGCGACAATAGGTTACATTATAAACCCTAGACTTACGGTTGCTGCTGGATTTATGTATTCCTTTGGACAAACTCTAGAAGATGGAGGTTTATATAATCAAAATTATACCGCACGTATGCACATTTACTTTTCTCCAGATTTACGTAAAAGAAAAAATAAACTGCCTGAAATCCATTTCAGAGACTAAGAAACTATGAAGATGAAGAGATTATTGCCTTACCTATTAGTACTCGTATCCATTTCTATTGCCATTTATTACATGATGCGATCCAGTGATTTGCAGAGTGCGCTGGATGAAAAAGAAACTACAACTAACATTCAACCGGTAACTGACCAACAGCCAGAACTAGAAATAGCAGATTCCCTTCTAGCGGTAGGTAATTATCGAGAAGCTCTAGACATGTATAGCAGCATGGATAACACCACTGGTACAGATATAGAACTGAGAAGAACTGCCTCTACAGCATTATTACAACTACAGGAAGATAAAAATAAGAATCAGGCGGTAAACACACAAAGTACAAGATCTTCAAATGATGAAAAAAACAGGGTTTCCACACCAGAAATCATGCAGTACGACTCACTATCTTATGCCTTAGAAAAAACACAATTACAGCTTAAAAGTATAAAAAACCAGTTGCGTCAGAAAGCCTTTGGTGAATACCTAACCTTTAAAAGCAAAAAAGGCAACCGACTCCATTATGTAGGTCAGGTAAAAAACAAAAAAGCAAACGGACAGGGAATTGCTATACTAGATTCTGGTAGCCGTTATGAAGGCGACTGGATGGATAATATGCGTCACGGACAAGGAATCTTTTACTGGATCGATGGAGAACATTATGAAGGTAGTTATGTTAACGATCAACGCAGCGGTCTAGGAACCTATTACTGGACTAATGGAGAAAAATATGAAGGCAACTGGAAAGACGACCAGCGCAATGGTCGCGGTACCTTTTATGATGTAAATGAAAAAGTAGTCACCAGCGGCATCTGGAAAGATGATAAACTTGTTGAAGAAGATTGATACTTTAATACTTCTCTAGTCTGTAAATAATTGTTTAAAAGTTTTGCTTTCGCGAAAGCAAAATAAACACCTGCATTCCTGATATTTTACAGTCAGTCAAAAGCTAGAAAATCATCACAAAAAAGTTCAGGTTTAAAAATATGCAGATGTTGAGTCGATCTGATTTATAATTTATGCACTCCAGATTTTCATTAAAATAATTTGAAATCTAAGACTTAAAACCAAAATTAACGCCGCTATCTAGATGATAGCGGCGTTTTTATTATTTAGCAGTTAAAACGTGAACTTTAATTATTTTACAAAAACCTGGAATCACGACGGAAGTTATCTTTATTCTCATAATCTGAATGGAGTATAGGATATCTCATCGACGTTTTACCAAAGCTATTCTCTCCTGTTTTATGGCAGTAGTTTTCAGAATAATACATGTTCTCCCATTTGTTCCATTCATAGTAAGCATCTTTAGACAGTGGTTGCGCAGGATTAAAAGGTATTTGCTTTCCCGTTCTAATACAGTAACCTATTCGCCATACTCTCATAATATCATATTTGCACATCTATTTGGGTTAATTGTTTTCACTATACAATACTCAACAAACAGTCAATAAATTATTTATACAAACCAATTTATTTTATTAAAATCTTGTATCAATTTTTTATTAGCTTCCTGGTTAACTGAGTTAATAAAACATAAATGACCGTAAAGCCAATTATGAAATTGAATGTTGTTAAAATCAGGAAACTCTTTTTTACGTCTTTCTAGATGCTTATTCACTCCGTGTTTTCTACAGTAATATATATGCTCTGATATACTCTTACGATATTTTTTAGAAACATTGACTCCATTTGTAGTTGTTAAACCTGTAACATACTGTTTACAACCCTTTTTCATGTATCGAGTTTTCTTAGAATTAATAAAAAAGCCCTCATCAGAAATGATTTCGGTAATTAACTTCAGAGATGGTAGTTTACCTTCTTCTTTAATTGAAAAGGTTAAATCATCTGCATACCTCGAATACCTACAACCTATTTTTTTAGCTAGTGCTTCAAATCGATAATCCATTTTAGTTGCAAGAATATTTGATATCATAGGACTTGTCGGCGAACCTTGAGGTAATATTGCAGGTTTTTGGACTGTAAGTTCTTTTAAAACCTTCTTAGAATTAGCATCAAAATTTCTCCAATAGTGATCCCGATGTTTTGCTGTTGTTATTTTTGCAAATGAATAAGCAAGATTAGACACATAACCTAAAGATTTAAATAAACCATAGACTCTCTTTTCAGTAATCGTGTCGTAGAATTTAAGTAGATCTACTTTTAAAATCATCTCCGAATTTTCATGAACCTTGGCGTTATCATAAATTGATGTTTTAGCCCTAAAACCTTTACAACTATCTGCCAACTGGTATTTATTAAGAATATTTACCAGTATCCATTTTTGTATAAACTTTAAATCTTTTGCAGGTGACATTATTTCTCTAAAACCACCAATTCTTTTCTTTAATTTAAAATAATTGTACCTCAAGTATTTACGCTCAAAATCATAAGTAATTCCTTCTTTAGAATCACCTATTAGACTTCTTAAATAATCTGATTGAACACCTATTTGAATAGCTAGATGCTCTAATGAAAAAGTTACTGGAAGATCTTTCTCCGATAATTTAGTGGCATAAATAACACAATTTTTAATAAATTTTTGTGACTTATTTTGCTCTTTAGCTTCTTTAATGAATTCTTCAAATGGAAATGACATAGTTATTGTTACTCTTTCTTGAATGCTAAATTGATTTTCTTGAAAATATGAAGAAGAAAATAAAGAAATTATCACACAAAAGTAATTACCTCTTATTTGTTTATTTTGTTTTTCATATTATTAATAACATAAAGATTATATTATCAAGTAGCTTTAATAATTCTCAATGAATTACACTGAGAAAACCGTATTATGGTTATCTGCTAACAATAAACTATGTCACCCATTAAACTGACTTGGAATATATAAACTTTCTTTCACTCTTAAACTATATTTTGTTTCTTTTCTAAAATTCTCTTGTCTTGTTTTTTTCTTTAACTCTGTAAGAAAATTAATTCCTTCAATAGTCAAATCAAATCTGGTATTAAGAAACTTTAAATTTCTAGCCTCATTACAAATAACTCGTAATTCTTTTCTTGTTATACCTAAAAGATGACAGATGATTATGTTGTCATAGTTATTCTTCTTTAAAAATAAAATCGCAACTACTGAATGATCAAGTTTACTATTATGTTTTCTTTCTCTCACATATTTATCTTGTTTTTTAATAATTATAGATTTACCAGTATATAAATCAATACCTAATTTATTGCATATACCGATGTAGAAAGCGATTTCGCTTTTAAATTGACGCGCTTCATCCATTCTTAATCGCGCTTCTCTAGGAAAAAGAGGTTGCCATTCTTTTGATTTCCCCCAAATAATTGGTAAAGTATTATTTGGAGTGCAATGAAAATAAGAAACTAAAGACTCACTTAAACCAAAGCCAAAAGGTGCTACAAATGGTGGGAAATTAAAAACAGGAATCCTATCACCGTGCTTTTTCGTGATTTTTTTAATTTTATCTGTATCAGAAATTACGCTTAATGGAGAAAATTTTTTATCAAAAATCTTGTTCCTTTCTTCAGAATATATTTTTATGCTAGGGAATTTAGACAGGATGAAGTCTCTTCCTTCAATCATTATAATTGTCGATAAAATATAAACATTTTTAATTTCTTTCTCTTTTAACCAATCTTGAATGTTATCTTCTTTTTTTGAAAATTCTTTGTAAAATGTTTTACCACTGCCTATAAAATCATCAAGAAATATAATATGATTATAGGATTCAGGTTTTTCGATATTTTTATAATCATGAGTTAGTATAATTACTTTTTCTCTCCGTTTAAATGCTGTTGTGTTTTTTAAAGGGTAAGTAACTAATGTTCCACTTTTACCAACTTTTCCATACGGAAATATAATTATCTTATCCTTTATAGGTATACTTCTAAAAAGCTCATTTAGTAAATCATTTAAACGAAACATAAATTCATTGAATGGAATATACTCGTATACACTTAGTAGATCTATAGCTAAATCAACTTCATCTTGATTATCAAAATTTTCAAACCAATTTATTAATTTAATTGGTTCTACGGCATGTTTTAATCGAGGTAATAAGTTACCTATTCTTGTGATCGTATTTTTGTCAAGTTTTAAAGTATGTCCCATTTTAAATTAATCTCTAGCTCTTTCTTTTTTTATATTTAACTTCACTCTATTCACAATTACCTAAACCTTCATCAATAAAGCCAGTATCACCATTTCGTATTTGCATTTTGAAGTATCTCATTCCATTAGTTTTTAAATTCAATCTCAAGTTCTTTCAATCTGTTCTTTATTCTTTTTCCATTTCTCTTTAGGAATGAACGACAAATCCAACTTTTAATACTTTCACCATCAATTAATGGTTTTATATCTGAAATAAATTTATGGTGATTTGCAATTCTCAGTTGCAAATCAGAATGAATTTCCTTTCTGATTAATTTTTGCTTTCTAGAAGAAATTTTATCCGGACTGGATAATAATAATCTGTTTTTCTGTCTTGTAACAAAAATATCAGCTTTACCTGTCCAAATATGCAATATTCCATTTGCTTCTAACTCTTCGTAGGTTTTGAAGATTTTTTTAAATCGATAAATTTTTCCTTGTTCTAAGGCCTCGATTGCAAGAGTTTTAATTATTGGCTCTATATCTTTTATAAAGGTGTGATAGGATAAAATATAATTTGCGTAAGCAACACTTATTTGGTCAAAAGTTGGTTTTTGAATTGCAGTTAAAACAATAAGAGCTTCTGGATCATCTTTATAAGTTTTGAAGTATGCTTCCTCTGCTTTATCATAATCTACAAAACCAGTTAAAGAAGGTATTTCTGAGGTAGAACTCTCAATTAGAAAATACTTACTTCTTGGTAAAACTTCATGCCATTGCTTTTTTACTTTTTCATTATTTCTACGGAAAGTTTGAGATAGTTTAGAAATAAAATTAGTTTCATGTAATAATTCATATACTTGATTTGCCTGAACTTTTGATAATTCCAAATCGCTAGACATTAAGGCATGAAATTCTCCGAACTTCGGATTATTTTCATATCCAAGTTCTTTTAATCTTGTACCGTATAATAAATCTGTAATTTCAACGAGTGTAGACCAATTATGAAAATCTCTAGTTCTTATCTGAATTTCGATACGTTTTCCAAATTGTTTGTCCTTTACATAAACATGAATTCCTTTATAACCTATTCGTTTAGGATCTTTAATATAATCTCGAATTTTCCCACTGATTTCAAATTCAGTTTCTATTAATTTTAAAGCCTTATAAATCTGGTTTTGATTTTCAAGAATCAACCTTATCCCTGCGATATCTCCCATACGGTTCAATTGCATGGAAGGATTGCGTAACACTTTATTAATAATTGTACGTATACGCTTTAATCGAAAGGCTATAATTCCATCTCTTCCTACACTATTTTTAATTTCCACTAATTGATTGAAAGTTGCACTTAGTGGCTCTGTATATGATTTACGATAATCTTGAAGTAAATCAAGTTCATCATCGCTGATAATTCCGTTGTTTTTGACAATGGTTTCGCCTAGCCGTCTTATATCACCATTTGTATACTTCATTTTTATTTAAATTTTCTGAATGCTTGAACAGTTTGATAAATTCCATAACCAACAAAGATTCTTCCTAGAAAATCTAAAACATATGCTATTCCAAGACAAGGATTTAGATCTTTAATATAATCCATTTTATGAACTGGATTAAGGAATGAAACGAAGGTTTCGATAGTCCATAGAAATGTAGTATAGTCGAAATCGCCACCTATATTTGACCAAAAACTACCTGTGCTCATTAGAACAAGTAAAAAAGATGCTATCCCTACTATTAGAGTAAACCAAATTCCATTTCTGAAATCTGAACGGTAATGGTTAGACCATCTATTGAGCCATAATATGAAACGGTCGCCCTTAGTGGTATGTTTAAAATCATCATCGTTTTTACGATTTGATGTTAACTTTTGTAACGCTTTTTTTTCTTCTCGACGCATGTCCGTAGAGTCAGCATAATTACCTGACTTCTCAAATTGATTTTTTAAAATCTGAAAAGTATGCCTCTTATTTGTCAATGGTATTGCTAATTTCTCGACATATCTATCATCTTGCCCCTTGTTTCTGCTTATTTTACCATGATCGATGGCAGCTTGATAATCTTCATTATTATTACCATAATAACGCGTCTCAAAATTATAATTCTCAAACTTTAAATCCATTAATTTTAATTGCCCAGAAATAATGGCTTGCGAGATATCGAGTCCTTGAATAAACGTGGTTCTATTAAAAATTGATTTTCCTGCAAGGAGACTATAAGTAAACAAAACATCTTTATTAAAAGTAGACATACTAAAAACAGCTGTTTCATTAAAATCAGTTTTATAAAAAATGACTTTATTTAAAAAATTAGTTGCCCAAAAGTCTGCTAAGTCTTTAAAAATTGCATTAGATGGAATAAACTCTTCCATTTCACAATCGTGAAATCTTACTTTTTTTTCAAATGTACAGTCAGTAATAATTAATTGCTTTTCGATTTTACAATCGATCATTCTTACACGACAACTGTAAACTTTATTAAAAAAGGCATTTGCAGGTATAGGAGGATTAGAAAAAATCACACCTTGTTTAAAATGACAATTCTCGAATGAACAAGCATTAGCTGTATGTTCTATAAATACTCTCTGTTCAAAAACAGTGTTTTTAAAATGATATTTTCTTTTATTATTTGGTGTTTTTGTCAACCTGTCCCAATCCGTACCATGAGTTAATTGGACATTAGAGTTAGTTAATTCAATTTTAAATCCCATCACTTCCCCTTTTTATACTCCATCCCACTCTCAGCAACCATACCCAAACCACCATTCACATCACCAGCATCACTAGAGTTCACTTGCACCTGCCCATTCATTAACATAGGCAACAACAAATCTTGTAAATATTCTACCTTTTGTTTATCCATCATTTTACACTCTTTAAAAATTCATCAAAATGCGAAATCCCTTTAAACGTTGTCAACTTTTTCTTCAATGGCTTTCTTATTGTCTTTTGCCTCAATAATTGCAATAGGAATGTTTGATTTATAGTAAAGTATATAATCAGCACGTTTGCTTTTACCACGAGTATGGAGATTACCTTGAACTATAATTCGACCATCTGTAAAAGAAACTTCTTCTCTTACTTGCGTGCGCATATTCCATCCTGCATTTTCAAGCGCTGGATTAATGAATTTAGTGCAAATATCTCTTTCTGATAAATTCTTTTTATTCATGGTGGATGGTTGTTTCTCGCTTTCGCGTAAGCGAAACACTTAAAATTAAAAACCCTAAAACACACTTATCCAGCATTATAGGAATAAGTGTGTTTCAGGGGTTTGTGAAGATAAGAATTTATAGTATAAATCCTTTTCCATAGATCTATAAAACCCATGCTTGCAGGTGCGGTTTTAATAGTACAATGTGATAGAAAATATGCCATGGTTTTAAACTCTTGTTCTTAAAAGAGTTTAAAATTAAACCATCTGTTTACCTTTTCATTGAGGGAAACCGTAATGGGAAGGGTTTTTAAAATGTTGTACAGTAGCAAAGACCCTATTTAAAATAGTGAAATTCTTAAAAAACAAGTAGCCAAATTATAATTTTGATTAAAATCTGATTCATATCACAGAATATATGCAAATATCGCAATACATTAACAATTCTATTTATCGAGTGTTACTTCTAGTATTGCGCCGTGTTTTCCCTGACCTTCTGTAGAGATATATAAGGTACCGTCTGGTGCAAATGTGATGCCTTCTGGCTGTGGGAAATTCTTTTTATCTAGCTTATAAAAGTTCTTTATTGCACCTGTTTTATCCATTATAATAAGTCTGGGTGTTTTACCTTCTAGGACATAATAATCTCCGGTAATGGGATGTATCGCCACGTCTGACGGATTAAAACTTTTATAGGCTTTTTTCTTTTGGTATTCCTTTAAGGCGTCGTCCTTCATGCTTATTTTCATGATAGGATTCTCGTCCATTTCTTTAGTGTCCAACGGTATTTGATACAGTCCTTTATAGTCGTCGCTGTATGGATCGCGATCTTTGGTAATAGTGATTAAACGATTGTTTTTACTATCCATAGTAAGGCTTTCCATATTATTCTTAATGCTGAAAAGGGTTTTAAAATGGCTGGTTTCTTTTCCGCTTTCGCGAAAGCGAGCCACCTGAAAAATAACTCCGTCGCTTCTCAAAATATAAGCATCTTCTTTATCTATTGCTATACCTTCATAATCTCCTGCAGTGCCAAATTTGATTTGCTCCACAATCTTCTCAGTCTTAAGGTCATAAATAAAAATGATTCCATCCTCATCTTCTATACATGCCAGCTTATTATTAGGCAACCATGCCATGCCACTTATCTCTTCTAGAGTATGAGGTAACTTCCACTCTCGATTAACGGTATACTTTTTTTTACCTAAATTTTCAGAATCGTCGATAGCTCTTTTACAAGAAATCATAGCAAGCATAATGGTTAACACTGCAAAAAACCCAATGATGTATTTCTTAATATGATTCATGATCGTTGATTTTTAAATAATTTTTTAACTATTTAGTTCGTAAAGTTACGAACTAATGTTATCTTTGTCTCGTAACTTAACAGTACTTTAAATTTGAAATTAGGGGATTTTATATTTATAACCTATAAGTTACTTTTAAAATTAGTGGTTTGAATAAAAGAAAGTTCTTAAGGTCTTCTTTATTCTTACCACTTTTTATTTTTTATAACAGTTATTCTAGCCATTATCTCACCGTCTAGATGGATCTTTGTCATAGTTATAAAAAAAACGCAACACCTTTCTAATTATTTTATGGAAAAGAAATTGAGCAATTCTCTATTGTACTTAATGAGTACATCTGCAGGTCTAGTAGTTGCAAACCTTTATTACAATCAGCCCCTACTACATAAAATGTCTGTAGATTTACAAGTAAGTGAGGCGGCTATTAGTAATGTAGCGCTAGCGACACAATTAGGATATGCAGCTGGTTTATTTTTTATCATACCTCTAGGCGATAAGATCTCTAACAAGAAAATATTAAAATTTGATTTTGCGTTAATGATTCTTTCCTTAATCGCAGCGTCCATTTCTAGCTCACTAATGCTACTAATTATAAGTAGTTTTTTTATAGGTTTTTCTAGTGCGATACCTCAGCTATTTGTCCCCATGGCAGCACAGCTCTCTGATAATGAGAATCGCGGCCGTGCGATAGGTATCGTTATGAGTGGATTACTTATAGGTATTCTAGGTAGCCGCGTTATAAGCGGTCTGGTAGGTGATCAATATGGCTGGAGAGTCATGTACTATGCCGCCACCGTGCTCATGGCATTATTATTTATACTCTTGCATTATAAGTTGCCTAAATTATCACCTACCTATAGTGGCAGTTATGGTAGTTTACTTAAATCCATAGGGTTTTACTTCAGGACAGAGCCTACGGTAAGACTCGCAGCATTGCGTGGTGGTCTGGCCTTTGCCGGCCTCAGTGCTTTCTGGACCACTCTTGTTTTTCTTATGGAGGACAACTTTGGTTATGGTAGTACGGTTACAGGTGCCTTTGGTTTAATAGGTATTCTAGGTGCGCTTACTGCAGCGGTAGTAGGTAAATTAAACGATCGTATGAGTAAGCATAAAATAATAGTATATGCTGCTCTTAGTCTAGTAGTTTCCTGGATTATCTTTTATTTTTCTAGTTATTCTATACCAGGTATTATGATAGGTGTCGTTCTCGTAGATCTAGGTGTGCAAGCTTTACATATTACCAATCAAAATATCATTTTTTCTAAAAATCCTGAAGCTAGAAATAGAGTCAACACTATTTACATGGTAAGCTTTTTTATAGGTGGCGCTATGGGTACGACTCTAGGCGCCTATGCTTGGGAACATTTTCAGTGGACTGGCGTTTCTACTCTGGGTATCACGCTATCCATTGCTATTATCGTGGTGCATTTTATGTTTAGAAAAAAGGTCTTTTAAGAAAATGCTCTATTATTAAGTTATTGGATCGTAAAAGAGATGGATGATGTATTCGCTTTCGCGAAAGCGGAACAACCACCAGCCGTCTACTTTAATAACCTAAATAGTAATAGTTCTTAAGGATTGAGTTCGCTACTTGCCGAACTAGATGTATATTAGCTTTTTTAGAATAAAACGATTTTAATGTCAGAGCAAACTGAACAAGAACTACTCATTGAGGAATTAGGAATAGGGATTCAAGATTTATTGAGTCTATCACCTCTAGCCTCTCGCATTTATGCATTGCTTATACTGTGCTCATATGAAGGTCTCACCTTTGAAGAAATAAGGACCATCATTAAAGCCAGTAAAAGCTCTATATCTGTAAACATCAATGTGTTAACACAGTTAAACTACATCTCTTACCAGACTAAACCTGGTGATAGAAAACGTTACTTTAAACTGGCTCGCTACTCTTCTATCATATCATTAAATGCCTATCACACAGCGATAGAAAAGGAAATAAAAATACTAGGCGAGGTAAACGCGTTCAATAAAAGATACCATCCTGAGAAATTTAATAATGAAGAATCTCTAGGGATTATCTATCAAGACTACCTTAAAGAAAAACTACAATTAGTAAAAAAAACAGCCGATAAGATGACTCGTTTCTTGGAAAATGAAAAATAGAGTCCTGTTTTAAACTGACATCTAGCGATACTACACAAATTATGGAAGAGTTTATAACTACGTATAAATCACAAATAATCTGGATACTTTCTGTAATAGGTATGGTCATTCTATTACATTTCATAACAAAGTTTTTATACCGCTGGTTACTGAAAAAAGAGCGTGAGCGTTTTCCTGGAGAGAAGCCTACTTCTATTAACCTTGTGAGAGTTATACTTAATGCGCTATGGATCGTATTAGGGGCTATTTCCATAGGATTTGTTTTTGTAGATAAAGAGGATAATGACGCCATGGTGGCCAATTTTAAACTAGCTCTATACTTAGGACTCTTATCTGTCATTACTATAGTTATCGCTGCTACTATTAACATGTGGTTTCTAGGTACTATCAGAAAAAAAATAAGACTCCATGAAGACCCTACGAGTTATAAATTCTTCAGGTACCTGGTCGTTATTGTGATTTACTTTACTGGGACTCTTTTTGGTCTGCTCGCTTTTCCTTCTTTAAGAGGTGTAGCACAAACCGCATTAGGCGGTGCTGGCATTCTAGCTCTAGTTGCTGGTATTGCATCTCAAGAAGCACTCTCTAATCTTATAGGTGGAATTTTTATCATCTCCTTTAAACCTTTTAAAATAGGTGACATTATAAAGGTTACCGACACCATGGTAGGTACGGTTACCGACATTACTTTGAGACATACCGTAATACGCAATTTTGAAAACAAGATGATCGTTATTCCTAATGCGATCATCAATAAAGAAAAGCTGATTAATTATGATCTAAGAGAGCATAAATGCTGTGAACATGTAGAGATGGGTATTTCTTACGACAGTGATGTACAAGTTGCCAAAACTATTATGAGCGAGGTGTGTGAAAACCACCGATTGAGCATCGATAACCGCACACAAGCCGAAATTATGGATGGTGTGCCGATGATAAGAACTGCGATGACCAAAATTAACGACTCTACCTTAACTATAAGAGCCTGGACCTGGTGTCGTAATTTTCAAGACTCTTTTGACCTGAGATGTGATGTAAATGAAACGATCAAAGAAAAATTTGACGCAGCTGGTATTGATCTAGCTTACCCTACTCGTACGGTTATATTGAGTGACAGTGAGTTAAAAATTAAAGATAGAAATGTGTCTGTAGCTAAGGATGAAAAATAAATGATTCCTACTTTATAAGCATTTAAGTAAGAAACAGAACCTTGAAAACAACTAATTGTTTATTAGGCCAAAGCAATGTAGCATACGAACCCTTTACTAGGTAACAACTATTACGTAAATATAATTGCTATGTATAATCCACTGGCAATACCATAGCTCACGATAGTATTTAATGAATAACTGATTCATGAAACATTACAAGTATATTATTATAGGTGCCGGACTATCTGGTCTTACCACAGCTTTTCAATTAAAAAGATTAGGCGAGAATGATGTTCTTATTCTAGAATCTCGTGAACGTATAGGCGGTAGAATTCTTACAGAAAATGGCATAGATCTAGGAGCCACTTGGTTTCAAAGTTATCATACTCATGTACAAGATATTCTTCAACTTTTAAAAATACCAGCTTTTGATCAGTATGTAGATGGTAACAGTATACTGGTTTATAACGCCATGGTACCAGCGCATTATTTTAAAAGTGATCCTAATGCTCCTGCTTCTCAACGCATAGTAGGTGGTAGTACTTCTATAATAGACGCTCTGTCCAACTCCATTAAAGATCAAATTAAGACCAATACCACAGTTCATAAAGTTATAGAAAAAGACAGCCTTCTAGAGGTGCATACGGCAAATGAAAATTTTACAGCTAACAAAGTCGTAGTAACTATACCGCCGCGCATTGTGTCTCAAATAGATTTTAAACCGCAATTACCTGAAAGCTTACAGACCGCTATGAACGCGACGCATACCTGGATGAGCCATGCTATAAAAGCTGGAATAACTTTTAAAAAGCCTTTCTGGAAAGAACGAGATTTATCTGGTATGCTCATAGGACAGATAGGCCCCATGACAGAACTTTATGATCATTGCGATCCATCTACTGGAATTTATTCTTTAATGGGTTTTGTTAATGAAGGATTAAGAGAACTCCAGCCGGCAGATAGAAAAGATATTATTCTAAAACACATAGCGACTTACTTAGGTCCAGAAGCATATGATTATCTAGAATACGTAGAAAAGGACTGGTCTATGGATTTCCACACATCTTCTAGAACTCTTAAAAACGATGGATTAAACCCAGGTTATGGCAACCCTATTTATCAAAAAGAATACTTCAATGGTAAACTGATATTTTCTGGTACAGAAACCTCTCCCATAAATGGCGGCTACATGGATGGCGCTATTTATTCTGGAGTAAATGCCGCAAATAAAGCTTTTGCTTCTTAAAAAATAACTAGAAAACGCATTCCTACCTCAGATCATTTTATTGTATAAATGCTAGAACACATTTAGGTATTACTTAAATATTATAGAGATAGATGGCTTTTTCTCGCTTTCGCGAAAGCGGAATCACATCAAACTCTAACTATTATTCTTCTCTCTTATTCTTTTATATAATTTAAAAAGAAGCATTAAAATAACTGCAAAAACAAGAAGGCCAACTAGTCCATACACCCAATTGACAGCGCTTTTTAAGATCACTAAAAAGACGACTGCAAACAGTATTAATGTCGCACCTTCGTTATAAATACGCATACCATTTGAGGTCCACTTTACTACATCATTTTGTAACTCTTTCTGTATAAAATGAGATTTAATTTGATAAATAACGAGCAATACCACAAAACCTAATTTTACTTGCATCCACGATTGTTCTAAATAACTAGGCCTTAAAATGAGCAAGTAAATAGCAAAACTAATAGCTAGAATAGCGCTGGGCCAAGTGATGATAAACCACAACCTGCTGGTCATAATTTTTAATTGTTTAAGCAAGATGCTTTTTTCAGGTTCTGGTTTTGCATGAGCTTCTATCTGATAAACAAATAATCGCGGTATGTAGAACAAGCCAGCAAACCAAGTGATGACAAAAATGAGGTGCAATGACTTTATATATTCGTATTCCATAAACTGGGTTTGATACAGCAAATTTAGGTATTAAAGAATACATTTTAAGTTAGTTTATGGCTTATTGCATGTATGTGTAATCCTTTATTTGATACTATGAACAACCGTAAAATGAAGATGAATATTAAGATGTGACTTATAAACGGTTATATTGCGGCTGCAAAATTAAAATATGGAATTCGGTACAGAAACATTAGATTTAGTAGGATATGCAGCGAGTGCAGTTGTATTAATATCCTTTTTTATGAAAAACATCAATACATTGCGTATTGTGAATTCATTAGGTTGTGCGATATTTATACTTTATGGTTTCTTATTTGATACCGTTAACATTCCTATCATTATTACTAATTTAGGAATTTTACTGGTAAATGGATATTATTTATTTATTAAGAAGAACGACGAAATAAAAGAAGTAAAAGAATAAAATTAAATGAAAATAGGTATTGCACTTTCTGGAGGTGGTGTTAGAGGTATTGCTCATGCCGGTGTTATAAAGGCACTGCAAGAGAAGAATATTACTGTCCATCAAATAACTGGTACAAGTGCTGGTGCGCTTGTGGGTGCTCTATACGCTATGGGAACAGATGTGGACGATATATTTAATTTCTTTCAGAAATCTAATCTTTTTCATCCTAGAAAATTTGCTTTCAGACAGGCAGGTTTTATAAATTCTTCTGTATTTATGGAGAATTTATCGCATTACATTCCAGAGAACAATTTTGAATGCCTAAAAACACCATTATCTGTTACTGCTACAGACTTGAACACAGGTAAACTTAAGGTATTTAAAAAAGGAGAAATTTATAACGCTATTCTAGCCAGCGCTGCTTTTCCTGGTATTTTCACTCCTATAGAAATAGATGGTAATATCTATGTAGATGGCGGCGTAATCAATAACTTTCCCATTGATTTATTAGACGATTGTGACCTTAAAATAGGGAGTTATGTAAATAAGGTAGACCTAAAGAGTCGTAAATTAAAGCATTCTTATGATGTGGCTAGTAGAGCTTATGCGATTAATCAATACCATCAGGATAAAATAAAATTCACACAATGCGATCTTCTTATAGAACCAGATAAACTATATAACTATGGGTTATTTAATTTTAAAGCGTTGCGAGAAATATTTGATATAGGTTATGAAACTGCATCTCTAGAACTAGAAAAAACAGATATATTTAATTTATAAAAAAAGTGCCTTTTACTATTGCAAAAGGCACTTTTTAATAAGTTAGAATTAGGCTATAGTTTTATTAATAAAAATCTACAGCACCAGTAGCAACATTATACATTGCTCCTACTATTTTTATATCACCATTATCTTCCATTTCTTTAAGAACTGGACTTTCTTTACGTATTCTAGCAATCGTTAATTCCACATTCTTTGCAGAGACAGCATCCACAAATTCTAGATTCTTTGAATTACGTTTATCTTCTTCTTTAGGCTCTTCTACAGCATCTACTGCTGGTTCTATCTTCTGTATTAATTTAGTAAGATTACCTAGTCTAGCATGATCACAGGCTCCTTTAATGGCACCACAACTTGTGTGTCCTAAAACAACTATCAATTTAGTACCTGCTAGTTTAGAAGCAAATTCCATACTTCCTAGAATATCTTCATTTACAAAGTTACCTGCGATACGTACACTAAAAATATCACCTAGACCTTGATCAAAAATAAGCTCTGCAGATACTCTAGAATCTATACAGCTCAATAT
Source organism: Nonlabens sp. (assembly GCF_039941875.1). GTDB lineage: Bacteria > Bacteroidota > Bacteroidia > Flavobacteriales > Flavobacteriaceae > Nonlabens. The sequence continues at coordinate 17,825 of NZ_JBDVDQ010000023.1, read as the reverse complement.
AGTAGCAAAAGGAAACTGTCCCTCACTAGTATCATTAACCTGTTGTAACAGGTTGCGATTTGCTTTTAAGTTATTTTGAAATCTCTCATTACCTTCAGATAAAAACTGAACCGCCTTTTCAGGTGTCATTGTAGATTGAGACTCTTTAGTATGTGCTTTCATTCTTCTACCTTTTAAATTTTAATTTGTCTTGCTTAGGTCTTAATTTAAAAAACTCTAAGAAGCTTTCAGGATTCTCAATAATACCTCTTTCAGATATCAATTTGATATTAATTTTACGATTTTTTGCTTTTTCTCTAAAATCATCGAGTATCTCTATAACATCATGGTCTAGATAACTTGTTTTTCTAACGTCTAATTCTAGAAAAGTATTTTCTGGCAAGTTATCTAATTCTTTTAAAATTGTTGCTTTATTAAAGAAAGTCACCTCTTCTGCAAGGACCATTTTCACTTCATTTCTACCATCTTCATGGCTTTGTGTCGCATGAAGAAAATGAGAGTTTTGAAAACTCTGATAAAGTGTAACTATAATTCCTATAGCAAGCCCTACTCCTACTCCTAACAAGAAATTAAAATACAACAACACAACCGTTACAATAAATGGTATAAACTGTCTCCAACCTGCTTTCCACATTTGTTTAAATGTCGACGGCTTTGCTAGTTTATAACCTACTACTAAAAGTATGGCTGCAAGAACTGACAAAGGTATTTTATTCATTAAAGTAGGAATCAAAATTACTGATGCCAGTAACAAGAATCCATGTAAAATAGCACTCATCTTTGTTCTACCACCAGACTGAATGTTTGCACTACTTCTTACAATAACTTGTGTGATAGGTAAACCACCTACGAGACCAGAAAGTATATTACCGGTTCCTTGTGCTATTAATTCTCTATTAGTAGGTGTCACTCTCTTACGCGGATCTAATTTATCAGTCGCCTCTACACATAACAAGGTTTCTAAAGATGCTACAAGGGCAATAGTAAAACCAACTAAAATAACATCACCTCTTAAAGCCTGAGAAAAATCTGGAAACCTAAACTGCCCTACAAAAGAATCAAAATCTTCTGGTACGGGAACTTTTACTAAATGATCTGTAGAAATACTCCAATATCCTGCATCCATTGTAAGAACATAATATATAATTCCCAAAACCACGGCAACTAAAGGTCCCTGAATAATTTCAAAGATCTTTGACTTACCATTCAAGACATTATTCCAAAGTAATAGTATCCCTAGACCTATAAAACCTACAAGCGTAGCTCCTGGACTTATAAACTCTCCTATCCTTAAAATCTCAGTAATAGTATTCTCTCCATCTTCTTGGAAGAAATCCCAAGCTCCTTCATAATTTTCATCTAGCCCAAAAAAATGAGGAATCTGTTTAGATATAATAATCACACCTATACCAACTAACATCCCTTTAATAACTGATGATGGAAAGTAATAACCAATAATTCCTGCTTTTAATAAACCTAGAACGATTTGTATCACTCCACTCATCACCACGGCGACTAATAAAATTTCAAAACCTCCATTATCTAGACCACCAAAGTCCTTAATCGCAAGGGCTACTATAGAAGCAAGTCCAGCAGCCGGACCACTGACACCTATATTAGAGCCACTTATAGAGCCTACAACAATACCACCTATAATACCAGCTATGAGTCCAGCAAATGGTGGTGCTCCACTTGCTAGTGCTATACCAAGACATAAAGGTAAAGCAACAAAAAACACCACGACACTAGCCGGGATATCGTTTTTAAAATTCTTAAACGGATTTGAATAATGCATAAAATATGTGTTGTCCCTCATAAATAAAGGAACTTTAAAAAATTGATTCAACTGTAAAACCAATTTGTTGAAAAATATAAAATTTGAGATATTATCTCTACGGATGTTATGCTAGCATCCCTTTAGGCGGCGGTATAAGAATTTCTTGAGAATGACTTTCCCAAACTAAATCGATTAAATAATTTAAAACGATTTTATTCAGAATCTCGTCATTTGAAGCTAAAAAATAGAAATCATTAAAAGTTGACTCGTCCTCTAGTTCTTTTTTTGAATTCTCTTCTACATCAAAGTCACTGTCTACATCTGTATCGATAACGGAAATATTATTATCAAGTTTTACAAATACCTCAATCACTGGCTGACTTAAAACCAAAGCGCATATAATTATCATGCACGTATGCATGAAAAAATTAAATCGTTTTGTAGGTATTGACATAAGTTATGTAAAAGGAACTATTGTATAAACAAATATAATATGGTTCTTCATCTATTTTAAACAATGTTAAGGAATTTAACATAATCTACCTTAAGAAAATTCCAAAAAAAAAGTCACTCCCATAAGGAGTGACTTTTAAATAATAACATTTAAGTCTTAGTTAGACGGCATAGGAATACCTAATTCTCTAGCTACATCCTGACTTATGTTAGTATCTTCAGTTGCATAAGCTATAGAATTAATATCTACTACTACTTTATAACCTCTCGCAAGAGCTACTTTTTTAATCGCCTCATTCAACTTGATGGTAAGCGGAGTGATTAATTTGTTTTGTTTCTCACCTAGTCTTTGCTCTGCGATTCTTTTACTATTCACTAACTCGCTCTCAATAGCAGCTGCTTGTGTCTTGTAAACTTCTACTTCTTTATTAAAAGCAGCTTCGTCAGTTGCCGTTTTAGATAACTCTTGTACTTTTTGTTGCAACTCTGCCATTCTAGTTCTGGCATTGTTCTCTGCTTTTGCATCATCTGCTTTAATAGACTCTGCATATTTAGTGATTTCTTGTTGTGCTGTTTGAAATTCTGGCATAGATTGAAGAAGAGCTTCAGATGCTACATATCCAGTTTGTGCCATTGCTGTTCCAGCAGCTAAAAATAATACTAAAAGTAATTTTTTCATTTTCTTTAAATTAAGGTGTGCAATATAGTTAAGTCCTCTTACACTTTTGGACATATTCTACCATCACTTTTCAACTATTAGACCACTTTTAGGTCGTTTAGTGTTAATTAGTGTTATGGTTGTTGAAATTCCGCTTTCGCGAAAGCGAACTTATTAAAATAATCATTTCTAATACGGGCGATAAATTGATCCACCGTCTTAACGTTTTACTGCAAAGAATCCCTTTTCTAAAACTGTAACTCCATCATAGGTATATTCAAAACTATACCAATAACTAGAAGATGGCAATGGGTTATTATTATAGGTAGCGTCCCAGCCTGGACCATCGATAGAGAGTTGTTTAAGTAATTTACCGTACCTATCAAAAATATAGATATCACTGAATTGAACGGACGGTTCAAAAACCTCTATTTGCCAGTAATCGTGATACCCATCATTATTAGGTGTCATGTAATCTGGCACATGAAACAACTCTATCTCTGGCTCTGGAATAATTACATCTTCTGTTATCACCAGGTTAAAACTAATCTCATCACTACAGCCTGACGCATTTACATCATAGGCATAAATAGTAACTGGATAACTAGCAAACTCTATTCTATCTATTACATCTCCAATAGCATAAGCTGTTCCTAAACCGTCTGGTTGTGTAAAGAACATCTCATTACCGCTCAAGTTCATACCTGTGATATTAGGAAATGTAAATGTGGTGGTACTATTTTGATTATTTATCACATCAATAACTGGCACATCGATTACATTAATTGTAATAGTTGATGTTGCTGTATTATTAGTAGTTAACCCACTATCTGTCACCGTACATTCATATACAGTATTTACTAGTGGTGTTACCGTTAGTGTATTGCTTATAGATAATACGGCCGTTGTGCCTTGCTCCACCCATTGATAAGAATAAGCTCCTTGCGCCATAGCAGGATTAGGTGTGGCAGTTAAATTTGTTATTTCTCCGGCACAAAAATCATTTGCGGTAGCACTGATAGAAACCGTTAACGGTAACGGTGTATCAAAGTTGAGTACAAAACTCTCTTCGTCCTCACATGAACCGTTAGTGTCATAGATGTAAAGGGTTACCGGTAGCGATGCGAAATCTGTTGCATTCACTATATCACCTGCATCATATGCAGTTCCCATACCATTGGGTTGTGTATAATAACGTTCTCCAGCGGTTAATCCAGTTCCATTAATAGTTGGAAAAGTAAAAGTAGAAGTCGCTGTTTGATCAGCTATAGCTGTAATATCTACTGGTGTCAAGACATTAAAATCTGTCATATCAAATCCCATATCTACACCATTTTCTACACCAGAGTCATTTACCATTACCGCTACCGTAGTATCTACTGTTGCCGTAAAAACTATAGTATCGGTGTTAGGATAAACCGTGTTTTGAGAATCTGTCCAATTATAGGTGTAAGTTCCGTATGCTGTTGCTGGTGTAGGTGTGACTGTTAGAGTCACTGTTTCACCTGCACAAATATCTTGTATACCGCCTGGAGTTATTACTAGTTGCACATCTACAAATTCTAGATCAAACTGTCCTGTTATTTCACAACCGTTAGTCTCATCTCCATAAATATATAAAGTGACAGGATTAGTTATAAAATCTAGTTCGGTAACTACATCACCTACGTTATATAGTGTCCCTGTTCCATTAGGACCTGTATAATAAGCACTGTTAGCAGGCACGTTAGTACCGGCAATTCCAGGTAGTGTATAAGTTGAGTTTGCATAAATAGCACCTAGTGGCACCCATGTAGGCATAGGATCTACAATTATAGTAATCGCGTCTACTGCAAAGTTATCTGGTGGTGCAATACCGCTGTCTGTTATAGTACATTCATAAACAGTAGTTGTATTAATCATTATAGGTAATGTACTGTTAGTTCCTATAACGGCAGTACTACCCTGCTCTCTCCACTCATAAGAATAGGTTCCTAATGCCACAGCAGGATCTGCATTTGCGCTTAAAGTTGTAGTTGCCTGACTGCAGTATGAGGTAGGGTCAGGACTCATGCGTGTGGTATCGATAATCTCTACATTAATAGGGCAAAGTATGTCTGACGTTACCTCTGCAGCACCAAATATATCTGAAGGTGCAAAATTAGTACAGTTATTAGTGGTATTACCGTTAGTTACGTCTACAAATTTAGTGGTACGTCCACCTGTTGCAACTAGCTCTATGGTAGGTGTAGCAGAGCATGGATTTGCTGTTATAATAGTTACAACACCAAAAACATTTCCAAAACCACTACTTGCCATACTACCTATTAAGAAAGATGCACTTGGGTTTGCTACGTTAATTTGTACCAGTTCACTATTAGTCGCACTTAAATAAAGATCTCCATTAAAATAAGTTAAATCTCCTGCGCTATTGAAACCTGTTGCTCCTAAATTAGTAGCAGTAAGTGAGGCTACATTAATTCTAAAAAGCTCACCTTGACCATTTTTATTCACACCTAGTAAAACACCATTTTGCTCTTTTACCAGTGAATCTACTCTAAAACTACCACTATATCCTATAATATTAAGACTACCTAGTAAGTTAAAGTTTCCAGTATTAAGATCTATTAAGTACAACTCTGTATTACGTATTCCATAAAGAGTAGTAGCTGTATCACCTTGTGCTATGTCAAACATGGACTGACTGTTTGTAGCAACTACTGTAGAACTACAAGAGCTTAGATCTGCAAGAACCACATCTCCATTACTTAAACACAAATATGCCGTGTTTACCGCTTGTGCATTTACAAACGTTGCACTAAGAATTATGAAACAAAAAAATAATAGCTTCTTCAAATTAATTTAATTTTTCGCGAAAATAAGATTTTCAGACGCTTACATAAGTAGATACCTACATTAAGAAATTGTTACCAGACTTCTAGTACCACTTTGAAAATGTAAATTGGTATCAATAAATAAAGAATAAAATGGACTCTAACTAGACTACTTTTTACGACGTCTGTTAGCTCCTTTATCACCACGAGTTTTAGGTTTCTTATACTTTGCTGCTATGATGCGACGGTAACTACCACCTTCATTGGTTTTAGAATTCTTTTCGCTTTTTTCATGAAAAGCTGCTCCACGTTGTTCTTCTATTACTTTATGAGGATTAAAAATCTCACGTACTACAGGTTTCTCTTCTGGTGTTTTTTGTTTTGAAATCTCTACTTCTTCTGGAAATTCTAATTCTGGAATTTTATAACTCATTAATTCCTCTATGTTCTCCTTATCTTCTCTTTCTTTTTCAGTGTAGAATAAGATAGACCTACCCTTTTCTTCAGCACGACCGGTTCTACCTATACGGTGCATGTAGTTTTCAGGAAACGCAGGTACGTTTAAGTTGATAACATGCGATATTTTATCTAAATCTAGTCCACGTGCCATAACATCTGTAGAAACTAGAATACGGCTCTCACCACTATCAAAAAGTTCAATAGAACGCAATCTATAATTTTGTGTCTTGTTAGAATGTATTACAGATATCTCTCCACCGTAATGTGGACTAAGTACTTCTTGTAGTCTATCGGCACTTTTCTTATTACCCACAAAGACCAGTACTTTGTGAAATTTCTCTCTATCACTCACTAAATGCATGAGTAAATTTGCTTTAGTGTAAAAATTCTCTACAGCATAAGCAGTCTGCTCAATATTCTCTAAACGTGTACCAGAAACAGCAATAGAAATCTTCTCAGGATTATAGAAGTATTCTTTTATAAAACCTTCTATCTGATCTGTCATCGTTGCAGAGAACATAATATTCTGACGTCTATTAGGTAAGTGATCAAAGATATTAGTAAGCTGAAATCTAAAACCTAAATCTAGCATTACGTCTACCTCATCAATAACTACTTTTTTACAGTTCTTTAAATTTACCGTTTGACTTATAATAAGATCATACAGTCTACCAGGCGTAGCGACTAGTATATCTACACCGTCAGCATATGCCTTTTTCTGTGTATTTATATTTGTCCCTCCATAAATCCCTAACACGCGTAAATTAAGATACTTCGAATATTGATTTATATTTTCAGTTACCTGTACTACCAGCTCTCGCGTAGGTACAAGAACTAATACTCTAGGGTCATTAACTTGAGCATATTTAAGTTCATGAAGCAATGGCAACATGTAACCTAGCGTTTTCCCAGTACCTGTTTGCGCAATACCTATCATGTCACGTCCAGAAAGAATAACTGGAAAAGCCTCTTCTTGAATAGGCGTCATAGTCTCAAAACCTAATTCTTCTAATCCATTAATTAATGGTGTTTTAAGATTCAGATCTGCAAAGGATTTCATACTAGTAATTTTTTGCAAAGGTAGTTTATTCGGTTGAAGAGAGCAGTATGAGAACTGCAGTTACATTTATAGCACATTCAGTAACTAAAGCATTAAGTCCTACCTTAATTAAAAGAGCTCTGAACAACCATAACTTTGAAGTTCTTAATAGCTATTAATATCTTACTTAAAGTATCTTTGCATCATGCATTTAAGAAACATACATAGATACGGTTACGACTTTAAAAAACTAACTGAATCACACCCAGAATTAGAACAACATATAATTGAAAGTCCTACGGGAGCGGCTACTATTGATTTTAGTGACTCACAATCTATACTGGAATTCAATACCGCTTTATTAAAACATCATTATAAAATAAAATACTGGAAACTTCCAGAACAATCATTATACCCACCTATTCCTGGTCGTGCAGACTATATACACCACATTTCTGATCTTCTTGAAAAAGGGGATAGAACTGGTCTAGATATAGGTTGCGGTGCTAGTGCTATTTACCCAATTTTAGGTAATGCTATTTACGATTGGAAAATGGTAGGCTGTGATGTAGATGACGACAGTGTAGGATTTGCAAAAAAGAATACCTCAAAAAATGATGCCATAGAAATACGTCATCAAATTGATAAAGGAAACATTTTTAAAGGTGTTATTCTAGAAGGAGAAAACTATGATTTTACGATGTGTAATCCTCCTTTTTACACTAGTGAAGAAGAAGCTATAAAAGCAAATATCACTAAGCAAAGAAAATTAGGTACTAGAGAAGAAATACGCAACTTTGGCGGTCACTCGCACGAGCTTTGGTGCAACGGTGGTGAAGCACTTTTTATAAAGCGCATGATTAAAGAATCTGTAGCTTTTAAAAATCAGGTAGGATGGTTTACGTGTTTGCTTTCGCGAAAGCAAAACCTCATCAAACCTCTTAAACAACTTAAAAAGCTCAAGGCAGACGTAAGAGTTGTAGAAATGACTACTGGAAACAAAGAATCTCGCTTTGTTGCATGGAGATTCAAAAACTAAGAACTCTCCTATTTGAAAATCTATTGAAGAAAATAAATGGACGATAAGACTATTCAGAATTTAAGAGAAGCACTAGAATTCTCTCCAGATAATATCCCATTAAGATTACACCTGGCCGAATCCCTGCGACTAGCTAACATGCTAGAAGAAGCTGAGGAAGAATATGAAATTATTTTACAGTACAAGGCAGAGCCCAAAGCTAGAATAGGTCTCGCTCTTATTTCTTATAAACAGAAAAATTATTCTAAGGCTATAGTTATTTTAGAAAGCCTGATTCAAGAAGGTAATAAAGATCTAGATACTCATTTATTCTACACGCGAGCATTAGTTAGATCTAATGACACCCATCAGGCAATAGATGCTTATCAGGATTTATTGAAATTTCATCCCGATTTTAGTGATGACGAGTTAGATAAACAACTAAGAAGACCATCTACTAGTGAAGGTGATTATGAAGACGGTGATGAATATGATGACGAGTATGACGATGGATTTAATGAAGCAAGTGTCTTTATAGAAAAACCAGAAATCAGTTTTAAGGATGTAGGTGGTATGGATAATGTGAAGCGCGAGATAGATTTAAAGATCGTGCAGCCTTTACTACATCCAGAAATTTACAAAGCTTATGGTAAAAAAATAGGTGGTGGTATTTTACTTTACGGTCCTCCAGGATGTGGTAAAACTTATATCGCAAAGGCTACTGCTGGCCAGATTAACGCAAAGTTTATATCCTTAAGCCTCAATGACATTCTCGATATGTGGATAGGTAATTCTGAAAAGAACCTACACCGCATTTTTGAAGTTGCTAGAAACAATACGCCCTGCGTTTTATTTATTGATGAAATAGATGCTCTAGGTGCTAGTCGTAGTGACATGAAACAAAGCGCAGGTAAAAATTTGATCAATCAGTTTTTACAAGAATTGGATGGTATTTCTAATGATAATGAAGGTCTACTTATTTTAGGAGCGACTAACATGCCGTGGCATCTAGATACTGCTTTCCGACGTCCAGGAAGATTTGATCGCATATTATTTGTGCCGCCACCAGATGCTCCAGCACGTGAAGCCATTTTTGACCTAAAATTAGAAGAGAAACCTACTAAAGATATAGATACTAAAGCACTCGCAAAGAAATCTCCAGAATATTCTGGTGCAGACATAGAAGCTGTGATCGATATCGCAATAGAGAACAAACTAGAAGACGCTATTAAATTAGGAGCGCCACAACCGCTGGTCACAAAAGATCTTTTAAAATCTCTTAAACAACATAAACCTAGTACTAAGGAATGGTTTACCACTGCAAAGAACTTTGCTGTATACGCAAATGAATCTGGGCTGTATGATGATATACTGACTTATTTGAAGATTAAAAAGTAATGATAGAAGCCTTATACGAAAGAGCCTATTTACTTTTCCAGCAAAGACGCTATCCACAGGCAGAGCAATTGCTTAACCAGGCATTAACACAAGATCCCAATAGCATCGCGTGTCTGCATTTACTGGCCGAGGTGAACCTAGCTCAAGACGATCCTAAAAAGGCTAATCATTTTATAGATATAGCTATAGGATTATCGCCATCTACCGACTTATTATACGCTACTAAGGCTAGAATAATGCTAGATGTAGAACGTTATGATGAGGCCGAGGAACTACTTAAAGAAGCGATAAGTTTAAATCCTCATGAGCCACAAAACTATGGGATGCTGGCTCATATATCGCTTTCGCGAAAGCGGTATAAAGAAGCAGAACAACTGGCTGAAAAATCTTTATCTCTAGATCCAGCAAACTTGCTCGCTTTAAATGTAAAGAGTACGGCACAATTAAAACAGAATAAAAAAGCAGAGTCTGAAGAAACTTTAAAAGGTGCGCTGGGAGAAAATCCAGAAGATTCTTATACCCATACAAATTACGGCTGGAACAAGCTAGAAACGGGACAACACAAAGAAGCGCTAGAGCATTTTAAAGAAGCTCTACGTTATGACCCAAATAATTCTTATGCCCAATCGGGAATGATGCAGGCCTTACAGGCTAAGTATTTTGTGTATCGATGGTTTTTGAGATACCAATTCTGGATAGGGAATATGGCTGCAAAATATCAATGGTATTTTATCATAGGTTTTTATGCAGGGACTAGATTATTAAGGTATGTTGCAGACTCAGTGCCAGCGCTGGAGCCTTTTCTATCTCCTATCGTAATTCTACTAGCATTAGTTGCTTTAAGTACATGGATTATAGGGCCGATTTCAAAATTACTTTTCAGCTTTAATAAATATGCAAAGTTCTTATTGAGCAAGAAAGAAAAGCAAGCCGTAATATTTACTGGCATATGTGTATTCACCTCACTTAGTGGTGTGGCTGCTTATTTTGCACTAGAAGATGGTAGGTTTTTAATGGTTGCCATAGCAGGACTTATATTAATGATTCCATGGAGCATGTTTTATATGGAGACTAAACCTAAATATATGATGCCGCTCGCTGCTGGTATTATGACTATTATCGCTTCTATTGCTTTATTTATAAGTTTTACAACTGGTAATGTGGACAACCCTTTTGTCATAGGTTTTCTAATTAGTTTCTTTGCTTTCCAGTGGTTTGTAAATGCTGTTAGTATTAAAAGAAGTAATATATAGACCTCACCTAAAATTAAGAAAGAGCAGTAAGTATATCTACACCTGATATTCTCACTGCTCTTTTTTTTATTGCAAAAAATGCAATAGAAAAACTTAAAAAGAAAGGTATAAGAATCATCACGACTACTTTTAAAACTACACACCATGTTCGGATTATTTAAAAAGAAAACAGAAATAGAAAAACTGCAGTCTCAGTATGAGAAACTCATGAAAGATTACCACACACTTTCCACAACAGATCGTACAGCGAGTGATAAAGCATATGCAGAAGCTGATGAGGTTCTTAAAAAAATGGACGCGCTACAGTAGTGCTGAGTACAAAACCTATACCCTATTTTCAAATCCTTCCTAGATATAAAAAAGTCTCTTCAAAAATTAATTTGAAGAGGCTTTTTAACGTTAGTAGATTTTTAAAATCTAGATACCAAATTCATATTTGACACGCAACCCTATCATATTAAGAGTCACTTTATCAAATAATGGTGTGTTACCTATAGTAGAATTTAAACTACTGTTATTGATAAAATCGGTAGGTGTGTTCTGGTTGTATTCTATCAGATTAGAGTTATTGTTCTCCAACAAATCGTTTAGTCCATACTCTGCAAATAAACCTATATAAACCCAATTATTAGAACCAAATTTTTCCTTCACTCCTATTTCTAGAAAAGCATTAAAACTGTTCTTAATATCTAGATCGTTTTCAGAAAATTCTATTTCATCAAAAATTCCAAAACCAGCAAATGCTGGCGCAGTAAGTACTGCGTTAAATCTTTCAAAGTAACCACTAGTAGTCAGTGAATTTGCTCTTCCTTCTACCTTAGGACTAAGAAAGATATTTACACTGGCACCAGCTTTAGAATAAAACCTAGTCTGACTTCCTTTAGACTCATACTGTATACCTACAGGTATAGATAGCATGGTACTTTTTTGAATTTCAGAATAATTCTCAAGCCTATATCTAAATTCAAAGTTTTCACCTTCAAAGTCTGTTGCAGCGGCCTGGTCACTATAATTGGAACTATTATTACTAGTTTCTATATAGCTTATTCCTATACCAGAATGCAAGCTCCAGCTTTCATTAAGTCCGTAGGATATACCTAGATTAAAACCTGCTCCAGGATCTGTAGAGGTATTTAACCTACTCTCATCTGCTCTAAGTTCTGAAAAGGACATTTGCCCTCCTACAGATGCTTTCCAGTCCGATTGCGCATAAGAACTATACATTCCTAATAATGCAATAGATAGTAATGGTAATTTTAAGAACCTTCTTTTCAACTGGCTCATAGGTACTATGGGATTTTGTTTGTTATACATAATAAGTCAGATTAGTTTTTAATGAAGTTTACAGATTCTGTTCTTTGTGATGTAATAAGAACTAGTCTATATAACCCCACAGGAAGACTCTCTGAAAGTCTAATTTGAGATTCTAAACCTTGAACACTAACCGCCTTAATAAACTGCCCGTGAGCAGAATATATTTGGTACATCGCATGGTCTAACTCTGCTGCAGGATAATCTGCTCTTACTTGTAATAAACGACCTTGTATCACAGGGTTTTCTATAACGGTAAGAGAGAATGTATTTCCTAAACTCACGCTAGAAACACAAGTCTGTAAAACCTCACCAGCATCTGTAGTCATTCTTACAGAATAAGTTGCTGTAGGATCTAAAAGATCAGAAGCGTTATCACCTTCAGAAAAGAACTGTTCTGTACTTACCAGTGTACCATTCTTAAACCATTCATAAGAAACGAAGTTATAACCACCATTGTTATCAAAATTATTATTAACTACAAGAGTGTTGTTATACTTCTGCTCCACAATCTCATTAAATTCAAACCTTCTTTCTACCGTAATGATATAAGATCTAGTATTGCGACCGTTATCTGCAGTAACCGTTACTTCTTGTGTGTAAATTCCTGGTCGTGGTGTTGCAATATCAAAGGTTGCACCTGGAGTAAATGTTGCTCCATCAGAATTTGATAAATTCACCTCAACAGAGTCTGTACCACTACCACAGTCTATAAGGTAATAGATCTCACTAGCTGGATTATTAGTTACCGTACCATCTATAGTAACGGCATCTAAATCTGCATTATCACTTAGATAAACTTCTAGAGTTTGTTCTACCACACTTGCAGGTAAGTAATTTGCATTACCAGCCTGACTTGCAGATATAAGAATCTCACCTTCGGCAAGTAAGTTTACAAATCCAGTGTTGCTTACCGTTGCAGCAGCTGTTGCACCTGTAAAACTGAAATTGTAATCTACCGGAAGTCCTGATGTACTGCTAGCTGTAAGCTGGAAGTCTGGATCTACATTTAATCTTCTACGTATTAGAGAATCAAAAGTAATGGTCTGTGGCGCTCTATCAATAACCATAGTAGCTGTAAGAACTACAGGATTACAACTAGAGGTAGCAGATGTAACTGTTGCAGTTACTGTATAAGTACCAGCGTCTACCTGATCATTATTAGTATAAACTACCGTAGCTGTCGCTGGTATATTTTCCACTAATATAGATTGAACACTACCGTCATAAGTAAAACTAGCATCGTTAAAAGTTGCTCCTAAAACATCGCTAGGTGTAATATTTACAACAAATGAAGTCTCGTCAGTACAAGCACCGCTTGCATCTTCTGCATAAACAAATATAGTTTGTGTTGCATCTATCACTGTACCGGCATTGATTACTGTACCGTTTCCACCAGGGAACGTGTAATAATCTCCGACACTTAATACTGGCAACACATATTCATCACAAATGGTAACATCTGCAATAGGGCTTATAACTGGCGACTCATTAATAGTTAACAAGAAACTAGTCTCGGCGCTACAACCTGTTGCTGCATCTACATCATAAGCATATAGTGTCACCGGATATACTGCAAAGTCTAGATAATTTAATACATCCGCTTCCGCGAAAGCGACACCATTACCACCACTTTGAGTATAATACATCTGAGAACCAGTTAAGAAATCTCCAGATATGTTAGGTAAGGTATATGTATCACAAACCGTAACATCAGAAATAGCATCCATAGCTCTAAGCTCTACCACCACAAGTTGATCTTGAGAACTTATGTTTCCATTGCCATCATCATAACTCCAGTTTACTAAAGTAGAAGACGTTAAAGGGAATATCACAGTGTTAGTAGCCGTAATAGTTCCTGTACAATTATCTGTAGAAGTAGGTGCTGTTAATGCAGTCACTTCACAGTTAAAATTAAGTGTAGGAAGAGCAGCAACATCTGCAACTGGCGCTGTAACGTCATCTATAATCACATTTTGTGTTTGCGTAGATGTGTTACCATTACCGTCGTTATAAGTCCAAGTTACTACTGTTGTAGTTCCTTCTCCTGTGATTGGGAATAGCGCATCGTTAGTAACAGATACTGTTGCGTTTGCACAGTTGTCAGTTGCCGTTGGTGCAACTAGACTTGTTACTTGACATTCTGCAATTACATCTGTAAGTAAAACAACATCTGCAACTGGTGCAGTAACGTCGTCTATAATTACATTTTGTGTTTGAGTAGATGTGTTACCGTTACCGTCATCATAAGTCCAAGTTACCACTGTTGTAGTTCCTTCTCCTGTGATTGGGAATATCGCATCGTTAGAAACAGTTACTGTTGCGTTTGCACAGTTGTCAGTTGCTGTTGGTGCAACTAGACTAGTTACTTCACATTCTGCAATTACATCGTTAAGTGTAGCAACATCTGCAACTGGCGCTGTAACGTCATCTATAATTACATTTTGTGTTTGTGTAGTTGTGTTACCATTACCATCATCATAAGTCCAAGTTACTACTGTCGTAGTTCCTTCTCCTGTGATTGGGAATATCGCATCGTTAGTAACAGATACTATTGCGTTTGCACAGTTATCTGTTGCCGTTGGTGCAACTAGGCTAATTACTTCACATTCTGCAATTACATCTGTAAGTAAAACAACATCTGCTACTGGTGCAGTAACGTCATCTATAATCACATTTTGTGTTTGCGTAGATGTGTTACCATTTCCATCATCATAAGTCCAAGTTACTACTGTCGTAGTTCCTTCTCCTGTGATTGGGAATATCGCATCGTTAGTAACAGATACTGTTGCGTTTGCACAGTTATCTGTAGCTGTTGGTGCAACTAGACTTGTTACGTCACATTCTGCAATTACATCTGTAAGTAAAACAACATCTGCAACTGGTGCAGTAACGTCATCTATAATTACATTTTGCGTTTGTGTAGATGTGTTACCATTTCCATCATCATAAGTCCAAGTTACTACTGTTGTAGTTCCTTCTCCTGTGATTGGGAATATCGCATCGTTAGTTACCGTTACTGTTGCGTTTGCACAGTTGTCTGTAGCTGTTGGTGCAACGAGGCTAGTTACTTCACATTCTGCAATTACATCGGTAAGTGTAGCAACATCTGCTACTGGTGCAGTAACGTCGTCTATAATTACATTTTGTATTTGTGTAGATGTGTTACCATTACCGTCGTCATAAGTCCAAGTTACTACTGTTGTAGTTCCTTCTCCTGTGATTGGGAATATCGCATCGCTAGTAACAGATACTGTTGCGTTTGCACAGTTGTCAGTTGCTGTTGGTGCAACTAGGCTAGTTACTTCACATTCTGCAACAACATCGGTAAGTGTAGCAACATCTGCTACTGGTGTAGTAACGTCGTCTATGATTACATTTTGTATTTGTGTAGATGTGTTACCATTTCCGTCATCATAAGTCCAAGTTACTACTGTCGCAGTTCCTTCTCCTGTGATTGGGAATATAGCATCGTTAGTTACCGTTACAACAGCACTACAATCATCTGTCGCAGTAGGCGCTACTAAAGTAGTCACTTCACATTCTGCAACAACATCTGCAAGAACCGTTACGTCTGGTGTAGGCGCTACATTATCTTCAATAGTAAAACTTACCATAGTCGATTGCGGGCAATCACCGTTAGTTGTATAAGTAACTAAATAAGTACCCCTAATAGAAGTATCTAAATCTACACTTCCTGTTGCAGCATCTATAACTAATCCAGCTGTAGATGTAAAAGTCCCTCCAGCAAGTCCTGTTATAGCAGGTGTAGGATCTATAGCACTAGGACAATATGTAGTAGCGTTATAATTAAATGAAGCATCATCTAACGGTAAGATAGTTACTGTAAAAGTCTCTTGATCTGTACAGTTTCCTGATACATCTTCTGCATAAACGAATAAAGTTTGCGTCGCATCGATCACCGTACCTGCATTTAACAAACTACCGTTACCACCTGGGAAAGAATAATAAGAACCTACACTTAATACAGGTAATACATACTCATCACAAGCCGTCACGTCCATAATCGGATTTATAACTGGTGTTTCTGTAATAGTCAACTGGAAACTAGTTTGTGCACTACAACCTGACATATCTGTATCATAAGCATATAGGGTCACCGGATAACTTGCAAAATCAGAGAAATTTATAGTGTCCGCTTCCGCGAAAGCGATACCATTACCATCACTTTGCGTATAATATGATTGAGAACCAGTTAAATAGTCACCGGTTATAGTAGCTAGGGTAAATGAATCACAAACTGTAACGTTTGCAATAGCATCTATAGCTCTTTGCTCAATAATTACTAATTGATCTTGAGAGCTCACGTTACCGTTACCATCATCAAACTGCCAAGAAACTACCGTAGATGATGTAATCGGGAAAGTAGCTGTACCAGTTACTATTCCTACACAATTATCTGTTGCTGTAGGTGCAGTTAAACTAGCTACCTCACAATTAAAAACTAAATCAGGTAGAGAAGCAGCATCTGCCACAGGTAACGTTACGTCATCTAAAATCACATTTTGGGTTTGTGTAGATGTGTTTCCATTACCGTCATCATAAGTCCAAGTTATTACCGTTGTACCTTGAACTGTAATAGGCAAAGTCACGTTATTAGTCACTGTTACCATATCTGCACAATTATCTGTTGCAGTAGGTGCAACTAGACTTGTTACTTCACATTCTGCAATTATATCCATTAGGGTTGTTGCATCTGCTACTGGAGCAGTCACGTCATCTATAATTACATTTTGTGTTTGTGTAGAGGTATTACCATTACCGTCATCAAAAGTCCAAGTTACTACTGTTGTAGTTCCTTCTCCTGAGATAGGTAATGTAGCGTCGTTAGTTACCGTTACTGTACGCGCACAGTTATCTGTTGCTGTTGGAGCAGTTAAACTTGTTACTTTACACTCTGCTGTTATGTCCATTAAAACTGTTGCACCTGCTACTGGAGCAGTTACATCATCAATGATCACGTTTTGTGTTTGTGTAGATGTATTACCGTTACCATCATCGTAAGTCCAAGTTACTACTGTTGTAGTTCCTTCTCCTGAGATAGGTAATGTAGCATCGTTAGTTACCGTTACTGTTGCTGCACAATCGTCAGTTGCTGTTGGTGCAATTAGACTTGTTACCTCACACTCTGCGGTTACATCGGTTAACGTTGCAACATCTGCCACTGGAGCAGTAGTATCTGCTACTATAACTACATCAAAACTACAAGAAGCAGTATTACCTGAACGGTCTGTTATAGTAAAAGAATTAGTAGTAGTACCTACTGGAAACGTACTACCAGAAGCTAAACCTGCTGTCTGATTTATAGAGAACGATTCTACCTCTATCAGATATCTAACAAGAGTTTGTGCTTGTATATCATTCCATAGTCCATTAGTTGTAAAACCTGTATAATCCTCTTCATTAGCATTATTAGGTTCAAAGGTATTCCAATTTGTATACGTAGAAGTTGAACCGTCTTGCCAAACAAAAGTACCTTCTGAGTTTACATCATTGAAACCAAATAATATCTCACCTCCTAAACTACTTACTTGATTGTATAAAAAGTCATTTTCTTCCAGATTATTTATAGTAACTAAATTATATCCATTTGTTGCTGCAGCTGCAAAAGCATCTACAGAAGAA
>NZ_JBDVDQ010000022.1:0-168976 GCF_039941875.1 Nonlabens sp. | reverse complement strand
GATTCTCGTATAATAATCGTGACTACCACCTAGCGGAATCAAAGTAGTAATATCGAATTGAGTCAAATCAATTTCATCTTTCACGACGATGTTCACCGCACTTGCCGTACCTGTATTCTCAAAACGAATCATATAATGAACGTATTCACCGACATCGCTAGGGTCAATATTTTTACCTTCTAGACAAGTTTTATCATTTGGATCATAAGAATTCACAACCGTTTGGTCAAAAACCATCGTATTATCTGCTGGCATGGCGTCTGTTCCTGTTCCTGTAACTACTCCTGTAAATGTTAGAATATCATTACCGTTTAATGGATTGGTTGTTTGTGTAGGTGTATTTAATGTCATGGTAAACGCATACTCTTCCATCTTGAATGGCTGTAAATTACTCACTGACCAACTTAATTGATTAGTTGCTGGCGTTGCTGCCGTAGGCGTAGAAGACAGTAAAGTCATAAAATCTTCTTCAAAATCTAGAGTTACCGTTCCACTTGTTGTAACGTTTCCTTTGTTTTTCACAACTACTTTATAGTCGGTATCAAAACCTGGTCTTGCTTGTTCTAGAGGTACAACTATTACTTCTAGGTCTTCAATGCTTCCATTTGCAGTGACACAAAAGTCTTGAATGAATGGACTGGTTTGTGCTGGGAAATCTATTACAACGTTTGGTGGTGAGAAGTTCCAGTAGCTTGGGTTTTCTGGGTTTGGAGTGATGGTGTGTTGACCATCTGCAACTGGTACATAATATACCCCTTGCTGGTTTGAAGAAATTGAGCCTGAGATTGTTCCATCTGTTGCTGTAAAATTGAAGTTGGAAAATACTGGATCTGTTGGATCGCAACCGTTATTATCAATGTCCACAGATATATTTCCTTCTATTTCATTGAAATTTCCTCCTGGAGTGAATGAGCAGTAGGAGTTGATAACAACAGTTGAATTAGGATTAAATCTAGTAGCATCTGATATTATTCTTAACCTATCAACCTCATCAACACAAATATGTTCTAAGGAAATACATCCATTAACTCCAAAGTATAACCACTCACTTTGTGTTCTTCCAGCTTTCACATTTACAGAAACTAAATTTTGATTTTCATCTAAATCAAGAGTTTGTAAATTGATATTATTCTCTAAATTAATTGACAAGATATTATTACTCCATAAATTTAAAGCTTCTAAAAGAACATTATTCGATAGATCTATTACAGTTAGATTATTAAAATCAAGCAAAGCATATTTCAAATTAATATTCGTATTTAAATCTAATTGCGACAAAGAATTATAACTCAAATCTATTCTTTCAACATCTTGTACACCGGTAAGATTTATCATCGTCAAATTATTATATGAAGCATGTATTTCTTTAAGAAAATTATTAGCACTCAAATCAATATTTGAAATATTATTATTAGTTAAATACAACAATTCCAAGCTAGTATTATTACTAAGATCAATAGTAGTGAGACTATTACCTGATAAGTATAAATTTAATAAATTTGGTAACCCTATTAAATCAATTGTAGTAAGATTGTTACCTCCAAGGTTTAATTCTATTAAATTTGTCAATCCGGTCAAATCGATTGTGGAAAGATTGTTAGCAGCAAGGTTCAATTCTGACAAGTTTGTTAATCCACTCAAATCAAATCCTGTTAAAGATTGATTCTTCCAATGTAAGGTTTCTAGATTAGAATAATTAGAGAAATTAAAATTCGATGGACTTAGCATAGCGGTATTATCGAAATATAAATTTTTCAAAGTATTATCATCATAGAGAACTATATTACTTAAAATAGACGTGTCTTTAACCCTAATAGTCTCTATATGTAAAGCATTTGATAAATCTAATGAGGTAATATCTAGTCCTTCTATCTCTACTTCTTTTAATGTAATGGTAGAAGGTAATATCATTGAAAAAGAAGAAGAAGTTACCCCAAAAGAATTACTTATTTTAAAGTACTCTAGATTAGAACAGTTAGATAAATCTAGAGAATTCATAAGAGTCCCTCCTAAATAAAGTTCTGTATGTTTTAATGAAGGTAAGTTTGGTAAGTTTAAATCCACACTCATCTGATTAGAAGATATAGATATAAATTCTAAATTAATACAGCCTGATAAATTTAATATATCGTTTGCATTACCTGCTAAATTAATATCGACAAACCTTAATACTTGCATATTACTGAAGTCTACATACCTAAGATTATTTCCAGTAGTATCAATAGATTCAAGATTTACAAATAACTTGATCCCTGTCAAATCTTCTATATTATTGAAGTTAAAAACTAAATGTGTTATAAGGTTCGCTTCCATTTGAGATATCTCACCATCACCATCGGTATCAACAATTGTATCCCCAAAACCATCATTATCTGAATCTGAAACTAGACCATTAACTAGTTGAGATTTAAGATTTACATCTGGTATATTAATTATTTGGGAAAAACTCAAAAAAGAACTAACAATAAACAATAAGCATAAATATTTTTTCATTTGGTTTGGTTTGGTTTGGTTTGGTTTGGTTTTCTACAAAAAAACTAAAATTAACAATGCATTCCTAAGCAAATCATTTAATAAATTAAATAATGTAATATGAATCAAGGTATTAATCATCTCCTTGATGCTGAAATTAGTTCATAATTGTTCCCACTTTCGCGAAAGCGGAACAAAAAAAAGCCTCTTCTATTAAGAAAAGGCTTTTTATTTTTTAAGTTATGAGAAATTTACTCCACTAGTAATTTCTCTATTTTCTGGCCTAAATCACTTTTTATAGTTACAAAATAGATACCAGAAGACAACTCTCCTATTTCTAGACGTTGCTCGTTTGCTGCGCCTGTATATTGTGTTGCTGTGATCATTCTACCATTCATATCGGTAATGCTTATGCCTTCTATGGCATTGTTTGCAGTCGCGGTAATAAAGTTCTTTGCAGGGTTAGGATAAAGGGATATACTACTATCTGTAGACTCTCCTACACTTGCTGTGCTCATGATACTTACTGTCTCTGTATTGGTTACAATTGGAGCGTTGAAATCAAAGAAGATAGCAGCGGTATTATCAAAAGTATCTCCTGCAACAAGAGTATTTAAAGTTTTGATTTTAAACAATATATAACCATCATTAGTCGCGTCATTAAAATCTAGATTGATGTTTTCATGAATGAATTCTACGATATTCCCTTCTCTTACGCGTGTATAATAATCATGACTACCACCTAGCGGAATCAAGGTTGTTATATCAAACTGACTTAAATCAATTTCATCTTTCACGACGATATTAACCGCACTAGCCGTACCAGTATTCTCAAAACGAATCATATAATGAACGTATTCTCCAACATCGCTAGGGTCAATAGTCTTCCCTTCTAGACAAGTTTTATCATTAGGGTCATAAGAATTCACAATCGTTTGATCAAAAACCATCGTGTTATCTGCTGGCATAGCGTCTGTTCCTGTTCCAATCACTACTCCTGTAAAAGTAAGGATATCATTACCGTTTAATGGATTGGTTGTTTGTGTAGGTGTGTTTAAGGTCATGGTAAACAGATACTCTTCCATCTGGAAAGGCTGTAGATTACTCACTGACCAACTCAACTGATTAGTCGCTGGAGTTGCAGCGGTAGGCGTTGAAGATAATAAATTCATAAATTCTTCTTCAAAGTCTATAGTTACAGAACCACTTGTCGTAACATTTCCTTTGTTTTTAACTACCACTTTATAGTCGGTATCAAATCCTGGTCGTGCTAGTTCTAGTGGTACTATGATTACTTCTAGATCTTCTATAGAACCATTTGCGGTAACACAAAAGTCTTGGGTGAACGGACTGGTTTGGGTTGGGAAATCAACGACTACACTTGATGGAGAGAAATTCCAGTAGCTTGGGTTTTCTGGATGGAGTTGTAAATTATATACACCATCAAACGTGTGCAACTCATATTCTCCTGAAGAATTACTAATAAAAGATAATGTTTCAAATTGGTTAGTCGCTGACATTCGTAAGAAAGGCATTATAGGGTCGTTAAAATCACAGCCATTTGAATTTGAATCAATAACTACCCTTCCAGTAATCAGATTATAAATAGTGCCTGGTACAAAGTTACAGTACGAATTCCAAACAACTCCATTTCCCACTTGTGGATCATTAAGCATATCTATAGCAATTGCATCTAAATTATCATTAATACACACATGTTCTAAGTTTGGTAAAGTAATATCAACACCACGATTTTGTGTAAATAAATGGGGAAGAAATGTTATTGCGTTAATAGTGTTGGACTGAGCACCCTTTAGGTTCAGATAATTTGCGCTATCAAGCCATAGATCTTGATTTAAATCCAATCGAAAATCAGGCCATGAGTTCCACGTTATAAAATTAGAAAGATCTAAAGAATTAATTTCAGTTAATCTAAAGTCAGCTTCTAGTATTTCAAAATGAGTATTCCCAGAAATATTTGCTGGTAGATTGGTATTATTATTATTAAAATTTACGGATTGAGCTCCACCTGTTATTCCTATCTTAAGTGAATTAATTCCAAAAGTATTATCATCAAACACGAGTGTTGAAAAATTATTTAAAAACGCTTCTAATAGATTATTATTAGTAATAACCAAATTACCAAAGGCATTTCCTCTTTCTGTATATATTTCAATTAGTCCCACAGCACCTCGTGCTCTATAATTGATGGATCTAATAGAATTATTATCCAAGTTCAATTGGTTTATTAGTGCTTCTCTATTGTGTATGGCAAATATGTCAAAATTTGAATTGCTCACTGTTAAAATATTTATTATACTTGAAGGAGAAAAACTTCCATAATTAACATAATTATCAATCGTAAAGTAATAACCTACTCTGTTATTATTTGATTCTAAGTCAAAGTTCGTATTAATGTTAACATTATTTATGTTCAGTTGATTAATGTTATCACAATTAAACAGTTTAAATTCCCTTAATTCACCGCCGCTTATATCAATATCAGTTAAAAATTGGTTGCTTTGTAATTCTAAATGAGCAATAATTAAATTTTGTAAATTTAAAGATGTGAAGGATGATGAATTGAAAACTTCTAAAAATCTTAAATTACTTATGTTATCAACATCAATATTCATATTGTTAATAGAATAAAGTCCTACATTGTGTAAAAAAATTAACGAGTTAAAATCAAATGTACCTAAGCCACTTATATCATATAAAATTATCGTTGCTAGCTGCGGAATAATTGACGAGTTAAATGAATTTAACCAATTACCCATATTATCCCCTATTCTTAAATTTGTTAGTTTATTGTTTGAATGAAAGTCCAAGGCGCTATTTGTTGATTCTACAGCCAATAAGTCGACAATCTTGAGGTGTTCAAAACTCGAAAAATCTACATCAAAATTATCAACATTACTTGCTGTAATACTAATTAAATTAGTAAAGCTATGGGGTATAGAAAAGTTATCTATATCCTGTATTATAATAAAATTCACATATTTTAATACATCTAAATTATTGAGAATAAAAGCTCTATCCGTATCGCTGAAATTTGAAGAATTAAAAATCGATCCTCGTATATAAATTTCTTTAAATACTGCAACCTCTGAAACACTTATGAGACCATCAGAATTGGAATCAAAGCTATTAAAAACATTACTGTTTCCGAAACCGAAAATAAAATCAACCAATCTTTGATCCAGTACTGTATCTAACCCTACTTGAATTTCATAAGGGCCAACCCAATTAGTTGATCCGCTAGAACAAAAACTTGAAAAATAAAACTCATATATACCATCTGATTCATTAATATCCAAATTATTATTTACAGTCGACATAGTTGTTCCAGAAAGGTAGGGATTGAAATTCTTTAGCCCGTATCTAACTTCGTAACTACTTATTAGAGGGTCTGCATCCCATTGAACACTAATAACAGAATTTGCTTCGGATAAAACTACATTTGCTGGTGGAGCACACATCCCACATTTAACAGTTGTATCAATTATTACACCATCATAACCTACAGGGGAATAATTTACTCCTCCGACTAAATTCCCAATATTATCTACGAGTTGAACATTATTCAGATCAAGACCTTGAAATGAATCACTTTGAATTTCTAATTTTAACTGATCTCCAGTCTGAAGTCCTGATATAACAAAAGATTCTAAAGAATTAGAAGTTGTAGTATAGGTCGTTTTGGTATTATTCACATATACATTTACTGCTGCATGATGAGTTTCATTTACATTGAATCTAGAACTAGATAAATTCAAAGTATAGTCACACTGCCCAAAACTGAAGCTAGAACTAACTAAAAATAACAGAAGTAATAATTTTTTCATCTTAACAAATTTTAACAAAAAAAACGAAAATTAAACTAGAATCCTATTTTGTTGGAAGATTACTTAAATAATTTGCAGTATAATCGTTGAATAGTGAAAATACAGTTGGTTAACTTCTCTTTTATAAACCGTTCTCGACCTTCGTTCGAACTGACATTTTAGATTAGTATTAAGAGAATCCACTCTGCAACATATTGACATCGTTAAAAAAAAAGCGCAAATCCATGATTTGCGCTTTTTTTAAAATTTGTAATTTGTATGATTGCTCTTCGTCGAGCTTTGAGAAAGATACAGATCCCGTCCCGATATTCATCGAGATAAGCGATTCATACACTAGCAAAGCTAGCGGTTCACTGCTTACATATTACGTCTATACTGTCCACCAACTTCAAACAAAGCATCTGTGATCTGTCCTAATGTACAGATTTTTGTTGCTTCCATTAAATGTTCAAAGATGTTGCCTTGTTCTATAGCTGCTTTTTGGATTTTAGATAATTGTTCTTGTTGCGCTTTCGCGAAAGCGGAATGTAAATTATCCTTAGTAGCAATTTGAGCTTGTTTCTCTTCTTCTGTAGCACGCACTACCTCAGCTGGTAAAACCGTTGGGCTACCTTTTGAACTAAGGAACGTGTTCACTCCTATAATAGGGAATTCACCTGTATGCTTTAACATCTCGTAGTGCATGGATTCTTCTTGAATTTTACTGCGCTGGTACATGGTTTCCATCGCTCCTAGCACACCACCACGTTCTGTAATGCGATCAAATTCTTCTAATACAGCTGCTTCTACAAGATCAGTCAACTCTTCAATGATAAACGCTCCTTGAATAGGGTTCTCGTTTTTAGCAAGTCCCAGTTCTTTATTGATAATCAATTGAATCGCCATTGCACGTCTTACAGATTCTTCTGTAGGAGTGGTAATTGCCTCGTCATAAGCGTTTGTATGCAACGAGTTACAGTTATCATTAATCGCATAAAGTGCTTGTAACGTGGTACGTATATCGTTAAAATCTATCTCTTGTGCATGTAAAGAACGACCACTAGTCTGAATGTGGTATTTCAACATTTGTGCACGAGAGTTTGCGCCGTATTTGTTCTTCATTGCTTTGGCCCAAATCTTTCTAGCAACACGACCTATTACAGAATATTCTGGATCGACACCGTTAGAGAAGAAGAAACTTAGGTTAGGACCGAATTTATTGATATCCATTCCACGACTTAAGTAGTACTCTACATAAGTGAATCCGTTAGCTAGTGTAAAAGCCAATTGTGTGATAGGATTTGCTCCTGCCTCGGCAATGTGATATCCTGAAATGGATACACTATAGAAGTTACGTACTTTCTCTTCAATGAAATACTGTTGTACATCACCCATTAAACGCAATGCAAATTCTGTAGAGAAAATACAAGTGTTTTGAGCCTGATCTTCTTTTAATATATCTGCTTGAACGGTTCCACGTACTTGTGCAAGAGTTTCTATTTTAATGCGATTATAGTCTGCAGGATCTAGAATTTGATCTCCTGTAAGACCTAAAAGCATTAACCCAAGACCATCATTTCCTTCTGGTAATTTGCTAGTGTCTACCGCACCGTTTTTAGAATATACTTTTTCGCCTTGAGCGTTTAAATAAGAAGGACGTTCTACGTTGTTATCGTCATATACTTCTTTAAGCTTTGCCTCTACCTTATCACCTAGTCCATTTTCTGTAATGAATCGCTCACAGTTCTGATCGATCGCCGCATTCATAAAGAACCCTAATAACATAGGCGCTGGACCATTAATAGTCATAGAAACCGATGTCATGGCGTGTGATAAATCAAATCCAGAATACAATTTCTTTGCGTCATCTAGACAGCAAATACTTACTCCTGCATTACCAATTTTACCATAAATATCTGGACGTAATCCTGGATCGTTACCATATAAAGTCACACTATCAAATGCCGTTGATAAACGCTTTGCTGGCATACCTAGACTTACATAGTGGAAACGCTTGTTAGTACGTTCTGGTCCACCTTCTCCAGCAAACATTCTGGTAGGGTCTTCTCCAGTACGTTTAAACGGATATAATCCTGCTGTGTAAGGAAATTCTCCTGGTACGTTTTCTTGTAAACACCATTTTAAAATATCACCCCAAGCGCTGTATTTAGGTAACGCGACTTTAGGAATCATTTTATGAGATAGTGACTCTGTATGCGTTTCAATTTTTATGACTTTGTCACGTACTTGAAATTCATAAATAGGTTGCTTGTATTTATTCACCTTTGCATCCCAACCGGTAATTACTTCCCAATTATACGGATCAAGGTCTTTTAATGATTTGTTGAATTGTGCGATAAGAAGATTCATGAAATCTGCATCGTCTGTTAGAACGAGAGATAAAATGTATTCTTCATTTAATCCTTTATCAGTAATTAAACGCTCTCTGTTTTCTACAGCAGGTGCGTTTTCATTTTGATCTAATAAAGTATTAACCGTTTGAAAAACACCATATAATTTCTGTGCCACTTTGGATTGTGCATCAGAGGTGTTGTCGTATCCTCTATTACTCTCCGCAATCTCGCTTAGGTAACGTGTTCTAGATGGAGGAATAACAAATATCTTTTCACTTTGCGCTTTGTTCAGTTCGTTTTTAGAACTTAAATCGACACCTGTTTTCTCAGTGACCTCAGCCATTAACGCTTCATATAACGCATTCATTCCTGGATCGTTGAATTGGCTGGCTATAGTCCCATGAACCGGAAGAGTTGCTGGATCAATTTCCCATAAATTATGATTGCGCTGGAATTGTTTTTTCACATCACGTAGTGCGTCTAGTGAGCCACGTTTGTCAAATTTGTTAATCGCTACCACATTTGCAAAATCTAGCATGTCGATTTTTTCCAACTGTGTTGCTGCACCAAATTCTGGAGTCATTACATATAAAGACACATCGCTATGCTCTAAAATCTCCGTATCACTCTGTCCTATTCCACTCGTTTCAAGAATGATTAGGTCATATTTTGCAGCTTTTAAAACATCTACCGCTTCTTGTACATGCTTAGAAAGAGCTAGATTAGACTGTCTCGTTGCAAGAGATCTCATATAAACACGGTCGTTATTGATCGCATTCATACGTATTCTATCACCTAATAAAGCACCACCTGTTTTACGTTTTGATGGGTCTACAGATATAACACCTATATTTTTTTCAGGGAAATCGATTAAGAATCTGCGTATCAACTCATCTACTAGAGATGATTTTCCAGATCCACCTGTTCCTGTAATTCCTAGAACTGGCGTTCCTGCAAGTTCTTCTTCGTTGAATTTAAATTCTGCTTGGAATTCTTCATGTCTGTTCTCTGCAAGTGATATTAATCTTGCGATAGTAGGTACATGTTTCTCTTCTAGTAATTCTTTTGTGGAAAGGTCTTTTCCTTGTTTCGCTTTCGCGAAAGCGGGAACAGCAACATCACATCGTTGCACAAGATCATTAATCATACCCTGCAATCCCATTTCACGACCGTCATCTGGAGCATAAATACGAGTAATTCCATAATCCATCAAATCCTTAATCTCTGATGGCAGAATTACACCACCACCACCACCAAAAATCTTGATGTGACCAGCTCCTTTTTCTACTAGTAAATCACGCATGTACTTAAAGTACTCGTTATGACCACCTTGATAAGAAGTCATCGCGATACCACTTGCATCTTCTTGAATAGCAGTATTTACCACTTCTTCTACACTTCTATCGTGTCCTAGATGTATTACCTCACAACCGGTAGATTGAATAATACGACGCATGATATTAATCGCGGCATCGTGACCGTCAAAAAGACTCGCAGCCGTTACTATACGTACTTTATTAACTGGGATATAGGGTGTTTGATCTTGCATTATTAAATTCACATTTTATATGGCTCAAATTTACGAAAACGATAGCGTATCTACCTACCTTATCTTCTAAATCCTTCCTAAATTCTATCTAATAATTCGATTATTGTTTGTAGTTTTAATGTTCATGTGGTATCTCATTATCTTTTCTATAATTTTTCTTTTTTTATACTTGAGATATACCATAAACGCTCAAAAAGTAGTTTCGAGCGCACTCGTTTTAAGCAAACGTCAGAAAATACTCAATTCAATTCTTATATGGACTATTCCCTTTGTCTGGTATTATCTTATGAAGGATTTTATAAGAATAGATAGACGCACCATGACTAAAAAACGTAGAGACCGATTGATAAGAAAGCAAAGTGGTGGTTTTTATGAAAGCGGTTTAGGTCATGGTGGTGGTACAGGATAACTTATATTAAACTTTTTATCTTTTCCAAAGTCTTAAACATTAACTACCAAACCATTACAAATGAAAAATATTTTTACTTTCATAATTCTTACATTTTTAATTACAGTCTCATGCAGTTCTACCGATGAATCCAGCGATGACCAGATAATTATAGACCCTATAGAAACCAGTTATTTCCCTCCATTAACGGGAGATATATGGGAATCTACTTCTTCTACAAATTTACAATGGGATAGTCAGAAACTTACCGATCTAAATACATTTCTAGAAACTAATGAAACGAGAGCTTTTATAGTTCTAGTAAATGGTAAAATCATTGTTGAAGAATACTGGAATACAGATTTAAATGGACAGCCATTTGATAAGGATAGTAGCTGGTACTGGGCAAGTGCTGGTAAATCTCTTGCAGCAACTGTGGTCGGTATCGCACAAGAAGAAGGGTATTTAAATATAAATGATAAAACGTCTGACTATATAGGAAATGGATGGACCAACATGCCGCAGGATAAAGAAGACTTAATTACCATTAAAAACAGTCTAACTCAAACCACTGGTATCGATTATAATGTGACAAATCCTGATTGCACAGCACCGGCATGTTTTGATTATTTAGCAGATGCTGGAAATCAGTGGTATTATCACAACGGTACCTATCAAGTTTTACACGATGTGCTAGAGTCTGCTACGGGAATGACTAATAATGATTATACTGCGGCATCCATAAATGATAAAATAGGAATGGATGGCCAGTGGACGGATACTGCTCTATTTGACAATTTATTTGTGAGTACAGCTAGAAGCGCAGCACGCTTTGGACTATTAACCTTAAATAAAGGCTACTGGGATGGAACATCTGTATTAAATGATGCCACTTATTATGATAATATGCTCAATAGCTCTCAAGCTATAAATCCATCTTATGGTTATTTATGGTGGTTAAATGGTAAAAACTCTGTTGTTTTCCCTGGCTCAACTACTTCGTTTAATTCTTCGGTAACACCATCTGCACCAGTAGATATGGTTAGTGCGCTGGGTAAAAATGGTCAATTTATAGATGTAGTTCCTAGTTTAAATATGGTTGTAATACGCATGGGAAATGAACCTTCTGGAAATTTAGTTCCTGTAATTTTTCATGATGAAATGTGGGAAAAGATTATGGACGTGATGGAACGATAAAACATCTAAAGTTTTGTTACACACCGCCCGATTAATAAGTCTGGATACTATTTTTGATTTGATTAGAATTAGACTTTGAAAAACTACAGAAGATTTGCCAGAATAGGTATAGCAACTAAGGGTGCAGTGTTTTTATTAATGGGCGTTATGGCATTAATAACTGCATTTCAACTTACCTATGCGCTTAAAAGTGGTGACGATGTCCTTAAATGGATATCTCATTTAAGTTTTGGATGGTTTTTATTATTACTCATGAGCATAGGTCTCGCTGGTTATGTATTCTCTCGCTTTTACCTCACTTTTAATAAAGGTGATTATGATGGGGATGATGGTAAACCCACTTTCCGTAGGGTGGCTTATTTTATTAACGGTATCGGTTATTGTCTGCTCTTTTTTACTTGTCTCAAATTGCTATTCGGCATGCCAGATGATGATGGTAATGCTGGCTGGAAAATAGCCTTACTTTCTTCTATTTGGGGAAAAATAATAGTATTAATTATTGCTTTAGGGCTAGCTGTTAGCGCCATTAATGAATGGTGGATTTCTTTTTCTGTTATGATGGATAAAATGACACACAAAGAAAACTTAACTAATGTTCAGTATAAATATTTAATGTTATTAGGTCGTCTAGGTAGATTTAGTCGCGGTATTGTATTTGGCGTATTTGCCTATATTCTAAGTAGATCTGCTATTTATAATATGAAAAACTTACCCAAAGGAGCCGATGCAGCATTTGCTTTTATGCATGTAGAATATGGTGCGATAATAATGGGACTTACTTCTACTGGCGTTCTTTTTTATGGATTATTTTTAATCCTTAGTTCTAAGTATAGAAACATTCCTATAAGATAATCGATATGGAAAATCTTGCACCTAATAATAAGATCTACAAGACCATTTTACCTGCTATACTTACCTTTATAGCATGCCTCATTCTTATAACGTTGCTACAGGATTATTTATTAGTAGTCGGTCCTGTGGTGCTTATCACCATAATTATAGGTTATTTCATCGCACTACGATCATTTAATCAAAATTCAAATGCTTTTTATGATACCAATTTTCTATATCTAATTGATAAATGGGGAACTCATAAAATAAATCTTAGCGAAATAAGCAGTATTACAACCACGCCTACTAGCATTAAAATCATGGGGTTTTTATTATATAGTTATACCATTTATTATAACGAAGATGGAAATAGTCTAAACTCTTATTCCTTTAAGGTGAGTCATTCTAACTCTAATATAAAGATGTTTGAAAAACACTTGAGCCAGTATCATCCTAGCATTAGAATCGATTCTTTTTAAAGTTATGATCTCGCTTTCGCGAAAGCGGAATTTTAACACAGCCATCCATCACAATATCATATCATAACTAAACAATTTGTATGAAAGATTTTTCTTACTAAAACTACAGTAAAATCAAGAAAAAGTGTTAAGAAACGTTATAAATCTTCACAAAAAATTAAGATTTGAAACTTCTATCTTCACACACTGTATGAAAAAGAATTTTATCACCTCTATCATTGCGCTATTATTCCTATCAACTGCGGTTGCACAAGAAAATAGACTCGCACACCAACAGCCCAATACTGCTGAAATTTACCACAACATTGAAAAACTAGGTTTTCTAGGTACAGCTCTATTTATAGCTGCTCACCCAGATGACGAGAATACGCGGCTTATCTCCTGGCTAGCAAATGATAAAATGGCACGCACTGCCTATTTATCACTAACGCGTGGAGATGGTGGACAAAATTTAATAGGGCCACAACTGCGTGAGCAATTAGGTATGATACGTACCCAAGAACTGTTAGAAGCTAGAAATATAGATGGCGGGCAACAGTTTTTTACACGTGCCAATGACTTTGGTTATTCTAAGCATCCTGATGAGACATTAGAGATTTGGGATGAGCAAGCTGTCATGGAAGACATGGTGCGCATTATTAGAGATTTTAAACCAGATGTTGTTATCAATAGATTTAACCATCGCACTCCTGGTACTACACATGGACATCATACTACCAGTGCTATGTTAAGTATGAAAGTATTTGATCTCGCAGCAGATAAAAATAAATACTCTGACCAGTTAGAAGATGTGGACACCTGGCAGGCGCAACGTGTATTTTTTAACACTAGTTGGTGGTTTTATGGTAGCCAAGAGGCATTTGATGCAGCCGATAAAACAAACTTATTAGAAATAGAGGCAGGAACATACTATCCTTACAAAGGTCTTTCTAACAGTGAAATAGCAGCGTTAAGTAGAAGTCAGCATAAATCACAAGGTTTTGGTAGTACAGGATCTCGTGGATCACAAACAGAATATTTAGAATTTTTAAAGGGTTCGTTCCCGAGTGACAAGTCAGATTTGTTTTCTGGTATAAATACGACTTGGACTAGAGTAAAAGGCGGTAGTCGTGTACAGACGTTGCTTAATACTATAATTGCCAATTATAACTTTAAAAAACCTACAGAAAGTATTCCTGCTCTGTTAGAGTTAAGAGGTAAAATTGAAAAATTAAAAGAAGATCACTGGAAAACCATCAAACTAGCAGAATTAGATCAAGTTATCTTAGATATTACAGGTGTTTATCTAGAGGCTAGCATTAACACAGCCACAGCTACTGCAGGAGAGAATCTTAAGGTACAAATTGAAATGACTAATCGTTCTAATCAAGATTACGATGTGACTCTTTTACCTAGTAAATTGATAAAGGTAAATAATAGTCAAGTAGCATTAAATGCAGCACAAAGTTTTACACTAGATGCTACTCTACAAACGCCAGCAGTTTATGAGGCTAGTTCTCCTTATTACTTAAAGGAAAAGTCCTCCTTAGGTATGTACCAATTTAAAGATAGAAAACTAACAGGAAAACCAGAAACTGGTGCTGAATTTGCTGTTCAAATGATCCTTAAAATAAACGATACAGAATTACATAGAACAATCCCTATTATTCATAAACGTACAGACCCTGTGCGTGGTGAAGTGAATGAACCTTTTCACATCGTTCCAGAAGTTGCTGTAAGTATCGAGAATCCAGTTTATGTCTTTTCTGGCAATACTACACAACCTATTCAGGTAACTGTAAAAGCTAACAAAGAATTATCAAACGGTACCTTAGAGTTGTGTCACCCTGACGGATGGAATATTACACCTAGAGATTTTAATTTAACTGAACTTGAAAAAGGAGAAGAAAGAACATTTATTTTTAAAGTACAGCCACCTAAAGATGCGTCTAGAGGTGTTATATCTGGACTGGTTAAAATAGGTGCAAAAACCTACTCTCAAGAAGTCATTAAAATAGATTATGATCATATTCCTGACCAGCAATTGGTAAGAAATAATGAATCTCAAGTAGTAAAGCCAGGTCTAGTAAATAGTGCTCGCACAGTTGCTTATATTAATGGCGCTGGTGACGATGTTGCACAAGCTATAGAAGCAATAGGCAGCAAGGTATTTAAATTTGAACCTAGTGAAGTACCTAACGATCTTTCTAAATATGATGCAGTAGTAGTAGGTATTAGAGCTTTTAATGTCGCAAGAGAAGACATGGCAGCTTTACAACCTAGACTAGACAGCTATGTAAAAAATGGTGGTACATTAATGATGCAGTATAATACCAATAGAAGAGTTAGTCCAGATGCATTAGGACCTTTACCTATTACGCTTTCGCGAAAGCGAGTGACTGATGAAAATGCTGCGGTAACCATATTAGAACCTCAACATAAAATCATGTCTGCGCCTAATGCGATAACTTCTAAAGATTTTGAAAATTGGGTACAAGAGCGAGGACTTTATTTCCCTACTAAATGGGATGCTGCCTTCACTCCTATTTTAGGAATGCACGATAAACAAGAAGAAACAATTACGGGAAGTCTTATTGTAGCAGAATATGGTGAAGGACATATTATCTATACAGGTTTAAGTCTTTTTAGAGAGCTACCAGCAGGTGTATCTGGAGCCTATAAATTATTAGCAAATATGATAAGTTTAGGAGTGAAAAATCAACCAATTGAGAATAAAGATGGCCAAGGAAAACTCTAAAAAATGGAATCGTGTTTACGCATTAGTGATTGTAGCCAATATAGTTTTTGCAATTTTGTTTTACATTTTAAGCTCAGTTTATGGAGGTAATTGATTGGTTCATACTAGTAAGTACACTAGCATTTATAGTCCTTTACGGAGTATATAAAACAAGAGGAAGACAGACCAGTGAAGAATATATAAAAGGTGGAGACGCTCGCTGGTGGACTGTAGGTCTATCGGTTATGGCGACACAAGCCAGCGCAATTACCTTTTTGAGTACACCTGGACAGGCATACACAGATGGTCTAGAATTTGTACAGTTTTATTTTGGTTTACCTATAGCTATTATAATTATATGTGTCACTTTTATACCTATTTACCATAGACTCAAGGTATATACCGCATATGAATTTCTAGAAAAACGATTTGATTTAAAAACTAGATCACTAGCGTCTATTCTGTTTTTAATTCAGCGAGGACTAGCTGCCGGTATAACCATTTATGCACCTGCTATAATCCTTAGTGCCGTACTGGACTGGGAATTAAAATACTTAAATATTATAATAGGTATTCTAGTTATTATTTACACTGTTTCTGGTGGTACAAAGGCTGTAAATGTGACTCAAAAACAGCAAATGATTATCATCATGGCTGGTATGGTTACCGCATTTGTACTTATAGTAACACAATTACCAGATAATGTAAGTTTTGATAATGCGCTTACTATGGCCGGTAGTGCAGATAAAATGAAAGTCCTTGACTTTGATTTCTCCCTTAACGACAGGTATAATGTATGGAGTGCTCTATTCGGTGCTACGTTTTTAATGCTTAGTTATTTTGGTACAGACCAGTCGCAAGTGCAACGTTATCTCTCTGGTAAATCTATAAAGCAAATGCGTATCGGATTACTTTTTAATGGTTTACTTAAAGTACCGATGCAATTCTTCATACTTATGGTGGGTGTGATGGTATTTATATTTTATCAATTCAACACTACGCCTCTTAACTTTAATCCTGCTGCAGAAAAAGCTGTTAAAGAAAGTCAGTATGCTGGAGAATACAGCAGACTAGAATCGAGTCATGAAGAAATCCTGAATGAAAAGCAAGAAGTACAAAAAAATTATGCAGCAGCTTTGAGTACCTCTTCTGAAGATGTAGGTAATTATGAAATTGCTTTAGACTATCTAAGAACCCAAGAAGAAACAAATAGACAAAAAGCAAGAGAATTAATTAATAAAGCAGACGAAGGTATTGAGACTAATGACAAGGACTTTGTCTTTATTCATTTTATATTAAATCACTTACCTAAAGGTTTAATAGGGCTTTTACTAGCCGTGATTTTAAGTGCCGCAATGAGTTCCACGGCTTCAGAATTAAACGCATTGAGCTCTACCACCGCGGTAGATATATATAAAAGATACAGTAAAGAAGAAAAAGATGACGATCATTACGTAAACATGAGTAAATGGTTCACTCTTATGTGGGGTGTTATAGCCATTTTCTTTGCCAGCTTTGTATCCTTATTTGATAATCTTATACAATTAGTAAATTTTATAGGATCAATATTTTACGGTACTATATTAGGTATTTTCTTAGTAGCATTTTACTTTAAAAAAATAAAAGGACAATCTATTTTTATTGCTGCAATAATTTCTCAATTCATAGTATTAACATGTGCTATACTTCATGAATTTGTTGAAGGAATAGAGATATTACCATTCTTATGGCTCAATCCGCTAGGTGCGATTCTTACGATTACTATTGCGTTAATAATAAGCTCTATGAATAAAGAAGATAATAGTATTTTTGAGTTTCAAAAGAGTTAAAGTATGAACAAGTATTTCTACCATGATGGTTTCAGAGAATTCGGTCCTTTTACACCACAAGAATTACTCGATAAAAATATACGTCCTGATTATAAATTGCGACTAGATGGAACGTCAGAATTAAAACCTGCTAGAGAAGTTGCAGAGGTAGCTAATTTATTTAAACAGCAACAAAACTCCCAACAACAACCTTATCAAAATACTACTAGCACACCACAACAGTCTAATACTGTAATTAATAATCAACAAGCGCCACAGCAAATATTTGAGCGTGATTTAAGTTTTGAGCAACAAAGCTATCAAGGAGCTCAAAATAATTCTAGTAATCAAATTAACTATACCGCTACACCACGATCTGTAGGGTGGAGACCTAAGCTCTTACTTGCGATTATTTCCTTCTGGATGTTCGATAATTTATTAGATTGGATATTTACATCATTATCTATAGAATTATGGCATGGACCAGGACAGGCCATACGTATTTTTCTAAATATTTTATTCGCTTTTATTCCTTTGCTATTAGCTATATGTATTAAGAAATCTAGTTTACGTATAATAGCTATTGTATTTGCTGTGATTATTGTTTTCAGCCAGCTAGCACGTCAGGTATATTGGTTAATTAATTAAGTTACTTAGAGCACTTATAACTTATAAAAGCAGTTTGATAGATTTAATCAAACTGCTTTTATTTTTCCCAACCTATCTGCGTGGAGCAATAGGTGTTTATCATAAAATCCATTTCTGCTATTGATAACATTTAGATCTAGCTACCAGATAGTTCTTACTTCAACTTTGAATAGATAAATAGAATAATCATATAAAACATAAAAAACCGTCCAGAAATATTCTAGACGGTTTGATGTATGTTTCGCTTTCGCGAAAGCGGTGGCTATTCCAATTTAAAATTTATATTCTAGGCTAGTAGTTAGTCTAAATTCTGACGGTGTACTTATATTGTCAGCCTCATAAGGCTTGACATGATAATAAATTGAGGGTTCTACATTAAAGTAAAACTTCTTATAAAGCTTAAATCGAGCTGGTAACGAAAGATGGGCGGATACACCAAAATCAAATAATGTATTAGACTCTCCTACCTCTAGATCTCCCACGTTTGATTTAAATCTAATACTATCTTCTAATAATACTCTAGACTGAACACCTACCATTAATCCAAAATCAACTTTTTTCTTATATAATGAATACCTTAATTGTAAAGGAAACTCGATATAGGTAAACTCTTGAAAAATTTCTATATCTGTTGCAGTACTTAGGTAATCACTCACCATTGTAGGATCTGCTTTATAACTAACATATTGTAGACGCTCCAAATTAATAGATGAGTTTTCTAAACGTGTTGTCTGACCGTATTTTACATAATTAACACCTACTCGTAAGGTATGCTTAGAGTCTTGTGGACTGTAATGAAATGCTATTCCATAGTTTAATTTAGTATCTCTATCTACCTGATTTCCATCTAATCTATTATCTATTAGAGATGTTTTTCCAAAATTATCATAAGAGTTAACTATCCCAGAAACACTTACACTCCAAGGGCTTACATACGGTTTAGTTATAGAATCTTTCTTTCTTTCTTTTTTATTTCGCTTTCTTTTCTTCTTTTGTTTCTCCTTTTGATTAACCGATAAAGAATCTTCTACAGCTCCCTCTGTTTCTGTAGTATTTTTTAAAATCAAAGCGTTTTCTATATCTGAAAAGTCTCGTTTAGTACTCAAATCCTCTTCTAGAATATCAGAATCATTTTGATCTGTATTAGGTTCATTAAATTTATTTTGATCTTCATGACTAGACATAGCTATTCTAGAATTAGACCCTATAGGCGCACTCGATCTAGAATATGAGTTGGAATTATTTTGAGAGTAAGATGCTATAGTAGTATTTACTTTTAAATTCACATCTTGAGTCTTAGAGACAGACACCTCATCATTATTAACATTGAATTCGACTAGTAGGTCATTACTATCGATTAGTACGCTATCATTCTTTACCGATAATAGATTATCATAATTATTAGTATTAATGAATTGCTTTTCTGAAATGGAACTTTTTAAATTAGAGTCTTTATGGATTCCTTTTTGTTCAGAATTATATTCTGAAGAGAAATGGTAAAAGCTACCACCTAATAAAATTCCTATAAGTAAAGTACCTACAGTCCCATACCAAAACCAAAAAGGTAATATTCTTCTTTTCTTTTTTTCTTGTAAACTTTCTTCCAGTCTATCCCATAATTGATCACTAGGAGTAACTTTCAATGAGTCCAACTTGTTATTTATTACAGAGCCTATTTCTTTCTTAGTTCCCATAAGATCCATTTTTTGAGTTAACATTTAATTTTTGAAGATTTTCTTTAAGAATAACCTTTGCTCTATGTAAATTAGACTTTGATGTACCTATCGTTATATCCAGCATTTCAGCTATTTCTTTATGTGTATAATTATCCATTTGGTATAGATTAAAAACCATTCTATATCTATCTGGAAGACTTTGCACAGCGGTAAGTATTACTTGTAAAGAAATTTGATCTAGAGTCGTCTCCTCCACCATCACGTCTTCAGTTATTTCTTCATTAATAAGTACATTAAATTTAGACTGTTTCTTGAAAGAAGTAATCGCTTTATTAATGACTATACGTTTCATCCATCCTTCAAAACTGCCTTTACCTTTATATTTTTTGATAGTAGTAAAAATGACCATGAATGAGTCGTGCAGATTATCCTCTGCCTCTTCTCTATTTCTGCTGTATTTTAAGCTAAGAACAAAGAGTCGATCTTTATAGATATTATAAAGCTCTTTTTGAGCTCTAATATCATCCTTTTTACATAATTTGAGAAGTTCGTTTAATTTCAAGGTTGGTTAATTCAAATAGATTATTAATGTAATTATACTTATAAGTACAGAACTGTTAAAAAGGTTGCGTTTAAAAATAAAAAACCGTCCAGAAATATTCTAGACGGTTTGATGTATGTTTCGCTTTCGCGAAAGCGATATGATAATAAAAAGATGCTTACATCTTTGCGCCCCATTCTTTAAGGCTATCTTCATTTAATTTTACATAGTCAGCATTCTTAGCTGTTTTTGCTAATTCTAATGATGTCTTTGCACTTGCAATAGCTGCAGATTTGTTACCCATTTTTGCCTCTATAAGAGATTTTCTTCTGTGCATCCAGAATGCGTCTGGATTTGCTTCTACTGCTTTTGTAATCCACTGGTGAGCTTGTGGAAGATCTTTATTTGCATCTAAGTAAAATGTTGCTGCACTGTAATAATCGTTTGCAGCTGGTCCAGCCATTACTTTATCAATACTAGCTTGTGTTTTTGCAGCTGTAGGCACTGTAAAAGGTACAGCAACCATAGTCTCGTCCCACATCATTTGTAGTTGTGCGCCTTCCATAGTTAGTTCATTAATAGCCATAGTCCAGCTTTCTTGAGCATTTTTAAGTTTAGAAACTTCTACGGTAGTGGTAGCAACAACTTTAGAATCATCCCATTTTCCTGGTGTACCCCAGTTAGATGTATCGTTGTATAACATTA
Source organism: Nonlabens sp. (assembly GCF_039941875.1). Classification (GTDB taxonomy): domain Bacteria; phylum Bacteroidota; class Bacteroidia; order Flavobacteriales; family Flavobacteriaceae; genus Nonlabens. The sequence continues at coordinate 147,785 of NZ_JBDVDQ010000022.1, read as the reverse complement.
CTGTCCATTCTTTTTTACCTGGCTTTGTAAAAACAGCATAAGTACCTGCTTTTACGTCAGTTCCTGCAAAATTAACGTCGTCAGAAAAAGTTATCTTAGAGTTAGCATTTGCACCTGTTCTCCACAATGTTTCAAATGGTACTAAATCTCCAAAGATATCTCTACCTCTTTTTGCTGGTCTAGAATAATCTAAAGTAACCTCTGTAAGTCCTACAGTTTGTACAGTCTTAGCGCTAGGACTAGGTTGTGGAGCTTCGATCTGAGCGTTAACGGTTGTAGCTACAAGCATTAAGCTCAAAACAAATAATAATTTTTTCATTGTGTTAAATTTTAATAATTAAAGTCTGTAAATGTCGATGATTTAGCTTTTAATAAATGTTAGAATTTTCTTAACTAACGCCTTTTGCACTAGAGAAAAAGATCATTTTTATCGCTACTATAATTAGTATAACACCGAATATCTTTTTCAATAGCTGTTGATCAATGTTAAGAGCCAGCTTAGAGCCAAAATAACCTCCTATAACAAAGGTAACTGCGATAAATGGAACATAGCGCCAGTCTAGACCTTCATTAACTTGTAATCCATTTTTATGATATGTGTATGCAGCAAGCAAGGTAACTGGGACTGCTAGAACGGCTAGACTCATTCCTTGTGCCTGGTGCTGACTGTATCCTAAAAACCAAATAGCTAGCGGTACCATAATCACACCACCACCTACTCCAACACTGCCACTTAAAAACCCTGCTAATAAGCCCAATAATAATAAGAGTACTATAATTTGTATGGTCATTTTTTTTCTTTTCATATTTATAATAAAGGAGCCCACAATCTGCAGAAAGACTCTTTAATTTTATTCCATTTATTTCTTTCAAGCCATTTTTCTAAAACTACTTCTTCACAGTGTTCTAAATCTAACTTAAACTGATTGTTCAATTCGTGAGATATTTCTTTGTCAAAAATAAGTGCATTAATCTCAAAATTGATATCAAAACTGCGATAATCCATATTTGAAGTCCCTATTGTTGAGAATTCCTCATCTACTACCATAGTTTTTGCGTGTAACATGCCTTTATGATACCAGTAAATTTTTGCACCACTTTCTAATATTTCTCTAAAATAAGAACGACTCGCAAATCTTGCTGCCCAACTATCACCTTTTTTAGGCACCATAATCTCTACTTCTATACCTGCTCTCGCAGCACTTTTCAGAGCTGTTAAAATAGCCTCGTTAGGTATAAAGTAAGGCGTGGTAATTTTAATATTATGACTAGCCGTAGTAATAGCTATAAAAATAGCCTCCATAATATTAGCCCAGTCAGTATCTGGACCGCTAGCCGCTATTTGAACTGCCTTATTAACTTTTTCATCTATCTCTGGAAAATAGCTGTCTGGCAAATCTATGATGGTCTTTTCATTTATATGATCGCTCACAAAATACCAATTAAGCAACCACTGTGCTTGCATGGTTTTTACAGCATGCCCTTCTATTCTTAAATGAGTATCTCTCCAGTAATCCTCACTAGAATCATCTTTTGTATTCACATAATCATCACTCACATTAATACCTCCTAAATAACCTACATGACCATCTACGATACATATTTTACGGTGATCACGATAGTTTGCTTTACGAGTAAAATTAGAAAATATAACAGGCATAAAAGCATAAAATTCAATTCCTGATTCTCGCATTTTTCTCTTTGCCTTACGAGATAAATCACTACCTACAGAGTCATAAATAAGCTTTACTTCTACACCTCTACTGCGAGCTTCTATCAGTTTATTTATAAATGCATTACCGATAACATCATCTTGAATTATAAAATACTCAAGGTGTATATGATTTGTAGCCTTATCTAGGTCTTCAAAAATATATTTAAAGGTCTTCTCTCCGTTAATAAGAACCTTAAGGTCATTTTTAAGCGTTAATGAAGACGACTGATTTTGATTTAATAATCGAACAAGTTTCACACGATTATCTAAAAAATCATCTTCATACTCTGATAATTTTTGATCTGAAAGATGTAAACGCTTTTCCCAAGATTTAATGAGGTGATGCCCTGCTAGGTCTTTGCGTTTAAAGATTTTAGACTTTCTATATTCCATTCCAAAAAAGTAATAGATCGCAAGACCTACAAAAGGAAAGGTAATAAGAAACAATAAGGATGAGAGTGTCTTTCTAGGGTTTTGATTGCTACGTATGAGAAAAAAAGCTGCACCTAATGCGACTACATAATTTATAATTAGTAGCTCCATAAACCAGTTAGAAAGAAACCAGTCTAACATAATTTAGTTATAATATCCCTCTTTAGGAATCTGGATTAAATATTCTTTACCTGATTTGTTATTCAGTTTAGGCTCTCTTAACCACGGATTGTGAATTTTAAGAATTTTATAGTTGATGTTGTTAGCTTTCGCGAAAGCGGAAAGGTCATCCACCTCATAATCTACTAAAACATTCTTAGTAGGTATTGTGTCATAACCATGACTAGGATCTACATTAAAACCAAAGTTTTTAGGATTTTTCAAGATCTCTTTAATAGCTAATATTCTAAAAACATATCTACCTGTTTCTTCACCTAAAAGTAAGTCATAGTAACTAGAAACGTCTTGGGCGTTTAATTGTTTATTTATACCACCATTACCTGCGTTATAAGCGGCACCTGCAAGTGTCCAACTGCCAAATTTATTTTTACTCTGTTTAAGGTAATCACAGGCAGCTTTAGTAGCCATCTCTAGGTGGTAACGCTCGTCTACATTATCATTAACTTCTAGACCTAGTTCTTTTCCTGTACCTCTCATTATTTGCCAGAAACCTCTAGCTCCTGCTGGAGATGTAACATTTTGTAATCCACTTTCTATAACTGCTAGATATTTAAAATCATCTGGAACACCATTTTCTGCTAGAATAGGCTCTATTATTGGAAAGTACTTCTGTGCTCTTTTAATCAGTAAAATACCATTAGACTGCCAGTAAGTATTTACTAAAAACTCTCTATCTACTCGTTCTCTTATGTCTGGCTGGTGCAATGGCACAGCCTCTCCTGCAAAGTCTAGACTCTTAGGCAATTGTACGCTATACACGTTATAATCTTCTACTCTTTTATCGTTATCACTACTTTTATAACTTGTGTTACCTGTAGTCGTACTTGGTGAATTTGTGGTGCTAGTTGCGCTACTAGAATCACCATCTTGTTGAATGGCACCTATGGTGAATATAAAAACTATTGCGATTCCTGCTCCTAAAAATATCTTTTTCATATCTGTCTGTAATTATGGGTTAAAGATATAAAAGATGCTACTATTAAAGCGATACAAACAGTTAAGCTTTAATTATTTTTAAGAAAGTATTATATCTGGAAGGTGGTCATTGAACCATCTAAATCTATTAATGATCATAATATGCGTACCACCAGGCACGATGATACAGTCGTTAATATATTTGATAGGAAAAATAGGATCTTCATCACCATGAATATGTATGGAATTTAAAAGCGGCTCTTCTTGATCCCAATTTAAAATAGTATCTAGAGCCCAATTAAGGTATATTCTATTATTAACTGACAGGTATTTTTTATAAAGTTCTATCTTTTTAGGTGCAAAACCTGGATTATATTTAACAAGTAAATCAAAATTCTCTACCAATCTAGTAGGTAGAATCTTATGAAGTTTAGTCACTTTAGAAAAGCGCATTCTTCTCGGAAATTCTTTCTTTGATTTAACGGTAGAAATTAAAATTACTTTATCTACATCTATCTGTTTAGCCATTTCCTGCACAATAACACCACCGAAAGAAACACCTATTAACACTGGGTTTTCATGCTTAACATGCTCTAATAATCTAGCAACATATGTAGTTAAAGGTTCTTTCACTTTGGGAATAATCCATTCTAGATTATGGATGGTAAAATCTTTCTCTGGTAATTTTAAATTTTCAAAAATTAAGGGAGAAGCTGCCATTCCTGGCATTAAATATACATGCTTCATAAATAAGGAAACGCGGTCATTTCAGCGCTTTAACATTTTTAATGGTTTTATGACACTAATTTTAAGGTATCTTTACAAGATATTAAGTAAAGATTTTTACTCACGACACTAATCAGCCATAAAGTTAACTTTAAAATATTAGTGCTTATCTATTTTTTAGATATTAAATGAGTTAAAAAAAAGAATATGGACCCTTCTACTACTCTAGAAATTACTGACAATGCTTTTTTACGTCAGTATGAATGTCGCAAAGGCGATATTTTTGCAAAAATTGAATATTCTCAACAAGAGAGAAAAATATTCTTAACTAAGTACATCGTACCTGAAGATCTGGAAGATGATTTAGATTTTAGAAACGAATTCTTAACCGGTGTTTTTGATAACATAAGAGATGAAAAAGAACTAAAAGTAGTTCCTACACATCCTAAAATTGCAGGTTTTGTTCGTAAATTTAGAAACAAATATAAAGATATGCTTCCTGTAGGAATAGCTATCTAATGATTTTACCCCAATAATTATTTAGAATTTAAAGGCTTTTACTTAGGTAAGAGCCTTTATTAGTTTTATACAGTTCTAATGGAGTCGTTGCCATTCTAATCTAGCTTTTTCTAGATCTTCTGGTACATCTATCCCTATACTCACGTGAGTAGTAGGAATCATCTTAATTTTTTTACCGTGTTCTAGATACCTGATACATTCTATCTTTTCAGATAGCTCTAGCGGTGTAGGCGACTGATTATAAAAGTCCAATAAAGCACTTTTTCTAAAAGCATATATTCCTATGTGTTTATAAATAGGCTGTTTAATAGCTTTGTCTCTAGGATATGGAATAACAGAACGCGAGAAGTACAAGGCATTACTATTTAAGTCGGTAATTACCTTTACATTATTTGGGTTTTCTATGTCTTCTATTTCAATAATCTCATGCATTAATGATGCTAGTGAGATCTCCTTCTTCGTATCGTTTTCAAAAACAGCTATTAGCTTTTTAAGATCTTCTAGATTTGTAAATGGCTCATCACCCTGTACATTAATTACTATATCTGCTTCGTAACTTTCCACAGCTTCGGCGATACGATCACTACCAGTTTCATGTTTTTTTTGAGACATTACTGCTTCTCCACCGTTACTAATAATCTCGTTATAAATCACATCACTATCTGTCGCAACAAGAACCTGATCAAATAATCCTGTATGCAATGCAGCCTCATACGTACGCATAATGACTGTTTTACCACAAAGATCTTTCATTAATTTACCAGGAAACCTACTGGCTTCAAAACGTGCTGGAATTACGGCTATTTTTTTCATGTACTGTTATTGATAGACTACAAAGTTAATCTACTATCTGCTTGCCGAGCCTAAAACCAAGATGATTTCTCTTTAATCTCTATACCATGACTTTTAAATAACTCAATTTGATTATCAAGTTGCGATAAATCATAATGATAAAGAGATCTGCAAGTTTTATTTTTAAATTTGATACTACCTGTCGCACTCGTTGAAAACCTGCGGTAAGTCACTGTTTGAATAGATTCCAATGCTATTGTTTCTTGATAACTAGATATTAGAAAACTTCTAATTGAAAATATAATGGATATTACTAAAATAAACCAACCTAAATAATTTGAGAAAACATCATTAAATATTAACGCGGCTCCTGCAATTATATTACAGAATAAAGTAAACCTCAACATCCAGACTTGACCCTTTGCATTATCATCTATTTTAAAACATTGCCTCTCAGCATTAAAGGTTATAATAGAGTTCTTATCTGTAAACAGTTTTTTGACGCTTTTGAACATTTTTTATATTATGACTTTTAATAATTAAGCGGTATTAATGGCAATGTACTTTCTAATCTCTTGACCTCAAAATCATTTTCTTCCATGAATTGTACAAAGTTTAAACGATGTGCCTCATGATTAAAAATGACGTTGCGGTATTTTCCATTTTTTAATCTGATCATGGTTTGTTTTACTCTTTTATTATTTCTAAATAAAAGATAATCTACCTCTGCCCTTTCGATTTCATTCTTTAATGTATGAGTTTGAAACATAACCACTATTACTATGGTTGAAAATAACAATAACGCATAACTGAATATTTTAAAATACATACCCCAATTATTCACTGTCAGTAATAAATTAAGACTTCCGAAAAACATTAAGCAAATACTCAACCAAAATCTATTTTTAACATTATCATTTATCAAAAGTGATTTTTTATTCTCACTAAACTGATAAGTGGCGTTCTTAGGTCTTAAGAATTTAAACATATCTATTTGTTAGTTTTATCTCGCTTTCGCGAAAGCGGAATTATCATAAAACACTATCTATTAATAACAACTCCTTGCTTTTTCTTATTAAAAATTCTTTTGTATAACTTTCTAATTCCTATTAAAAGGAAGAATACAATTACAACAGCTAGTGGAGCAAATATTATAGAAACTAAGGATAGCATACCACTAAAACCAGCCTCGGCAGTGCTGACTATGGGATTTGCAAAACCTCCTGTTGTAGAGGTACTCATAGCTCTAGCACCTGATGTAGTCGTAGAAATAGCGGCTGCAGTACCACCACCAGCGATAATAGCCATGGTCCATGTAAATACTGGGTTCATATCTCCCATAACACTTACCATAACTGCAGTACCAGCTATAGCAGCTAGTGGTACAGAGATAGTATCTAATAAATTATCTACGTAGGGAATATAATAGGCTAGCAACTCTACTATGGCTGCTACTCCTAAAACTATAACAGCGGTAAGACTACCTGCCCACTGCCAGCTCTCATTAAGTGGTATGACGTCAAAGTAAGCTGCTAGACTTGCAAATAGCAACGGTATAAAAACTCTAAAACCAGCACTAGCGGCTAGTCCTATTCCTAAACAGATGCTAAAAATTATCTCAAACATATTAATCCTCTATAAAATGATCGTTTTTAAAACCTATAAGATACAAATTTGTTTTGGCACGTGTCACTGCCGTGTACAACCATCTTAAATATCCTTTATCTGGTCCGTCTGGTAAATAGGGTTGTTCTATAATCACATTTTCCCACTGTCCACCTTGCGACTTATGACAGGTAATCGCATATGAAAATTTAACCTGTAAGGCATTAAAGAATGGGTTTTCCTTTATCTCCTTATACTGTTTGTACTTAGGCAGCTTTAAATAATCCATACGTACTTCTTGATAGAGTTTATTGCTCTCTTCATAAGTAAGAGATGGAGTTTCTGATGTTAATGTATCTAATAAAAGAACGGTTTCAAATTCTTTCATATTAGGATAATCTACCATTCTTACTTTAACCTCTGCAAAATGGAAGCCGTAAATATTTTTAAAAGCAAAAATCTCTAACACCTCTACTATATCACCGTTTGCAATAAAACCTGCATCGCTAGAAGGTTGTAACCAGTGGTAATTATTCTTTACTACCATTAAGTAATCTCCAGGTGAGAGTTCATTCTCGTTAAATAGAATACGAGATCTTATTTGCTCATTATAAAGATTTGCTCTTTTATTAGAACGTACGATTATAGCTGTCTCTTCATGTCCATGAAAATCATAAGCACTATTAATAGCATCCATAATTTCATGTCCATCTATAAGTCTATTGATGTCTGTAAATTTTTCTACGTCAAATTTAAAGTCAAAATCCTCTTCTAGAATATGATTACGTATAGTGGTAGCATTAAGTAAAATACCAGAGTTCTCGCTTTGTCGTTTTACCTCGTCCAGCTCTATTTCTGTGACTTCTTTTAAATAGCGTTGTTCTATAAGCTGGCTGTCTAGCGCCGGAGAGACGTCCAGTTTTACCGGCGGTAATTGAGCCGTATCTCCAATAATCATTAATTTACAATTTATACCGCTATAAACGTATTCTATAAGATCGTCTAATAAAGAACCATTACCACCGAACATTTTATTCTCTGCAGCGACATCAGGAATCATCGATGCTTCATCAACGACAAAAAGTGCGTTGCGATGCTTATTCTGTTTTAAAGTAAACTGTACTCCACCGTTTCCTTGTCCCTTAGGATAGTAAATTTCTCTGTGAATAGTTGCTGCTTGTTTATTTGCATAATTACTTATCACTTTTGCAGCTCTTCCAGTAGGTGCTAGAAGAACGCAATTCATTTTAAGCTTCCAAATACTCTTAACAATCGTGCTCGTTAAAGTCGTTTTACCTGTACCAGCATAGCCACGCAACATAAATAACCGATCTTTATTTTTATCTATAATAAAATCGGCCAGATACTCTAGCGCTCTATCTTGCTCATTTGTAGGCTTAAACGGAAAATCTAATAGTAATACTTTGTAAAATTCTTGTGGTGTCATTGCAAATTGTGGAAAACTGAGTATAAACTTAACTCAAATTTCATATCTCAAGCTAGGATGAGTGAAAAAAAATTGTAGATTTGTTTGCTTTGAAAAATAGCATTAAACCATTAATAGTATGTTCAATTTAATTATATCAGTTGTTTTAGGTCTAATAGTACTAATCCTACTAGCCGTATTCATAAACAAGATTCCTAAAAAGTTTCACCCTATCATTATTATCGCCTTATTAGGAGTAAGTGGATTCTTTGGTTACAAACTTTATAAATCTATCGAAGAGCCGGTAAAATTTGCAGAAGCAAAAGAAGAACGCTACATGCAAATCGTTAGTCAACTAGTAAAATTACGTGAAGCACAAAATGCTCATAAATCTATTACTGGTACGTATTCAAATGACATTAACAAACTAGCTCGTTTTGTAGACACTGCAAAATTTGCACTTACTCAAAAACGTGATAGTACTGTAATTGATGAAGAACGTAACCTTAAATTTAGACTACGTGCAAATGACCCTAATGGTTACAAGAAAGAAATTACAATAATAGACACATTAGGATTTACATCAGTAAAAGATTCTCTTTTCAGAGATGTAGATGTTGCTCAATTGTTGAAATATCAAGTAGCTGGAACACCTGGTTCTATAGAGCTTAAAACTGATGTAGTAATTGACAAAGAGAATAGAGTTCCTGTTTTCCGTGCGGTAGCAGATAAGAAAGACATTCTCTTTGATCAACCAGAAAGACTAGTAAAAGACGAGTTAGAAATTAAGAGTGTAGAAGCGATCGATGGTCCTACTATTTTTGTAGGTAGCCTAGATGAGATTACTACTAGTGGTAACTGGCCGAGACAGTATGCACCTAGCAACAACTAGTCCTAACGACACCATAAAGAAACTGTCCGTCCTGATTCATCAGGATGGACTTTCTTTTTATACCTATAACTCAACAGGAATTATAGATTCTTTACATAAGGAATTTAAACACAGTGCAAATCCTATTGAGATTTTACAAATTATTGAGACCTGTTTTAGAGAAGAAGCTTTTTTAGATTCCGCTTTCGCGAAAGCTACCCTACTCTACCACCACAACATTTTTACTAGCGTCCCTGCATCTTTATATAATGAAGACCATGCAGCAGATTACCTTAAATACAATGCTAGAATTCTTGAGACTGATGTCTTGAGTGTGGATGAAAACCTGGGTGAAACAGGAGTAAATACTGTTTATATAGCTTATTCTAACATTAATAACTACTTCTTTGAACGTTATGGAAGTTATGAGTACTATCATTACAGTTCTCGTATTCTAGAGGCAAGAAGCAAATCTACCATAGAATTACAACCACAAGTTTACCTAGATATAAAAGACAGTCATTTTTACCTTTCTATTTTTAATAAAGGAAAACTAGTTGCTCATAACCTTTTCCCACACGATGCTATAGAAGACATTTTATACTATACCATGTTTACCACACATCACAATGACCTCGATCCAGAGACTATGAAAATGGTGGTGTGTAGTGAAGAAAAAAACGATCAACTCTTAGAGCTATTATACACCTACGTGCGCTATGTAACTCAAGAAGAAAACTACCCTAATTACCTAGAACAAATCATATGCGTATAATATCTGGAACACATAAAGGGCGCCGTATATCGGCACCTAAAAATTTACCTATAAGACCTACTACAGATATGTCAAAGGAGGCGCTATTTAATATATTGCGTCATAAGATTCATATTCACGATATAAAAATGTTAGAGCTATTTGCTGGTAGTGGTAATATGGCTTATGAATTTTGTAGTCGTGGTGCTGGTAGCGTTCTAGCAGTAGATCAACACTATCCATGTATTGCGTTTATTAAAAAAACTGCTGAAGAGCTAGATTTCCCGATAGACACTATCAAAGCAGATGTTTTTAAGTTTATAGAAAAACATAAAGGAAAGTACGACATCATTTTTGCCGATCCTCCTTATGCTATAGAAGAAGAAGAGTTTCTAAAACTACCAGAATACGTATTTAAAAACGAACTTCTAGCTGAAGACGGCATACTCATTGTTGAACATTCTAAACACACCTCTCTATCTAGTAGCGAGCATTTTGATAACGAGCGCCGTTATGGTGGTACGGTTTTCAGCTTCTTTAATGGACCTAGTAGTGAAGAAGAGTAATGAAATATCGAAAGTATTTTTAGTTATAATAGGTTCCATAGTAGGCCTAATAATTATAATATTCTTGATTTTCATTGGCATATTTTTCTATTATACTTATCAGGACTACCAATTTGGTAGTTATGAAATCCCTGAAAAATATGAGTATTTAGAGAAGCCTATTTCCTTTTTAAATTATGCACAAAAAGATTCATTACATCATATTCATAAAGAAAGTAATGACCTATTAGTTGTAGGTGATGGTTATAATGGCTACACATTTTATAGTTGGTACCAACCTAATTCTAGAGGAATCCTATTTATAAAAGGCTATGAAACAGAACGTAATATAGAGTTAATGCCTAATTTACTAAAAGAACGAACTTCTATACATGTAGACGTTACTGATAATTTATATCAACTACGTTCTGAAGAAACAGCCATTCATGAAGGCACATTTGATAAGTTTTATCCTGCAAGATTTGAATTATGGTTTCAATCTAACGATGAAATGCTTCCAGCTGTAAAAATCATTGAAAAAGAATACCTAATAGATGGTTGGGATAGATAATAAAGTAAAATTTTTAAATACCTTCATATGATAAAGTCCACTTTTTTAATTTTGGTATTTATAACATTAAACGGCTGCAGTATTTTCAACAAAAAAGAGCTACAACTTAATGGCCCTACCATTGAACAAGCTGAAAATATAAATAAAACGACAGGTAAATTTGTGGATGGAATATATGCAGAAAGCGGTAATGAGACTAGTTTATCGCATACATTAGAATACTCTCCTGAGAACATTTACTTTATTAACTACAGACCTATTATAGTCGCAAGAGACTTTAAACACATAACACGAGATGTAAGTCAAATGGGAGACCCTGTAATTTCTATAGAACTACATGAAAATGTGCATGATAAATGGTACGACGCTACAGAACAAGCATTTCAAAACAAAAGTCCTTTATTTGTTATAGTTAATGGTGTGGTAGTTAGCGCACCTATGGTAAATAGTGGTCCTATTTTAGGAGGACGACTTCAATTAAGTGGTGACTTTACTATAGATCAAGTAAATGATATCATAGCTGGAATTAAAGAACGTAATTCTAAAATATAAAAATAGCAGGTCTATAAGCCGGATTCTGTTCTTCAATTGCTTGAATACCTCATCATTTATCTAGAATAACAATTACTTGCTATCTCAAACTGCCTACCCTTCAGAATCGCGCGGATAGCGCTCGAGCTCTGATTTACGCGACATTTCACCACATAGAGTTTACCTGGTTTCACTACAGCATTACCTGTACATACTTTCTGTTGCACTTGTCCTATCCTGTTTACACAAAAATGAAAACAAAACGACGGCCGTTAGCCGCTATGTTATCCTACGGTGTCCGGACTTTCCTACCTTGCTTACACAAGATCGATAAGGCGACCTGCTATGCTGCAAAACTAGTTAATAAATGTTGATAATTTACAGAAATTATACTCTTAGAAAGTAAGACTATAAGATCATAGCAAAGTATCTTTGACTCATGGAACCATTTATAGTATCAGCTAGAAAATACCGCCCTGAGACATTTGAAGATGTCGTAGGTCAAGGCGCTATTACACAGACACTAGAGAATGCAATTAAAAGCAATCACCTAGCACAGGCATTATTATTTACTGGTCCTAGAGGTGTAGGTAAAACTACCTGCGCGCGTATTCTTGCAAAAAAGATCAACCATGAAAGTGGAGAATATGATCCTGATGAAGATTTTGCCTTTAACATATTTGAACTCGATGCTGCTTCTAACAATGGTGTAGACCAGATAAGAAGTATAGTAGATCAAGTACGCATCCCACCACAAGTAGGAAAATACAAGATCTATATTATTGATGAGGTACACATGTTATCAAATGCAGCTTTTAACGCGTTTCTTAAAACATTAGAAGAGCCACCTGCACACGCTATCTTTATTTTAGCAACTACAGAGAAGCATAAGATCATACCTACGATATTATCTAGATGTCAAATTTTTGACTTTAAACGCATTACTGTAAGCGCTATGCGTGAACATTTAAAGCGTATATCTATAAAAGAAGGTATCACTGCCGAAGAGGATGCTCTGCAGATAATTGCTCAAAAAGCAGATGGTGCATTAAGAGATTCCCTTTCAATATTTGATCGTGTAGTAAGCTTTTCTGGTAAAGAACTTACTGTTAAGGCGGTAACTGAAAATTTAAATGTCCTAGATAGAGAGACTTATTTTAAAGTAACTGATTTGTTGCTAGAAAATAACATTCCGCAATTACTGGTAGATTACGATGTCATCATGACCAAAGGTTTTGATGGACAGCATTTTGTAAGTGGTCTTGCTTCACATTTTAGAGATTTAATGGTAGGTAAAGATGAACGTACTATTGAACTTCTAGAAGTAGGAGAACAAACTAAAAATAAATATTTAGAACAAGCTAGAAACGTTGATCTTAATTTTTTAAGAAAAGCAATTGAGATAGCAAACCAGGCCGATTTCAATTACCGAGCCAGTCGCAACCAGCGCCTTTTAGTTGAATTAACTCTCATGCAGCTTGCCTCCATCACTTCTGATGAAGCAAAAAAAAAAATGATGTAAACTTCATCATTCCTGCTACACAATTTAGTGAAACAACGATTCAACAAAGCGATACTGTAAAAGTTGAATCTAATAAAGAGAATCTAAACACACAAAAAATAACTTCTCCTGATTCTGCAACCACGGAGAATTCAAGAAGTTATAATACGCCAGAATCTGCAACTCAACATACTGCTGTAGTAAATGAACCTGCCGTAGAAAAACCTGCTAGCACAACTATTACTAGCGCTCCATCGCCTGCGACATCTGGATCACTAGAAGAAGCTAGAAAAGCTTTACTTGCAAAGAGTAAGAAAAAAGTGAGCGGTCTATCCTTACAGGGAATAGAAGCTAAAAAGGTTCACATCGCAAGTATTCAAGGGAAACAAGTAGTTCATGATAAACTACCAGAAGAAGATTTTACACAAGAACAATTAACCAATGCTTGGATAAAATACGTAGATCATTTAACAGAAAGAGGCCAACTTATTCTAGCCAGTATAATTAATGCTGACAGACCTATTCTAGAAGGTACTACTATAAAGCTAAGATTCCCTAACCAATCTATGAAAGAAGATCTTGAAAAGTCTCAAGGTCAGATATTAGAATATTTAAAACGAGAACTCAATAATTACCTTATAGATTTTAAAATAGCCGTCGATAAAAGCGTTACTAAAAAATATGTTTATACGGACCAAGATAAGTTTTCTAAACTAGTAGAGAAAAACCCTGCAGTAGACCTATTGAGAAGAACATTTGACCTAGATTTTTAAAATTAAAACTATACGCACAAAAAAAAGCCTCTTAAAAAATTAAGAGGCTTTTCTATATGTAATAAGGTACTACTTATAATTTATAAGAAACACCTAATTGAAACCATCTGTTATTTGCATCTTCTAATTCTGCAAACTCTCTATCAAAAATATTTGAAAGACCATAACCATAACGTACATCTACCGCCCAGTTTTCATCCATTTTATACCCAATACCACCTACAGCAGCAAAGTCATAATTATAATAATCGTTATCATCTCTCTCTGTTACATTAACACCTGCTTGTGGTCCTAATAAAATGAATAAACGACGTCCTAAATCTAATCTAGCTAGAACAGACACTTGTAACCAGTTTGTTTTTAACTGTACATTATCTCCATTCTCAAGTCTTACTTCATTTTCATTTACACCTAAGGCAGACACTCCTAATTCTGGTTGTAAAGAAAAGCTATCACTTAAAGGAACTTGTGCAAAGAAACTTGCATGAAGACCTATTCTACTATCTATATCATCCCACTTCTCATTTCCTCCTGAAAGAGTTGAATAATTTGCTCCTAAACGGAATCCATATAACACATCTCCAGGTGCTTGAGCAGCTGCGGTAGCTCCACATAAAATGATGCTAACTAATAGTAAAAATTTTTTCATTTTTAAATATTTAATTGTCAAAGTTAATCTAACTATTCTAATGTAGTCATTAAAACATGCAAACGTTTAAGTTTATCGATTATCGGCATTAAAAATCGATTTAATGATACCATCTGTTAATCCTATTTTAGGTACATAAATATTTTTTGCTTTACTCCATTTCATGGCACGCAAATAAATACGACAAGCAGGTATGATTACATCAGCTCTATCATGATTTAGGTTAAGATGATAAACTCGCTCTTCATAATTATAATTTTGCAATTGCTCATAATAATTTACTAGGTAAAAGTAAGAAATAGGCTTGCCCACTCTTTTACCACTACTTTTAAATATATTATTGATGTTTCCACCAGACCCTATAAGATCTATATGATCATATGCATTAGTTATTTTTTTAATCCAGGCTTCTGCCTCGTCCCATAAAGATTTACTTACCATATCATTAAGCAATCTTACTGTACCTATTTTAAATGATCTTGAAACAATCTCTTTACCGTAAGCAAATAGAGTAAATTCTGTACTACCTCCACCCACATCTACATATAAATAGACCTTTTCTTGATCAATAACAGCATGCAAATCGGTCATAGCTATAATAGCAGCCTCATGAGAACCGTCTATAATCTCTATATTAATACCAGATTCTGCCTTAATTTTTTCAACGACATCTGTACCATTTAGTGCTTCCCTCATTGCACTAGTTGCATATGCTTTATACACTTTTACCTTGTGAACACCCATTAACAGCTGATAGGACTTCATAGAATCTACCATTCTATCAATGTTCTCTTGAGATATTTTTCCATTAACAAAAACATCTTGCCCTAATCTTATAGGTACTCTAACTAGACTCGTTTTCTTAAAAACTGGTGGCTCGTCATTATAGAGAGTTACTGTAGCTATTAATAACCTAATTGCATTAGAACCTATATCTATGGCTCCATATTTTTTAATTTCAAACGCCATTAATTTGTAATTTGATTTTTATAATATTGATATGTTGCATATTGTGAGCGAACAGGCTTATCGTCATTAGTCACATAATTATTAAGCTGGTCTGCGCAAATCTCCCTCGCTTTTACGTTATCACTCCAGCATATATCCATGGTTTCAATAATCTCCCTCTTTATATCCTCGTCATAAATAGGGCAAGCTATTTCTACCCTACTATCTAGGTTACGCGCCATAAAATCTGCACTAGAAATATATAGATCATTTTCCCCTTGATTATAAAATCGATAAACACGTGGGTGTTCTAGGAACCTATCGACAACACTTATTACTTTAATATTTTCGCTCATTCCTTTCACACCAGGAATTAAACAACATATACCACGTATTATTAATTCTATTTTCACTCCTGCGTTAGAAGCCTCGTAGAATAAGTCTATCATTTTTAAATCTGAAAAAGAATTTACTTTGGCACGTATCTTTGCTGGTTTTCCCGCTTTCGCGAAAGCGATCTCACGACGTACTAAACGTTCAATTCCATTTCTGAGATAATTAGGAGATACGAGCAGGTGTTTATATCTATGTTGCTTATAATTTACTTCAAAGAAATCAAACACACGTTCTACTTCTTTTAAAATCTTACGATTTGCGGTAAATAGCGTATAATCGGTGTAAATCCCTGCAGTAGACTCATTAAAATTACCAGTAGAAATGAATCCATATCTAGCGATTTTACCATTTTCTTCGCGCGTTATACAACATGCTTTACAGTGTACTTTTAATCCAGGAACACCGAATATCATGCGCACACCTTCTTCCTGCATCAACTCTGCATAATTAATATTTGCTTGCTCGTCAAATCTCGCTTGTAACTCAATAGAAACGGTTACTTTTTTACCATTTTTAACAGCGTTGATAAGTGAACCAGCAATTTGAGAAACTTCAGCCAGTCTATAAATAGTTATCTTAATGGTTCTCACCTTAGGATCTAGCGCTGCTTCTCTTAAGAACTTAGTTGTGTTTGCAAACGTATGGTAGGGCGTATATTGAAGAATATCCTTTTGAGCAATTCTTTCTAATAAAGAACCTCGAATCTTAACATCTTTAATAGGCAATGCCGGCAATTTCTGGTAGAGCAAATCTGTCCTTCCTAGGCTTGGAAATTTGAGATAATCTCTCCTATTGTGATAACGACCCCCTGGTATAATGCTATCATTATTATCAATTTGCAGTTTATCTTTAATAAGTCTCAGCGTATCTTCATGTATATTCCTATCATATACAAAACGTACAGGGTCCCCATCTTTACGATCATGAACACTGCGACGTATTTTTTCTAGAAGACTCTTTTTAAGATCTAGCTCCATATCTAACTCTGCATCTAGAGTCACTTTAATCATATGAGCTTCTATCTCTTTATAATCAAAAATATTAAAGATGTAATGCATGCGATGCCTTATCAAGTCATCAATTAATATGATATATTGCTTATCATCACCTTCTATTTGAGGCAGTACGACAAATCTATTTAGATACTTAGGTTTTTCTATTAAGGCATATCTTATACTTTCATCTGTCATGACCATACGCACAGCGAGATATCCGAATCCATCTCTTAAATGAGGGAAATCTACATGATCATTAATCATTATCGTACTTATCGCCGGACTAATTTTATCATTAAAGTAATTCCTAATAAAACTCTCGTGCTCGGTAAGCACCTCAGTTTCATCCACTATAATAATACTCTCTTGTTTCAGCTCTTCTTCAAGCTCTGCAAGGACATTAAAACTACGTGCCTGGTCTACAATAACCATCTCGTTAATCTTCTGTAATAACTCTTCGGCCGTAATCCCACCTAATGATTTTGTAGCATTTTTACCTGCTCTTTGAATGCGCTGTATAGTTGCATAGCGCACCTTAAAGAATTCATCTAGATTATTTGAGAATATACCTAAGAATCTTAAACGTTCAATAAGCGGTACTTTTTTATCACTAGCCTCTTGTAAAACTCTAGCATTAAATCGCAACCAGCTTAATTCTCTATTATAGTATTGATTCATCTTATTAACTTCGGGAATATGTGAAACTTAGTACTTCCATTTTCTAAAGATTTCCATGAATTAGTTTCAAAATCTATAGCAACCACTCCTGCGGTAGGAACGTTATCGAATCTAGTATTACCTAGTAAGTTTACTAAGTCAGTTATTCCATTATTATGACTAAATATAACTAAAGTCTCTACACCATCGTCACAGGTAGATATTACTTCTAATAATTCTTGTGCATTAAAAGTATATAAATCTCGTTTCAATTTAAGAGTGCTTAATTGGTAATCTATATACTCCATAACTAATGTAGCAGTTTGTAAAGCTCTAGCTGCTGTACTGGTCCACACCACATCTGGACTTATTTGAGCTGTTTTTAAAGCTTTACCTATGAGGTGAGCATCTTCTATTCCGCGCTGAGTTAGAACCCTATCGTGATCTCTAACTTGCAGTTCCCATGTGGATTTACCATGACGTATTACAATTAGTTTTTTCATTACGGTTGTAATCTTTTAAAGGACCAATTATCTTCTACCTTTTCATATAAAATACGGTCATGAAGCCTATTGGGTCTTCCTTGCCAAAACTCAAAAGTTAAAGCATCACAAGAATAACCACCCCAAAAATCTGGTAATGGTATTTCTATACCATCAAATTTTTGTTCAAAATGTAGCAATTGTTTTTCCAACTCTTCTCTAGACAAAATAGAATTGCTTTGATTACTCGCCCATGCTCCTATCTGGCTTCCTCTAGGTCTAGATCTAAAATAAGATAATGACTTTTCTCTAGAAACCTTTGTCACGTTAGCTTTTATTATAATTTGCCTTTCTAATGATGGCCAGAAGAAATGCAAACTAACTTTATTATAAGCATCCATTGCCATTCCTTTTTCTGATGAATAGTTAGAATAAAAAAGGAATTTTTTATCGACTATTTCTTTAAGCAAAACAACACGAGATTTAGGAAAGCCGTCTACACCTAATGTACAAAGACTCATTGCATTTGCTTCATCTACTTGAATATTATCTTTTGCATCTTGGAACCAAGAGTCAAATAATTCATAAGGGCTAGCAGGCAGTATGGTCTCTAGCAAAGCATCTTTATCGTATGATTTACGGAGGTCTTGAAGGTCTCTTTGCATGTATTTTTTTGTTTTATGCAATTTACATTAATTGCAACTTTTGAGATATGAAACAATTATTAAATATCGATATTAATTTAATAACTTCTTTAATACTACTACCACCAATACAGATGCAACTAAAGCAACAAATAAGGCTAAAACTAATAACTGTAACAAAAAAGCGTATTTCTAATCAAATAAAATTTCCACAACATTAACCTATTTAAAACAAATTAGAATGTGTGAGAATTAAACAAACTGAAAGAAAAAAAAGCGTCGATAAAAGCGATAATTATCTAAGATAAAAAGAGGAATCTAACCTTATAAAACAAAAAAACCGTTTTCATTTTACAATGAAAACGGTAATTAAAAAAGCTTTACAACTTTTAGTCGGGGTGGCAGGATTCGCAAGGCTAAATACACCGTTTTCGATGATCCCAGCTCCCCGAGACATAATCCTCTGATTTAGATATATTTAAATCCATAAAATTAATGTTTTGTATGGGTTCGAATCCTATTAAATGCAATAAAATGCATTTTTTTTCGGCAGAATTTCGGCAGAAAACTTAGATTTGTAGTTCAAATTTTAATATGCGCATCAAGTTTTTCATTTTAAATGGTAAATCAGATTACCCATCAATTCATGTTCGCATTTGGGACAGTAAACGAATTGACCAAAAAACTAAGACTGGATTAAAGGTAAATAGAAATGACTGGAACCCCAAAAAAGAGCGTGTTAGATTGAGATCTGATTCTCCAACCAAAGATTTTATTAATATTAACTTAGAGCAACTGTCTAGAAAATTGGCCGATACCTATATTATGGATTATAATGGTAGGAAGCATATTAGCTCATCATGGTTAAAAGAGCAGGTACAAAATCATTTTGGTCATATAGAAGATGAAAAGCTAGGTTACAAAATCTATTTTACCGATTGGATAGATAAATACATCAAAGATTCCGATGATAAACTTTATAGAGGTAAACCGATTAGTGAGCGAACGATTCAAGATTATAAAACTACCTGGAACAAATTACTTCAATTTGAAAAAAAGCACAATACAAAACTGAGACACGAGAGTATTGATCTTAAGTTTTACCGTAAATGGGTCAAATACTTGAGAGAAGTTGATAAGTTGAGTGATAACAGTATAGGTGGCCATATATCTAATATTAAGCTATGGGCAAAAAATATAGACATTGAAGGCTTACCCATTAGCAGGGAATACAGGCACTCCGAGTTCATGACCATCACTGCAAAAACCTATGACGTATATCTAAATGAAGATGAAATTGAAATGATTAAAAAAGCCGATCTTAAAGGAAGTGAGCGATTAGAAAATACTCGTGATTTATTTCTTATAGGATTGAGAACAGGCCTTAGAATATCAGATTTTATGCGATTGGAAAAATTCAATATAGACGATGATCAGATTAAAACCAAAACAAAAAAAACTGGTGAAGAGGTAATTATCCCAATGCATAAAGACGTAAAAAAAATCATCAAAAAATATGATGGTTTACCCAAAGCGATTTCTGATCAAAAATTCAATCTTTACGTTAAAGAGTTATGCGGAATCGCCGAAATCACGAATAAGGTTCAAGGTGCAAAAATGGTTACAGAAGGGAAAGGGAAAAATAAGATAACCAGAAAAAAAATCAATTTGTATCATAAAAACGAACTCATTAGCTCACACACTTGCCGCCGCAGTTTTGCCACCAATTTGTATGGGAAATTACCTAATATGACAATCATGGCGATAACAGGTCATAAAACAGAAGCACAATTTTTAAAATATTTAAAAACCAGCAAACAAGAACATGCTGATAAATTGAAGGAGTTATGGGGCAACTAACACTTATAGAATCTTTTGAGAAATTTATCCAAACATTTGACGAATCTGAAGACGTTTGGGCCGGTTCTATCCCTAAACTTGATCTGGATTCGAAAAACATCAATAATTTAATTCAACAACTTAAAAATTCAGAAGCCTATATTTTGAAAAAAAAAATCGGCTATCCTGAATTAACCGATACAAAAACTTATGATGAATACATTTTTTTGAGTTCTTATGAAATCAAAAATGAAGTATTGAAAAGTCTATATTCTTTTATAATTAATACTCTTTTAAGAAAAGATATTTTAATGAATATCATTTCTATAGAAGCTAATACTAGATTAAATTTAAAATATTTGCTAGACGATGAATATAGAATCGTAAGAATAAATCAAAAAATTAATGATGCCTTTGAGCACATAAAAAATGATCAAGATTTTAATTTTTTTCTACGTCTATTCATTAGAGAAGATAATACTGTGATTGAAGCTAATGATGGTATATACGAATTTCCTCGTTTATTAATGAATCTACCTAAATATCCTGAAAGATTTAATGAATGGCATCAATTAATATTTAAATTTTTGAAAGACCCTATCTTAATAAGTATCGAGGACCTAAGTTTCAATAAAAAATTAATTCAGCTGCAAACTTTTCACTTTAAAATGGAATATTTCTCCGAATTATCAAAAAAAATGAATTACTTGTCAAACAATAATTATTTTAAAAATGATATTGATCTACATAGTTATGCTACTTTGAGTATTGAAGATCACACATTTTTAAAGGCTATTGAACCAATAACAAATCACAAATATGTTGATGTTATCAAAATGATTTTAAAATATGAAAAGAAAAGAAGCACTTACTTTTTTCAAACAGTTTATAAATTTTTCACCGAAGAAGAAAGAGATTTAAAAATTATTAATGCTAACCCTAGGCTCTATATAAATGCCGTTAATTCCGTATATAACACAAAAATGAAACAAACAACTCCATCACGAGTCTCTAACAATTACTATACTTTTTTTCAAGACGTAATAGCTAAACATTTGAAAAAAAGTTAATTATTCACATTCATGTAACTATCATTCACTTAACATTTACCTGAAATTATACACGGGCTTTAATTTTTAAAATCTTTGTACTGAATTTAAAACAGTATATGGATGGAAAAGAACATCACACAATTACACGACATTACACCTTCTGAGTTTCAAGAAAGTTTAATAAGACACTTCGAGTTTAGACTCAAAGAAATTTTAGAAAGGTTAGACAACAATTCTAAAGACAAATTACTTACCAGAGAACAAACAGCAGAGATGCTTTCCATTTCGCTCGGCACGCTTTGGAGCTGGACTCGCAAAGGCATCTTAATTAGCTACCGTATTGGTAACAAAGTCATGTACAAGCAACATGAAGTTTATGAATCGTTAGTAAGAATTAACCACTCTAAAACTTCTCACAATGGCTAAGAAATTTACCGCAAGAAAGAATCAGTACAACTTTAAGGACATCTATGAGCTTCATAGAGAAATTTTGAAAGAGTTAAGAAATTATCAAGCAAAGAGTCCTTATGATCATCTAAGGAGCTCTGCGCTTCGTATCGCTTTGGAAAAGCTTTCAATAGCAAAAAATCGTTTGTCAGCAGAACACTTTATTGATGCTGTTTACATAGAAGAGCAAATCAAACTCATAAGAGAGCACGATCCGCAAGCGAGCAAATTCTTTATTGAAATTACCAAGAAAGATGAGAATGAAGAATACGCCTTTCCACCGTATAAAATTAACGTAAGAGCTACATTATAATATGGATTATTTAAGAATAGGAACAGACTACTTTAAGAAAGTGTCTGTTCCACTTACTGTAAAGGAGTCCTATGATGCTATTGTTAAATGGAATAAACAAGAGATCATTCAAGACTATGGTAAGGAATACTTAAAGAAAATACCTAAGTATGATGGGTTTTGTAATATACCTAGTCATACAGATTATCAACCTGAAGTTGGAGGACATTATAATAAGTACTATGCTTTAAGCCATGATATAAAAAAAGGAAGTTGGAAAAATATTGAAAAATTCCTAAGACATATTTTTGGTGATCAATTTATTACAGGCATTGATTATCTAACTATCCTCTACCGCTACCCTATGCAAACTTTACCAATTTTGGCATTGGTTAGCGAAGAGCGTAATACTGGAAAAAGTACTTTTTTACAATTTCTAAAATTGCTCTTTGAGAAAAATATAACTATTAATACTAACGAAGATTTCAGAAGTCGATTTAATTCGGATTGGTCTAACAAATTGATCATTGCTATTGATGAAGTATTACTAGACAAAAGAGAAGATAGTGAGCGCTTAAAAAACCTATCTACAGCAAAGTCTTATAAAACTGAAGCTAAGGGAAAAGACAAAACTGAAAGCAACTATTTTGGTAAGATTATCCTGTGTTCTAATAACGAAGATAATTTTGTTTTGATAGATAGTAATGAAATCAGGTATTGGGTTAGGAAAATAGAAAGCCTAGAATCTAATGATTCAAAACCAGACCCAGAATTTCTTATCAAACTAAAAAATGAAATCCCAGCGTTTTTATACGTTTTAAGTACTCGAGACATTATCGTTCCAAAAACTACTAGAATGTGGTTTACAAAAGGTCACATTCATACGCCTGCATTAGATCGTTTGTTAAAAGGAACAACCTCCAGTTTATTAAGAGAAATTATTGAAGTTTTAAAAGATTTATTTGCTTTAACAGACGAAAATGAGTTGGCTTATGGTGGTAAAGATTTGCTTCCATTACTTAAAGATAACGGTGTGTTAACTACCACACGTAAAGTTAACGATGTATTAAGATCAAAACTAAATCCTGAAGAAAAGAATGGTAGTTACTCTAAACATCAAGTGAATTACAATATTAATGGTGAACGTTATTTGAATTCAAATAATGAGAAAGGACGTCATTTTATTTTTAAACGTGATATCGTTGAGAGTTTTTAGTTGCTATGTTGTATAAATATTTGAACACTAGTGATAATAACGCACCGTTGAAAAACAAAACTACAACAATGCCGCAACAATCCCTTAAATGTAATTGTTGCGGCATTGTTGCTTATATGTTTATCTCCAACTTCAGTGTTTATAGACCATATTAGTATTTTTGCAACGTACAACACAAGTAATTATAGTTTTAACGCTCTAGTGTTATAACTTTTTAATTCTATGTTACAACATCCATTAAAGTCAAAATGCCGGCTGTCTATCGGTTTTCTATTTAAAACATTGCCTGTTTAATATTAACGTCATAGTTTAATGCCCTATTAACTCTCAATTATAACAGTCCGTTAAATTAAAATGTTAGTAATATCTAGGTTTTATTACTAAAAAATAGCGTAGATAATATTAACGCGATAGTATAACGCACTGAAAATTCTCTACTATAACAGGCTGTTAGATCAAAGTGTTTATAGTATTAAGGGTTTATGAAGAAAAAAATGACCTAGATAATTTTAACGCAATAACAGAACACACTGTTAACTCTCCAACAGAACAGACCGTTAAATCTAAATGTTAGTGTTAATTAGATTTCCTTTTGGATCTATGATTTGCAAAAAATCAACTATTCTTTTCTTGTGATGCATTCGTTTAGGAATCAAAATACTCAACTATCTAATAATAAGTTGTTTTCATTTCTACATAACACAATAAAAAATATAACTGTGATAACCAAATATATCACACTGAAATACAGACTATTAATTCGTTTTTTTTTTAAGTAAAAACAAATTTAACGATTTATACGAGGCATAATGGAGTTTATCCTCCATTTATCCTTAAATTTGTTTTTAAAATAAAAAAATCAGATCTTAATAGATGATTGATAAGTATAAATTTTCAGGGCATGATACTTTTCATTGTAAAGAACAGTGGATATTAAAAGGAGTTCAACTGATTGATAGCCAGAAGTCTGTGAATATTTTTAAAGACAACAAGGCTATACCGTTGTTGGGTGTTGGTAAAAATATGGTTAGGTCCATTCATCATTGGCTAAGAGCTTTTGGAGTATTAAATAAAGAAAATGAGATAAGTAAGTTTGCAGATTTACTATTTCTAACAGAGAGTCTAGATCCTTATTTAGAAAATGATGGTTCACTATGGCTGTTGCAATATTATTTGTGCAAGACTAATCATTCGTCAATTTTTCAATTAATATTTTCAAGTTATTTTTCTGATAAAGCTACTTTAGATTTTTCCGAGTATCAAATCCTGAATTATGTAAATAGACTACTTGTCGATAAAGATCAGAAAGAGGTTGCCGAAAAAACTATTAATTCAGATTTTAAAGTTTTCATAAGAACTTATGTTTCTCCTGCAAAAAACGAAAAAACTGTAGAGGATGATTTTAATGCACCCTTACTTAGTTTGAATTTGGTATTGGATACAGGAAGAAAAAACACCGCGAATCAAACAGTTTATAGGATAAACAAAGGAGTTCAAGATAGTGTTTCTAGTCATATTTTTGGATACTGTTTGTTAAATGAATTTGAAGGAGAGAGTTCTGTTGGTTATGATAATATAAGAAAAACAGTTGGTTCTTACCTGTGTTTGTCTAATGAGGGTTTAGAAGTCCTTATAGAAAAACTTTGTGATGAAAATAATAATTTTGTTTATAAAGATGATGCTGGAATAAGACAATTGCAGTTTAAAAACACATCAGAGAAGTTAAAAAATAAAATGTTGAAAGCGCACTATGGTATACAGTAATAATATTTCGACCAATATAGTTAGAGATGAGTCGAAGCAAATAGACTATGTTGTTACTCCTAATACTAAAGAGATTTTTGATAGAATTTTCCTTAATAATTATGGTGCAAATAAGTCTTTCAACTTAATAGGTAATTACGGAACAGGTAAGTCAACATTTCTTTGGGCTCTTGAAAAAAATTTAAATAAAGAAAAAATATTCTTTAGTGATTTAAACTCTCAGCAAAATAGTTTTGTGGATTATGAGTTTATAAAAATTATAGGAGAAAACGCTTCTCTTTTAAACGTATTAAGTACAGAACTAAAACTTAAAGGAGCTGTTAATAACTCAAAAATAATAGCAGCTTTAGAAAAAAGAAGAATAAAAGCGTCAAAAATCAATAAAGGAGTTGTTTTAGTTATAGATGAGTTTGGTAAGTTTCTAGAATATGCATCAAAGAATAAGACTGCTGATGAGCTCTTTTTGATTCAGCAAATTTCTGAGTGGGCAAATGATGATTTACATGAGACTTATTTTATTATAACATTACATCAAAACTTTTCAAGTTATGGAAGTAGCTTGTCTAATCAGGATAAGTTAGAATGGGAAAAAGTAAAAGGCAGGTTTGTAGATTTAGTATTTAATGAGCCAGTAGAGCAGCTTATTTATTTTGCCAGTAAGAAATTAAAAGAATTTTCAATACCCGAAGAAATTGAATCAGATTTTAAAAAACTCTTGAAGTTAATTCAAGATTCAAAACTTGTAAGTCATAATAAATTAGTTAATCAAGAGTTAAGTGATTCTTTGTATCCATTAGATTGGCTGTCTTCAAATGTATTGGTTAATTCACTTCAGCGTTATGGCCAGAATGAGAGATCATTATTTTCATTTTTAAATGATGATACAGACTATTCTGTTAAGAAATTAAAACAAAACTTCTACTCAGTCTCTAATGTATACGACTATTTAGTCAACACATTGTCATCAGAAATTAATAGCTCAGATAATCCACACAGAGCTCAATGGCTAAGTACTTTTAGAGCTTTAGAAAGAGCAGAACTGGTTTTTGAAGATGATTATCTACAAGCATCTGAGGTTATAAAAACCATAGGGTTGGTTAATATTTTCTCTAAGGTTGGAGGCCTTTTTGACAAAAGCTTTATATCTAACTATTTTAATTTTACTAGAGGTTTTGATGTTTTATCAATTTTAGAAAAACTAGAAAGAGCAGGTATTATTAGGTTTTATAAGCATAGTAATAAAATAAACTTCTTAGAAGGGACTGACTTAGATCTAGAGCAAGAACTAATTGCAATAAGTAAAGAAATTAATCCTAATTTTTCCATAGCAAATGAGATCAAATCTCTTGTAGACTTGCCTGTACTACTTGTTAAAAGATACTCTTTTGAAACAGGTACAAGACGATTCTTTGAATACAGAGTGTTTGAATCTTATCAAGAGCTTACAGAAGCTGAAGGTGTAATAGATGGTTATATTAATTTAGTTTTTGATGACAGAAAGGTTTCTGATATCAAAAAGAAATCAAAGGAATTTACATCCAACATATTTGTTCTCTATAAAAACTCTACTCAGATTAGAAATGAGGTTTTAACAATTCTTAAATTTAATAGATTAATAGAAAAACATTCAGAGGATGCAAATGCAAAAAAACTTTTAGACTCAGAGAGACAGTTTCATCTAAAACATCTAGAGAACCTTGTAATTAATCAGCTGTTTAATAATGATAAAAATATTTGGATTAATGATGGTAAGATAGAATCTATAATCAGTAAACATAAACTGTATGAGTGGTTAACAGAGATCTGTTTCAAAATTTACAGAAACACACCAATATTTAATAATGAGCTTATAAATAAACAGTTTTTAAGTGCACCAATTAATACTGCACGAAAATATCTAATTAGAGCTTTATTAGAGAATGTGCATCTGGAAAATTTAGATTTTCCAGAAGAAAAATTCCCTCCTCAAAAAGCTATATATATTAGCTTATTAAAAGAGTCAGGGATTCACCAGAAAAATAATAAACTTGGTTATTATGAATTAACCAAACCTTCTAGCGACTCTAATTTATACAATCTATGGAATGAATCTGAGGCCTTTTTAAAAAGCTCTTTGTCTAATAAAAGAAATCTGTTGGAATTTTATGAGGTATTACAAACTAGCCCTTATAAACTTAAAAAAGGAGTCATAGATTTTTGGATTCCAATTTTTTTAATAGCAAAAAAGGAGGATTATGCTTTGTTTCATTCTAATGGAGGGTTTGTGCCTTTTATTACTGAAGATACTATTGACTTAATACATAAAAAGCCCCAAGATTTTTTAGTAAAAAGCTATGATGTTTCTGGTTTAAAGGTAAACCTACTTGAAAGCTATAAAGAGCTAGTCCAAATAAGGGATTCAAATTCTAAAGGAACGCAATCTACTTTTCTATCTATTTTCGGTAACTTTTTAAGATTTCAAAGAGGTCTGAATAATTATACATTAAAAACAGGTAAGCTATCTAATAAAGCGACTAAGTTGAGAGAAGCAATTATGACATCTAAAGACCCCGAAGATGCTTTATTTAATTTATTCCCTACAGCGCTAGGATTTCATTCTTTAGCAATAAAAGAAGACGTGGAAGTCCTTAACTCATTTACAAATCATATACAAGATGCAATTACAGAAATACGTAATGCTTATGATGAATTGATCAATAGAATAGAAAAGGAAATTATCAGTTCTTTTTATATTGAATCTTTAGATTTTAAAGTTTATAAAAATAAGATTCAGTCTATGATTAATGAAATTAATCCATCTACTTTAGGTAAGGTGCAAGGTGTTTTTTATAAACGATTAATTTCTCCTCTTGATGATAGGATTAGCTGGATTAAATCAGTAGCAGATGTTGCTTTAGGAAAAGGGCTAGAGGAATTATTAGATGAAGAAGAACCTTTACTAATAAATAATATTAAAGATTTGTCTTTAGGTTTAATAAAAGCTTCAGAAATACGTAGTTTCAATGCTAATTCTAAACAGGGTACTTTATTTTCATTTAGGTTTTTTGATGAGACTGGAGAATTTGTAGACGATAAATTAGTAGTTAATACAGATAAAACAAAAGAGTTTGCTTCTATAAAAAGGAGCGTTAGTGAAACAATTAGTAAATTAGATGATGATAAAAGAAAAGAACTGTTAATTGAATTAATTTCTAAAGAAATGAAAATTTAATATGGGTAAAGTAAAACATCTATTGGGTATTTCAGGAGGGAAAGATAGTGCTGCACTATCTATTTACATGAGCCAGAAATATCCAGAATTAGATATAGAATATTATACCTGTGATACAGGTAAAGAACTAAAAGAAACTTATGACTTGATAGGAAGGTTAAATTCTGTCTTAGGTAGAGATATAGAGTTGTACAAGTCCATGGATGAAGACAATTCGCCCATGAAAAATCCTTTTGACCACTTCCTTGCAATGTATGGTGGATACTTACCTTCTGCGACAGCTAGATGGTGCACAAATAAGATGAAATTACAGCCTTTTGAGACTTATGTAGGTGACGAACCAACAATTTCATATGTAGGCATTAGAGGAGATGAAAACAGGGAGGGCTACATCTCTAAAAAAGAAAATATTCAAACTATATTTCCTTTTAGAAAGAACATATGGAGTGAAGATGTTATAAAAAAGTTTTTGTCAAATTCTAATATTGAAGTTATTAAAGGGTATTATAAAGATTTTTCAGATAAAAACGTTTTGGCAAATGCATTGCAATATGTAGAACAGTCTATTTCCCCAAAATTCACTCAAACACAAAAGCTCAATGCTTTAATGGATGTGGATTTAAAACTGTTTAATAAAGTTATTTTTGAATACCTTAAAACTACTGATTATCCAATAGGTAAGTTGGACGTGTTTCCTTTAATAGAAAATGATGAAATTATTGGTCTTAATGATGTCTTTCAAATTCTTGAGGAATCTGGAGTAGGTGTACCAGCGTATTATAAGCCCATCGAGTATCAAGTAGAGATTAATGGAGAAATCAAAAAGGGAACCTATTCTAGAAGTAGATCTGGTTGCTTCTTTTGTTTTTACCAACAAAAAATAGAATGGGTGTGGTTGTTAGAACAACACCCTGAATTATATGCAAAAGCAATTGAATATGAAAAGGAAGGTTACACTTGGATGTCCGAATCATTAGAGGAATTAAATAAGCCGGAACGTGTAGCTTCTATTAAGAAAGAGCATTTTTTGAGAATGAATAGACAAAAGAAAAAATCTAGAACGGGACAATCTTGGCAAGATGAAATTCTTGAAGCCGAAGGCGAAGGCTGTGCAAGCTGCTTCATTTAATCAATATTATCTGGGGATCATTTAATTTAATAATATTCTAAAATCTCATCACCCGTAATTTTTTGTTCCTTGAATAAAGCAAAAAGACTGTTGCTTATGGTTATTGTTTTAACTTTTTCTTTAAGCTCAGATTCTTTACGATAATCCTGAATAGTCTCGTTATTATTTAGATAATTGAATTCAATTAACTTGCCTTTCAAAGCGTTTAAAGGCATGGCAAAGTTTTGCTTTGAAATTTTATTCAATTTTCCAGCATTTCTCCATTGTCTTGAAAATTCCGCTTCAATTTCATCGATTGAAAAATCTTTTTCATTATTTTTCACGAGCTCATTGATTGTTGCAAGCAGTATAAATTGGTGTGGCGATTTACCACCTTTCCCGTTAATCCTTAAACCGCCAATTAAATCTTCTAAATCTTTATATTCATTGCCATCATCCTTGCCGATATAGTACAAAAGGTTTGTTCCTCCTCGGCCCCCGTCTGATTTATGTCTTTTTTCACTCCTGAAGTTATGAGAATCTAGAGCTGGAATCCAGTTATGTAAACGGTTTACCCAGCTTTTATCTCTGATATCTTGTCGACTAGGAGTAGGCACTGATAGTGTTGTTTTAGCTATCCATTTTGTGATTTGAGTATACCCCATAGTATAATTGGCTTGTGTGCGCACTTGAAATTTTAATTCGTGAACGAAAGGGGTTGAATTGAAACCAGAACCCAACATTTGTAAAAACTTTTCCTTACTAGTGTTTATAAACTTATTATTGCCAACATAGGATATAATATCGTGTTTGGCACATATTATTTCATTTTCACTATATTTAATTGGGTCATAGTTGCTTCTGCAGATTTCCCATAGCTGGCTTGGACTATCTGACTGGGGTAAACTGTCAAGCAAAAATTTATTATTTACAACAGATACAATATCCTTATCCTTGATTTTTTCTATTTTTTTAAAATCTCGCTTCTTTTCATCAATATCTATTTTTAAAGCATTGAAATAATCCTTTTCAACTAAGACAGAGTCAGATAATATCTCATTGAGATAATCAATATCCTGCATATTTATATCTATGTTGATACCCGAAAGCTCAATATTACCATTTACACCCATCCCCATATTAGTGAAGTTCGCAGAACCATAGTAAATATGATTCTTTTCATTTCTAATTACCTTTAAATGGATTCGTGTGTTTCGAAATAATGCTATGTCATTATCTTTACAAAATTCATATAAATTTTCAAAGTCTGTGACACCTACTAAAAGATCCATGGTTTGCCATCTTACTACTATAGCTTTGCATTTGCTAGGATCAACTAGTATTTCTTTTATTTTATTCACTCTAATAAAAGGACTGTAGATCCATAATTCTTGAGCTTTCGAACAGAACGCTTTCGTTTCTACAAATAAATTATCATCACTTCTAAATAACATAGTTAACTTTTGTTCGTAATTTCATATTTCAAATTACCAATATGATTTATCCTGAATTTTTTCCTGAAGATAGAAAAAATGAGCTGGCCGAAAAAAAAGTTTTTGACCAATTAAAAAAAATGTCAAATTATTATGATATTTTCTATTCTAGAAAATTTATAACAGATGGGATTGGTAAAAAACCAGAGTACGAAGTGGATTTTATAATCGCCATACCAGAAAAAGCTATAATTTGTCTAGAGGTTAAAGGAGGTGTTATTAATTATTCTGGCATAAAGGATGAGTGGTCTCAAAATAGTAGAATTATGGATAAAAGACCAGATTCACAAGTGTCATCTGCCTCTCATGCTTTAATTAAAGGGTTCTCTGATCTTATAGGTGATATGACAATCGGTTGGGGCTTATGTTTTCCTGACTGTGAATTAGGTTCTAAAGCATTACCTACGTCTATTAATTCCAATCAAATTATAGACCAGCTAAGTTTACTTCATGCTGATAAAGCCTTAGAGTATCTTTTTTCATTTGTTAAAAAACAGAATCCAAATAGAGAAGGTGTTAGACGTTGGATGTACAATAAATTTAAGTCAGAACTTTTAAGAGATATCGGTTTTGTTCAGGTATTAAGCACAAGAGTTAAATACAATGAGCAACGTTTTATAGAACTTACTGCGACTCAGGTAGGGGTTTTTAATCGCTTAAAAGCAAACAAAAAAATAATTACAACTGGGCCTGCAGGTTCTGGTAAAACCATAATTGCTAAAACTTTAGCACAAGATTTCATTAACCAAGATAAAAGAGTACTTTTTTTATGTTTTAATAGAACCTTAGCAAACAAGATACGTTACGAATTTGATAGAAATGAAACTCATATTACGGTTACTACATTTCATTCTTTTGCAAGAAAAATTATTGACCTGTATGATGCTAACTGGTGGAAAGAGAATAGTACTTCTGAAGATTTTTGGGAGTTAGATGTTCCTGTAAAATTAGAAGAATGTTTGCCTTTTTATAAAGAGAAGTTTGATGCTATAATTATAGATGAAGGACAAGATTTTAAAGAGTTTTGGTTTGGGCTTATTTTTAGTTTAGGAAGTAATGATGCTGGAAAATATATTTTCATGGACGAAATGCAAAATATTTTTGGGCATTACACTAAAATTCCAAACCAGAACAACTTCATAAAGTATTCTTTGCCAGAAAATTGTAGAAATACAAAAACGATTATTAATTATCTATCAAAAGTAATTAATAAAGAGATTAAACCTTTCCAAAACAGCCCAGAAGGGGAGGGTGTTATTATCAAAAGCTTTAAGAATCAAGTAGAAGAACAAAAGTATTTACTAGATGAAATAAAATCACTTACAAGAGAGCAAGGGATAAAGCCGGAACAAATTTTGATCTTACTCAATTCAAGTAAAGCAGACAGCTGTATTGGAGATACCACTAAAGCGAGTAAAATAGATATAAAAGCCTTAGACAATAAAGGACGTTTTCAAAATAATGCTATAAATTACACTACAATTAACACCTTTAAAGGCTTAGAGGCAGATGTAGTTTTTGTTATTGATATAGATAAAATTCCTGAAGAACAAAAGCACGAAAAACTCTATACTGAAGCTTCTCGTGCTAAACATAAATTGTATGTTTTAAGTTAATTTATGACCTCGCCATCATCGTCATCATTAGAAATATTTTCTTCCCAGTATTCCGTATCAACTTGAATAGAACCATTTTTAATAAATGATTCTAATCGATCACTTATTTTTCTTAAATAAGAATTTAAAATAAATTCAAGTTTATTATCATCTTGAATCATTTGTTCCATTTCGTATGCATACGAGCATATTAACATTTCAATTGCAACAGTAAAAACACTTAAGTTTTTATTTTGTTTTAGTGGATCTATAATGTTTTTATAATAAATATGTTCCGTATTTATAAATGTAATTTTTTTACCTCTTATTGTTGTCAATTCAAATAAATTTCCAGTAGGATTTGAATGATAAAGAACGATCGTTTTATTCATTCCTGCTGCAAAATTATCAACTTGGAAAGTAATTGCTTCTTTAGATAAATGCATAAAACGAGATTTAAGAAAGTTAACTAAATCTTCTTTTTGGTCATCAGTCCATTCATTTCCTTGAGGCATAGCTCTAATCACAGCAGGTTCTACAACAGGTAAAGGATTAGCGTCTTCGTCTTCGCTTGCTAGAGCAATAGCTTCCTTTTCTTCATTTTTATACTGGTTCCAAAACTCTCGGCGGAAACCTCTCATGTCCTTTATACAATTCGTAATTTCATTAGTAATTCTATTAAACAAAATTTGTTGTTTTTCGTTTAATTCTAAATTAGAAGAGTCTCTTATTTCGTCTACTTCAGCATTTAATACAGGTTTAAAATCAACATGCTGCTTTTGATAATCAACTCCCATTAAGCTATCTAATTCACTATCAAATTCAATTTCAATAGTCCACCATCTATTGGTCTCATCTGTTACGGTATACATACCAAAATGACCACAATCTATTTCTCTTTTGGTTCTTATGAAAAAAATATTACCACTAGTAAAATCTTTACTCCCGCTCATTTTTTCGCCAATCTTCCTGCCTAAACTTGTACCGCCTCCTTTGCGAATTCCTGGGTAAGCTGCACTTTTAGTGCTAAAAGATGCTCTTATAATAAAGTGATAAATTTTACTATCTAGATTAACTTCATATTTAACATTCCAATAATTATCGTATTTCTGAAATAAGGGTAAGTTAGTTTCGTTTTTTATACAACCTTTAGTGTACTTCTTGTAATGGTAACTTGAAGTGAACCTTTCATTATTTTCCACATTTTGATTAAAAACATTTTTATTTGGGTTTGTTGCTGCATCCCATATAAATTCAGTAATATATGTTTTTGAAGTAGCAAGAAACAAAGGGTCATAAGGCAAAACATTTTCAAAAATGTCATAATTATTATTACCTTTTAAAATTGAACCGAAAGTGATTTTCAGATTATCTTGTAAAGCATATCTATATAATCGACCCGTTAATTTTTTTGTTTTATCTATAACTGTCTTTGGTCTTCTAGAACCTAGATTTTTTATTTTAGACCATCTAATTATAGTCATTGCCTCATTTAAATTTAATTTGAGACTAATATTTTTAAATTTAGGTTCTTTTGAAAATGCATCATCATAACCAGGTTCATCACGATTGGCTTGCTCATCGAGGTCTAGACAGACGTAATTCCATTTATTTGTTTGAGTATCTTTAGAATACACTTCAACTCGTCTACCCACATAAATTGATGAGTTTGGAAGGCCAACTCCAAAAGTTCCAATTCGTTTATTTGAAGTTCCTGCTCCTTCAGCAAATTTTAAACATCCATTAATTTGTTCAAAATTCATTCCTGAACCATTATCAATAAAAAATACATCTGAAATAAATTTAGAACCTCTTCCCCCTACTCTGAGATCATCCTCAACAAATGTGATATCTATATTTTTAGCTCCTGCATCGACAGAATTGTCAATGATTTCAGCCATTGCGTAAATTGGACTTTTATATCCAGAATTAACTAACTTCTCTATAAACCCATTTCCGTATAAATTATTCCCCATTTTTTTTTAGTTATTTAAAGCCTTTGCTTCTAGTAAATTATAATTTTCTAATTTTATTTTATTGTCTTTTGTTATGTAAATAGTGTTATTTTTATTTCCACCATTTTTAGGCCCTCGCATAGCTCTACCTAAAATTTGTAAAGCTGTTGTGATAGAATCGATATTTGCTAAAATCATTATAGAGTTTAGCCCAGGCACATCAATCCCCGTTGCAAGTATTTTTTCATTTACTAAAATAGATAAGCTATCCTCTTTGTTACCAAGGCGCTCTAGGTATTTTTTTCTATTCGCTGTAGGCGTTTCACCAACTATTAATTCATTTTCAATTTCTTCTGACTTTAAATAAAGGCTTAAAGCAATAGCATGGGCTTTAGATTCAGCAAATATGATCGTGTTTTTTTTATCTTCAATTAAATTTCTACAAGTCAGTACTACATTTTCATGTAATCCTTTGTAATAAGCAGATTTATCAATTAATTGGCTATTTCTTGTTGCTGAAAGTTCATTTATGACCTGATATTCAATGTTAGATAAATAATCTCTTTCTATTAGAAAATCGATAGGGCTTGGTACACTATTGTTGTTTTCATCTACTAATTGTAGATAATGATTAAACATTGTCTTTAAGGTTCCAAATTCACTATCGTCAGCTCTAAGTGGTGTCGCTGTCAATCCTACTATTTTTGGATTATCGTTAAGCTTAATATATGTTTTGAAAATTTCTTGGTATTGATCTGCTCCTGTAAAATGTGCTTCATCGATAAATAAGTAGTCTAAATTTTTTATAAAATTTAAGTCTTCAGGTGAATTATTTATAACTCTTGGTGTTAAAAGTTGAAACGAAGCAAAAGTTATTTTATCAATATTATCCTTATTAAAACTATTAAATCTATCCCAATATCTTTGGGCCATTACCAAGCGGTCTCCTTTTTGTTTCCATATTTTTTGAAACGACTGTAAACTTTGCTCACATAACTCTTTTGAATTAACAACCCATGCTATATTCAAAGGTTTTTTTTCATTATAATTCCTAATCAAGTCCACAATTGTTTCCATTGCCAAAACTGTTTTACCAGCTCCAGTAGGTAACGTTACTAAAGTTTTGTTTGTGTTATAGTTATAAATTGCATTTAGGTGTTTTGATAAATTCTTTTTTACTCTTAATTGATATGAGTGAGGAAAAGCGTTTGTACCATTTGGTTCTCCATAAATAGGGATAGCATATTCGAAATTAGTTCGGTTATCTTCAACTTCTATCTCCCTGTAGGTATTTTCAATTTTAAAATCTTTAAAAAACTGTTCTAAATTATTATTATAGGTTTCTATTGCGTGATCGTAAATTGTATATTCTGTGCCTTCAAATCCTAAATCTTTTAATTCATTTGGGGGAATTGATTCTATTAATTTAGTTCTTAATTTAGTCTTATTTACCAAATTAATTCCGTTGTGTAATGCGACTGCTTTATTAAGTATTTCTCTAGGTAATGCTTCATTGTCATTATTTACGAAGCTATATCTAATAATTTTCGTTGTCTTATCACCTAAAATTTTAGACTTATCTCTATCGCTTAAGTTTTTTATTAAGTGATTTAATCCCATAAATTATTTTCAATTCTATATTTTACATTTTCAACTAAAAGATTTACTTCGGGACAACCAATTCTTATTTTTTCTTGTTCAAGTATTTTCATTATTTTTTTATCATTTTCTTCAATGTTTTCTTCCTCATTAAATTTATATTCTAAATTCAATACTTTACAGAAGTTTTTTAATTCATTTTCTTTAAATCTATAATTATTATATAGATATTCAAGAAGTTTATTTCTAATATTGGACTGACCTTTTTCAATAATAGTTTTTATATTATTACTGCGATGAATATCAAGATTTAAAATGAGCCATGTATCAGATTTAAAGAGCTCCAAACCAAATGTAACCCCAACCTCCCAAAGCTCAATAAATGTAATGAACTGGCTGTGTTTCATTAATTCTTTTAGATAAAAACATACGCCTATTTGCCAAAACCTTTGGTTAACGAAACTTTTGGAAAAATTGTTTTCTTTTTCTTTTTCTTTCAAAAAAATAAGTTCTTTTTCACTTATAATACCATCTTCAAAAATAAGGTGTATGATGTTGTCTAAGTATGGGTTATTTGAGTTTATATGTTTTTTTGCTTTATTTATTAAGTCAAAAGGTAATCCTAGTTCATGTGTTTTTTCCTTTAAAAAAGACTCTTCCGCAGGTGTTATTTTATTATCCTTTACTACTAATTTAATTAATTCGTCAAATTTTTTATTTCCTGTATTTACTCCAAGGAAATTACTCTTAATTAAATTTTTAAATTCAGATACTGTTTCATACCCCTCTTTTTTTAAAAGAATGTTAATGGTTTCTTGATATAAGTTCTCTTTTTCTGGTTTTTGTGTTTCAGCGCATAAATCTGTTGATTTAATGTTAGGCCTTTTCTTTATTATATAGGTGTAATCGTTTTTATCATATTCAAACTGCCCCTTCATTTCTTTCCATAAAATATCTCTAACCACAAAACGAGACATTCTATAGCCATCATATTTTCTATATATATTATAGGCAATTCTTTTCGCCATTAATGGTTTCTTACTTTCTAATAAAGTTTCATAAACCATCTGTTTTTGCTCTTCAATAGTCTTTTCCAAATCAAATACTTATTCTTATTATCCTATTACTATTTTTTATGTTCAACGCCTTTAACACATGTGAAACTTCAATCACTTCAGCGTTACAAGCACTACCAGTAGAAGCAGCAAATTCATTTGCTTTCATCATCAAGTATTCTTCCGATTCAAAATTGTTTAAGGTAATGCTAACAATATGAGGTGCTTTTGGCGCATTTTTGAAATTAATAATGCCAATATCATTAATTTCATAATATGACTCTAACGCTCTTTGCTTTTCAAGTAACGTTACAATATTACTATCAAACTCATTAAAAGCTAACTCGCAAGCCTCTCCTAACCCAACAATTAAAGGAGTGTTATAGGTTCCCCCTCTTAGCCCTTTTTCTTGGCCGCCCCCATGCATCAATGGTGTTATTTCTATATTTCTTCTTTTATATAAAATGCCTATGCCTTTTGGACCATTTAGTTTATGCCCAGAAAAACAAAGCATATCTATTAGATCTTCTTCTACATCAACATTTACTTTACCAACGGCTTGTGTAGCGTCACAAAAAAAAGTGATATTATTTTCTGTTGCAATCTGACCTATTTCTTTAACTGGTTGAATCACTCCTGTTTCATTATTTACGTACATAATTACAACAAGTAGAGTACTTTCTCTTACGGATTCCCTCAATTGGTCCAGAGAAATATGACCAATTTCATCAACATCCAAATATGTAACCTCGAAACCTTTAGTCTCGAGATACTCACAAGTAGATAATACCGCCTTATGTTCGGTCTTTACGGTAATTATATGATTTCCTCTGTCTGTATTTGATTCCAAATAACCTTTGATTGCTAAATTGATAGATTCTGTAGCACCAGATGTAAAGATTATCTCTTCACTCTCGCAATTAATAATATTTGCAACTTGGACTCTTGCTTTTTCAACAGCTTCTTTAGCCTTTTTCCCAAGAATATGGTTGCTTGAAGCATTTCCATAATATTCTGAAAAATACGGTAGCATTTTGGATAGAACCCGCTCATCTACTTTTGTAGTGGATGCTGTATCTAAATAAGAAAACTCAATCATATATAATTTTTAAAAATACAAATAAAGATGGCACTAGAAAGGTACAAATAGCTTCCAAACAGTTATCTTCATTTTTGAAAGGTAAAAATAATTTTCAAATGTGGAATATTTGGTAAAAAAGATTCAAATCGATTCACCTTGATATAGAATTATACAAGAAAAAAGAAAACTTTTTCGGCAGAAAATCGGCAAAAAAGGGTATTAAAAAAGCCTAATAACTTGATATTTAAGTTATTAGGCTTTTACTCAGTCGGGGTGGCAGGATTCGAACCTGCGACCTCCTCGTCCCAAACGAGGCGCGATGACCGGGCTACGCTACACCCCGATTTTTATTTATATCAGTTTCGGTTCTGATGTACTAACCTTGTATGTTAATATCTTAATTCAAATATTAAAGAGGTTAATTTTGCGGAGAGACAGGGACTCGAACCCTGGCGACGGTTGCCCGTCGACAGATTAGCAATCTGCTCCATTACCACTCTGGCACCTCTCCTAATATGTTAATGAACTTGCTTCCTTTCCGTAAGCGGTTGCAAATTTAAGTCTACTTTCTGTTTCTCACAAATAAAATCAACTTTTTTTTTGAAATTTATTCTGGATATTCGATTCTGACGTGATAAATACTTGCTAACTTCTTTTTAATCACAGCTTTAATCAATTCTATCTGCTTAAAAGTAATATTTGCATTTAAGAACTGTCCGCTATCCACTTGCCCCTCGATGATCTTATCTACCAAGTTATCTATTTTAATCGAAGTAGGATTCTTCAAACTTTTTGAAGCTGCTTCTACACTATCTGAAATCATAAGTATAGCAGTTTCTTGACTAAAAGGTCTTGGACCTGGATATCTAAAACTATCTTTATCTACGTCAGGATTATCTTCTTTTGCTTTAGAATAGAAATAATACACCAGACTATCACCATGGTGTGTTCTTATGAAGTCAATTATTCTATCTGGCAAATTATATTTACGAGCGATTTCTATACCGTTTATGGTATGATCTATAATTATTCTAGCACTATCTTCTGGATCTAAATCATTGTGTGGATTAATACCGCTTCCTTGATTTTCGGTAAAGTAGGTTGGATTCTTCATTTTACCTATATCGTGATAAAGCGCCCCTACCCTAACTAGCATTGCATTTGCTCCTATTTCGTTTGCAATAGTTTCGGCAATATTTGCCACATTTAACGAATGGTGAAAAGTTCCTGGAGCTTTATTAGATAGTTCTTTAAGAAGTCGTGAATTAGTATCACTAAGCTCTAACAAAGAAACATCACTTACCAATCCAAATATTTTCTCAAATATGTAAATAAGAGGCCAAACGAATAACATAGCTAAACCACACAAAACAAAGTAACCTAGACGTCCCCATTCCCATCCTATTATACCTCCTTGGTTTATTGCGTAAAAAGCGAAATAAGATATAAAATACACCCCTATTATCTGTGCAACGGTTAGAAACAGATTTGCTCTTTTATATATTTCCTTACCTGAAAGAATAGTTACTATTCCAGACATCATTTGTAAAAAAAGATACTCATCACTATTAGGAACTATAAAGCTTAATATAAAAATGGTAACCACATGAGTAAACAAACCTAGTCTAGCATCAAAAAAAGCTTTAAGCACTAAAGGAAGAATACACACTGGCACAACATATATGTACTCTACATTAATATTTACTACTGTCGCTGTTAGCGTTACAATTAAACCTACATTGAAAAATATAAAAAATAATTTTCTAAAATTAGAAAATATATCTTTACGATATCTCCACAGGAATAATAATAACATAGCGTATGCCATTCCCACTAAGATGATATAACCGGTAAGTTTCCAATTATACTGTGAGTCTGTCCAAGTCTGCGATTTATAGGTATGATTTAAAGAATTTAGTATTAATAGTTTTTGCCCTTCTACTATTTCGCCTTGAGCGATAATACGAGCTCCTTTTGACACTAAACCCCTAGTAGTTAAAATCTTACTTAATTCTTCCTTGACAGCCAGGTCAGTTAATTCTTTATCAAAAACGATGTTAGACTCTATAGAACTAAGTAAACTAGATAATAAAACTGTTTTATTTAAATTTGAATTATTAGTTAGTAGATTTTTTTTACTTATCAAATCGCTTAGCTCGTTTGGCAGATAAATTTCACCATAACTAGAAGACAATACCTCATTATTTGCAGTTAAGACAACAGGCTGATTATCATCTAGATCTAATGGCACTTCAAGATAACCTACTTTGTACAACTTGTTTAAAATAGATTTCACATCATTGACAACAATCTTAAACTCATCGTTATTTAAAGAATCGGTACTTGCATTATATTTCGTTAGCCAATTTTTGTAAACCTTATCTTTAGTATTATTGTCTACCTTAAAATAACGTGGTGTCTTAGCAGAAACTTCTTGTTGTTCTGACAATAAAGCTTGCTCTCCTTTTTCTATAGGAAAAGAAAATGGAGCGTATAAAGTTTCATAATCCCAAGGCTCACCCTGGTTATAATCATATTTAAAACGATTATTATTAGGAAATACATAAACAGTCAATGCAGTACAAAAACATAGTAAAATGATTTTATAGACAAGACTTTGATAATTGTACAATCTATTCATTACGTGATGCAAAGAAGACAAATTAACGACTATAGTTTTAATAAACCATTAATATAGTCACAGAAATGAGTGTTTGGTAGACCAGTTAGACCTAAATTACTTATTAAATTCGTTATTTTTGCAGTATAAAAATCAAGACATGAAAAAAGTAGTTATAGTATCTTATGCAAGAACTCCTATAGGAAGTTTTATGGGTAAATTATCATCAGTTCCAGCCACAAAATTAGGATCTGTAGCTATTAAAGGTGCGCTAGATAAAATTTCTTTGGAGCCTAATCTTGTAGACGAGGTATTAATGGGTAACGTAGTGCAAGCAGGTACTGGACAAGCTCCAGCTAGACAGGCAGCATTAGGGGCAGGAATATCTATAGACACGCCGGCATCTACTATTAATAAGGTTTGTGCAAGTGGTATGAAGACTATTATGATGGCTGCTCAATCTATCGCCTTAGGAGATAACGATATCGTTATTGCCGGAGGAATGGAAAACATGAGCATGATACCACATTATGTACATATGAGAAATGGTCAAAAATTTGGACCAACTACTCTAGTAGACGGTATGCAAAAAGACGGATTAGTTGACGCATATAGTCAAGAAGCTATGGGAACTTGTGCAGACTTATGCGCAACAGACCACAGTTTTACTCGTGAAGACCAAGATAAATTTGCCGTACAATCTTATGAACGCTCTAAATCTGCATGGGAATCTGGTAAATTTAACGACGAAGTTGTACCAGTAGCTGTACCACAAAGAAGAGGAGATGATGTAATAGTTGACACAGATGAAGAATTCTTAAATGTAAGAATGGATAAAATTCCTGCACTGAGACCTGCATTTTCTAAAGACGGTACCGTTACAGCAGCTAACGCTTCTACCATCAATGATGGTGCCGCCGCATTAGTCTTGATGAGTGAAGAAAAAGCAAATGAACTAGGATTAACTGCACTAGCAACTATAATAGGATATGCTGACGCAGCACAAGAGCCTAAATACTTTACAACAGCTCCTGCGAAAGCGCTTCCTAAAGCTCTTAACAAAGCAGGCGTGGCTATAAGTGATGTAGATTACTTTGAATTTAATGAAGCATTTGCTGTAGTAGGCTTAGCTAACATGAAAATATTAGGTCTTAATGACAGTAATGTAAATGTATACGGTGGTGCCGTTTCATTAGGTCACCCTCTAGGTTGTAGCGGTGCTAGAATAGTTACGACACTCATGAGCGTCTTAAGACAAGAAAAAGGAAAGATAGGTGCTGCAGCGATCTGTAATGGTGGCGGTGGCGCAAGTGCAATCGTGATACAATCGTAAGTTAAGAATCTATGAGATACGGTGTATGTCCGATTTCTATTGCTCCTCTAAGGTTAGAAACTAGTGATGCCAGCGAGATGGTATCACAAGTTCTCTATGGGGAATTATTTAAGGTATTAGAAAAAAGAAAGAAATGGTCTAAAATCAGACTAGCTCATGATAATTATGAAGGCTGGATTGATAACAAACAGTTCAAAGAAATTGAATTTGAACAATATCAACACTTTGTAAAACACTCAAAATTCTATTCTAAGGATTTAATATCTCATTTAACACATGAAGACAAAACATTGAGCACACTAACCATCGGTGCTCAAGTAAGTTCTACATCGTTATTAAAAGACACTTTTCAAAACGACATAAACACAGTTATACTAGGTAGTTCTAACCTTATTAGCAATGCCTTATTATTTCTCAACACACCATACTTATGGGGAGGAAGGACACCTCTAGGCATAGACTGTAGTGGTTTTACACAATTAATTTATAGACTAAGTGGTTTTGATCTATTAAGAGATGCAAGCCAGCAAGCTACACAAGGTGAAGTGTTGAGCTTTATAGAAGAAGCTGAACCAGGTGACCTTGCATTTTTTGACAATAACGAAGGGAAAATCACACATGTGGGAATAATAATGAGTGATAATTATATAATACACGCTCATGGTAAGGTAAGAATAGATCGCTTAGATCAGAGTGGAATTTTTAATGTCGAAGAAAATATTCATACTCACAAGTTGAGAGTTATTAAGAAAATTCTTTAAGCAAAAAAAAAAAGCTCTTGATTTTATCAAGAGCTTTTTTTCTATTCCGCTTTCGCGAAAGCGATATAAATACTTACATCTTAGATTTAATTTGTGCAGATTTATCTGTCATCCCTAAAAAGTCATATAGACTAACCAAAGTTGCCATGACACCTTTATCCTCTGGCTTTACATTGTGTGCCTTTTCTAAATAAGAAACTGCCTGAGTATAATACTCCTTTTGCTCTGCAGCAGTTGTCGTCTCTAAATTACCTGTTTCTAGATAAGCATTAGATAAGTTTACTAAAGCATAATAGTTTTTAGACTCTAACTTAAGGCTAGATTTAAAGTAACGTATTGCACTTTCATAATTCTTTTTCTCTATTGCTGCAGCTCCTAGATTATCAAAAACCTTAGGATCAGTTACATCAGAGTCCATGTTTTCTATAGCTTCCTTGTACTCTTCCATCATTCCTAAAGTTAATAATACATCTGGTTTAACCAGTTTAAGAGACTGATCATTAGGATTAGCCTTAAGAGCAGTATCAAAAATCTCTTTTGCCTTTACCTTATCCTCCTTATTCACATGTAACCATACCGTCTTAAGAACAATATCACCTAAATTAGAATTGCTTTTTTCTAAAGCAGGATTTGTATGAGTTTTTGCTTTTACAGAATAATCTCTCACTTTTTCATTAGAAAATTGCTCAACTACACCATTTAAATTAGTCGCTACATAAGTAGTTTTTACTCCAGTATAACCCTTTTCTAAAAGTGCTGAATATCTTTCTAAAGCCACATCAAACTTAGAACTACTATAAGCAAGATTACCTGCATTATAAAGCATATCTAAATTTTCTGGATTACTTTCATACAGTTCATCTACCAGTTTCAACGCCATATCTGCATCTCCACTAGCTACTTTATCATTTGCTATCTGAAGTTTACGATTAAGAATCAAATTTTCTAACATCGGCTCGAACTTCAAGTTTGAATAACCCAATTCTTTAGACTTTGCGATAGCAGACTCTGCTTTACGTAAATTATCAAGACTTACTGACTGTACACCTGTAAGGTCCATATAATTTGCAGCTTTGAAAAATTCATAAGCACCTGCATAGTCTGCTTCTACAGAATTTTCATCTATAGAATTAAATAATTCTTGCGCTTTATTAAATTCTCCTTTTTCTACTGCTTTAGTTATTTTCTTAATCTCCTTTTTCTGAGCAACAGCCATAGAGGCTATTGCTAGAAAAGTTATTGTTAATTTAAATTTCATAATAATATTTTGAATTTATTCTTCGCTATCATCTACTTCAAGATCTGTTCCATTTTCTTGAGCAGCAATTACGCTCTCATCAGACTCAATATCTTCTTCATCTTCATCTTTCACCACCTTTGCAACAGCTGCAATAGAATCATTTCCTTTAAGATTAATAAGACGGACACCTTGTGTCGCACGTCCCATCACTCTCAAATCTGCGACGTTCATACGTATAGCTACTCCTGATTTATTGATAATCATAAGACCATCTTTATCATTCACATTTTTAAGCGCTACTAGACCACCAGTTTTTTCAGTAACTGATATCGTTTTAACACCTTTACCACCACGATTAGTCTCACGATAA
Organism: Nonlabens sp.; assembly: GCF_039941875.1. Lineage (GTDB taxonomy): Bacteria > Bacteroidota > Bacteroidia > Flavobacteriales > Flavobacteriaceae > Nonlabens. Next base: position 103,128 of record NZ_JBDVDQ010000022.1, on the reverse strand, counting down.
TCATCTAGGCTAGAACGTTTTCCATATCCTTTTTCCGAAACAACAAGAATATTAGAGTCCATGTCGTTTACAGCAACCATTCCTATTACCTCATCGTCATCATCAGATAATCTAATACCTCTTACACCACTGGCATTTCTACCCATAGGTCTAGTTTTAGATTCGTCAAAACGTATCGCCTTACCACTCTTTAAACCTAACATTACATGACTGTCTCCAGTAGTTAGTTTTGCTTCTAAAAGTGTATCTCCATCTCTAACGGTAATGGCATTAATACCGTTTGATCTTGGTCTAGAATATTGTTCTAAAGATGTTTTCTTAACCACACCTTTCTTAGTACACATTATCACAAAATGACTATTAATGTATTCTTTATCTTTAATATCCTGAGTACAAATTACCGCTTTAACATTGTCATCTTGTTCAATATTAATAAGGTTTTGAATAGCACGACCCTTAGACGTTTTACTACCTTCAGGAATTTCATAAACTCGCATCCAGAAACACTTACCTTTTTCTGTAAAGAACAGCATGTACTGGTGGTTAGTACCTACAAAAAGGTCCACTAAGAAATCTTCATCCCTAGTAGTACTCGCTTTCTGACCTACTCCACCACGGTTTTGTGTTTTATATTCTGTAAGACTTGTTCTTTTAATATAACCAGCATGAGAAATAGTAATAACTACCTGCTCATCTGGAATCATATCTTCTATACTTAGATCACCACCAGCATATTCAATTTTTGAACGACGCTCATCACCAAATTTTTCCTGAACCTCAATAAGTTCATCTTTGATAATTTGCATACGACGTTCTTTCTTTGCAAGAATATCTTTTAAGTCAGCAATGGTTTCCATTAACTCACTATACTCGTTACGCAATTTATCCTGCTCTAGACCTGTTAACTGTCTAAGACGCATTTCAACAATTGCACGTGCCTGAATTTCAGAAAGCTCAAATCTCTCAATTAACTTACCACGAGCTTCTTCACCATTTTTACTTGATCTTATTAATGCAATAACCTCATCGATGTTATCACTAGCAATAATTAATCCTTCTAAAATATGTGCTCTTTCTTCAGCCTTGCGCAGTTCATATTCTGTTCTACGAGTTACTACTTCATGTCTATGCTCCACAAAGTAATGAATCATCTCTTTTACATTAAGTAATTGTGGACGACCATTAACTAAAGCAATATTATTAACACTGAAACTAGACTGTAATGCAGTATGCTTATAAAGTTTATTAATAACGATATTAGGTATCGCATCACGTTTTAACACATAAACGATACGCATTCCTTTTCTATCAGACTCATCTCTAATAGAGGCAATACCTTCCAGTTTTTTATCATTAATAAGGTCAGCAGTTTTCTTAATCATATCTGCTTTGTTCACCTGGTATGGTAACTCATCAACGATTATACATTCACGACCTTTTACTTCTTCTATTCTTACACGACCACGTATTTTAATACGTCCACGACCGGTATGAAATGCATCTTTAACACCATCATAACCATAAATGATACCGCCGGTAGGGAAATCTGGGGCTTTTATGTGTGTTATCAATTCTTCTATTTCTATATCGTTATTCTCGATATAAGCAATCGTACCATCTACTACTTCCGTTAAGTTGTGTGGAGGCATGTTAGTTGCCATACCTACGGCTATACCACTAGCTCCATTAACAAGAAGATTAGGGATTTTTGTAGGCAGTACTGTAGGCTCTGATAGAGTATCATCAAAATTCAGTTGAGTGTCAACTGTTTCTTTATCGATATCGGCAAGCATCTCTTCAGATATCTTGCGCATTTTTGCTTCAGTATAACGCATTGCAGCTGGTGGATCACCATCTACACTACCGAAGTTACCCTGACCATCTACCATCATATAACGCAATGACCATTCTTGAGCCATACGCACCATAGTATCGTAAACAGATGTATCACCGTGTGGGTGATACTTACCTAGTACTTCACCTACTATTCTTGCACTTTTTTTGTAACCTCTATTAGACAGTACACCTAGTTCATACATACCGTAAAGAACCCTTCTGTGTACTGGTTTTAGTCCATCTCGCACATCTGGCAGTGCACGTGACACTATGACTGACATCGAGTAATCGATGTATGCTGACTTCATTTCATCCTCGATATTAATCGGGATTAACTTTTCTCCATCTGCCATGTAAATCAGATTATATTAAATTAGTTATTTTAACAACTAGCAATTTAAGGAAATCGCTAGTAATAATAAGGTGTTGATACCGTTTTAGCTCTGTTTTTATTAACACTTTTAAACCTTCTCTGTGAATAAGTTTTAATAGTATATATATTAAGGTAAAGTACTGTAAATGTTACGCTTTCGCGAAAGCGAACAAAGTATTAACCCTTTTTTATATTACGGAATGCTTTTTGAAAGGATAAATTCAATACTTTTAAACGAAAGAAGCAATATGGACGATAATTTTTCACCAAGAGTTAAGGACGTGATCGCCTATAGCAAAGAAGAGGCATTGCGATTAGGTCACGATTTTATAGGTACAGAACATTTAATGTTAGGGTTACTGCGAGATGGAGATGGAAAAGCGATTGAGATTTTAAATAATCTATCGGTAGATCTAGATAACCTACGTCGTAAAGTTGAGATATTAAGTCCAGCAAACCCTAATATAGTAGCCGCCGTAAATGAGAAAAAGAACTTACATCTCACTAGACAGGCAGAGCGCGCTTTAAAAACTACATTTTTAGAAGCAAAACTTTTTCAAAGTACATCTATTAATACCGCTCATTTATTATTATGTATTTTACGTAATGAGAATGATCCAACTACAAAACTTTTAAATAAGCTAAGTGTAGACTATGATAATGTGAAGGATGAATTTAAAATGATTCTATCACAAGAAGATGGTTATATAGAAGATGTGAGTGCACAATCATTTAGCGATGACGATGCAGGAGAAGAAATGCACGATGGTGGTAAGGAAAATTTATTCTCACCTTCAGGAGGAGATAAGAAAACGAATAAGAAATCAAAAACTCCGGTTTTAGATAATTTTGGTCGTGATCTTACTAGAATGGCCGAAGATGATAAGTTAGACCCTGTAGTAGGTCGTACAGAAGAAATACAGCGTGTTTCACAAATTTTGAGTCGTCGTAAGAAAAACAACCCTCTATTAATAGGTGAACCTGGTGTAGGTAAAAGTGCCATAGCCGAAGGTCTTGCCCTGCGTATAGTGCAAAAAAAGGTGTCTCGTATTCTCTATGATAAACGTGTCATCACTCTAGACCTTGCTAGCCTAGTTGCTGGTACTAAGTATAGAGGGCAGTTTGAAGAGCGTATGAAGGCCGTTATGAATGAATTAGAAAAGAATGATGATATCATTCTTTTCATTGACGAGATTCACACCATAGTAGGTGCTGGTGGTGCAGCTGGTTCTCTAGATGCATCTAACATGTTTAAACCTGCTCTTGCACGTGGTGAATTACAATGTATAGGTGCCACTACTCTTGATGAATACAGAAATAGTATTGAAAAAGATGGTGCATTAGAAAGACGTTTCCAAAAGGTAATGGTAGAACCTACATCTGTAGAAGAAACTATTACTATACTTAATAATATTAAGGCAAAATATGAAGATCATCATAATGTGATATACACTCCAGAGGCTATCGAGGCTTGTGTGAAGTTGACTAATCGCTATATGACAGATCGTTTTCTACCTGACAAAGCTATTGATGCTCTTGATGAGGCTGGATCTCGTATTCACATTACTAACATAGAAGTTCCTGAACAGATAGTTGAAATAGAAAAGCAACTAGAAGATGTTAAGAAAGAAAAGAATAACGTTGTTAAAAAGCAGAAATATGAACAAGCTGCAAAATTAAGAGACGATGAGAAGAAGTTAGAACAACAGCTAGAAGATGCACAAAATGCATGGGAGGAGGCTTCTAAACTTCATAAAGACACAGTAACGGAAGAAAACGTTGCTGAAGTAGTGAGCATGATGACTGGAATTCCTGTTAATCGTGTCGCGACTAAAGAGTTAAAGAAATTAAGCAACCTTAATAGTACTATTGCAGATCTAGTAATAGGTCAAGATAAAGCGGTTAAACAAGTTGTAAAAGCTATACAACGTAATAGAGCTGGATTAAAAGATCCTAATAAACCAATAGGTTCTTTTATATTCTTAGGACAGACTGGTGTCGGTAAAACACAACTAGCAAAGGTTCTAGCAAATCAATTATTTGATTCTGAAAATTCACTTATACGTATAGATATGAGTGAATACATGGAGAAATTTGCTATCTCTAGACTTGTGGGAGCGCCTCCAGGATATGTAGGTTATGAAGAAGGTGGACAACTTACTGAAAAAGTAAGACGTAAACCTTATGCAGTAATACTTCTAGATGAGATAGAAAAAGCACACCCTGATGTATTTAATATGTTACTACAAGTTCTTGATGATGGATTCTTAACTGACAGTTTAGGAAGAAAAATTGATTTTAGAAATACTATTATCATTATGACTTCTAACGTAGGTGCTAGAAAACTAAAAGACTTTGGTGCTTCTGGTGTAGGATTTGGTACTGCAGCACGCAAAATGGCTGAAGATGATAATGCTCGTGGAGTTATACAAGCGGCACTAAAGAAAACATTTGCACCAGAATTCTTAAACAGGATAGATGATGTAATTGTATTCAATTCTTTAGAAAAAGATGATATTCATAAAATTATAGATATTGAGCTAGCTAAGTTATTTACTAGAATCAAAGGTCTTGGGTACAATCTTTCTCTAAGTGACGAGGCAAAAGACTACATCGTAGAAAAAGGCTTTGATAAAGAGTACGGTGCACGACCACTTAAAAGAGCTATTCAAAAGCACATAGAAGATGCTCTTGCCGAAGAAATAGTAAACAGCCAGCTTAGTGAAGGTGATTCTATTTTCATGAATTTTGATAAAGAAGAAGATAAGCTAGTGATAAAAATTGAAAAAGCATCTGAAGAGCAGTCTGCAGAGTAATTTTTAAAATAAATTCTTTAAAACGAGTCTTAAGATGTATTTCTTAAGACTCGTTTTTTTTACGACCTGCTGTTTTACGTTATTTTTTTTATGAAATATGAAGAATTTATAAGCAAAACCTTAATGAAAACGACGTAAAAAAAGACATAATTAAATTCGTTTTACGTCTTAAAACTATCAATTTAGTAGTTGATCGAATAATCTTTGGTTATGTTTTTTATTATGCGTGCATAGTAAAAAGCGCTTATATTTGCACCTCGATTTAAGAATTGAATTATGAATATTTTAGAATTAGGGTTCGGAAAATTTGAATTACATAAAGATATAATTATAGGTATAATTAACGAAGGTATACATTTTAATATGGCCATTAACTCTATACTTAACGATGAGATTATTGCTCATTATGGTACCGAGCAAAAACTAGGATATATAAGTATGCGCGAGAATAGTTACAGCATAGATCCCATGGTGCATTTATATAATACAAAGCACCAGAATTTAAGAAGTATAAGTATAGTCGAGAGCAATTCTCAAATTATAAGTTCTGTAGATTTAGAGAGTAAGTTCTTTAAACCTGGCAAACTCCAATCTTTTTTCAATAAAGAACACGCCATCAACTGGACGAACTATCAATTACTCAATTAAAAAAAAGAGGTGAACTATAAAACGTTCACCTCTTTTTTTAATTTAATATTTCTAGATCTAGAGCTGTAGAATCCATTAACTCTCTAGCTAGCTGAATATCTCCATACATGACTCTATCTGTATCGTAAAAAGGTACCGAACTACGCAATAGCATAACTATCGATTCTAGAAAGTCAGATGTTTTCTTGCCTTGAAATTCTAATGCTTGCGTACCGCTTATAAGTTCTATGGCAAGTACCGTTTTAATATTATCAATAATCTTATAAGCTTTAGTTGCAGCATTCGCTCCCATACTCACGTGATCTTCTTGCCCGTTAGAGCTAACGATACTATCTGTAGAAGCAGGATTTGCAAGATGTCTATTCTGACTTACTATACTTGCTGCGGTATATTGAATAATCATTAAACCACTATTTAAACCAGCATTATTACATAAGAATGGTGGTAAACCTCTCGTACCGCTCATTAATTGAAATATCCTACGCTCACTAATGCTAGCTATTTCACTCATCGCTATAGAAAGAAAATCTAGAGCTAGTGCAAGTGGCTGTCCATGAAAGTTACCTCCAGAAATAATCGTATCAGATTCTGGAAATACATTAGGATTATCGGTAACCGAGTTACATTCTGTCACTATCGTTTTAATAACATGATCTAGTGTATCCTTGGTAGCACCATGAACTTGTGGTGTACATCTAAAACTATAAGGATCTTGTACATTCTCTTTTTTGCCAGACGCTATCTCACTATCGTCTAATAATTCTCGGATAATAGATGCACTCTTAAGCTGTCCTTTGTGTGGTCTTATCAAATGAATTCGCTCGTCAAAGGGAGACATATTACAAGAAAAACCATCTAATGATATAGCGGTAGTCACATGTGACCAATACCATAGTTTTTGCGATTCTAAACTTAAATAAACTCCATAGGCTAGCATGAATTGCGTACCATTAATAAGAGCAAGACCTTCTTTAGACTGTAATTGAAGAGCATCCCATCCCAAAAGCTCATTGATCTCAGCACCAGTATATCGCTTTCCTTTGTAATCTACTTCTCCTAATCCTATTAATGGTAAAGCAAGGTGTGCTAGTGGTGCAAGATCTCCAGATGCTCCCAAAGAACCTTGTTGATAAACAACTGGATATACTCCTGTATTGTAAAAATCAATTAATCGCTGTATTACGGCTAGACTTATACCACTGTGACCATAGCTCAAACTTTGAACTTTAAGAAATAGCATTAATCTCACTATCTTTTCTGGAACCTCTTCTCCTGCTCCACATGCATGTGACATAATTAGATTGTGCTGCAACTGCGTTAGTTGATCATTCTCTATTTGGGTATTACACAAAGAACCAAATCCCGTATTGATACCATAGGTCGGTGTACTATTTGTACTACCAAAATTTTTATCTAAATAATCTCTACACTCCTTTACGGCTTGTGCTGCGTTATCTGATAAATTTAAAGTAGTAACATTATTTACTATATGCTGTAAATCTTTTAAACTTAAACGTTTTGAAGAAATTTCGTGTGTCATGATGGGCTGTTTAGACTGCGGCAATATTAAACAAAAAGTTTAACTCTGTGGTTGTGGTTATTGCTCTTGCTGCGGATTTCTAAAAAGCTGTAATATCGCTGGTCCAACAAAGTTAGATATTATAGAAGCTTTAAGACCTTCATGCGCATAAGTTTGAGATGCTAGATCACCACTCGCTCCATGTATATAAACAGAAAATGCGGCAGCGGTAAGTGGGTCATATCCTTGTGCAAGAAATGAAGCTATAATACCGCTCAACACATCGCCACTACCTGCTGTTGCCATTCCAGGATTTCCTGTACTGTTAACATACTGACCAGAACCTGCCACAGTAATCGTATGCGCCCCTTTTAAAACAAGAATCACATTGTTCTTCTTAGAAAATTCTTGTGCTTTTTCTAACCTTGTATAACTATTATCCCACTCGCCTATCAACTGTTTAAGCTCACCATCGTGAGGTGTTAAAATAGAATCTTTAGGTATATCTTTTAATAATTCTGGATGCTTTGCTAGAATTTGAATACCGTCAGCATCTATAACTATAGGAGTAGATTGTTCTTTTACCGCTTTCGCGAAAGCGGAACACGTATCCTTCTCCACACCTATTCCAGGACCTATGCACAAAACTGCATTCTTAATAGGATTATTAAAATCTGTTATGTAATCCTCGCCTTCACTTTCTACAGTCATCACCTCTGGCAAAGAAGATTGCATTATAAAATTACCATCTTCTGGAATATAAGCGGTTACTTTACCTGCTCCTGCATTTATAGCTGCTCCAGCGCAAAGTACAGCGGCTCCCATCTTACCTTTACTACCAGTAAATGTTAGAACGTGACCATAATCTCCTTTATAAGAAAATTTCTCGCGAGGTTGATACATATTTTGAGCAGCCTCCCTAGTAATTAATTGAGCTAGCGGTGCTGCAGCCATCAAATACTCAGGATCCAGACCTATATTAATTACCTCAAAAGTACCGGTATACTGACCAGTTTCAGGAAGGAAAAAAGAAAGTTTAGGCGTTTGAAAAGTAAAGGTATGGTCTGTCTTTAATATAGCATCATCAGTTTTATGTGCTGTATTTGCATACAGACCGCTAGGCATATCTATAGCCACTTTAAATGCACTGACACTATTTAGATAGACTATTAAATCGGCCATCCAGCCATCTACAGGTCTATTAATACCTGTACCAAAGATGGCATCTATAATAAAGTCCTGAGGTGTGATTTCTGGAAAATCTTCTTTACAGCTCAATAATACTGGCCACTCGTTAGTCACATCTTTAATACGGTCATAGTTCACTAAAAAGTCTGGTGATCTTTTCTTACTACAGTTAGTGATATAAACCTTTACATGATAACCATGTTGTATCATATGTCTAGCTATTGCAAGACCATCACCACCGTTATTTCCTATACCACAAAAGATCTTTACAGGCACTGGTGCACCGTTTAATCGTTGATGGAGTCTCTCAAAAACGAGTGTTGCCACACGCTCCATTAAATCATTACTAGATATTTGTTGTTTATTAATTGTGGACAGATCAGCTTCTGCCAGTTGTTGTGCGCTTAGAATTTTCAAAGTGTCAATTTTATGAACCTGCAAGTTAATGAAATCGCTTGTAAAGCTATTTATTAGAATTGTGAATTAGTTAGCATTTTCAGAATCTAAAAAGGTGTGCTATTTAAAGGAGAAATCTCTACATTTGAACTCGTAAAACTTAGAATATGAAAAATACCGCGCTTACCGCTATACATGAATCATTAGGAGCAAAAATGGTTCCTTTTGCTGGATATAATATGCCTGTTCAATATGAAGGTGTTAATATAGAACACCAGACTGTTAGAGATAACGTAGGTGTTTTTGACGTTTCTCACATGGGAGAATTTTTAATTTCTGGACCAGAGGCTTTAAATCTAGTTCAAAAAGTATCTTCTAATGACGCGTCTAAACTTACAGTAGGTAGAGCTCAATATAGTTATCTGCCTAACGCTACTGGTGGTATAGTAGATGACATGATCGTTTATAAAATTAAAGAAGAGCAATATTTACTAGTTGTAAATGCTTCTAACATTGATAAAGACTGGGATCATATTACCTCTCATAATTCTATGAATGCAGACATGAAAAATCTCTCTGAAGATTATTCTCTTCTTGCTATTCAAGGTCCTAAAGCTGTAGAAGCTATGCAATCACTTACTTCAGTAGATTTAAGTGCTATTAAGTTTTATCACTTTGAAGTATCTGACTTTGCAGGTATAGAAAACGTAATCATTAGTGCAACTGGTTATACAGGTTCTGGTGGTTTTGAGATATATTGTAAAAATACAGAGGTAGAACAAATCTGGAATAAAGTATTTGAAGCTGGAGCAGATTTTGGTATTAAGCCTATAGGACTTGCTGCACGTGATACCTTAAGATTAGAAATGGGTTACTGTCTTTATGGTAACGATATAGATGACACTACTTCTCCATATGAAGCTGGACTAGGATGGGTTACAAAATTCACCAAAGAATTTGTAAATCATGAGCAGTTACTAGAGCACAAAGAAAAAGGTGTTGATAGAAAGTTAATCGCCTTTGAAATGGACGAGCGTGCAATACCTCGTGGTGGTTATGAAATTAAAGATAGCAGCCAGCAAGATCTAGGTATAGTTACCAGTGGTACTATGTCTCCATCTATGGGAATAGGAATAGGAATGGGTTATGTACCACCTATTTTTGCAACTCCAGGTAATAAAATACACATACAAATTAGAAAAAAGTTAGTGCCTGCTACTGTGGTAAAACTACCTTTTTATAAAAAGTAAATCTTACATTTTTGAATAGAATCTTAATACTAGGCGGAAGCGGCTTTATAGGGAATGCCCTTTATAAAGAGCTTGCGCCTTTTTTTGATGTACATGCTACCTATAGAACAGATAGTAAGACCTTTGAAAAAAATAAACATTTTCATCAGTTTGATTATGAATTAGAAAGTCTAGACGTACTACTAGATAATTTAAAACCTAAATTTATAGTAACCGCCGTAAGAGGTAATGTGAATAGTCTTTTAAGAATGCATTTTGAGATATCTGACTACATAGATAATCATGATTGCAAGGTGATTTTTCTGTCTAGTGCAAACGTTTTTGATCGTTTTACTAATTACCCTAGTTATGAGTATGATAAAACACTATCAGAAAGTATTTATGGTCGTTTTAAAATAAGAATCGAAAATGAATTACTTAGAAAACCTGTTTCTAAATACGTGATTTGTAGAATACCTATGATTTATGGTACTGGCTCTCCACGTCTTAATGAGATCAAAGATCAACTTAAGAAGAATGAAGCTATCGAGGTATTTTCTAATGTGGTTATAAACGCTACACATATTAAAAAACTAGTACAGCAACTCCATTACATTATCAACAGACGTCGCCGCGGTATTTTTCACCTAGGTAGTCGCAATCTTATCCACCATATAGATTTAGTAAGTGATATTTGTGAGCGACTGGGAACGCCCAATCCTTTATTAAAGCAGGTATTTGATTCTAATGAAGATAGACATCTAGCCGTTTTACCTAAGGATAACTTACTTCCTAAACATCTTCAACTTACCATAGAAGATGTGGTAGAAAGTAGTGTTGCTCTCTAAAACACCGTAAAGAAGATTAATTTTAGTTCCGCTTTCGCGAAAGCGTAATTAAAATAAACTCTACTCTACTCTACTCTACTCTACTCTACTCTACTCTACTCTTCTATCTTACTATTAGTATTACTTAACATCTTAAAAGTAAAACCAGCTAATAAAGCAATCACAATACCCATAACTACCCAAAGCCACCATTCGTTTTCAAATAAAGGTGATACTTCAGTAGGTTTGATTTTATCAATAGCCACTTCTTTACCTAATCCTAAACTGGTTAACTGAGCAGGAATGGTGTTTTTAAATTTCTGTATATCATAATTAGGGCGGTAAGCGGCCTCATTTCCATAGGCAAGTAAATAATCTGCTGGCTGGTTGAATCTAGCTATTAATTCATGTTTATAACCTTCTACTGTAACTGATGTAATGTCTAATGTTTGATTATCGCCATTTAAAACAGATATTCTAAATTTTTGAGCAATCGTTTTATCAATCTTAAATTCATTAGTATCTAATGAATTAAGAGTCGCTGTGCGTATGTTGCGGTAGTTATATTTCCAGCCCTTTTCTGTGTTAATACTGTCAGATAGGTATGATATATTGATCGTTCTGAAGTAATCATAATTGGCATCTACATGAACTTTAATACGACTTACAGGAACTTTATTTTCTAACTCAAATTCAAATACACTCGACTTTGAACTTTTATCTTCCTTAAGTTTCATAGTTTTAACGCGATGCTTTACTACCTCACCTTCTATGAGCTTATCCATAGATATTAAAGCAGATTCTAACACAGGCTGTTGTTCACTTCTTACTAGCACACGGAAATATTGATAACTAGATTCTGGTAAAACTAAATCTGTAAATGTATACACAGAGGTTGTGTTGTGAATGTCTAGTATTCTATAATCTTCTAGAATCGTAAACCATTGTTTTAAATGCTGGCTACCTTCTAGATCTACCTTCCAGTCAAAATTTGTATCCTTAAAGGTCAACTCTATATTATTAATACTAGTCGGTGCGTCTAACTTAAAGGTAAAATAATAACCTTTTTTAGTTTTTGAGGTATTGATAATCTCAAAAGGGTGCTTTTGAGAAATAGTCTTTTCCTTATTAACCTTTAAAATATAAGGAACCTCAATGGTATCTAGCGCTGCAGATATTCCATAAATTCTCATATCATTTAAAGATGGAGACACTTTACTAAATATACCATCAGGTACAGTAATGGTATGCCAGTCCTCTTTTACCGGATCTAGGGATCTTTTAAAATCGTACTCTTTTAATTGAGCAAATGATATCACACTTATGAAAAGCGTTAACACAGTACAAAGTTTAATCTTCCTTTTCATTGTAATTGATTTGGTTCTTGTATTTATTATAAAGGAATGAGATTATTAAAAGCAAAACTCCTAGAGATACAAATACGATAGTTTTTGAAATGGTGTTTAGATGAGCAATGTCATAGAAGAATAGTTTTATTAAGGTAATACCAAATAATCCCATGCCACCTATTCTTAAATAAGGTTTGTTCTTTAAAATTCCAAAACCTATTAATAAGAAAGAATAGACGCCCCATAATATACTCAGCCCTAATTTATAAGCATCTGTTGCGCCTGCTATATCTAGCCAGTGTATTAGCTCACTACTTATTACCCATACTATACTTATGTGTAGGATAAGATCATAGACGATTTTAAAGCCTTTGGCTATTCCTGGTTTTTTCACAAATCGATACAAAGTGAGCATTGCAAAAGCTACAAATACAAACGATATATAACGTATAAGAAGATAGAACACACCTCTATTATAATATTCTGAGGTGGATAAATAGACTTCCCTTAAATCACTAATTTCATAAAGTCCTTGTACTAAGAAGATGAATACGGTTAATACCGTGAATATTAATCCAGCCTTTTCAAGAATGTTATTTTTAATTTTCTTGTAATTAAAATAAGATAATAGACCTATAAATAAGAGTGTATAATTAATTATCCATATAGATTTGAAATCCTTGATACTAGAATCATAGACATCATTTGCATAAGGACTAGATCCTTCAGGTAGTTGAACTCGAGAAGTATCATACCATTGATCAAAGTAAAATTCTATCTCTAATCTAAACGCACAATACAGAGTGAAAATTAAAACAGAAGGTATGGAATACATAGCCATTTTATAAAAAATACCATCCTTAGAAAGCGCCGATACAAAAGTCTCTTTTCTTTGAAGATAAACGATAAATCCTAGTGCCGCTACAAATAGCATAGAACTCATAAAACTTATATTAAACAAAGGAATAATATCACTATAAGTTTCTATATCATAAACATTATAGTCGTTATCCCAGTCTTGGAATAGACTTAAAGTCGCAAGCAACATTATAGGATAAGATAGCTTTTCATATATCTCAATTTTCTTTGAGGTCCCTAACCAGAAAAGCAACACTGCTTGTGCCGTCCATAATAAAGTTACCCAGTTACCATCCAATTGCACTGGTATAGCTATAGATATAAAAGCAAGTACTAGTGCTGTTGCTAGGTAAAATAGTTTTCTATCGCTTTTCTTCTGCTTATAAATGACTGTCGCCACCACAAAATGAATTATCGCATTGCATAATGTAAATAGACCTAAATAATGTTCTCCAGTTTCATTATCACCTAAAATAACAAACCCTAAACCGTAAAAAACAAACGAATTTAAGAGCAGCAATACGATGTCTGAAACGGCAAATACTTCTTTCTTAACCAATTTATAGGAGAGAAAAGTAAGATAAAATATGATAAAGAAAACAAGTAAAAACCCTAACGCAAGAGTAAAGTGTTCTTGATCTTGGTAATCCAATACTATCCAAGAGATAAAAATTAACCAAGTGAAAGCAAACGAAGAATAATATAAGGGTTTCCAGTATTTTTTAAACGCTAGAATGAGTACACCTATATTAATAATCGCTATATAACTAAACAGTATTTCTACCTGACCAGAACCATTACTTAGTAAAAATGGAACTGCATAAGCGCCCACCAGTCCTAGATGCGCGATAATCTGTTTATTATAATTAAGCGAGGCGACTATGGTAAACCCTGTAAACATCACCATGAGAATAAAGGCGACCGTTTGCGGTATCAATTCATAAAAACTGTAGGCAAAGAATGTAATAAAGTAAAGTATTACTATCGCTCCACTTACTAGCACAGCACTATAAGATTCATATTTCTGTTTCAGTTTCATACCAAAACCAAACAAACCTATTGCAGACAAATACCCTAAAATAATTCTAGTAAGCGGACTTATTAAATCATTTTCTATAGAATACTTTGCTCCTATCCCTACACCTATAACCGTTATAAGAATACCTATTTTATTTAATAAATTCTCTCCTATAAACTTTTCAAGATTAGATTTTTGAAGCGGCGATTTCTTTTTAGGTTGCTGTATGGGTTTTTGATAACTTACAGTCTTTTTACTAGGTACTGCATCCCAATTATCATTTGAGATAGGCTGACTATTTTGTTGTGGTTGCTGCTGCTGCTGCTGCTGCTGCTGCTGATCAGAGAACTCCCAATCTGCCGCAGCGTTATTAATTATTGCATCTGTTTCTGGAATATCAGGTTTTTCTACCTCTAATTTTTCTTGCTCATTACTAGCCTGTACAGAAGACTGTAATTGATTGAGTTGTGTTTTTAAATCAAATATCTCGTACTTAAAAGCCTCTTGCTTTTTAGAAAGAATAGCTAATTTTTCAATCAGCTGATTAATAACATCTTGTTGATCTTCCATAAGAGTGTGGTTAGACTAGATATACTTGTAACTTATATCTTGTGCTAATGTAAGTAAAAAGAGAAGGAACTTAGTACAATCTATGTAGTTACAGTTAAAATCTAGGATACAAGAAGCTCTCTTTTTACCATAAAATAAAAAAGTGCCAATTCTTAAAATTGACACTTTGTAATTTCTATCTTTTCTAAAAATATTATGGAATATAACGATCTGTTCCCCATTCTGGAGCACGTTTTTCTAAAAACGCTTCTCTACCTTCTCTAGCCTCGTCTGTCATATAGATAAGACGTGTCATTTCTCCTGCAAACACCTGTTGTCCTACCATACCGTCATCAGTCGCATTCATAGCAAATTTTGCCATTTTAATAGCAATAGGAGATTTTTTAAGAATTTCTTGTCCCCAATCATACGCCGTCTGGTCCAGTTCTTCATGAGGTACGACAGCATTTACCATTCCCATATCCATGGCTTCTTGCGCACTGTAAGTACGACCTAAAAAGAAAATCTCACGTGCTTTTTTCTGGCCTACCATCTTTGCTAGGTATGCACTACCATAACCAGCATCTACACTAGCTACGTCAGTATCTGTTTGTTTAAAAACACCATGTTCTTTACTAGCTATAGTCATGTCACATACTACATGTAAACTGTGTCCACCACCTACAGCCCAGCCAGGCACAGCACAAATAACCACTTTAGGCATAAAACGTATCATGCGTTGCACTTCTAGAATATTTAATCTACCAGTACCAGAGTCATCTTTATAGCCATCATGTCCACGAGCATTTTGATCACCACCACTACAAAAGGCCCAGCCTCCATCTTTCTTAGAAGGTCCTTCACCAGTAAGAATAACCACACCTATAGAAAGATCTTCTTGTGCGTCATAAAAAGCCTTAATAAGCTCACTCACTGTTTTAGGTCTAAAAGCGTTGCGCACCTCAGGCCTATTAAAAGCAATACGGGCTATACCGTCAGCTTTCTTATAAGTAATATCTTCAAATTCTATTGCGGTTTTCCAGTTAATGGACATAAGATTCAGTTTTTATACAAATATAAGGTCTATCCTATTTATACCACACACGTAACACTTGAATCATATATACATGACCACCGTGCATGTTCAGTCTATTTTGTTTTTTATCATTGTTAACATGTGGGTGTTTAGGCACCACAACCGTTTCTATATTTATAATCTCGTTATTATAATTTTTTCTCGTCCATTCATTTAACCGCGCCATAACTTGGCTTTGATTTTCGTAAACTCTTCCTGTCCAAAATTTCTTTTCTAAAACTTGCGGCTCAAAATCTATAAAGTGTATTTCGTTTGTCATATCATATATGTATAGGTAAAATGCTATTTGTTACGCTTTCGCGAAAGCGAGATTCATCAAGTCATCCTTACCATTCATAGAATGAGAAAGTACAATCATCTAATCACCGTGTGTAAGAACCTTATCTGTCAGTAATTTAGCGCAGGAGTTCATCAGTTGTAGGGGATTGATGAGTTAACATAATCGAGGCAGATGCATCTGTCTCGATTTTTTGTTTAAGAAATTCATGTTAATGTTCTACAAAACAGAATTTCAAGTCGTAAATTTGTCACATGAGCGAGGATAAAAAACCAGATTACATAGTATATGATGAAGAGACAGGCACCTATAACGCTGCACTTCTTCCCTATTCTAGCGGTGTTGCCGCTCCTAAAATTACCACACCAGATATTACTTCATGGAAACAGACTAACATTAATAAAGTCAACCATGAGATCAAATCCCAATTTGACCAACTTAAAGAGCAGTACGATGCTATGGTTAAAAAATTTGAGGATAATCAACTGGTCTATGGAGCAAAATTCTCTTTTGAACCTATAGTAGGCGAAATCTATCATTTATATAGAGGTCGCAAAGATGGACAGCCATTCCTATCTGTTATAGATCCATCAGAATGTTCTTGGGATTTTGTGGGAACCTACCGCCTAACCTCAGAAAAACTGTGGGAAGAAACAAGCGCTTAATTTCTATTACCACCTTTCCTTACATTTTATCGAAGTACAAAAAACTGTATTAATCACCTGAATTACAAATTCTTATTATATTTTTCCACCTTATTCAACTAAAAGATTAGTTTAAACTAAATAGTTAGTTTATATTTGAACTAAGAACTTAGTTAAACATGAAAACACTTACCACTGCCGAAGAAGAAATAATGCAACACCTATGGATGCTTAAAGAAGCAAACGTAGCGAGCATTATAGAAAAAATAGAATCGCCCAAACCTGCTTACAATACCGTTTCTACGATTATCAGAATTTTAGAGAACAAAGGTTTTGTGGACTATCGCAAAGAAGGTCGTGGGCACATCTATTTTCCTAAAGTAAATAAAGAGGCCTACACTGCTGCCACTGCCGGTAAGCTAGCTAGTAATTACTTTAAAGGTTCTTTTAAAAATATGGTGTCCTTTTTTATGGAACAAGAAGATCTAAGTGTACAAGACCTAGAAGAGATATTAAATGATATTAATAAGAAGGAATCATGATGGACTACTTATTAACCGTTTTCATTTTACACGTCTGTGCCTTTGCGATATATGAATTGCTTCTTAAAAACACCACTTTTTTAAATGGCAATCGTTCCTATTTATTGATCGTTCCAGTTACATTATGGTTCATCCCTTTTATAAATATTGATTCTTTGAATCAAGAACCAGTTGCAGAAGAAATTCTATTTCAAAAACCTATGGTACAAGAAGAGCTTGCCATAAGTCCTGTAAATTACCAAGCTATTGAAATTCCTACTGAATTAAAAACTAAAGAAGAAACTTCAATTACTTTTTCTTGGTGGTGGGTTTACCTCTTAGGAGTAGGAATATCACTGACTTATTTTATAAAATCATTTTACAATTTAAAAAAGGTTAAAAATAAAGGAACTTTAAAAGAACTTAACGGTGTTAGTTACTATCAAATCAATGATAGTAAAATAGCACTGTCATTTATAGGTTCTATTTTAATAGGTGATCAGATTAAAAAAGAACATCTACCAGCTATACTCAATCATGAGCATATTCATATTATTGAAAAGCATCATCTGGATTTGATATTCTTTCAATTATTGAACATAATAATATGGTTTAACCCTTTTAATTACTTTTTCTTAAAGAGACTAAAATTAGTCCACGAACTTCTAGCAGACCGTGTGGTTGCCCAGTCGTATGGAATAAAAAACTATGCACATTTATTATTAAAAGAAACTTTTGACACAAATGAAATACAGTTAGTCAATATGTTTTTCAGCTTTAAAACTATTAAAATTAGAATATCTATGTTACACAAAGAATCTACACCTAAAATTGCCAAAATACGATATGTAGCTCTATTAATCGTACTACTTTCTACTGTTGTTTATACCTCATGCACTACTGCAAAAGAGAAAGAATTGAGTCTTGAAGAACAAATAAGTAACCTTCAAGAAACACTTAAAAAAACTGATTCTATAAGTTTTAAAGATATGGAAGCTTTGGAAAAATTAACTATCAGTGGATATTCATTTGAAGAAGGTTCAGAATATGCTCAAATATATAAAGGAGAACCTTACGATCATGAAGCATATATAAATTCCCCAGAAGGAATTGCTTTTCAATTAGAATTAGATAGTATCGCATCTAATAGAAAAATGGATAATGCTATTTTAAAAAGTTTAAAGGCAAAAGATATAACTAGTAAGGAGTATCTAGAATTTATAAAATGGCTAAACGATAGTATCGATACATCAAATATGAAAATATCTGTAGATCCTAAAAACTAACTATCCATTAACTACAGAAAATTGATTTGCTCCATAATTAAGAGTATAATCTCGCTTTCGCGAAAGCGAAATTTAAAATAAAATCATGATACAACATATCTTACACAGCTCCATACTTGCCGTATTATTCTATGGTGTTTACCATTTTTTTCTAAGAAAAGAAACATTTTTTCAATGGAATAGAGCTTATTTACTAGCTATTCCTTTGCTTAGTTTAACGATTCCGTTTTTGAGTGCGCCTTTTTCTATAGTCATGACTCCAGTGATAATCGATGAGGTTGCACCGCTCGCATCGGTAGAAATAGGTAATGTATCTATGATAAATGAACAACCGATCGCTGTAAAAACTTCAAAACCTATTGATTATACTATGATAGCCGTGATTATATATAGTCTAGGTGCATTAATCAACCTTCTCTTTTTTCTATATAATGTGTCTAGTATAAAAGAGATCATTAGAAAAGGAAAAACTCATTTTAACGATGGAATATGGATTACTAAAACGTCTGGTAAACTTACTGCTTTTTCATTTTTTAAAAATATAGTGATAGATGAAGATCTAGACTCTAAAAAGGTAGATGACATACTAACTCATGAAATTATCCATGTAAAACAATTCCATTCTTGGGACTTGATGGCTTATGAGGTGTATAAAATCATTTTTTGGTTCCATCCTATTTGTTATGTCGCACAAAAAGAATTAAAACAAGTCCATGAATACATCGTGGATCATGTACTAACTAAAAATCAAGAAACAGAAATCTATCAAGAGTCTTTATTGAGCACCTTTTTTGACACAGAACAATTTTTACTTGCTAGCTCTTATTTCAATAAATCAATTTTAAAAAACCGAATCCTTATGTTACAGAAAAATAAAAGTACCGTAAAAGCTTTATTTAAACTAGCGTACTTACTTTCTATCGTTTTAGGTAGTTTGATTTTTACAGCTTGTACTCAAGATGTGGAAGAGTTAAGTAATTTAGGCACATCTGAGAAGGTTTTAAGTGATTCAAGACTAGAATTTTTGCCAAGACTCTCTACTTTTGAATACGGAAAAAAAGATTTTTATAAAGGATTAAATGATGATGATATTGCTTTTTATCATTCCTATTATGATAATCTTTTAAACAATAATTATTTAAAAACTTCCTCTAAAGAAGATATTTTTAAATTGATGTACTCACCAGAAGGAAAAAAACATCTTGAAATCACTTCTATAATTAATGCTAATTCTAAGACATTAATTGTAGATGACGTGAACACAAATTTTCATATTCTAACAATTCATGAATCACCAGAAGGTGAACCATCATTTTCTGGTGGTCCTCCAGCATGGGATTCTAATGCCACTGATGATCTTGTTGATATTTATTTGAAAGGAATAAACAAAAATCGTGTATCTGACTTAACAGAAACAGAATATAGAGGCTTGGTTAAATTAATTGAAAGAAAAGTAACTTCTATTGAAACTTCTTCCCATTATGAAAATCATCTTCCTTTTTAATTTATTCCGCTTTCGCGAAAGCGGAATTTAAAATAAAATCATGATACAACATATCTTACACAGCTCCATACTTGCCGTATTATTTTATGGTGTTTACCATCTTTTTCTAAGAAAAGAAACGTTTTTTCAATGGAATAGAGCTTATTTACTAGTTATTCCTTTGCTTAGTTTAGCGATTCCGTTTTTGAGTGCGCCTTTTTCTATAGACATGACTCCAGTGGTAATCGATGAAATGACGCCACTCGCATCAATAGATATAGGTAGTGTATCTATGATGAGTGAACAACCTGCTATTACGGAAATCTCAAAGCCTATTGATTACAAAATGATCGCTATAATCATATATAGTATTGGTGCGTTTATCAGTCTTCTCTTTTTTCTATATAATGTGTCTAGCATAAAAGAGATCATTAGAAAAGGAAGGACTCATATTAACGATGGAATATGGATTACTAAAACGTCTGATAAACTTACTGCTTTTTCATTTTTTAAAAATATAGTGATAGATGAAAATCTAGATTCTAAAAAGTTAGATAATATAGTGGCTCATGAAATTATCCATGTAAAACAATTCCATTCTTGGGACTTGATGGCTTATGAGGTGTATAAAATCGTTTTCTGGTTCCACCCTATTTGTTATATCGCACAAAGAGAATTAAAACAAGTCCATGAATATATCGTAGATCATGTATTAACTAAAAATCAAGAATCAATAAGTTATCAGGAGTCTTTATTGAAAACTGTTTTTGGCGCAGAACAGTTTTCACTTACTAGCTCTTATTTCAATAAATCACTTTTAAAAAACCGAATCCTTATGTTACAGAAAAAGAAAAGTACAACAAAAGCTTTATTTAAACTCGCCTTTATTATTCCTATCGTTTTGGGTAGTTTGATTTTTACAGCTTGTAATCAAGAATCAGAATTTATGGAAGAAACTATAGTTCTAGACGACTCTAATAATTATGGGATAGTAAAACGATCTGAATTTAAAGCTGGTCTAAAAGATTATTATCTTAATATAAGTAAAGAAGATAAAAAATTCATAGAAGAAATAGTGGGCAAAAATTCTTTTGAAATAAAAGAAGAAGACACTATTAAAATAAAAAAAATAGTGAATTTTTTTCCTATACTAAGAAAAAACGGAACAACTATTATCCTTGATGATATAGAAAATACCGGTATAATAAGCGCTTATGAAAGTCCTTTTGATAAAGATGTGAGATTTGATGGTTTCCCTTTGGAACATCATTTAAATATGACAAAAAAGGAATATGCAAATTTTGTGAAATATGTATCAATCAACTACCCTAATACTACTCATTCATATACTGATGCTTACAATGATGGTGTTGAAGCAGTTGATTTTAATATTCCTTTTTCTAAATTAGATGAAGTGCCACATTTTGAAGATTGTACTGGTACACAAGTAGAAATTAAAAAATGTACTCAACAAAAGATATCCTTTATAGTTAACAAGAACTTCAATACAGATATTGCAAAAGATTTACCAGGACGCCATAAAATTGCAGTTCAATTCAAAATCGATAAAAATGGAAAAGTCACAGGTGTACAGTCTAAAGCTAAAAGTACTGAGCTACAAAATGAGGCTGCTCGTGTGATTAACCTATTACCAAAAATGATTCCTGGTAAACAAGATGGTAAAGAGGTAGGTGTTATTTATGCTTTACCTATCATTTTTGAAACAACCGAATAAACGGTACATATTCCGCTTTCGCGAAAGCGAAACAAACACAATCAAAGCGATTCTTTACTAAAAAGAATCGCTTTTTTATTTAATTGCTAAAAATATTAGTAACACAACTAACTGAATAACATTGTCTTAAATAATAATTAGATATTATTTGTTTATTTTACTGTAACAATTGAAAAGCGTGGTCGTCTATTAGATATAACCACAAAATAACAATATTATGAAAACTTCAACAGGATTTTTAAACGGAAACCAACAGACTACTAACAGAACAAGCAATGCAACTACTTTTTCTGATTCATGGAATTCTAGACGTCGTTATAGATAATTAAAAACTCAACTCTTAAAACTTTTATTATGAAAATTTCACAAAAAATATTGAACCTTAACTCTGACTTTCCTATCCTATCTAGAAATAGATCTATAGATGAGAACAACCCTTTTAATGAAAACATGGAAGCGACAAATACCTTCTTTTTATGCTAGGCAGCATGAAGCCGCAAAGACATTTAGATAACTTTGAATTAGCCTTCTTACATCTTTTTACTTTACCTGATAGACTTCACAAAACCACCAAAAACAATTGAATCCCTTAGTTAGCGCTAAGGGATTTTTACTTTTATTAACGTTTTGGCAGTTAGTAATAATTATTTTTAAGTCAAATTACTGATTATGAAACAACTCTTAACTCTTTTACTACTTTCTACTCTCGTTATAAGCTGTAAAAATGATTCTAAATCAAATGAATCTGTGATGGCTATACAGTCTAATAATAGTGCCACTATAACTAGAAATAGCAATCAGCAAATACCATCTGTTGAAAATATACCATTAATTGAAGATCAAAAAAACTATACGGTTACACCTGTAATTGAGGGATTAAATAATGCCTGGGGAATGACCTGGTTACCTAATGGTGATCTTATCTACACAGAAAAAGAAGGAAAACTCTATCGATATGATGGGACAAAATCTATAGAGATCGCTGGTTTACCTGAAGTCTATTTACGTGGTCAAGGTGGTTTACTCGATGTAATAACACATCCAGAATTTGATAATAACTCACGCATCTACATCTCTTATGCAAGTTCTGATGGTGAAGGATCTGGCGGGAACACAACTATTGCAACGGCTTTACTTAAAAATGATCAATTAAGAGATTTAAAAGTACTTTACAAAGCAACTCCTAATACTAGAAAAGGACAGCATTTTGGCTCTCGATTTGCTTGGGATAGTGATGGTTATTTATTCTTCTCTATAGGCGAGCGAGGCGAGCGTGATGTAAATCCGCAGGATTTGAGTCGTGATGGTGGTAAAATATACAGACTGCATGACGATGGTAGCGTGCCTGTTGATAACCCTTTTATAGATATCGCTGGTGCAAAAACAGCTGCTTTTACTTATGGAAATAGGAATCCGCAAGGGATTACCGTACATCCTAAAACAGGTGAAATAGTGAGTCATGAACATGGTCCACAAGGTGGTGACGAGATTAACTTTATCAAATCTGGGCGTAATTACGGCTGGCCAGTAATAAGTTATGGCGAGAATTATGGCGGTGGAAAATTTGCCGAAAGTACTGCAAAGCCAGGAATGGAACAGCCTTTCTATTATTGGGTGCCTAGTATCGCGCCTAGCGGTTTTGCGATTATTGATAATCCTGCTTATGACGACTGGAATGGAAATTACTTGGTAGGCTCTTTAAAGTTTCAATACTTAGAAATGCTTTATGTAAATGAAAATGGAGTCACTAAAAGAGAAAAACTAGTAGATGGTATAGGACGTTTGCGCAATGTAAAAATGGGACCTGATGGTTTTATATATATAAGTGTAGAAGGAAAAGGTATCTTTAAAATCACTAAGTAGTTTACAATTCTATGCAGTCCTTCTAAAGGTAGAATTACATGAGTAATTCGTTTTTAGTTGATAAAAATTGTGCCTTTTAAATCCTTCCATTAACAAATGGAATTGTATTTTTAAACATCAAGAAAACCATTATGAAATACGTATATCTATTACTACTAGCCATCGTTATAACTAGCTGTGGTAACGATAAAAGAAAATCTACACTAGGCAGTAATAATGTAGAGACTGCACCTACTACACCGCTAGAAAAAAGTGTGAAACGTGGAGAAGATATCTTCGGCGAGTTGTGCGTTACCTGTCACATGCCTACTGGAAAAGGTGTCCCTGGCGCATTCCCACCTCTTAATCCATCTGACTGGTTAACTAATAAACGTATAGCTAGTATACATGCGGTTAAATATGGTCTTAAAGGAGAAATTATCGTTAATGGTGCTGCTTACAATAGTGTCATGCTACCACTAGGACTGGATAACAAAGAAATAGCAGACGTTATGAACTATGCCATACAGACCTGGAACACTGGAGATATGGTAACAGAAGAAGAAGTTAAGGCTGTGGAGAAGTAATGAAACACCTTCTTTTCCTTTTTATTTTTTTTGCTTTTATTTCTTGTGAGGAAAAGGTTGAATTTGATGATGAATATAAATATCAATTATGCATAAAACTTATAACCGATAGTAATATTCTATCGGTTGATGATCCTACCTATATCATTAATCCAGAAGTAAAAGAATTTAGATTCAATGATTTTCTTATAGAAATGCATGAAGATAAAAAGCTAAAACCTATTGATTATGAAAAATTATCAAAATTTGGATTTAATAAAATAGATTTTAAAAATGCGTTTTTAGAACATGACAATACCGCATTAAATTTCAGTAAATTAAGGCAGTTTAACAGTAGTCGTAATGTCATTAGATTCTCCAGTATTAAGTGTAATTTGATATTCATGGATGTTATTAAATACTGTGAATTACTTACACCTTCGCAATTAATTATACATGATGAAACAGAATTGCCTTTAATTCAATTTGATACGTACATAATCAAAATTGATGATTTTGGAAATGGCTTATATAAATTAATTAATGGATCTATCTATGAAATGCGTTGTATAAATTAACTAACAAAAAAAATCCCATCTCTTTTCAAGAGATGGGATTTTTACTATATCATTATATCTAGTTCTAGTTATAGATAGATTCTTTACCGTGGTGTACACAAAGCATGTAATAAATAATTGCGCGATACTTAGCACGCTCACTTTTACCATACTTCTCAATTACAGCTTCTACAGATGCCATAAGGTCATCTCCAGAAAGCCCTAGTTTTTTTTCAAGGTAGTTTTTTACGACACGTTCCATTTCTGTTTTTTCAGCACTTACAGTTTCAGCATCTCTATTATAAATAGATGGACCTAATCCTTTAGTTACTTTTCTAAGAAGTTCTTCATCTAGCTTACCGCCTACTTTTTCTTTGTATGCTGCTATATATTTCTCTACTCTTTCATCAAATTTACTCATAATGTTTATCTTGAAGTATTAATTATTAAGTTAAAAGTATGCCTTAAAGATAACAAGTTAAATTCTATTTTAAAAATTTAAAGTAATCTAGAAGAACGGTATCATTTATCTGTCTAGGTGTAAACACTTCTAACAACTGTGGTCCTTTATTACTAGAAAACAATAGGTTGCACGCTTTCGCGAAAGCGGACTCCTCACTAACACTTTGATAATTCACGCCATGCATTTTACAAAGATGTACTGCCGTTAAATCATGCTGAGTTTCAAAATAAGTCTGAAACTCGTCAGTCTCTTTATGACCTGGTAAAATCCTGAATATCCCACCACCAGAATTATTTATGACTATAATCTTAAAGTTATCAGGAATGTAATTATTCCATAACGCATTAGAATCATAGAAAAAACTAAGATCTCCTGTTATAAAAACTACTGGTCTATCGCTAGCCATAGCCGCTCCTATCGCCGTACTCGTACTACCATCTATTCCACTAGTACCTCGATTAGAAAAAACAGTGTGCGAATCATTCATTTGGAACAACTGTGCATACCTAATGGTACTACTGTTACCTAACTGCAATACTATGTTATCTGGTAAGCTAGGAAAAATATGTTCAAAAGCCTTAAAGTCTGACCACGGCATTTGCGCAAAGTAGTCCTGCCTTTTGACTAAGTAATTTTTAAAATGAGACAACCATCTATCCTGATAATTACTATCTATATAGTCTTTAGGTAGCTGTTGTACCCATTTCTGTGGTTTTACCTTAATATGTCCTGCTAGTTTAAAGAACGTGTCATAGGCACGTCTTTTACCCACATGATAATGTACCTTAGTCTCAAAACGTCTTAGGTATTGTTTTATCTTTTTAGAGACAATCATACCACCTATTGTGATAACTAGGTCTGGTTGCAGGTCTTTTATCTGGTCATCTTCCTTTTCTATAGGAGCAATTAAGGTGTCTATTCCCCATATTACCTTATCATGAACTACGTTACTACTCACCTCACTCATTACAAGAACACTAGGGTCGCTGGTAAGTAGATCTAAGTCTGCCTTATCAAACACCGGCGGATTCAAGGTCGCGAGAATGACTAGTTTCCTTTTAGCATTCTTCCATTGCTCTATAAAGCTATCTGGTATCTCGCTAGATTCATTCTTCAATAAATCAATAACCTTAACCTCTAAAGATGGTTTTTCTACTTTATTATATAAAGGTTCTTCAAATGGTATATTAATATGTACAGGCCCATGTTGAGAGATAGCAGTGTTAATCGCTTTATTGATTAATCTCTCATTAGTCGCAATACTTTCCTGATTATCAATAGATGATAGCATCTCTAATTGTGTATCATATAAGATGTGATTAGCATACACACCTTGCTGTCTTATCGTTTGCCCGTCACCTATATCAATTTTATGTGGTGGACGGTCTGCACTGAGTACTATTAAAGGTATTTCAGAATAAAAAGCTTCGGTAACCGCAGGGTAGTAATTTAAAAGTGCACTACCACTGGTACATAATACAGCAACAGGTTCTTGTAATTGTTGTGCCATACCTAATGCCACGTGAGCTGCACAGCGCTCGTCTACAATACTGTAACAATTAAAATAATCGTTTTCTGAAAAACCTATTGTTAAGGGTGCATTTCTAGAACCTGGAGAAATGACAATGTTTTTAATACCTCTTTCTTTAAAAAGGAGAACAACCTGCTGGGCATGTAGAATTTCTGGATACATATATAACAAAGGTAAAGATGACAGTCGCCGCACACAACATACTTAACAGCTTCTTCTCATAAAATTAGAATCCTATTATTAAAATCTTGACTATTTCACTGTAAACTCATCTCACAAACTCCTAATGTCTCATTTTAGTGTAAGAAATCACCTTAATCTATGGATTTAAAGAAGTCGTTTTTAATAAAAATGACAATAAATCTTGTGTCTACTATCGATCAATCACTATGCTCATTACTACTCAGCTATGCAATTGTCTTTTTATCTATATTATACTGAGTATTAAAAGTTCAAATGCAAGATTTAGAAATTTGCTCTAGTTTATTTCATTAAAATTAACTAAGTTTAAGTTCTATTAAACCAGCCCTAACTATGATTATAATTAAATTTCTTGTTTTTTATACGTTTGTAGGATTATACCAGTCTGCAGTTTTTATAAAGTCTTCTTTCAGAGCAACTATAAATTACTTTAAATCGTTAAATGAAAGTCGAGATGAGCAAGGACAGGTAGTTGGGTTTAAAACGACACTGTTACGTACAGCATTTAGAAGTATTCTTTAAAACTCTCTGTTTACACTAATTTTTTCATAGTAGAAAGTTTGTTAAGTGTTTCTTCAAATTCTGCCTTGGGATCACTTAGCGCAGTCACACCACCACCTACATAGATTTCTACTTTACCATCCTCCAGCTCCATACATCTTAAATTTACGAAATAGCTCGCTCGCTCTTTATCTATCATTCCTAAATAGCCTGTGTAGAAAGAACGATCATAATTTTCATTCTTATTAATAAACTCTAGAGCTGTATTTCTAGGCATACCGCACACTGCTGGTGTAGGATGCAATGCATCGATAAATATATTCTTATCCTCAAGATTTACCGTGGCAGTAATATCTGTTCTTAAATGGATAAGTTTACCAGCGCGCACCGTTTTAACCTCTGTTTCTTGAATGTTATCGGCACCACAATCTTGTAAATTACGGATTATAAAATCGGTTACTAACCGTTGTTCTTCTAGTTCTTTTTTACCCCAAACATGTTCTTCATTTTCTTGGTAAAGAGCCGTACCAGCTAGGGACATTGTTTTTAGTTTTACACCATCTATTTGGACTAAAACTTCTGGCGTTGCGCCTACCCATTTTCCTACTTGAGGATGATAAAAAAAGTAACAATTTGCAGCAGGATATGCATCTAGTAAATCAGTTAAAATGTCAATATCTGATTTTGAATTTTGAAAAGATTGCTTACGCGAAAGAACGACTTTCTTCAAACTAGATTCTTGTAATCTAAGAACTGCCTTTGCCACTAAGCTTGTGTATCTTTTTTGCTCCAGGATATCTACTAAACGTACTGCATTTAAAAGTTCTTTAGATGTTGTACTAGTCTTTTTATAAGTAAAGCTTTTATCCTCTTGACCCACTATAAAAACCTGGTCTTCTGATTTTTGAAATTTTGAAAAAACACCATAAGCCATGTTGTCAGGTGCGCTTTTATGCCATTTTTGATCTCGTTGTGAGAGTATGCGCACAGTATCGCTATTCACCTGTCTAATTAACAAGAAAGGTAGTTCTTTTTTAAGAAGTAAAGCCGTGTATGAGAGTAAATTTTCGCGCAAGCGGTATAGGAATAATAGTGAGTAAAAGTGTTATTTTTTGAGAGCTATGGTGGTTAATTTACATATAGAAATAAGCCTCTCTTCTTCGTCTGTAATTTTGATTTCCCAAAGCTGTGTTGTTCTTCCTTTATGTAAAAAACGGGCCGTTGCAAACACGTGTCCATCCTTCTTAGATCGTGTATGATTTGCACTTATTTCTAAACCTCTTATAGCAAAATTATCGGTATCTAAAAACATGTAACTAGCAGCACTTCCTACACTCTCGGCCAGAGCAACACTCGCACCTCCATGCAACACTCCATCTGGCTGATGCACTTTGGGCGTCACCGGCATTCTAGCTGTTAAAAAATCTTCTCCTACATCTATAAAATCGATGTCTAATGTCTCCATGAGCGTATTGCGGCAAATGGCATTACAACGCTGTAGTATCTCTTCTTTGTCCATATCTTTACCAAAAATAAGTCATACCGATAGAAAAAATGGTAAAAACAGTTTCCTATACACATACTAATTCTTACGAGACACTTTTTGAATTAACGGATAAGACCCAGAATATCTGGATTTGCTTTCATGGATTGGGTTATCTAGCTACTTATTTTAAACGTTATTTTGAAGGTTTAGACTCTCAAGAGAACTATGTTATTATACTACAAGCTCCGTCTAAATCTTATATAGGTAAAGGATTTAAACACGTAGGTGCATGCTGGCTAACAAAGGTAGATACGACTCAAGAAATGAGTAACAACCTCAACTATATTCATGAAGTACTTAAAACCGAAAATCTCATAGATGATCCACGTGTTTTATTAATGGGGTACTCTCAAGGAGTCTCTATCGCTACTCGGTTTTTAAAATCTTATCATCATAAAATAAAAGCCCTAATCATGCATAGTGGTAGCATACCAGCAGAACTAGACGCTAGTGATGGTAAACACTTTAGAAACACGTGCTCTAGATTCATACACATAGCCGGCACTCTGGATGAGTATTCTAATGAAGAGGTTATAGAAAGGGAAAGTAAAAAGATAGAACTCCTTTTTGGTACAGAATGTGAGTTACACCAACCAGAAATTAAACACGTGGTGCATGTGCCACTTATTTTAGAAATCGCTAAAAGCCTATAATCATGGAAATTATATTTGCTACACATAATCAGAATAAATTAAAAGAAGTACAAGCATTAATGCCTTCTTACATTAAACTTATAAGCTTAGAAGACTTAGGTTTTGATGAAGATATACCAGAAACATCTGGAACTATTGCTGGTAACGCCATTCAAAAGGTAGAGTATTTAAAAAACAGATTTCAACAACCCATCTTTGCAGACGATACTGGACTACTCGTTGAAGCACTAGATGGAGAACCTGGTGTGTATAGTGCTAGATATGCAGGTGAGCAAAAAAGCAGCGAAGACAACATGGATCTACTGCTTAAAAAGTTAACAAACAATAACAATAGGTCTGCGCGCTTTGTTACTGCTATTGCCTTAGATTTGAATAATAATCAAACTCTCTTTGAAGGAGTTTGTGAAGGTTCTATTTTATTAGAGAGAAGTGGTTCAAAAGGCTTTGGCTACGACCCAATTTTCCAGCCAGATGGTTATGAAAAATCCTTTGCAGAGATGACTCTTACAGAAAAAGGTGCTATAAGTCACAGAGCAAAGGCTCTTAGAAAGCTCATAGACTACCTGAAAGAAGTTAATTAAATTATAAATTCACTTTAAATAAGCACTTTAGCTTAATTTAGCTCAGATAATATGAAATTACAACACTACATCCTACTCTTCTGTTTTACCTTAAGTATTTCACTTAGTACTGCTCAAGAAGAGAAATCAGAAAGTAAAACTACTTCTACCCTATCTGGAATGGTAAAAGGAAAGGTTCTTAACGCAAAAGACAACACAGTTCTTGAGAACGTTAACATCGTTAACTTAAATCAGATAAAAGGTACTATTACCACTAACGAAGGACTGTTTAAAGTCGCTGCTAAGGTGAACGATACATTGTACTTCTCTTATCTAGGTTTTGAAACTATCAATGTACGCGTTACAGAGGACTGGTTAAAATTTGGAGACGTTACTATCTCCATGACAGAAAAAGGTATCGCATTAGACGAAGTTACCGTAACCGAGACTTCTCTTACCGGTTTCTTAGAAATAGATGCAAAGCGTGCTCCTATCTATGCTACTAGAAGATATAAAATAAGCGGTTTACCTAAAGGTTATGAAGCTGGTGACAGCGAGCCTGGCGCTATTACAAATGTGCTAGAAAGTGTATTTAATCCTGCAGACTTCCTTTACAACACCTTTGGTAAAAAAGGGAAATCCATGCGCAAGTTAAGACAGGTAAAGCAACAAGACGAGATCAGAAATTTACTACAAAGTAAATATGATAGAGAGACTCTTATGAATCTATTACAACTGGATAAGGTTGATATAGATGGAATTCTTAGAAATTGCCAGTATTCCAAGCAGTTTATTGAAACTGCAAATGATCTTCAAATACTAGATGCTATCAGCGAGTGTTATGAAGAATACAAGATATTGAAGACTTCTAAAGACAAGAATAAAAAATAATCAAAATCAAACTTGTGAATTACAAACACCTATTATCTTATGCTCTTGCAGCTACTCTATTAACAAGCTGCATTAACATGAAAGGAAAAGATGGCGAACCAGGAAAAGATGGAGAGCCTGGAATTAATGGACAAACTGGAAAAGACGGTGCCGATGGTATTTCTGGAAATTCAAATTCAGTGCTAGATTACTCGCAAGTAGACATCACGTCTTATGCAAAAACAATTACCGAAGAAGAATTAAAAGAACAACTCTATTTTTATGCAAGTGATGAAATGGAAGGCCGCGCTACTGGTAGTCCAGGTCAAAAAAGAGCTGTAAACTACTTAAGAAAGCAGTATAAAAAAATGGGCGTTGCAGGCGGTGGAGAAAATGGAGATTATTTTCAAATCGTACCTGGAAAAGCATTTGGAAAACCAGAGCTTTCTTCAGAAAATGTACTTGCTTTCATAGAAGGAGCTGAATTTCCTAATGAAATTCTTGTCATCTCTGCTCACCTAGATCACATAGGTGTACACGATGGAAAAGTTTTTAACGGTGCAGATGATGACGGTAGTGGAACCATCGCTCTACTAGAAATAGCTGAAGCATTTAAACAAGCTGCAGATGACGGTTATGGTCCTAAAAGATCGATTCTTTTTCTTCATGTAACTGGAGAAGAAATAGGTCTTAAAGGAAGTAAGTATTATGCTGATAATCCTATTTACCCTATGGCTAATACCATAGCAGACCTTAATATAGATATGATAGGTAGAATAGACCCTGCGCAAAAGGAGGATCCTGATTATGTTTACCTAATAGGTAGCGACATGCTCTCTCAAGACTTACACGATATATCTGAGGCTGCAAATAAGAAATCTGTTAATATGAGACTTGATTACTCTTACAACGGTAAGAATGACCCTAATCGTTTTTACTACCGCAGTGATCATTACAATTTTGCAAAGAATGATGTTCCTGTAATTTTCTATTTTAATGGTACTCATGAAGATTATCACAAAGCGACTGATACTCCTGATAAAATTGAATACAAATTATATCAAAGAAGAGCTCAATTGATATTTGTAACTGCGTGGGACTTAGCAAATGCAGATAAAAGACCAGCACTGACAGATAAATAAGAAGTATTATATTTGAAACAATACAAAGCGTTAACTTTTAAGTTAGCGCTTTTTCATTTTAGATCATGTTATTTTATATAAAGTACTACATAACTAAGTTGATTCAATTTATAAGCCATGTATTGTTACTATTAACACTGACGCATTGTACTGTATTAGTTATAAACCTAATAGACAACAACTTTTTAATTGCTAATACCGAATTTACATTAAGACTCCTATCACTAACATTCTCTTTAAGTTTAATTACACTGTGGAATCCTAAGATCTTAGAAAAATCAGGAAAAGTGGATTTTTCAAAAAACAACAATTTTCAACAGCAGAAAGAAAACCCTCATAAACAGAAGCAGAAATCTATAAAAAGAATTAAAATAATCTTAGTACTTTGTTTTATTACCCTAGTTTTATCTTGGTTCAAATATCTTAATACTTAAAAAGGCACGATTTACATCGCACCTTTTTTTGATATGTGTTCCGCTTTCGCGAAAGCGGTATAAATACTACTATTCTGAATCAGATTCTGCCGCGGCCTCTATACCTGCAAATTCTTGCTGTATAGACATCCTTAAACGACGGTAATAGTCTTCTTCTAACCAATCCTTATAGTTGTTAGTATTATTGATAATACAATACGCATAACGTCTAATACGGTCTTTAATATCTTCTTTCAGTAATTTTGCTAAAATACGAGCATCAAAAACATCCTCACTATTCTCTACACACCATTGTACATGTTGTGCGATAGACTCGTCTAGTACGTCTTTAGATTTACGATTTTCTTTGGTAATACGTTTGTAGGCTCCTTTGATATCAAAAGTAAACTCTGTCGTATTAGGAAATTCTGCTTTTGTAGAATCTGGTAACGTATAAACAAAGTTGCGCTCTATCTCTTCGTCAGACACGATGTTCTCCACATAGAAATCTGGAGATCTAAATACTTGCTGCCAGTCTACAGGCTCATTCCATAAACCAAAACGAGCAACATTGTTACCTAAGTCAATGATTTGAAATTCTTTTTTATCCTTAAGAATACGAGAACCACGACCTATCATTTGATAATAAAGGGTCAGTGACTTAGTCGCTCTATTTAAAACGATACACTCTACACTAGGCTCATCAAATCCAGTAGTTAAAATACTTACTGAAGTTAAAACCGCGTCTGGCTTTTCTTTAAACCATCTTAGAATCTCTTTACGCTCTTCCTTAGTATTCGTATTATCTAAGTGTCTTATCTCTATTCCTGCACGTCTAAAGGTGTCCTCTACCTCAATACTGGTTCTAATACCGTTATTGAAAATAAGAGTCTTTTTACCTTTTGCTACTTCATTATACGACTGGATCAATTTATCCTGCATGGTAGTCGCAGTATAAAGTTTCTCACTCGATTTTACCGTATAATCTCCATTCATACCTATGGTAAGACCACTTAGACCTACATCATAAGTATGTGTTACTGCTTGTGCAAGAAATCCTTTTTCTACTAGAGACGTTATACTATTACCTACTATAAGCTCTCTATAGTTATCCTTCATAGGCAACTTAAAGTTAGAACTTAAAGGAGTCGCTGTAACCCCTAGCATGAAACAGTGATCAAAGTACTTAAATAATTTTCTAAAACTATTATAATGCGCCTCATCAATAATAACCAGACCTATATCATCTAGTTCTAGTTTATCATCCTGAATACGGTTATTCAAGGTCTCTACCATGGCTACAAAACACTCATAATCCTTCTGGTCATCTAATTCTTTGACCTTAGAATTAATCACTTTGTTCTTAACATCAAAACCATTAAGCATTTTTGACGTCTGCTTACACAACTCAATACGGTGTGTAAGAATAACCACTTTCTTACCTTTTTCTCTGATGTATCTACGTACAATTTCAGAAAAGATCACTGTCTTCCCTCCACCTGTAGGCAACTGATAGAGAAGATTATAGTCGTCTTTTTGATTGTTTATACGATCAAAAATCGCTTCCAGATCGCGTTCTTGATAATCGTATAAAGATTTAATCTTACTTTCTTTTTTCATCGTCATTACTCTGGATTTCATTTTTGAGATTTGCAAAAATACTGCTTTTTTAAGGTTATTATCCTTTGTTTACTGTTAAGAATAGTAGATAATTTTAATTGATAAGATTTTAACGCGTTAAAATAGGTTTTAGTAGTAATTTTGTAATACCAAAACAATGATAGCAGTGGAACATTCAACGACTAAGAAAAAACCATGGTTTCAACCAGATCGCGCTCACAAATATTATAAGCTTACCGGCTTTTATAAATTTGTGGTCGATAGTATCAAGAAATCTATGCCACCAGTTTTAGTGGTGGTTGCTATTCTAGCTGTTGTTCATTTTACGGTAGATGGTGGTCTTATGGGCTTATTAGAACTAGCCGTAGAAAAATTACCTGATTATGGTGTTTTAGGTTTTTTCTATGTATCTGAAACTATTCTAGGGTTAATCCCACCAGAATTATTTATAGCCTGGGCTGGCGAGACAGCTACCCCAGTACTTAATCTATTTCTTATTGCATTGTTTTCTTATCTAGGTGGTTTTACCTCGTACTGGATAGGAAGAAGAGCTTTAAAAATACCTAGTCTACATAATTACCTAGAAGTAAAAATGGCCAAACAACTTGTTATGGCAAGAAAATGGGGTGGCGTTCTTATAGCTGTAGGTGCATTATTACCGCTTCCTTTTTCTATGGCCAGCCTAGTCGCTGGTATGCTGCGTTATCCGGTTAAAAATTGGGCGCTTGTAGGCTTACTGCGTTTTATACGTTTTGCTCTCTATGGTGCAGCTATATTTTCTTTAGTATAAAATATTTGTTATCGTTCCGCTTTCGCGAAAGCGAGATAATTATTCTGACTTTATTTTAAAACCAAAACATCAGCAGCGTATTCCGTTTCTTTAGGTGTAGTATACACGTACGTTTGCGTCAATGGATACTCAGGAATAGCTTCTAGAGATCATAGACCTATAGTCGTTCTATAGTAATAAGCTTTTACACTTGACATAATTTAGTATCATAGACAGCGTGTAAACTAATGCATTCGATTTATTAATGATATAGTTATCTCAAACAACGTCGAAAACCTCTATATCATCACTGTATGTTGACATAATAAACTATGAATACCATCTACTCAAGGAAATCAGAAATAAATGGACATAGATAATTTTTCTAATCATTACCGTAAATACAGTTATTTAGACAGGAAGTTATTAAACAAAAAAAGCACCTACTTGCGTAGGTGCTTTTTATAAGCTTATAAAACAAGATCTATTTAGTTCTTGTTCATTTCAGTTTCTTTCTTTGCATTTTCTTTTGCTTCTTCCATTCCTTTTTCTACCATATCAAAGAATTGGTCTAGTTTAGGAAGTACAACAATTCTAGTGCGTCTGTTCTTAGAACGTCCCTCTGCAGTGTCATTACTAGCCACTGGCATATAGTAAGATCTACCTGCTGCAGTCATACGCTCTGGTGCAACGCTAAACTCTTTTTGCAATACTCTAGTTACGGCAGTTGCTCTAGCTGTACTTAATGCCCAGTTATCAGCAAACTTTGCAGAAGATATAGACTGGTTATCTGTGTGTCCTTCTACCATGATGTCTATTTCTGGCTTATCATTAACCACTTTTGCCACTTTACCTAAAACGACTTTTGCTTTGTTATTGATTTTATCACTACCGCTAGAGAATAATAATTTGTCAGAAATAGAGATGTAAACCACACCCTTTTCTACATTTACGTTTATATCCTCATCTTGTAAGTTACCTAGAGAGCTTTTTAAACTAGTTACTAGAGCTAGAGTAACACTATCTTTCTTTGTAATAGCGTCGTTTAAAGATTTTATCTGTAGATCCTTTTCTTTTATACTTTCTAGAGATCTTTCTAAATTACGACTACCTTGTGTAGATAAAGTAACTAACTCACCTTGATTATTTAAAAGAGCGCTATTAGAGTTCTTTAAAGTAGCTATCTGGTCTTTAAGAGCCTCTAGTCTAGCTTGTGATGCTTTTTCATCAGAAAGACATGCGTTTAACTTTACTGTAGCGGTATCTAAAAGTTCCTTTGTTTCTTGCTGTTTTGCAAGTGCTGCCTCAAGATCTTTTTTAGAAGCACATGACACTAAAAGTCCACCTGCAAGCAACATTAAAAATATTTTTTTCATTTTAATATGGGGTTTTATGTGTTGTTTTATTTATGTTATTAATGTTAAATAACAGAGCAAAATTAATGATATTGAATTGCTGTACATGATCATTAACAAGGATTTAAGTTATTTAAGGTTATTACTATACTGCTTCCTACCCATTATAAAATACTGATAAACAATACTTAATTGTGCGTTTTGAGCACTATTATTTTTCACTAACTGTTTCACCGTTTTCCTCTTTTTAAACAGTGGTATTAACTTTAAGTAGAAGTAAAAATGAGCTTTGAGAACCGCCATAAAGTGAGCAAATTTAAATTCTGCTAGAAATTTAAAAGCAGCTATCCCATCGAGCACCATTCTAATAAACAGGTTCCAAAACCAAGAACTAGAACGATCATTTTTTATTATATTATATAAACTGTTTCTAAAATTATAAAAGGTCTTGCGTGGATTAAGTGTTGCCAGTGTACCACCACCTAAGTGATAAATCACCGAGTCTGGCTGATAACTAACTGTATAACCTGCGTGTCGCAATCGCCAGCACAAATCTATCTCTTCTTGATGTGCAAAATAATCTTCGTCCAGACCACCTACTTTATTAAATGAACTGACTCTTAAAAACAAACATGCTCCACTCGCCCAGTGTAGATTTATTGAATCATTATACTGTCCTAGATCTTTTTCTATGGTATCAAAAATGCGACCTCTACAATAAGGATAGGCATAACGATCTAAGAATCCACCTGCCGCACCAGCGTATTCAAAATGGCCTTTACGTTTATCATCTAATATCTTAGGCTGGCATGCCGATAAATTTTTGTCTTTAAGAAACCTATTTGCAATTACATCACACCAGCCTGCTGTTACCGCTACATCACTGTTTAATAAACAGACTACTTCTTCCTGAACGCTTTTCAAAGCGACGTTATACCCACCGGCATAACCGCGATTTTTATCCATCGCAATTATTTTAACTTCTGGATAGGTAGTTGTAGTCCATGAAATAGAATTATCTGTAGAGGCGTTATCTGCCAGATAGATAACGTGATCTTTACTGTGTTCTACAACGCTAGGTAAATAGGTCTTGAGCAAGTCCACTCCATTCCAATTCAATATGACTATAGCTATCTTCATAAAACGTATTCTGGTAAGTCTGGTATAAAATTATAGGTCTGATTCTCATAATCCATGGTACAAAAATAATGTTCCATACCATTAGTGACCATTAAGTATTTAGCATTTAAAGCTAGGTTATATCGAGCAATTTGATCAAATACCGATTGATCTATCTTAATTTCTGGAGCTTTACACTCTACTATTAAATGTATAGAACCATCTGTGTTGTAACTGATAATGTCATATCTCTTTGTCGTTCCTGCGATTATCAATTGCTTTTCTACGTTAATGAGATTATGCGGTATTCGCTTTTGCGTAAGCAGAAACAAAACGACATGCTGTCGCACCCATTCTTCTGGTGTTAGAATGATAAATTTTTTCCTGATCTGGTCAAAGATAGCACGTCCTTTTTCAGTACTTTTGACTCTGAAATTTCCAGCTGGTAGTCGCAATGGCTTCATAGCGCAATATTACAAAAACCACAACAGCTCTCGATGAGTGACGCTACAAACATTCTTGCCGATTTAAAACAAAAGCGATATGCTCCTGTATATTTTTTATGCGGTGCAGAGCCTTATTTTATAGATCAAGTTAGTGATTATATAGAGGACAACGTCTTAGACGAAGGTGAAAAAGGCTTTAACCAGACGGTGATTTATGGTAAAGATACTACCATGGCCGAGATCCTAGAAAACGCAAAGCGTTTCCCTATGATGTCAGAGCATCAAGTCATTATAGTTAAAGAAGCTCAGCATTTAACTAAGCAACTCGCACAACTAGAAAGTTACATTGAGCAACCGCAAACGACTACTATTCTCGTTTTTGCTTACAAATACAAAACACCGGACGGACGTAGCAAAATTACTAAGTTGCTTAAAAAACACGCGGTTTACATGGAAAGCAAGCCACTTTATGAAAATAAAGTACCTGCTTTTGTAACTGGTCGTTTAAAAGAAATGGGATATCAAATTGATCCTAATGCGACTAGAATGTTAGTCGAATTTCTAGGAACTGATCTTGGAAAAATAAATAACGAGCTTTCAAAACTCGCTATAGTACATTCTAAAGAAAAACCTATTACACCACAAGTCATCGAGGACAACATAGGTATTTCTAAAGATTACAACAATTTTGAGTTGCGCAAAGCCATGGGAATGCGCGATGTGGTTAAGGTTCATAAAATAATCAACTATTTTGCAGATAATCCTAAGGATAATCCGCTGGTGTTGACTACAGCACAGTTGTATAGTTTTTTTACTCAACTCTTAAAAGTGCACACTATAAAGGACAAGAATAATTCACAAGCGGTGGCAAAGGCTGCTGGTGTGAATCCATTTTTTGTTCAAGAAATCATCACTGCAGCAAAGAATTACCCTATGAAATACTGCAGTCGCGCCATAAAACTCATCAGGGATATGGATGTAAAATCTAAAGGTGTAGGAACACATCAAGCAAATCATCACGATTTATTAAAAGAAGTAATGGTAAATATTATGTCTAAATAATGGCTAGCACAAAATTAAAAGCCTGGATAAGTGCTGCGAGATTGAGGACCTTACCATTGAGCATTAGTGGTATTCTTGTAGGAAGTGCTTATGCATATTTACTATTTCATGTTTACAATTTAACCGTTTCTCCTTTTAACGGAATATGTGACATTGCTGGAATGATGCCAAGACCAATCGAATTTCCATATTTCATACCAATTCTTGCTCTAATCACAACCTTAGGCTTCCAAATACTTTCTAACTTTGCTAACGATTATGGCGATGGCGTAAAAGGGACCGATAATGAAGACCGTATAGGACCTATGCGCGCGTTGCAAAGCGGTATCATTTCTCCTAAGGAAATGAAACGAGGAATGGTAATAACAGCTGTTCTTACTTTAATAAGTGCCATACTCCTTATATATGTAAGTTTAGGAGTTGAAAAATTATTAATCTCTCTATTCTTTTTAGTTTTAGGTATTGCCGCTATTTGGGCAGCGATTAAATATACCGTAGGCGATAATGCTTATGGATATCGTGGCCTGGGTGATGTTTTCGTTTTTATATTTTTCGGCCCTGTAAGTGTTATGGGTATTTATTTTCTAATTACTAAAGGACTAGAATGGATGATGATTTTCCCTTCTATAACAGTCGGTTTATTAAGTGTTGCTGTTCTTAATCTCAACAACATGAGAGATATTGAGAGCGATAAGAAAGCTGGAAAGAATACGATTGTGGTAAAGATGGGACTTGCTAAGGCTAAGTTGGTTCATTATGGGTTTGTTGTTGTTGCTTTCTTATGTGCGTTAATTTCAACCACAAATACCTATCATGAATCAATAGGTCAAGCATATGCTGAGAATCACAATAAAAATGTAAATGCATTTGCAGAGAAAATAGAGGTAAAAACTCTGAATGTACCAAACTCTATATACGATGAAGGTTTTACACCAGAATTAGGACTATCTCTTTTAGCTTTCCTACCACTTCTAGCTTTCATTCCTTTATTCATACATTTATTTAAAGTAAAAAGAACAGAGTCTCCAGCACTACTCGATCCAGAATTAAAGAAAGTAGCACTTTCTACTTTCTTTTTTGCAGTTTTATGTATTATAAGTGTTGCCATAATCACGAGGCATTAAGAGTGAATTAACACCATTATTTTAACATTTATAATCTAATAATTCTAACTAGAGCAGTTAAAGCGTTGATACTTATGTTAACCTTTAGTTTAAAATTTTAAACAAATTTAACATTTACTATTCATAGCATAGTAGTATTAGAACGTATCTTTAACTACAATAAAAAAGACCCCTATTCAACAAAACTACTTTAACTAAAAATCTTGAAAATTATGGCTAGAGCTATGTTTGAGTATACCAAAACAATACTCGAGAAAGTAAGTTTTAACCCAACCCTATTTTGCAAGGAATTACAAAAAGCAGTTGACCGTTTATTACCTTTTGAAATAGTAGAACTGGAAATCTGGATTAAACAGCTCGTATTACAAAATCCAGACTTGCAAACTTGTGTTCTGATATCAAAGGAATAAACGTCTATTTATTAAAACTTAAAAAGGCTAGTTACTTCATTTGAACATGAAGTAACTAGCCTTTTTTTTTATTCTATAACAATGTTTATTTACCTGATATAGGACTTACTATTTGTACGTTTTGAAAAGCAATAGCACCTTTAATAACACCTGTTATTACATTTTGTAAAGCTTCTATAATTTGCATCTTCAACTCGCTTTTATGAAAAATAAGACTTACTTCACGAGCAGGAGAAGGATCTTCAA
Organism: Nonlabens sp.; assembly: GCF_039941875.1. Taxonomy (GTDB): domain Bacteria; phylum Bacteroidota; class Bacteroidia; order Flavobacteriales; family Flavobacteriaceae; genus Nonlabens. The sequence goes on along the minus strand of NZ_JBDVDQ010000022.1, from coordinate 62,484 downwards.
AAAATCTTAGATTCTCCTTTTTATGCTCTGGTAAATCCATCGTGTTTAAATAAGGTAACAAAGTCATTCCTAGACCTTCGTCAGCTAGTTTTATTAAGGTTTCAAAACTACCACTCTCTAACATAAAACGCTCTCCATCTGTATCTCGAGAATTGCGACATAAATTAAGAATACTATCCTTAAAACAGTGTCCATCTTCTAGGAGAAGTAAATCATCTACATTAATCTCGTCTACCTTAATTTTTGTTTTAGGCTTACCAGATAATCTAGGATCATATGTTACAAAAGGTTCATAATAAAGAACTCTTTCTTTAATAAAATCATTTTTTAAAGGGGTTGCAGCTATTGCAGCATCTATACTACCATCTAATAAACTATCAATAATACTCTCTGTAGTAAGTTCTTCTATGCGCAGCTTTACTTTAGGATATTTATTTACAAAATTAGCCAGAAACATAGGTAATAATGTAGGCATTACTGTAGGTATCACTCCTATTTTAAATTCGCCACCTATAAAACCTTTTTCTTGATCTACGATATCTTGAATACGGTCGCTTTCATTAACGATATTACGCGCCTGATTTACAATCTTCTTACCAGTTTCAGTCAGCTCGATAGGCTTTTTACTTCTATCAAATATTTGCACATCTAGTTCATCTTCTAGTTTCTGTATTTGCATACTTAATGTAGGCTGTGTTACAAAAACTTTATCTGCTGCTTTGGTAAAATTTTGATATTGAGCAACAGCAAGAACATATTTTAACTGAGTAATCGTCATGATAGATATTTTAAACAAAAATAAGTAATGTCATTTGATAAATCTATTACGATATCGATCTATTTTATTTAGTAAAATGAACTTTGAGAATTATCTTTATGGTGGATTGTATTCCGCTTTCGCGAAAGCGAGACCAACAACAATAATCTTCTTAAATTCAAACAACTATGTTTAAAGAATTATCAAGAACCCTAGGTACCATTTGTGCGCTCGTACTCGCCATGATCGTTGTAATTTTTAGCACAGCATTTATCATATCTAGAGAAGAGTCTAGTTATTCCACGCAAGAATTACCAAAACAGATTATAGATATAGTGCCCAAAACAGCTTTAACGGAACGACAAGAATTGGGGAAATCACTTTTTAAAGCCAATTGTGCAGCATGTCATAAACTTTTTAAAAATACTACTGGTCCTAGATTATACGGTGTGACCGATCGTTATGAAAAAGAATGGCTCTATAAATGGATCAATAATAGCGCTGCACTCATAAAATCTGGAGATGTGCAAGCGGTTGCTTTATATAATGAATATTATCAGGCTAATATGAATTCTTTTCCTAATCTAACTACAGAAGATATAGATGCTATTCTAGATTATATAGAATCTGCTAAGAATTAACAAGACATTTATACAGCATCGACAGGTAAATTGTAACTTTATCAACTTAATTACTAAATAAAATACATGGCAACTATTACTATAGGCGGAAACGAGATTTCTACCAGTGGTTCCCTACCAGAAGTAGGATCACAAGCACCTAATTTTAAACTTAAAAAAGCAGACCTTTCTGAGGCTTCTTTAAATGATTATAAAGGAAAACGTGTCGTACTTAATATTTTCCCTAGTATAGACACTGACGTATGTGCAACATCTGTAAAGAACTTTAATAAAAGAGCTACAGAGTTAGATAACACAGCGGTTTTATGTATTTCTAGAGACACTCCGTTTGCACAAAAGCGTTTTGCAAGTGATGAAGGACTAGAGAATGTAGAAAATCTGAGTGATGTACTAGACGGTACATTTGGTAACGACTATGGACTTACTATGACTTCTGGACCACTTGCTGGTTTTCATTCTAGAGCAGTAGTTGTTCTCAATGAAGAAGGAAAAGTTATTTATAATGAACAAGTTCCTGAAATTGCAGATGAACCTAATTATCTTGCTGCACTTAAAACGTTATTATAATTGAGTGCATCAAAATTTATTATTGGTAGATGTAAAGCGATGGGATATGCCCTAAAAGGCGCCATCATCCTTATCAAAACAGAAGCCAGCATACAAGTACAAGCCGCAATAGCCATTATTATGACTATTGCTGGCTTTTATTTTAACATTACTGCAACCGAGTGGATTGCTCAAACCTTGTGCATAGGACTTATTATGGGACTAGAAGGTATGAACACCACTGCAGAGGCTATTGCCGACTTTATCCATCCAGATTTTCACAAGAAAATAGGTCATATTAAAGACATAGCTGCTGGTGCTGTGGTAATTACCGCTATTGCTTCTTCCATAATAGGTGGTATTATTTATATTCCTTATATCATCGCGCTGTTTAATTAATAACTCTTTCACGGTATAAATAGCAACTGTTAACAATCAAGTTAAATGTGTTCTATTATTACCGCGCAATATTCTTATTTTTGCTCGTTCACTATCATACATGGCGCGTAAAAAAACATCATCTAAGAAAACTACTGCAAAGACCAGTAAACCATTTCAGCTACCTAATTTAAAGCTCAATAGACTACAAGAAGTAATAGTAGGGAGCGCACTAATAGTAGTCGGTTTATTACTGCTTTTTTCATTTATATCTTATCTATTCACTGGCGCACAAGATCAAAGTGTACTGGTAGAATTAGGCAGCCGTACTACAGAAACTAAGAACTGGATAAGCCAGCTAGGTGCATGGTTAGGACATACCTTTGTTTATAAAGGATTTGGTATTCCAGCCTTTTCCATCGCTATACTCACTATTATCTCTGGAATATTTTTATTTGCAACAGGTGATAAGGTGTTCTCGCTTTCGCGAAAGCGAATTTCAAATCTATGGTTCTGGGGATTATTATTAATGCTCTGGCTATCTATCTTTTTAGGATTTTTTCACAATACTAATGCGTTACTAGGTGGTAAAGTAGGTTATGAATTAAATGATTTCTTACAAGATTATTTAGGCTTATTAGGCGCTATACTTGTCATGTTTTTCATAGCAATAGTTTATGTAGTTTTAAGACTTAAACTTACACCAGAATTAATATCTGCTTATTTCTCTAAAAAAGCTACAGAGGTTAAAGAAGGTTTTGAAAACATAGAAACTACAGATGAAGAAAACGATTGGGAAAAAGCTACTGTAGAAGGTAAGCCTACTCCAGACGTAGATCAAACCACTACTCCACTGACAGAAGAAACTAAAACTACTGTAGAGGTGTCGGGCAATGATATGCAAGTTACCGTTCCAGAAGAAGAAACTGTTCCAGAACCTGTTCTTAAAAAAGTGGTTGCTCCTAAAGATGAAAATGACATAGGAATGGAAATCGAGCAAACTCTAGATGAGGAAGAGGTTATCGATAATAAAGCAAACAAATTAGTAGAGGATTTTGGCGAATTTGACCCTACCCTAGAATTAAGCAACTTCCAGTTTCCACCTTTAGATCTATTAAAAGATTATACTAAAGGAAAAACGATTACTATAAATGAAGAAGAACTACAAGCAAATAAAGACCGCATCGTAGAAACTCTTAAGAATTATAAAATAGGTATTGCAAAAATAAGCGCGACTGTAGGTCCTACTGTTACCTTATATGAAATAGTACCTGAGGCAGGAATACGTATTTCTAAAATTAAAAATCTAGAAGATGATATTGCTTTATCTCTAGCAGCATTAGGTATACGTATAATTGCTCCTATTCCCGGAAAAGGAACTATAGGTATAGAAGTACCCAACCAGAATCCAGCTATAGTGTCTATGAGGTCTGTAGTAGCATCTCCTAAGTTTCAGAATGCGGAAATGGAATTACCTATTGCATTTGGTAAAACTATTTCTAACGAGACCTTTGTAGTAGATCTTGCAAAAATGCCTCACCTACTTATGGCTGGAGCAACAGGACAAGGTAAATCGGTAGGTTTAAATGCCATTCTTACCTCACTACTCTACTCAAAACACCCTGCTGAAGTTAAATTTGTATTGGTAGATCCTAAAAAAGTAGAACTTACTTTATTCAATAAAATAGAACGTCATTACCTAGCAAAGTTACCTGATAGTGAAGAGGCTATTATTACTGACAACTCTAAGGTTATCAACACCTTAAACAGTCTATGTATAGAAATGGATCAACGATATGACATCCTTAAAGATGCCATGTGTCGTAACTTAAAGGAATACAATGCAAAGTTTAAAGCTAGAAAGTTAAACCCTGCAAATGGTCATAAATTTCTACCATACATCGTATTAGTAGTAGATGAATTTGCCGATTTAATCATGACGGCTGGTAAAGAGGTTGAAACTCCTATCGCTAGACTAGCACAACTAGCTCGTGCTATAGGTATTCACTTAATTATCGCAACGCAACGTCCATCTGTAAATGTAATTACAGGTATGATTAAGGCTAACTTCCCGGCACGTATATCGTTTAGAGTGATGCAAAAAGTCGATTCTCGTACTATTCTAGATAGTGGTGGTGCAGACCAGTTGATAGGTCGAGGAGACATGCTGTATACCGCTGGAAACGAATTAATACGTATACAGTGTGCCTTTGTGGACACTCCAGAAGTAGAAAAAATCACCGACTTTATAGGAAATCAAAAGGCATATCCTGATGCGCATATTTTACCAGAATACGTAGGTGAAGATGGTGGCACGAGTATTGATAATAATATAGACGAGAGAGATGCTAAGTTTAGAGACGCAGCAGAAATTATAGTTATTGCTCAACAAGGTAGTGCCTCTTTATTACAGCGTAAATTGAAACTAGGTTACAATCGTGCTGGTAGAATTATAGACCAACTAGAAGCTGCTGGTATAGTAGGTGGTTTTGAAGGTAGTAAAGCCAGACAAGTTTTAGTACCAGACCTTACGTCTCTAGAAGTATTTTTAAATGAAGAACAAAACAAATAAATAAGTACAATGAAAAATTATTTTCTTTCTGTTTTTATGATTTTTGCTTTCGCGCAAGCGGTAACAGCACAAGATGCTAAGGCAGATAAATTATTAAGTGAAGTAGCAGAAAAATTTAAGTCTTACAAAAATGTAGCATTTACCTATAAAGGGAATTTTAAAAATCCTAAAACAAGCACAGATATGGATGTGCAAGGTGATGCAAAGCTAGAAGGAGAAAAGTACAATGTGAATTTTTTAGGCACAACGTATATCTTTGATGGTACAAAGCAGTATGCTGTAAACTCTGAAGACGAAGAAGTGACTATTTCTAAAGTAAGTAATGACGGTAATCAAATGATTACCCCTTCTAACATCTTAACTTTTTATGAAAAAGGATATTCTAAAAAATGGGATATCGTACAAAATGAAGGTGGTAGAAAAATACAGTTCATAAGACTTACTCCTATTAAATCAAACTCTGAATATAAGAATGTTTTACTTGGTATAGATGCTAACACAAAGCATATTTACAAAGCCATTATTACAGAAAACTCTGGAACAGTAGCTACATTTACATTAAAGTCATTAAAAACTAATGAACCTTTACCTAAGAATTCTTTTACCTTTGATAAAAATCAGTACAAAAACTGGTTGATTCAAGAGATGAACTAAATTGAAGATATTAGATCGATACATATTAAGCCAATACATAAAGACGTTTTTAAGCGTCTTTATTGTGTTAATGTTTATTCTTATCCTGCAAGCTATATGGTTATACATAAAAGAGCTAGCTGGTAAGGATCTCGATGTATTAACTATTGCAAAATTCTTATACTACTCTACTCCTGTTGCGGTACCTATCGCATTACCTTTAAGTGTGCTGCTAGCCGCTATATTAGTTTTTGGTAAAATGGCAGAGAATTATGAATTTGCCGCAATGAAATCTAATGGAATTTCACTGCAACGTGCGATGCGCTCCTTAACTTTTGTTATTCTAGGTATAGGAATCACTTCTTTCTTATTTGCTAATTCTGTTATTCCATGGGGTTACTTTAAACAAAGAAATCTGCGCGGTAACATTGCAAAAATGAAACCTGCCATGGCTATAGGACAAGGAACTTTTAACCAATTAGGAGATATAAATATTAAGGTAGGTAAAAAGTCTGGAGAAAACGGTGAGTTTTTAACCGACGTGATTATCCATAAAAAGAACCCTAGAAAAAATGGTAACTACACCGTCATTAAAAGTAAAAGTGGTGAGTTAAAAAGTTCTTTAAAGTCTAACATTATCCAATTAGTACTAGAAGATGGTAATTATTATGAAGACCTTTTTATAACAGAGCCTAAAAAAGCCAAAACGTCACCATTTGTTAAAACAGAGTTTAAAGAATACGCCTTAAACATAGATGTATCTAGATTAAACAAAGTAGATATAGATGATGAGTCTGTGACTGACAATCATAGAATGCTTAAAATTAATGAGCTATATAATCGTATAGATACATTCTCTCTTGCACTTACCAATAATTATAAAATATATAGAAGTAACCAGCACAGAACATGGGCACCTAGCACTATGGATCGTACTGCTGCGTTAGATACTATAAAAGAGAATCCTGAAGATTTACTGGCTAGCCTAAAAATATTTGACCAGCGTAGAGCACTGGATGTGGCGATGAGTAAAGTGCGTAGTCAGAAAGCCGCAGTTCAAAATAGAGAGGATCAAATTAAAGGAGAAGAATCTAGGCTTGCAAAACATGAAATAGAAATTCACAAGAAATATGTATTAGGTGTTGCCTGTATTATATTATTCTTTATAGGTGCTCCACTAGGCGCAATTATAAGAAAAGGTGGTATGGGACTACCATTAGTAATTGCTACTTTATTCTTTTTAACCTATCATTTCATTGGTATTTTTGCAGAAAAAGCAGCTACCGAGGGTGCATTCCCTGCATGGTTAGGTGCATGGTTAAGTACATTCATTTTATTCCCTATAGGTATTTACCTTACCTACAGAGCAACTACAGACCAAGGTATATTTAGTAATGAATTCAGCTTTAAGAAGCTGTTTTCAAGGCTTAAAAAACGCCCAAAATCTCCTAACGCTACCGCTTAATCGTTATCTTTGTAAGGAAGTCTTAAATACATAAATAATCATATTTAAGATGTTTTTTTAAATCAATAATTCCTTATGATTACTCAAGAAAAAGCCGCTCCTACCTTTCAATTAGACCGCATAGAAGATGCTATAGAAGATATAAAAAATGGTAAAGCCATTATTGTTGTAGATGATGAAAATCGTGAGAACGAGGGTGACTTTGTTGCCAGTGCTAGATCTGCAACACCAGAATTAGTGAATTTTATGGCCACACATGGTCGTGGATTAATCTGTGCCCCTATTACTGCATCTAGATGTAAAGAACTAGACCTAGCCATGATGGTGGTAAATAATTCTGATCCTATGGAAACGGCTTTTACCGTTTCAGTAGATTTAAGAGGCCATGGTGTTACGACTGGAATAAGTGCTGGAGATAGAGCATTAACTCTACAAGCAATTATTGATAAAGATACACAACCACACGACTTAAGTAAACCTGGACATATCTTTCCTCTAAAAGCTAAAGATGGTGGGGTACTAAGAAGAACAGGACATACAGAGGCAGCCATTGATTTTGCAAGACTTGCTGGTCATGAACCTGCAGGATTTATAGTAGAAATCATGAATGAAGATGGTAGCATGGCTCGTCTACCTCAATTAATAGAAGTTGCAAAAAAGCACAACCTTAAGTTAGTATCTATAGAAGATCTTGTTGCTTATAGAATGAAACATGATAGCCTTATCGTTAAAAAAGAGGACTTTATGTTAAAAACACGTTTTGGCGAATACCGTTTACGTGCTTATCAACAAACAACTAATGATCAAATTCACATAGCACTTACTCTAGGTGATTGGGAAAAAGAAGAAACCGTTCTTACACGTATGAACTCTACACAGGTTAACAATGACCTATTCTCTACCCTAACTAGTGATGCTGACAGAAAGATAGACGCAATGTTTGATCAGTTAAATAAAGAAGGTAAAGGCGCGATAGTATTCATTAATCAGCAGTTTGAGCCAGAAAACATGTTAGGTCGATTAGAAGAACTTAAAGAGCTCCAAGAAAACGGCGGTGTTAAGGCTCCTAGACGCAATCTTGATAATAAAGATTATGGGATAGGTGCACAAATACTTCATGATTTAGACATTACTAAAATTAAGTTGATGACTAATTCTGAGCAAAGTAAACGCATAGGTATAATAGGTTATGGACTAGAAATCATGGATACCGTTTCTTATTAGTTTAATTAAAATACCGCTTTCGCGAAAGCGAGACCAACATCATGGCATTTAATAAAATAACAGAGCAAGATTCTCATTATAATCATCTAGAAAAGATGAGCCCTAGAGAGCTATTACGTAGTATTAATGAACAAGATCAAACAGTAGCGACAGCTGTGGAAAAGGTGATTCCACATATTGAATCACTGGTGAAAGAAATTGTTTCAAAGATGAAAGCTGGAGGCCGATTATTTTATATAGGTGCTGGAACTAGTGGTCGATTAGGTATACTAGACGCTAGTGAATGCCCTCCTACATTCGGTGTTTCTTATGATAAAATTATAGGGATTATTGCTGGTGGTGATACAGCAATTAGAAAAGCTGTAGAAAATGCTGAGGACGATGAAAAACAAGCATTTAAAGATCTAGAAAAGCATCAAATAACTACCGATGATGTGGTTATAGGAATAGCCGCTAGCGGTACTACTCCATATGTTATAGGCGGTCTAGAGACTTGTAATTTAAATGGCATTACTACTGGATGCATTACTTGTAATCCAGGCAGTCCATTAGATAAAGTTGCTACACATCCTGTTGCAGTAGTTGTAGGCCCAGAGTTCATTACTGGCAGCAGCAGAATGAAAGCTGGTACGGCACAAAAAATGATTCTTAACATGATCAGTACCAGTGTTATGATTCAATTAGGCCATATAAAAGGAAATAAAATGGTAGATATGCAGTTAAGTAATGATAAGCTAGTAGATCGAGGTACACGTATGATTATGGAAGCGACAGGAACAAATTATGAAATTGCTAGAAAATTATTAATCGATCATGGTAGTGTAAGAAACGCTATTGAACATCAAGGAATTTGTTAATATTATGTCGCAAACATCTACAGATAGAGAAGTTTTAGGTAAAGGAGTTAAAAAGCTTGCAATAAGCGTGCTTTTTCTGTTTGCCGGTCCTATCCTTATATATATAGGAGCAGGATCTGAACATCCTATTATATTTCTAATGCCAGGGATAGTATTTGCATTACTGGCCATAGTATTTATATTTCAAGGAATCAATCTTATATTAGATTCTATGTTTAAATCAAATAAAACCAGATGATCAAAAGACACCTATTACTTGCATTTCTCATCATATTAACCAGCTGTAAAACAACCGAAAAAGAAAAAGAAGACAGCAGTGAAGCTAACACAGAAAACGTATTATCTATTCAAGGTAAAGCTACTAATCCAGATGGTATAAGTGGTAACATAAATATTATGGGCTATTTTGTAGAACCAGTAATAGGTGGTGAAATAACTAACAATGGTGCTTTTAAAATAGATTTACCTCAAGACTTTGATGTAGTTACGCATGATGCGTTTAACACATACAATTCTTCACCTGATGCAGAATATAATTTAGAATTTACTAGCGCCTTAGATAGTTTTCCAAATGCTAGCGAGTTGGATTTTACTGGTAAGGAAGAATTAATAGCCTATGCTGGTAAGTTCTTCAGATTTGAAATAATAACACCAGAAAAAACTAATTATATTTTTTCAGGTTCTAGTCAAAACTTTGTGGACTACGCGGTAGGAATAAGTGATGCTATTCCAGAAAAAGGATATCAACATTATTACATTTTTGCTAAAGGGCCTATCTCTATAATAGGTAATCAGGTTTCAGAAAATCTTTTTGAAGATGGCACCGACGAGACTTACTCTAGAACAGATTCTTATCAATTAGACATTCAGGAAGGATGGAATTTAATTAAATACGAAGTTTTATCTTTAACAAATAGCACTACCGGGAAATCTGCTATTGCAGAAACTAAAGTATCTACAGAAGATTTAACAAGTACTGAAATGACATGGCTAGTTAAATAGATAGAAAAGACATAGAAACAACGTTAAACGCATGTTAATATCGACAAAATACAATCTCTTAATTACTGACTATCAATATGTTAGGTTTTAAGATGTTAAAAATCGATTAAATAACACCTTAGAGCGAAAAAAACAGTTATTTTATTCTCCAAGTCTTCTTTTATTGTAGTTTTGCCATGTAAAAAAAACATGATGAAAAAACTATTACTTTTATTTATAGCCGCATTTACTATCGTTTCTTGTTCTATCGAGGAGACTAATGAAGATAGAGCAGATCTTGTAGATGTAACAGCGTTAAGCGAAGAAAGATTTATCAACTTTATGGAAGAAGACGCGTTATCTAACGGTTTAATTCCAGAAGCAATTAATCCAGATGCATCAGTTTATCCTTATGACATAGAATCTATTGTAGCCGTAAGCGATTTAAATAAATTATTACCTATTACAAATCCTGATTTTGGTAATTGTGTAGATCAAGATGGTGTTGACCCAGCAACTGGAGATAACGCTCTTAACTTTAAAATAGCAAAAGTACAAGATGGTATTTTAGGAGGTATTATCAGCACTAACACTAGATTTACTTACACATTAGAATCTACAGATGGATGGTATATCTATTCTGTATTTATGAATATCGATGAAGATTGTGATGATCTTCCATTAACTGCAGACGGTACTCCTAATGTATGTCGTTTCAATATCAGAAACTGTTTCGGTAGTAGAAAAACTAAAGTAACTTATACTTTTTCTGACAGCTGTATAGATGAATGTACTTGTAACTCTGTTTATGCGGTAGTATATAGACTTGATGACAATGGTCGTGTTAGTGAAAGTAAAGGAATTTGGATTGATGGTGACCAAGTTGGAGACTCTGCTGGAACTACAAATTCTTTCTGTAAAGATGATTGTGGAACAGGAGGAATTTCTAACGACAACTAGTATTTAATCGTAAAGTTTCAATTTTACATATATTCAAAAAAGCGTCCTTTAAGGACGCTTTTTTTTTGTTTATAATATAATTAATCTATAAAGAAACGTTTAGTTAAAGCATGATGCATTTTCGTAATTTTGAACTTTCTAAAAACACCATCTTGAAAAAACTCCTTTTCTTTATAGTTCTACTCATCTCATATACTGCAGTTGCTCAGCAAACAGTTAATGATTCTTTAATTAATGTTACCGGTGGCCTAAGAGAAATTAATGAAGATCTATTCCCTGGCGCAGTAATTTATTCTGGTAATGACAGAAAACAAGTGTTCGTACAACACAAAGGCATAGAAATGTGGTGCGATCGTGCTGTTTTATATCAAAAAGATAATTTTATTAGAATATTTAGAAACGTACGCATTCATCAAGGAGATTCTATAAAGATGAATTCAGAATATGCTGAATATAATGGCACTTCTCAACTAGCTTTTGCCAGTGGTGATGTTTTTATGAGAAACCCAGAAACGACACTGAAAACAGACACTTTATTCTTTGATCGTGCAAAGCAGGAAGCTTATTATAGAAGCGGTGGTACCGTAAAAGATACTGCTAGTACTTTAGAAAGCAGGATTGGACGTTATTTTATTAAAGAAAAACGTTATCAGTTTCTGGACGATGTGACTGTAACAAACCCAGAATACACCATAGATAGTAATCACCTTAACTTCTACACAGACACAGGACACACTTACATGTATGGACCTTCTACAATAAAAGGAAAAACCAGCACCGTATATTGTGAAAGAGGTTTCTATGACACTAGAAACGATGAAGGATATTTTATAAAAAACTCAAAAATAGATTATAACAATAGAACCGTCACTGGAGATAGCCTCTATTTTAATCGAGGTAAATCATTTGCTAGTGCGACTAACAACATAGTGGTAACCGACACTATTAATAAATCTATAATTAAAGGACACTATGCAGAAGTTTATAGAGCAAAAGATTCTGTCTTTATAACTAAAAGAGCCGTTGCCATTTCCATTCAAGATCAAGATAGTGTATATATACACGCAGACAGATTAATGGTCACAGGTCCAGAAAACGACAGAATAGTAAGAGGTTTTTATGATGTACGTTTATTTAAAAGCGACTTGAGCGGTAGATGTGACTCTATCGTTACTAGGCAAAGTAATGGACTTACTAAAATGATTACTAAGCCAGTGTTGTGGAGTGGCAACAGCCAGATGACAGGAGACAGCATTCATATTCAAAGCAACACCTTAACAGAGCGCCTAGACAGCTTGCACGTATTCTATAATGCTTTTATAGTAGATCAAGATAGCAGTGGTGGTTTTAATCAAATTAAAGGAAAGGAACTTATTGGTAAATTTAATGACTCTAGCCAGTTAGAAGTCGTTAATATTAACAAGAATGTTGAAAATTTAATCTATTCACGCAATGATCAACAAGAATTGATAGGTATCAATAAAGGTACTAGTGGTAGAATGGAGATTCTTTTTGAAAACAAAGAAATGACCGTTATCACAAATTATGATAATCCAGAAGATAATACATATCCTCCAGAAGAATTACCTGAAAACGCTCGTACTTTAAGAGGTTTTAAATGGCGAGGCGATGAAAGAATAATATCAAAAGAAGATCTTTTTAGAGATAAACCTAAACCTATATTGACCCCTATTCAAGGAATACCATTACCAGATATTGAAGAAGATTTTTTCAAAAAAGAAACACCATTCAATATCAATAAAAATTCAAGATTAAAAGAAGAAGATCTTAAAACCAGATCTACAGATACTCCTGATGCTATAAAGGAAGAGAAAGAAAATGAAAAATGATTTTTATACTTACCAAGCACAAACCACACCCTATGCACCTGGAATAGAAATATCCAGTGCAAAGGGAAATTACATCTATGATAAATCTGGAAAGAAATATTTAGATATGGTTGCAGGTGTAAGTGCGCTACCATTAGGACATTGTCACCCAGCCATTGTAAAAGCTATAAAAAAACAGGTAGATCAATACATGCATGTCATGGTTTATGGAGAATATGCTCAAGAACCAGCTGTATTATTGTGTAAAAAACTAGCCTCTCTCCTACCAGCTCCATTAGAAACTACTTATTTAGTAAATAGTGGAACCGAGGCTATTGAGGCTGCTATAAAATTAGCTCGTAAAGTTACAGGTAATTCACAAGTTATCGCTATGAAAAATGCCTATCATGGTAACACCTTAGGATCACTTAGTCTTATGGATTTTGAAGAGCGCAAAGCTCCTTTCAGACCATTACTTCCAGGTATCTCCCATATCAATTTTAATTGCCTGCAGGATTTAAAAAAGATTAATGAAAATACCGCAGCTGTAATTATAGAAAGTATTCAAGGAGGCGCCGGTTTTAAAATACCTAGTAACATCTGGGCACAAGAACTAAGTAAACGTTGTAAAGCTACCAACACTTTACTTATCGTAGACGAGATCCAACCTGGTATAGGTCGTACAGGCAGCATGTTTTATTTTACTCAATTAGACATTGTACCAGATATTGTCGTGACCGGTAAAGGACTTGCAGGAGGGCTACCCATTGGCGCATTAACCGCGAGTAGAGAACACATGTCTCAATTTACAAATTCACCGATGCTAGGACACATAACCACATTCGGAGGACATCCAGTAATTGCTGCGGCTGCACTAGCCACTTTACAAGAGGTTGAAAATGGTGGATACATGTCAGAAATGTTAGATAAAGAGTTACGCTTTCGCGAAAGCTTAACACATAAAAACATAAAGGAAGTAAGAGGCAAAGGTCTTATGCTTATAGCCCTATTGCCCGATAATAAGTTTACAACTCAAATAGTGGAAGAATGTAGAAATCGCGGTGTGATTTTTTTCTTATTATTATTTGAAAAGCGCGCTATTAGAATAACTCCACCGTATACCGTAACGAATTCAGAAATAGAATTTGCTTGTAAAACACTTATAGAAGTTACTGAAAGCTTCTATCCCAATTAACCCTAAAAAACTCTGTTTATAAGTTGTTGACAAGAGAAATCTTGTTTGTGCCTTTAATTTGGCAAAAAAATTGAACTTAGTAAAACATGAATTTTTAATATTCTATGTATGCATTTTGATTTAAATGATGATGAAGGTTTGAGCATAAAAAAGTTTGAACTCATGTTGAAGTCCAATGAGGTTGGATTCTTTGACAGTGGAGAATTTGAAGAGATAATTGAACATTATCTCGATGAAGGGAAAATGGTTTTAGCTCGCAAAGCCATTAGTTTAGGTATATCACAGCATCCATCGTCTGCAAATTTGAGGCTATTCAAGGCAGAGATGTATATTTTTGACGATCAGTTTACTCAAGCCGAAGAGGTTCTTAATGAGTTATTTGAAATAGAACCTCAAAATGCTGAAGTTTACATACAAAAAGCTAATATTTATTCTAAAACTGAGAGGCATGATAAAGCAATAGATCTATTAAAGATAGCTTTAGATTTAACGCTAGATCAGGCAGATGTCTATAATCTTATAGGAATGGAATTTCTTTTTATAGAAGATTACTCTAACGCCAAGGTTAATTTCATGAAATGCCTAGAGCTGGATGACACAGATTATTCTGCTCTTTATAATATCATTTATTGTTTTGACTTTTTACAAGAAAATCAACAAGCTATAGATTTTTTAAATTTGTTTTTAAATAAAAACCCTTATAGTGAAGTTGCATGGCACCAAGTAGGCAAGCAATATTTTGACATAAAAATGTATGAAAAATCATTAGCTGCTTTTGAATTTGCTATCATATCAGATGATCATTTTGTAGGTGCTTATTTAGAAAAAGGAAAGGTTCTTGAGAAGTTGGGCAGGTATAATGAGGCTATAGAAAATTATCAGATTACCTTAAAACTTGATGACCCTACATCATTTGCTTACTTGCGACTAGGTAAATGCTTTGAAAAACTAGGTGTAGATGAAAAAGCCATACACTACTTTAAAGAAACAGTGAAGGAAGATCCTTTACTAGATAAAGGATGGTTAGCCATTGTTAATTTTTACACCAAACGCCTCGATTATCAAAAAGCCCTGACCTACATTGAAAAAGCAACTGAAGTGGACAGTGACAATGCTTTGTTCTGGACGAAGTATGCATCTATAAACAGAAGGCTTAATTTTATAGAAGAGGCTGAATATGGATACAAGAAAGCTATTGAACTAGGTAATTATGAACTTTCTACATGGATCGATAGATGTGATCTTCTATTATCATTAGGCGAGTTAGACACCGCTATATTAAATGCTGAAAACGGATTAGAATTTTATCCACAAGAAGCAGAACTACTTTACAGAATCGCTGGCCTTTATTTAAAAAGTGGTGATTTAATAAAAGGAAAGTTTCATTTACAAAATGCTTTAAAAAATAATGCAGGGTACAAAACTATTCTAGAAGAGCTATTCCCAAATGAATACAAACTTCTAGATGTCCAAAAATTATTAAATAATTAAATTATGTTTTTCTTTAATAAATCTGTTTTTTTAGTCGATTTCCTAGAAGACGTTGTTGATATTCATAATCACATCTTGCCAGCTATAGATGACGGATCTAAAGATCTAGAAATGACGCAAGAAATGATAGGTCATTTTAAAGAATTGGGTTTTAGAAGCTGTATTGCAACACCTCATACCATGGAAGATTATTATGGGAATGATGCAAATGGGATCACTAAAAAATTTAATCAAACAAAACTAGCCTTAGACGCAAGCAATCACAGAGATTTTATCATTTCTGCTGCTTCCGAGTACATGATGGATGGTGAATTTGAAAATTTAATTGACACTAATAATTATTTATGTCTTCACCAGAATTACATCCTGACAGAGTTATCTTACTTTCAAAAACCTAACAACCTTGAGGAGTTAATTTTTAAAATGTGTCAAAAAGATTTAAAACCTATACTGGCACATCCAGAGAGATACCGTTATATTAAATCAATAGATGCCTATCAAGATTTAAAAGATCGAGGTTTTGAGTTGCAACTCAACTTACTATCCTTAACAGAACATTACGGAGAAGATTCTTTTCAAAAAGCTAAATCACTTCTTGATAAAGAGATGTATGAGTTTATAGGAACAGATGCTCACAAGCCTTCTCATTTAGAAAAAATAAAGATCATAAAAATTAAAAAGAATCAAATTGATTCAATAAAAAAGCTTGTGGAAAACCACAAGCTTATATTTAATATTTAAAATAGGAAGATCTTATTCAAAAGATTTTCCTTTTGAGAACTTCTTTTTAAGAAGGTCTAACCATGTTTTCTTTTCTTCTCCATAAGCATACCCATACTTATTACCATAACCGAAGTTAGCTAACTTAACGTTGTTTACAACTACCGCTACATTACTCAATTTCCCATCTTCAATAGTATCTGCAACAAATTCTAATAAAGAAGTGTCTGTATAATTTGCTCTTGTAACATAAGTTGTAACATCAGCATATTTATTAATCAATAAGGTATCTGTTACTAATATAGTTGGTGCGCTATCAATAATTACCAGATCATATAAAGACTTAGCCTCTTCAAATAAGTCCTTAGTTCTATCTTGCATCCATAATTCAGCTGGATTAGGTGGTATAGCTCCCGAAAGAATGATATCAAGGTTAGGATTAACCTTAGAAGTCATTGCTAACTCTTCTACAGTCAGTTGGTCATTTGTAAGATACTCTGTAACTCCTTTTGTTCTCTTTGATACGTTGGGTAAATATCTATGTAATTGAGGGTTTCTAATATCACCACCGATAAGTAATACTTTCTTTCCAGAGTATGCAAATGTATTTGAAACATTATATGAAACAAGTGTCTTCCCTTCACCCTTGATGGTAGAAGTTACCAAAATGATTTTAGTACCATCATGATTTAAAGCATTCAACTTATATTGAAGGTTGGTTCTTATAATTCTAAAAGACTCAGCTAAGACAGATCTATCGTTAGGAACAATATAATCGACACTATCCTTATCTAACTTAGGTACTTCACCTAATATATTAGCATTAGGTAAACCTCTCTCAACATCATTTCTAGACTCAATTTTGTTATAGAAAATGGACCTTCCATAAATTATCGCACCAGGAAGAACGAAACCAATTAGCATCATACCTAGATAAACAATTCTAGGCTTTGGTGATATTGGAGTTTTAGAAGCTAATGCAAAATCAACTATTTTAGCTTTAGGAGCAGTAACTGCAAGGGAAATAGCTGTAGTTTCTTTCTTCTCATTTAATAATAAATAAATAGCTTCGACAACTTCTCTGTCCCTTTCTATATATCTAGCTATTCTTTCATTTTCAGGAACTGTAGAAATTTTACCAGAGACAGAACCTAATTCCCTAGTCAGGCTTTGCTTTTGAATTTCTATGGAATTAATAGTATTGTTCAGAGATAAAAGAATAGCTTGTTTTAAGCTATCAATTTCGTCTTTTAACCTTTTAAGAATTGGATTCTCAGCTGTAGCATTATCTTTATACCTATTGTATTCTTGAACTAATGCATTATAACTAGAAGACGCTTGTTGAATGTTTAGATTTTGTAAACCAATATTTTCAGGAATAAAATCATAACTCTCTTTATTCAATTTATTCTTAATTAATCTAGCGATCTCTAACTGAGTCCTAGATTCAACTAATTCTCTAGTAATTCCAGCAGAAGACTCCAGATTTAAAGCAGATTCAGCTACTAAATCCGTTAATCTTTCCGTGGTTTTAAAAGTCTGTATTCCACGTTCTAAACTATCCAGATCTTTCTGAATATCGGCAAGGCGTTCATCAATGAATTTGGCCGTATTCTGAGCTACTTGATTCTTATCCTTTATAGCATCTTCATTAAAAACTGATACTAAATTATTCAGAATGTCTTCCGCTTTTTCTTTTACTGGATCCACTAAAGTAATTTCTAAGACACTTCCTCTTTTATCAGCTTTAGAAATATTTAGTTTAGATTTGAGAGATTTTGTAACATCGTTAATCGGTTTAATCGAAACCAATAAGTCCTTCCAGTTTTTGTCTTCTACTTCATTAATGTGGGAACTACCCCTTGAGTGATCGAAATCTGGTACTACTAGTAAATTTAATTCATTCAACTTAAAGGACGCACCATAATCATGTGTCACATAATTTAAATCTTCAATGAATTTGATTTCAAACTTAGTTTCATCTACATATCTAACCATTAGATCTATTGACTCAGGAATACCTCTAGATAAGGAATCATTTAAAATTGACAACTTTATAGGACTGTTCTTATAAACATTAGTAGACTTAATATTTCCAGTACGCGTATATACGATATTCAAATCTAGATTAGAAACCACATCATTTATCAACCTATTAGAATTTAAGATTTCTATCTCATTTTCTACGGTGTTAAATGAGCCACCTAAAACATCAATATCTCCTAAAGCAGAAAGCTCAGATAATCCACCACCACTCTGAGTATCTTTTATTAAAATTTTGGTAGATGCTACATATTCTTTACTGGCATATCTTAAATAAACAAACCCTAACAATAAAAAGATAAAAACACTGATTACAAACCAGGGCCAATATCTTAAATATTGATTAATCTGATCTTTAAGTGAAAGAGCCTGATTAGTCTCCATATTTGTAGTACTACTCATGTATTAATTATTTGAAAGAACGACTATTAATGATAACAATACCGATGCTACCGAAACGTAGAGAGAGGCGTTTCTATTAAAACCAGCTGCCTGAACTTGAGCATTATTAGGTTCTACTATGATCACATCATTTTGCTGAAGGTAATAATATTCAGAACCTATAAAATCAGAATTAGTAAGGTCTAATTTATGAACTTTTTGAACACCATCCACATCTCTTAACACGGTAACATTTTTTCTATTACCATAGATGGTTAAATCACCAGCCATTCCAATAGCCTGAAGTAAGGTAATACGATTATAATCAAAATTATAGTTTCCTGGTCTCGTCACCTCGCCTAAAACGGTAATCTTAAAATTAACAACTCTCAAATCAACAGTTGCATCCTTAACATATTCTGCTCTCAATCTATTTTGAATAGTATCAGTTAAATCTTTTCTGCTTATTCCTGCAGCCGTTATATCACCTAATAAAGGAAATGAAATATTACCCTCATTATTAACAAGGTAACCAAGAAGTTTATTTTGAGAAGTGATCGTCAAATCGTTATTAGCCGTTGGGTTTACAACTTGGTTAAAAGGCTGTACTAGTTTCATGTTCTCACTAGTCACGATAATTCTAAGAATATCATCCTTTTTTATAATAGATTCGTAATTCAACTCTCTTTCTGTTAACGCAGAGTCAATATCTTGAACATATAGAATCCTATCTTTGGATACACAAGAGGTGACCAAAGCTACAAAGATTGATATTAAAGATAATTTAATTAAAAAATTTTTCATTTTGCAAAGATACTTATTTCTATAATTTTACTTTCTTGTCTAGCAATTCAAACACGCTGTTTTTACTAATAAATTCAGGTACCATTTGCTTTATTTTCATAACTACTAAATCATCATTAAAATCCTGAGTTGCTATCTCAATTTCTTTTAGATAATTTGTCACTTTTTCGTAAATGTAAGGTTCGTCCTTAGCAACCATAATCTTTTGATGATGTGTCGGTAAGGTCTTAGAATCATCACTTAATAATTCTTCAAATAATTTCTCACCAGGTCTTAACCCAATTATTTTTATATCAATCTCTTCATATGGTTTAAAGCCTGATAACTTAATCATACGTTCTGCAAGATCCATTATACGTACAGGTTTTCCCATATCAAATACAAATATCTCACCTCCATTCCCCATAGTACCTGCTTGTAACACTAGTTGACAAGCCTCTGGTATAGTCATGAAATATCTAATAATATCTTGATGCGTCACTGTAACAGGACCACCGCTTTCTATTTGTTTCTTAAAATAAGGTATTACAGACCCATTAGAACCTAATACATTACCAAATCTTGTTGTGATAAACTTAGTAGAGCTATTAGAGTGTTGTTGTAGCGATTGTACATAAATCTCTGCAGCTCTTTTACTAGCTCCCATCACATTAGTTGGATTCACAGCTTTATCTGTACTTACCATTACAAATCTCTCGATTCCTTTACTAACTGCTAGATTTGCTAGATTAACCGTACCTAATATGTTAACAAATACTGCTTCTCTAGGATTGGACTCAATCATAGGAACATGTTTATATGCCGCAGCATGGAAAACAACCGAAATATCATTAGCTTCAAATACCCTTTCTAACCTTTCAATACGCCTTACATCTGCAAGAATAAATTTAAAGGCTACATTAGGAAACTTTTCTTTCAACTCTAGCTCTAGATCATACAAAGGAGACTCTGCTTGATCTAATACGAGTACACATTTAGGATTATAATCAGAAACTTGTCTTACAATCTCACTTCCTATAGAACCTGCCCCACCAGTGATTAAAACAACTCTATCTTCTAGATAATTAGAAATTTGACTATCATCAAGATGAATAGCTTCCCTCTCCAAGAGGTCTTCTATCTGAATCTCTTTGATCTTAGTACTAACATCTTCCTTATCTGTCCATTGTGTTATATCAGGAACATTAAATATTTTCAAATCATTTGCCAGCGCCTTATCCACCAACTCATTTTTTTGAGCTATAGATAATTGAGAACCAGCGATAATAAGCCCATTCACCTTCATAGGTGCGATTTTATCATAAAACTTACTACCATATTTAACGATAGGTTTCCCTAAAATTTTAATACGTTGATGATCATTTTTAAAAGAGATAAAACCGGCTAGGTTAAAACTTTGTGTCTTAGAAGTCGTTAATGCTTCAGCTAGTGCGATACTATCATCATTTACCCCTACTATTAAAACATCATAAATTTTCTGTTTACCATGAGACACAAAAGAGTACAATCTTTTAACCATCACTCTAAATAACAACAAAGCAACAAAGGTAGTTGTCATGTTGATAATCAAAAATGGCATTAAAAATATTTTCTGATCATAGATAAAATAATAGCCGTAATTCACAACTACTATTACCGTAGTACTGGCTATACAAGCAAATGCTATTTTAAATATATCTACAAAAGTACTGTGCCTAATAAGACCTGAATACGTACTAAATACAAAGAAAGATGCTAAATAAACAAGGGTAAAGAAAACTGCTTGTTGATAAATAGAAAGCACTTGATAAAAGCTAGTAGTAATATTTTCTACTACTAAAAATGAAACATAGAAGGATAACACAACTAGAAAAACATCTATTGCGACTACCATCCAACGTGGTAAATATCTCAAGTTTTTGAACTGCAGAGAATTATCTCCATTCCAAAAGATTTGAGCCAATCTATTTTTAAAGTATTCTATTTTCATTTTCCCTTGCGGCAAAAATAGTATAAAAAAAAGGGCAATGCGTTAAACATTGCCCTTAATTTATATAAGTTTTGCAGCTTATTATTTACGTAACAATTTTTTACCGCCTATAAATAAACCCTCCATTGTAGCAACTACTAGCCCTGGTAATACCGCCACATCCTCCACCTCAGGATCAAATGCTGCTTGAGCATTTGTTAAAACTGAAAATGTGACGATTACAAAAATCGCAAGTAAAATTTTATTTATTTTCATCTTTAGTTTTTTATAATTTTCTTTGTTGTCGCAACATTATCTTGTTCTATTTTCAACAAGTAAATTCCATTTTTCAGACTATTCATGTTTGTAACTTTTTCAATGCCGTTAGTCGATTCTTTTTGATAAGAAGCAATTAGTTGACCTAATGTATTATAAATAGAAATTTTCACAGACTCACCTACGATTAGGTTTCCAATGGTAACGTTATCTTCATTTACAGGGTTAGGATATACTTGTACCGCTTCCGCGAAAGCGATATCACCAACAGATAATGTGCTGTTTAAAAACTTCAATTCAAATCTGTTTTCATCCACACTAGCAGCAATAGCAGTATCAAAACTTATAGAGACTAGATTACTACCATTAACCATTAACGTCTCAGTACCTAAGAAATGATCTACAAATAAAGTTTGAAGATTAGTAAGTGCATTGTTGATGTCAAAAGTGTAATCAATAGCTGTTAAACCATTTAATTTTAAAGGTATCAATTCATTATCTACTGGCTCTAGTCTCTCGATAATACTCAATGAAGAATTCATTGCCTCAATAGATAAATTCTCATCAGGGTTTTGAAGTTTTACAGCACCCTTTGCGGTAAACGAGTTAGCTGCACTCAAATTAAATGACAGTAAAACACCATCTCTAGCTTTACCTGAAGCCAATTCTTGATCTGTATATAAAGAAACAGATATCTGTTCATTTACATTAGAATTACGATAGGTATTAGTAGTTTCAAAGCTAGTTGACTTATGAGACTCCTTGAAAGAAATACTTGGCGCAAGTGCAGCGGCATTGTCCCCATCTTCTGCCGTAGTAACAAAAAATGCCTGACCTGGCTGTACGAACTCACTAACCTCAGATGTTGTATTACTATTCCCTAATACAAAGTCATGAGTCACATAAGCACCTCTAGTCCCAATAGTTGGATCCCAAGCATAATACTGATTTACATCTATATCCACTGTAGCAGCATCATTTAAAACGCTATTTAGATTCACTTGCGCCTGGTATGGATTACCTACAAAATTAAAACCACCATCTGTAGTTGATAAACCAGTCGTTGTAAAATCTCCTAAGTACAATGATCCTTTAGAAATCAGAGTAGTACTTGATGACATAACATCAGCAGTTGTTAAAGAAACACTGCGATCTCCTCTAATTAAAACACGCATAGCATCACCTGCAGTTAAACTAGTAGAATTTGTAGCAGAAGTACTTTCCCAAAGTTGTGTATCTTCATTAAAGCTAAATGCAGATGGATTATTAGATCCAGACACATCAAAACCGTCAGCCATTGATCCACCTGTAATATGTGTACCATTTCCTGTTACATAACCTGCATCACCTACATTTAAACCACCTTGTTGCCAGTTATCATAAACGCTTCCTGTCATATTCACAGAAGAACCTATAAATCTAAATGCTCTTTGAGCAGGATAAAACTGCTCTACTTTCACATCTCCAGTTACTGTCCCAGCGACCACCTCTCTTACTACGGCGCTTTTACCATCTATAGATTTTAAAGTCAAATTATCATTTGTTGTTAAATCGCCTGAAATTAAATTTAAGAATCCATTCAGCTCAGCTGTATTGTTCAAATTCACATCACCTAATAAAGTTAAGGATTCTAAAACTCCACTTAAACTAATCTCTTGACTAGAAGGATTTGCAATCAATTGAATATTATCTAAAGCAATCTCATCAGAAGAGCCACTACCACTATCTGCAGAAGACCATGCTAATACATAAGTATCACCTGCAGCGATATTTAAACCTGTTAGGTCCATTGCAACTGCATTACGTTTCCATTCTTCAATCGCGTCTTGTCCTAACATAGAAGAAAGTGCCGCATCTGTCACCTCAGTAAGTGAAGATGTGTCTGCACCATGAGAAAATCTAAAATCATTTGCTCTATTCTCGTTATCAAATACATAAAAATCATAAGCCACGGATAAGTCTGTGACTACAGCACCAGTATTATTGGTGAACTGAAAAAAGATAGTCCCAGGTGTAAAGTCACTACCTGTAGGCTGTACTCCTAACGCATAATCACCTGCAGCTACTTCAAATGCATATATTCCACCTGAACCTACTCCACCGTCAGAAACTCCTTTTCCAAAATCATTACCTGACTGCTCATCTCCGAAGTCAGTTGTCGCATCTTGTAAACCTGTAATAGCAAAAGCGTCTGCATCTAACTGACCTGCAGCAGGGTTTAAAGCAAATCCTGAACCATCAAATGCTCCATTATTAACATGAAGTACTGTATTATCAAAATCAATAACATAAGCCGTATCCACAGCGTCTATTTGAAGACCTTGAGGTTGCGGATTCAATACTATGTAATTCTGCTCTGAACTTGTTGTCGTTTCTGGTGATGCATTTGCATCTATAGCAACTATTTGATAATACACCGTTGTTCCATCTGCTTGTGCAGCTATACTTGCTTGATAGGTATCACCACTAGATAATACCATAGCTACTGGAGTCTGATCATAAACACCAGAAGCAAAACCATATTGCAATTCCACACTACTCAATCCGTCTGCATCAGTAACATCTACATTTATCGTTACCACATCTGTAGAAGTTGGAGCAGCTGGACTATTTGAGATATTTGCTATAGAAGGCGCAAGATTAGCACTAGCTGGTAATGTAGTAATCTCTATTTCTTCTACTACCCATTCTTCAGCACCTAATCCTGTATTATCATATAAAAACGCAATATAAGCCTGACCTAGAATAGCAGAAGCGTCAACCACTGTTGTAGAAGATGCAGAAGATGAACTACCAGAAGAAGTATTATTAGGATCAAAAACTAAATCTGTCCAACTAGCCAAAGTGGGATCTCCTGACCCATTATAATCGGTAGAATATCTCAATAAGAATTCTCCTGCTTCATTTATATTATTACCAAAACGTTCTGAAGTGGTTACCTCTATTTGATTAAGACTTGCTACCGTAGGAAAACCAACAGGAACTTCAGTAATTAACCAATCTATATCTTCCGTACCTCCAAAACCATTCATAGTATAATCGCCAGATCCACAAATCCATGCGTCATCACCAGCTTGATCAAAAGCACCCCATTTATTATCACTACAATTATCAAAACTTTCTGTATACGGTAAAGAAATAGGCGCTACGTCATCTTCTAATACCGTTAATGCAAACGTATTATTTGTACCTGCAGCAGCCATATCGCCACCTACTACATTTTGAATTTCAAAAGTAAAATCTTTATCGAGTTCTTCAATCATATCATCCGTAACCGTTACCGTCACTATTTGATTCATAGAACTACCTGCAAGAAATGTAACCGATTGAGTAGTGTAATTATTAATGCCACTAGCCGCACCAGACGTAAGAACAACATCTGCAGTGGTAGCAGCAGTTGTAGATTCATTAGAAATAGAAACTGAAAGATCTACAGTTCCAACATCTTCATTTACCGCTAAAGAATTAGGATCAAACTGTAGTGATGTCGTTGCTGGGCCAGCAGTCATGTAAGTAACATCAAAAGTATCTATATAGATTCTGTTTCCACTACCACTCTCTCGTTGAAAAAATTCTACTTGAGAAAGTCCATTGATTCCATTTATGCTATAAGTACTACCACCTGCAACATTTACAGAGGTACCACTGTCCACAATAAATCCAGCATCCCCTATTCTAGATGAAGCATTTACGGTAACATCAGTTATAACTACTCCATTATTAGCATAAATCACAATAGAACCTCCTTTAGAAGCGTTTTGGTAAAGCCTCAATTGACTACTAAAAATACCTGGATTTGAAGATCCTGAATTTTTAAAACTCCCAAAACCGATATTTGCATCAAGCGCAACTCCTGGTGCAGCAGAATTTAAACCGGTAACAGCTCCTGAACTTGAAAAGTCATAAGATACTGTGGTTTGACCATTAGAAATGATTGCAGCAATAAACGCTACTAATAGTAATATTTTTTTCATAATATTTATTTAAGATCGTAAAAATAATGGGATTATAATTTAACAAGAATTTATATATATTAACTCTGCGTTAAGATATAAAAATTAATTGCAAAAAAATACGTATTATCAACTTACAACTACAACACATTAACTCTTAAAACGCTCCTTACAACGATTCAGCAGATATTAAAACAATACAGCCGGTGTTTTAAAACATCGGCTGTATAAAATATAAAATAAAATAATAGTTTTACTTACTAAATAAAGTCTTTATAGAGTTAGAGATTCTATCCCTATCTGCATCAGTTAAATTAGAACCAGACGGTAAGCACAATCCATTTTCAAATAAAGTTTCACAAACTCTATTACCATAATAAGGATAGTCTTTATAAAGAGGTTGCATGTGCATAGGCTTCCATAAAGGTCTAGATTCTATGTTATCTTTTTCTAGAGCTAGTCTTATATCTTCTCTAGTGATACCACCTGTTTTTGCTGCATCCACTAGAATAGCACTTAGCCAGTGGTTAGAACGTACCGTATCATCTTGCTCCTTGAGCACCTCAATACCTTCAATTTCTTTAAAAATATCTTTATAAAGGGCATTCATAGCTCTTCTTAAATCAATGTGCTTATCTAGAACTTCCATCTGTCCTCTACCTATACCAGCGCTTATATTACTCATGCGGTAGTTATACCCTACTTCACTATGTTGATAATGTGGCGCTGCATCACGTGCTTGTGTTGCTAGAAAAATGGCTTTATCTTTTACTTCCTTGGTCTTACACACCATGGCACCACCACCACTAGTGGTTATAATTTTATTCCCATTGAAACTTAATATTCCATAGTCACCAAAAGTTCCACATTTCTGACCCTTGTAAGTACTACCTAAAGCCTCTGCACTGTCTTCTATAATTGGTATTTGTTTCGCTTTCGCGAAAGCGTGAATCTCATCTACCATATACGGCATACCATATAAATGTACCGCAAGAATAGCTTTGGGCTTTTTACCGATTGCAATACGATCTTCTACGGCCTGCATTAATGCTTGCGGACACATATTCCAGGTATGCTCTTCACTATCTACCATAATAGGAATAGCACCTAGATACAATACTGGATTTGTAGTACCACAAAAAGTAAAACTTTGACATATCACCTCGTCACCTGGTCCTACACCAGCCTGAACAAGTGCCAGATGTATAGCTGCTGTACCACTACTTAAGGCAGCTACATGAGAATCCTGACCTTGATAAGATTCTAAATCCTTTTCAAAACCAGTTACGTTAGGTCCTAATGGAGCGACCCAATTGGTATCAAAAGCTTCTTTTACAAATCCGCGTTCTGCACCACCCATGTGCGGTGAAGAAAGCCATATTTTATCTTGAGACATAGTCGTAATTTATTTAAGCAAAGATAGTTTAGTTGAAAAGAGATTTAATAGTTAGCCCTATGATTTTTAAATCATATCCGACACTACGCTTTTTTAAGTAGTCCAGGTTCATGTTTACTTTATCAGGAAATATAACCATATCGTTATATAAAAGAGGCTCTACTTGTTGAGCAAGCAGCTGCTCCTCGTTACGGTACTTAATTGCCGCTAGGCTAGTTAAACCTGGTTTAAGCACAAGTACCTTCCTTTGTTCACCTTTAAGCATATCATAATAACCAGGCAAATCAGGACGTGGTCCTACAAAGGACATATCACCTTTGAGTATATTTATTAATTGAGGTAATTCGTCAATTTTAGTTTTTCTTAGAATTTTACCAATTGAAGTTACTTTACCATCTTTCATAGTTTGTAACTTATAAATGGTGAATGGGTCACCATACTGTCCTATTCTTATTTGGGTAAAAATACCAGTAGACTTGGTAGATAATGCTGCTAATAACAGTGAAACAAATAGAAATGGAAGGAGTGCAAGCAATAGAAGAATAGCGAGTATAAAATCTAGAATAGACTTCATACTGCGACCTTACTTCAATTCAATAGTAACAGCTCCCCAAGAATACCCTACACCAAAACCAGCTAACAATATCCTTTCTCCCGATTTAATACTATTTTCATCTTGTAAAGTTCTTAGAGCTATTTGTATGGTAGAAGAAACTGTATTCCCACAAAAATCCATACGAACTGGGAAACGATCTTTATCTACCTTAATCTTTTTTCTTAAATGATTTAACATATACGCATTTGCTTGATGAAATACGAAATGTTGTATATCATCCATATCTAATTCATTCTTCTGAATATTATTTTCAACAAGTTTGGGTACATTAAGTGAAGTGAAATTAAAAATTTCAGGACCGTTCATAAATAAATCTGCGTCAGATGTTGTATTACCATAATCATCCTTTATTTCTTCATTTAATAATTCTGGTTGTCTCATTCCCCCAGCTTTGACTATTAAATTTTCTGCACCAGAACCATCAGTTCCAAGATCAAATTGACCGATTTTTGCAGATAATCCATAAGGTTCGTTTGATATTAAAGTTGCACTTGCTGCATCTCCGAAAATTGTACGATTACCTTTATCCGATTTATTTAAAAATTTGCTGTAAGTTTCTCCACAAACAAGCAACACCTTTTTTGCAATACCAGAAGCTATCAAACCTTTAGCTAAACTTAATCCATAAATAAAACCAGAACAACCTAAATTAAAATCTAATGCTCCGCATGATTTTCTTAATCCTAGTTTATCTTGCATAATACAAGCACTAGTAGGTAAAAAGTAATCAGGGCTTTGTGTACAAAACAGTAAATAATCAATTGAATCTGCTTCAACACCATATTCTTCAAATAACTGATTTGCTGCTTTGACTCCCATATCTAAAGAAGTTTCATCTTCTCCAGCTATGTGACGTTCATTTATACCAATTTTTTTAGCTATTTTTTCTACACTCCACTCTGGAAATTCTGTTGCAAGATCTTCGTTTGTTAGAATTTTCTCTGGTAAATAATAACTAATATGATTTATATACGATTCTATCATCTTAATGTAAGCCCTCCATCTAATTTAATATCTGTTCCTGTCATCCATCTAGAAGCTGGTGATAAAAGAAATATCACAGTTGAGGCAACGTCTTCTGGTCTACCATAACCTCCAAGAGGGTAATTTTTTTTGTCTAACTCTATGTCTTCAGAACTACTATCAATCGATCCAATTAATTCAGTTTCAATCATTGCAGGTAAAATTGTATTCACACGTATTTTTTTAGGAGCAAGCTCCAATGCCATTGTCTTGGCAATACCACAAATTGCACTTTTACTAGCTGAATATGAGCTATTACCTATATAGGTTACTGCTGGACCTGAGATCGAAGAAATGAACACAATAGAAGATCCTTTATTTACTTTCTTTTGTTTAATTAAATGCTTAGAAAGCATCACGGGAGCAATAAGATTTATATCTAATATATTCCTAAAAGAATCTTCTTTTAAAAAACTAAATAACTGAGACTCCACGATTCCTGCAGAATGAACAACTCCATCTAACTTAGGTAAGTCTTTACAAAAATTGATTACTGCTTCACCATCGTTTAAATCAATTGAGTAAAAAGAGTGTCCCACGCCCTTTAATAAAGACATGGAGAGTTGTAAACGATCAACATTCCTACCTAACAATAATACTTTAGCTCCAAAATTGGAACATGCTATTGCTATGGACTTACCTATACCACTACTAGCACCTGTTACTAATATAGTTTTTCCCTCGAGGGAAAATAAATTATTATCCATTGTAAATACTATTATTAACCTTACAACCTGCACTTAATTGGATTATAGCACTAGCCCATGACAATCCTACCCCAAAACCACATAAAAAAAGTTGAGTAGGAGTATTTATAGATTTTATTTCAGTGGTTAAAGTTAAAGGAATACTAGCGCAGCTAGTATTTGCATAATCAAATAAACAGTAAGGCACTTGCTCTTCAGTGGCTTTAATTTTTTTTCTGATTTTTTCATTCATAAATCTATTTGCTTGATGCAAAATGAAATAATCAAAATCTTCAACTTTAGCTTCTTGAGAAAGCATAAATGCTATTATTGCTTTAGGCACCTTTGTTATCCCAAAAGAAAAAACATCCATTCCATTTAGATACAGTCGCTTTTCTGCATTAACATTATTCGACTTAAACCCTCCTTCCTCTACTTTTATAGCTTCACTACCAGAGCCGTCAGTATTTAAATCAAAAGTCATTTTTTCTCCAACATTAGATTTAACTAATAATGTAGCGCTTCCTGCATCACCAAATAAAGGATAGGTAGCAGAGTCATTTGAGCTACATAATTTAGAAATAGTATCTCCTACTAATAATAACGCCTTAGCATCTTTGTTTAATGAGTTAGATAATAAAGAAGAAATAATCGACAAACCATATACATAGCCAGAACATCCCATATTAACATCAAATGCGGCTACAGTAGACTTAAGGCCTAATCTATTTTGTAGAACAGTAGCACTAGCAGGTAAAATATAATCTGGTGTTTGAGACACAAAAACTAAAAATTCAATATTATCCTTTTCAATATTATTTTCTGAAATAAGCTTCTGAGCTGCATCACAACACAAATCAGCAGCTGTTTCATTAATTGCAATATGCCTATATCTAATCCCTGTATTTGCCAAAATCTTTTCTCCCTGCTGACTTTCAATATGCACATCGCTTAAATTATCCATCTTTACACTAGGTACAGACGTATAAACAGCACTTATCGAAACATTTACAACTTGGGACAATGACATATTTAAGCCTTAACTAATTTATATAAATCTTCTATAGTACTTGCTTTTTTGATATCATCACCATTTATCGTGATTTCATACTCTTCATCAATCATTGCGATTATTGAAAGTGCAATCATTGAATCCCACTCATCTAAATCCTTAAATGTAGTACTGTTATCAAACTCACTTCTTTCAGTTTCATCAAACTGTTCTGCAAAATTATTTATAAATTCTTCCATCTTCTTATTTTTTTTTCAAAGGTCGAGCCTTTTGGCAGGAATACCAAAATATTTCCTATTGTTCTTAATACTCTTTGTTAATAATGTATTTGCTAGTATAGTATTGTAATCCCCCATTTTTTTTCCTTGAATGATGCTTGACCCCATTGAAAAGGTATTAAAATTACCTAATATCACATCACCAGAAATCTGAACCCTAGGCATAAAACAATTAAAATCACCTATCATAGTATCGTGACCTACTGCACACATTGAATTGAAAAAATTAAAGTTTCCAATTCGAATTTCACACGATAAAATAGTACCATTAGCAATTACATTTCCTGTACCTATAATTGTACCATATTCAATATTTACTTTAGGGTGTATTAAATTAGGGTAGATATAAGAACGTTTTTGCGTAAGAGTTTCATAGATTTTACTTACAATTTCACGATTTGCTAAGCCAAATGTTATGTGCGTTTCGTCAACTAAATCATTCAATAAATCATTTATTGTTCCTTTGCAATAAATACCTGCAATAACTTCATATTCATTTTCGTAAGCATCATCATAAAAACCTACGACATGATATGTTTCTTCTACTTGATTTATAGCATTGATTAAAGTCCACAACTCTCGACCCAATCCACTAGCTCCTATAATCGCAATATTTTTCATCTTACCCTTTAAATGGTTTTGTCGTGGCTTGTCCAGCAGTGTTTATACCTTCAGAAACAAACACCTTTTTGACTGTTTTAAAAATAATTTTTAAATCTAAAAGAAACGATTGATGATCCACATACCAAACATCTAATTTAAATTTTTCTTCCCAGCTGATAGCATTTCGACCATTTACTTGAGCCCAACCAGTAATTCCTGGTTTAATATTATGTCTTCGCGCCTGTTCTTTTGAATATAATTTAAGGTAAGCTGGTAATAAAGGTCTAGGACCTACTATACTCATATCTCCTTTAATAACATTGAGTAATTGAGGTAGTTCATCTAGAGAGGTCTTTCTTATAATCAATCCCAATTTAGTCAGTCTTTTTTCGTCTGAAAGTAATTCGCCATTAAGACCTTTCTTATCGTTCATAGTTTTGAACTTAATAATTTTAAAAATCTCTCCATTTTTACCTGGTCGTAATTGCGTAAAAAATGCACTCCCTGAATTTGAAATAGATAAAATGACCAACACTATTATAAAAATAGGTGCCAATATTATAAATGCAAATAAAGCAATTATTATATCCAACAATGGTTTTATTAAATTTCTATACATCTACTTCAGAATTGATTCCATATACGTTACATACTTTTTGGCTAATACACTTCTATCAAAATGTTTAGTAGCATGAACGTATCCATTTTGTCCCATTTCTATGAGTCGTGCTTGATTTGATAGAGCACTTCTAATACCAGAAGCTATTTCTTCTGGATTTTCTGGTTCTACGTAAATTCCACAATCAGCTTCTTCTACTAGTTCTCTACTCACACCATCTATAGCTAGTAATGTAGGTTTTTTACAAGACATATAATCAAATGTTTTATTAGAATAAATAGTCTTAAATGTATCTACTTTTTTTAATACTGAAGTTCCCATGTCTGAAGCTAAAATATATTTGAACACTTCCGCTTTTGCTACAGGATCTCTAAATATAACGTTATCTAATTGACGTTTTTCTTTTTCCTCGATCAGCATTTGCTTTTCCATCCCAGATCCTATCAATTGAAAGACTACATTTGTTCCTCTCAATAATTCTGCCGTATCTAATAATTGAATTAAATGATTTGCAACACCGTGTGCACCTACGTAAGTAATAACAAATTTACCCTCTAGTCCTATTTCTTTTTTAAAATCTAGTTCGTTAAAATCATTTTGAATCGCTTCTGCAAGAGAGAAATCTGCGGCATTAGGAATGAATATAACTTTTTCTTCTGTAACACCCTTATTAATTAACTTTGTTCTAAAAGCAGGAGTAAGTACGTTGATCAACTTTGCTTTTTTGTACATAAATGCTTCAAACCAATAAGCAAATTTTATAATAACCTTACTTTGAAGTACACCTGTGTCTATGGCACTTTCTGGCCACAAATCACGAACTTCAAATACGAAGGGTATTCTTTTAAAAATTGATAATACATAAGCCGTTATTCCAACAAATAATGGTGGTGACGTTACTAATATAATATCATGCTTTCTTTTGACTTTAAACAATCCGACATAAATACTACTAAAAACAAAAGAAAAATACGCCCATAGTCTACCTAAAAAATTAACATTGTAACTTCCAGAAACATGAGTTCTGAACACATCTACATCTTTATAAAAACCTTTATCTTCAAAATAGTATTTCCCATTATAGCGTTCTGGTTTTTTTTCTCCAACACCCAAAAACATACCTGCAATAACGGTAACTTCATGCCCTTCAGCTGCCCATGATTTTGTCATCTCATTAAATCGAGAACCACCGCCGTCATTCTTCTCTAAAAAGTATTGATGTATAAGTAAAATACGCATTTATGCTTTGATATTTATTTGTGTATTAATAATTTGAGTCTCTGTAGCAAAGGTAACCTCTAAAGACGGCTCCTTCACACCATAATAACTGGAATACCATTTCTCAGTTAATATAGGTTCTATCACATTGCCATGCCCATCAACAGCGGTAAAACATACACATTCTTTATATTCAGGATTTAAATGCCAATGTTGTTTCATCACCGCATTTTTGTTTTTTGAAGTATGATCTTTTATAAGCCAAGTTTTACTTTCTTTATTTTTAATAACCGTCCTTTCATGTTTTATACCTCCTTGATGTCTAAAGGCTAAAACATGACCTTTAAAAATTATATTATCCGTATCTATTCTAAAAGTAGCTTTTGCTTTTTTGATCCATTTGAACCATATAAATCGACCTCCTTTTAACATCTGGTCGTTATCATCTATGGTTACCGTATTATGCCCGCTAGTACCTATAAAGTGTTTTAAATACTTTTCTTCTGTATTGTATTTATAACTACCACAATCCCATAAATAATTCACTCCATTTACCCATACATCTAAATGAAGATTATCTGCTTGTGCTGGTCTATCGTTGTAAGAACCGCAACGTATAAATGTTTTCACTTTACCCTCATTAGCGATATAATAACCTCCTTTTTCAAAACAGGATAGCACGCTTTGATCAATAGTTACAAATTTAGGATTATTAAGTCCATACCAAGCAAAGCTTTCTGACGGATAAAAAGCAGTGCCATTAAGTGTCATTCTTAAATCGTCTAATTGACTCGTATAATCACGATAATCTAATTCTGTAAACTTAAAAAACAAGGCTCCATCATTACTTCCATAATTAGGAAGTGTACCAGACGATACATCTAAGCATGCATCTAAAAAATCCAATGATTTCTGAGCCTTATTATAAACTTGATCATTAAAACGTAAACCGTTCAAATCATTAAGTCGTATACCCCAGGTAAGCAACTGTACTACAACTCTATGATAATTCATAGAATATTGTAAAAACGTTCCATCTTCGTAGATCTGATACTCTACCTCTTGCTCAAACCATTTTTTTCCTTTTTTACTCCATTCTTTTGTATCTGGAATAAAAGGATACAACAGTCCCGATAAATACAAGGTTAACGACTCGGTGATGGCATGGTTGTTACGCACGGCAATTCTTGAAAAATGAATATTTTGTCTAACGTGATGTAATTGCCAATAAATAGAATTAATGATCTTTTCAAATAATGACGAGGTGAGTGCTTCACTATTTTTATAATAATGTAAAGCATAGGTCCAGTTGAGAATACGTAAACTAATTTCCTGACTACACTTATATTGCGGACCTAAATTTATAGGATTGTTATCTATAAAGTTTTCCATCTCATTCATAACAAATTGAGATTGATCTAATCCACTATGATAATCATATCTAAGTATATCATATAAATAAGAGAATCTAGCTTTTTCCCAAACGAACTTTATATCACCAGCTTCTTTAGACAGGTCTGCGATTTGAGACCAGTGTTTGGACATATCATACTGAAAACCGTTACTCGGATTGACGGACCATTGCGTTTTGTCATTTAATTGTAGTTGCTGGCTATTAAAAAAAGTAATGTTGTTTTTAACGCTTTCGCGAAAGCGGTGTTCTAAGCCTACTGATAAATGTTTATCAAGCTTAATATCTTCTTTTGAATTAATTAAAAAAGGTATTTCTGATTTTTTCCAGTCTTCTAAACTTATGAAACTTTTAAATTCAGGAGAGGCCGGAAATTTCTTTTTAAACCATCCTGATTTCACTTGAATTAAATGCCACACACGAAAACCTATGTAGCGAAAACCCATGTTCCTTATAAAATCAAATAATAAATTAATTTTCAAAATAGGTTTTATTTAAAGATCATTTCTTTTAATGTAAAATCTTTTGAAACCCTTACCTCAGTGATTGATTTTTTACTAAAAGAAGATTTTAGAAAAGTAACATCTTGTAAAGGAGAGTTTATAGAATTACCAATAACATAATTATCATGTAAAGAAATATGATCAGGCATAATATCATAATTTTGATATGTAAGAAGACCTACATTAAATTGATCATAGAAATAGTTATTAAAGATTTCATTATTTGACACAGGATTGTAATTTGGCCCTCCAGTCATTAGTACAATATCTGGTCCCGTGTTACCTTTAAATATATTATCAAAAATCTTATGTCCCTTACCGCTTATCCTTAACGGAGTATTAGCATATGAGAATACATTTTCCTCAACAATAGAGTTGTCTGAACCTCTTAATGAAATTCCTGATCTACAATAAATAAATTGATTATTCACTAACCTTACTTTATCAGCTTTAACACTTACAGTTTCAGAATCTCCATGATATTTAAAAAAGGTGTTACTAGCCAAAGTACACTCTGCAGGTCCATCCCCTAGCCCTATTCTAACAGCCTCTAAAGCTTCTCCTTTTCGAGGTGCAACATTACCAAAAAAATTATTATTAATAATAGTTTTACGATTTTTACTTTGGACATGAATTATGGGAAGCCGATTCTTTTTTCCTTCAAATGAATTCTGAGTAATTCTTACCTGATTAGCATTTACATATATCCAATAAAATTGAGAATCACTATCTCTATCGTTAAAAGGTACACTATGTTCAAACTTACAGTTAGAAATCGTCACGTCATGGACACCAGATTTTTTTTTATCAATGTCTATTAGAGCTTTATTTTGCTTGTAGGTTATCTCATTATTTAAAAAGTGTAAATCTTTCAAATAAACATATGAAGCATTTACTTTTATGGCACTACAACCTTTTAAAACTGTCCCTGTAGAATCTCCTTTAAATACAAATGGGTGATCTACATCACCAGATCCATTTATGACATAAGTCTGGTTATCTATCAATTTAGGTAATTCATAAACACCTCCAGGTGTCGCCTCTATAACGGTTATCTCTTGGGAGGTACAAGATGTAGTCGTAATTAGTAGGCATACTAATATTAAGAATAATTTATTCAAAGTCTATCCATTTATTTTGTTTCAAGCTTTCTATTGCCGCAAATGAAGCTCTTGTTGTATTTACCAAAGAGTCCATTTCAATTAGAGAATCACCACCATTATTTATGTGATTAACCACTTGCTCAAACTGCGCTTTATGCCCTTTATCCATTTTAGTTTTCAACCCACTAAAACCTTTAAAACCATATGCTTTTAACTTTCTCCAGTTATCTAAAACTAAAGTACGTTCCTGACTATATATCTCTACGCGTTCTTTAGAATATGCTTTACTTCCGTTTGCAAAATAATTAATGACCCCTGTAGACCCATTTTCATATTTCAACAATAAAGTTGCATTATCTGTACTTTCCTCAGGATTTACACCCATAGCATTCATACATACCGATACCACTTTGCTACCTGTATAATAACTAATTAAGTCAATGAAGTGACATGCCTCTCCTATAATACGTCCACCACCTACTTTGAGATCATGTACCCACACCTCAGGTGGTATGGCACCAGCATTCATAGTTGCAATTACATTAATAGGTGTATCTCCATTTCCTATCGCTTTTTTCATTTGAACAGCATGTGGAGAAAATCTACGATTAAATCCTACAGTTAATGATGCATTTGCAGTCTTATAAACTTCTATAATATCGTTCAACTCCTCGTTATTTAAAGCGAGAGGCTTTTCTACAAAAACATTTTTACCAGCTTTTAGTGATTTAATCACCATAGGAGCATGTAGATTATGTCTAGTAGTTATCATAACGGTACTAACGCTACTATCTTTGAGAACTTCTTCAAAATCTGTAGTACTATTTGCTATATCAAATTTCTTTGCAAGAGTTGTTCCAGATAACCCACCTGAACTTATAATATATTGAAGATTTGCAGGGGCACTCTTCATTGCTGGTAACATGGTCATCTTTGTAAAATTCCCTGCACCTACTATAGCAATACCATTATTAGATGAAGTATTATTATTACTACTTATTTTAATAGTATTATTATAAACTGCATTGCTATAATTTAGTATGGAAGCAATAGATTTAGAACTACCTATCTCTCCATAAATATTTTGGAAATCTTTTAATTCAACTATTTCTGTAATCATTGGGTCTACCTCAATGAAATTTTTAGAAATTGAATTTAAAATAGTCTCAAAGTTTCTTTTCTCTGTCCATCTAACAAAAGGTAATGGATAATCTTGTCCTCTGTTTTCATAATCCTCATCATAACGACCTGGACCATAAGAACAAGAGACCTGAAAAGTTAGTTCCTTTTGATAGAATTCTGCACGACTTATATCTAGACCGATGACTCCAACTAATATGATACGACCACGCTGTCTAGACATTTGAGCAGCTTGAGAAATAACATCGTTAGACTTTGTAGAAGCTGTGATGATAACACCATCTGCTCCTACATTATCTGTAAGTTGCATAACAGTTTTAACAGGATCTTCTCCTTGAGCAGGATTAATAGTAGTAATACCCCATTTTTTTGCGAGATCTAATTTTGATTGATCAAAATCAATTCCTATAACATTACAGCCATTTGCTTTTAATAATTGCGCTGTCATAAGTCCTATAAGTCCTAAGCCAGTAACAACGATAGTTTCACCTATAGTAGGGTCACACAGTCTAATACCCTGCAAGCCTATACTTCCTATAACCGTAAACGCTGCTTGTTCATCTGATACATTATCAGGAATAGCAGCCACTAAGTTTTTAGGTATGCATACAAATTCGGCATGACCACCATTAGACGCAACACGATCCCCTACCTTAAATTCAGAAACACCTTCTCCTACTTCTATTACTTTACCAACATTACAATAACCTAATGGTAGAGGCTCTCCTAATTTGTTAAAAACGGTTTCCAGCGTAGGCATTAAACCATCCGTCTTAATTTTATCAAGAACCATCTTTACCTTGTCTGGTTGTTGTCTCGCTTTGGAGATCAAATTAGATTTTCCAAACTCAACAAGCATTCGCTCAGTACCCAAAGAAACTAGGGATTTAGTGGTCTGTATGAGGACGTGACCACGTTTTACTTTTGGTGACGGTAATTCTTCTAATATAGTTTCTCCTGTTTTAAAGGATTGTATAATTTGTTTCATAATGTATCTAATATCTTATTCCATTCTCCACGAGAATAATTGTAATTTTCGGCCTTTACATTTATATTTTTCAAAAATAAGATTTTAAAATCTTCAACATCTGTATATAAAATAAAGTTCTTCGGTTTATTAAATTGATTATAGAATTCAATAGCATAGTCAGCAGCATAAACAAATGCTGGCTTGCCAGTTTGTAAGAACTCAAAAATAGGCAATCCAACGGTTTCGTCTTTGGAAGTAAATATTAGAAAATCTACATTTTCATATAAATAAAACATTTCCGATCGAGTAATAGCTCCTATGGATTGAATGTTTTCGAAATCATTATCGAATATATCATTAGATTTATTTAATAATGTCAATACAGATAACTTTTCACTTACAAAAAAGTCTTTTAATTCATTTAAGAATGCAACATTTTTATGCTCCGATGAATACGATATAGGTAGTAAGCCATAATGATCAAAATTGGTATTCTTAGTAAATATTGGTAGTTTTTTTGTTTCAGGAATTGTAAATCCAGGCCAGCTAGAAATCACTTTATTTGAATCAAAATTAAAACTATTAATAAACTTATTTCTAATATATTCTGACTGCACAATAAATAAATTTTTTCTCAAAAATTTATTTATTATAAATCGATAAACCTTAATCTTAAAATCTGAATATGTACTATCTAATGCTTTGGCCTGATGGAAATAGGTAACACCCATATTATTAATAAAAAGATAATTCAAATTATTAAAACTAATAACCTTTAAAGGCTTATAAACGTTGATATATTTCCTAATTCCTAATATTGTAAAATAAATAATTTGAAAACCATTAGTTTTTAGCAACTTAAATGAGATATGACTAAAGTCAGATTGGAAAACAATTGGTGATAAAATCACAAAATCGTATTCTGACCTAACCTCTAGCTCCTTGACAAAAGTCTTTAAAATAGTTTCTGCACCACCAGTTTTGGCTGCAGAGGCATTAATTAATATTGTTTTTCTATATTTCAAAAATTATTGCTTTAAAATTATTTTTTTTTTATCAGAAACCTAAAGTATAATTTAATCCTCTTTTGTTTTAACATAGTTTATAGCAGAAATAAAACCGCTGACCATATTTGAATTAGTTCTTTTTTCTACATAATGGCTATAAGCGTTTTTAGCCAAATCGTTATATCCTGTTTTTTCTAATTCCAATAATTTCTGTTCGAAATCTTCAATAGAATCACAAATAAAACCATTAGTACCATCAATGTTCTCGACTTCCGGTGCGTGATAATCATTCCTAATACAAATCACAGGAACACCATATGAAAAACTATGAAGCACACCCAACCCTACATGACCTGGAGAAACATAACATTTTGCATTCATATATATTGTTTTCAACTCATCATTATTAATAGTACCAGGCTTGAAAATAACATTATTAAATACATTTAAATCTTTAGCAAACTGCTCCAATCTCTTTCTTTCTACTTCTCCATCACCAACAATGACTAACTTAACATCTCCAAAGACATCTCTATGATTAGATAATGCCGTAATAAAAATATCTAAACGTTTTCTGAACTGTAACCTACCTACGTACAAAAAATAACCGTCTTTACCACAATCGGTCAATTCATGATTAGGAATATGTATAGTGTTATGAGCTACAAATACCTGCTCTTTAGATAGACCATTCTTTATTAAAGTTTCCCTTCCTAATTCTGAATAGGTAACTATCGCTCCTACTTTTCTTCCTACTATTAATTTCAACTTGTTAGCAATCTTACTTTTCCCTAAACCATGACCCCAAAAAATAATCTTTTCTAAAGATTTATTAGAAAGTAAAAAGAAATTTAACCAATGAATATCAAAAGGAACAATAATTATATCGTTATTGTCAATGAGTTTTGAAAAATTAAAAATCCATTTAAAACCTGCTATTTCCTTTATTCGAGGTTTCTTCAGCATCTCAAAATCCTTATTAAAAGTTTTCTTGCCGTAATGAAGTAGCTGGAAAAACTTATAATTATTATACAATTCCATAAAGAAACTAACTCTATAAGCTCTCAGGTCAGGTTGTACTACTAAAATTTTTTTTGACATTTAATTGGTTGAATTTTTAAAAACATTATTTAAAACAACTACAAAAGGTATTGTAATAGCCGCATAAAGCAACCATAATTCTAATCCTGCGCCTCTAACAAACTGAATAAAAGTGGCATATAAGAATAAATAAAATATATTAATCCAACTATCAAGAGTATCCCCATTTACCACACTTAATACCAAACGCTTGTAAAACTGGTGTACTACTTTAAATAAAATAAACAAAAATATTAGTCCAAAAATATGAAAATTCCAAAAAACTTCTCCATAAATAACTACAGGTAGCGACCCTCCTATACCTCTAAAACTTGGCTGAAATTTTTGTGTGTAAATATTCACCATGCTCTCAGGTTTATCAGGAAAAACCGATCGAGGAATTGGAACAAAAAGTACTTTAGCAAAGGTACTGCCATAAAGCAAATCAACTTCTTCATTATAGACGTAATTCAAAGCGTTAGATGAATTACCATAAACAGTAAATATTTCAAAATTTGCTGATAGTGCGAAAACTGCATAATCTGAAGTTACATATTCAATTACATGTGTGGATGCTTCTAATGGATCTTCTACGTTAAAATTTCCATAACCTCTCATTATAGAAGAAATAATAATTATGTAAAAAACAGAAGTAAATGCAGCAATTATTAATAAAACTTGCTTGAATCTGAACTTAATTACCAACCTATGGCTTACAATCTCATAAAATACAATTAAAATAAACACAAAAAGAATTTCACGTTTTGAATCAAAACTACCTATAACGAACAGAGATAGCATAATCAAATAACTAATTATCCTCCAAATAATCTTAAGCTGTTTAACCGTAATAATAATAAAGATTGATATAGCTAATTTGAAAACGTAACTAAAATCTCCTCTACCGCCTATTAACGCTAAGTCGATTTTAAAACTACTAAATATAATTAAAAAAAGTAAAAGAGCAATTAGCCGAAATATGTTAAAATTTTGAATGACAGGCTTTTCATGATATTCGTCTAGCTTAATTTCACTAATTGTTAAAGACACAACTAAATTACATAACGTAAAAAATACCGTAATAAATTTAACGCTAGAATAACCATTAAATGCATCATGGTACTTAGTCACAAACTCACTTCCTACGACCAACAATCCATGACCGCCGAAAAAACTCAAATTCAAATATGCTAAAGCGAGAAAGGCTGGTGAAAAGAAGTATAAATAATTATTATTTTTTTTGTAAATAAAAATAGTAACAGCAGCTAATTGAATTAAATATGTCCAATACCCATAATCAATAATAGCTTGCTCACTAAAAATTAAAGTGAGTAGTAATAGAATAATATAAATTACTATGATTTTACCAAATCTCATATTTCATTAATTAGTTTACCCTTTTTCAAAGATATATGTATCATAAAAATTAAAACTAATACAGCTAGACCGAAAAGATGTAAATTAATTAATTGAAAAGCGTAAAGTAAGATAAACACAGAAAGAAAAACAAAGTAAAAGAAATCAATTTTTATAACAGATCTTAATGATACAATGGTGAATATACAAGCCTGAATCAAATAACTAAAAATAGTGACCCAAACAGCAGCTAGTATACCATAATAAGGAATCAAAACAATGTTAAGAACTATATTAAGCACTGAAGTTATAATTGAAATAGTAGCTATACTCAATGAATGCTTGCGATAAATCAACGTGTAATTAGATTTCAAATAAAATGGCAATGCTAAAAATCCAGATGCAAGCAATGGTATCAGGTAAGACACTTCTATGTATTGGTCTTCATATATATATGCTAATAAAAATTCGCCTATTAAACTTAAAATAATTAGCGCTAATAACCCAGTTGACAATGAGTACATTAAAAACTTATTTAGCAATAAATTTCTTTTAAGCTCATTTTCTTGTTTATAAATTAGTGGTTCTATATAAACTGAAATACCAATATAAGCAAAGCTCATGCTAGAAGCGATAGCATAAATGAAAGTATATTGCCCCACTTCTGTTAAAGATAAATATTGCTCTAAAATAAATTTATCCGCA
Source organism: Nonlabens sp. (assembly GCF_039941875.1). Classification (GTDB taxonomy): domain Bacteria; phylum Bacteroidota; class Bacteroidia; order Flavobacteriales; family Flavobacteriaceae; genus Nonlabens. Next base: position 20,104 of record NZ_JBDVDQ010000022.1, on the reverse strand, counting down.
TTTCCTAGAAGGTTACCGGCAACACCATGAAAAATAAATGGCCACGAAAATGCCAATAACGATAGTAAAGTTGATTTATTGAATTCTTTTCTAGCGGAGGTTGAGTAAATCATCTTCCTATTAAACCAGATTAAAATCAGATTTGACAAGATTGCACCAAAAAGATAGGCATAGAAACTGCCCGTAAAATAAATACCTACTATTACTAATAGTATTTTTAAGATTTGAAATATTAGTCTGAATTTAAAATATTGTTTATGCATAGAATCTACTCTATACATATTTAAAGCTATTAGATTATTTCCTTGCAGATATACTAGAATAACAATAAGAAATAGGTCAGGAAAATATTCCAATCCAAAAAAAGAATTTGAAGGAGAAATTAAGTAAACGATCATAATTACAAATAGCAATAATACATGAACACAAGTATTAACTATAAATATTGTTGATCTGAAAATATTTTTATCCTTAGTATCCGAATAAAATCTCAAAACAGCTCTTTCTAACCCTAGGAAAAGAATCAATGGTAAAATAAGCTCCATTGCCACTATAAGTCCTATTTTACCTACTTCATCAACTAATAATAGTAACGGCAGTAGCAAGAAGGTAAGCTTATTGAGTCCTTTACTTACACCCTCAACTACTCCGTATGACAATATTCCTTTTAACACTATTATTTATTTACCCCAGCAAAATCTAATACAATTTTATTAGAGTTTACAGGTAAGTTAGAAAATTCTTTGTGCGCAACTAAATAAACCACGATGTCAGCTTTTTCAAAAGCTTCTTTATAATCTGTAAGCTTAAATACTTTATGTGAAGCAATATTAGGTTCTACGATATAGTACTCTTCATCATTAGCATCTTGCAATACTTTTTGTGCTATATATTTAGCTGGAGATTCTCTCAAATCATCAATATTTGGTTTAAAAGCAAGTCCCATAATTGCGATGCTTGGTTTTGTACCGTGATCTAATTGAAATTGAAGTTTAGCATTCTTAACTTGCTCAGCACACCAAAAAGATTTATAGTTATTTATTTCTCTCGCTTTACCTATTATTTGTGACTCCATAGGGAAATCTGCCACAATAAAATAAGGATCTACAGCAATACAGTGTCCTCCTACACCACAACCAGGTTGTAAGATATTTACACGAGGGTGTTTATTTGCTAGCGCGATAAGCTCCCATACATTAATATCTGCCTTAGCACATATTAGTGATAATTCATTTGCAAAAGCAATTTGAACGTCTCTTGATGAATTTTCAACTAATTTACACATCTCAGCTGTTCTTGCATTAGTAGGATGTAGCTCTCCCTTCACATATGCTCCGTAAAAATCTAAAGCTTTTTGAGTACTTTTCTCATCAACACCACCTATAACTCGATCATTATAAACTAATTCATGCATTACATTCCCTGGCAAAACTCTTTCAGGGCAATAAGCGATAAACAATTTATCTTTTAATTCAGGACGCTCTGTATAAATCAAATCCATCATTTTTTCGGTAGTCCCAATAGGCGAGGTAGATTCTATAATGTATAAATCACCTTCTTTGAGCAAAGGAAGCACGCCTCTAGTGGCAGCTTCTACAAAAGAAATATCTGGTTCATTTTTATCCTTAAAAGGAGTAGGTACCACTATCAAATAATTATTCGCCTCTACTGGTTTTACATCCGCTTTTAAAAAACCTCCTTTTACTGCTTTGGCAACTGCTTGATCTAAAGCAGGCTCAATTATATGAATTTCTCCACGATTAATCGTATCGACTACATCTGGATTAATATCAACTCCATGAACATTAACTCCATTTGACGCTATTAACGCTGCGGTAGGTAGACCTATGTAACCTAAACCAATCATTACTACTTCTGGTTGCATCTAATTATTTTTGATTTTTAATAAATTCTACAATACGCTGACAGGCTTTACCATCACCATATGGGTTATGTAACTTACTCATTTCTGCAAATCTATTTGGATTATTGAGTAAATCAAGTGTTTCAGAGACTATTAATTCTTTATCAGTACCTACTAATATCACTGTACCAGCCGCTACCGCCTCTGGCCTTTCTGTAGTGTCTCTCATTACAAGAACTGGCTTTCCTAAACTAGGAGCCTCCTCTTGCACACCTCCACTATCTGTAATAATTAACTTAGATCTATTCATTAACCAAATAAAATCTTGATAAGCTAATGGATCGATGAGCATTATATTATCTACATCCTTCAAGATGCGATTGACTGGCTCTTGTACTTTAGGATTTAAATGAACCGGATAAATAATTAAATGCTCAGGTGTTTCTACTGCGATCTCTTTTAATGCTTCACATATTCGTATAAAACCTGCTCCATGATTTTCTCTACGGTGTCCTGTTACTAAAAGCACCTCTTTACCTCCTATCTGAGCATCTAACTTATTTATAAGTTCACTAGGATTTTCATTAACTTTATTTACACTTTCTATTAAAGCATCTATAACCGTATTACCAGTGACCAAGATATGATCTGAAGAAATACTCTCTCTAAGTAAATTCCCCTCAGAAGTAACTGTAGGAGCAAAATGGAAATCCGCTACTCTACCGGTAACTTGACGATTAATTTCTTCAGGAAATGGAGACCACTTATCATTTGTACGTAGTCCAGCCTCTATATGACAAACTTTAGATTGATTATAAAAAGCCGCTATACTGGTAGACATCGTTGTGGATGTATCTCCATGCACAAAAACATAATCTGGGTTAAACTCCTCTAAAACAGGCTTTAAGCCCGTAATAATATCTGCCGTTAAAGAATATAAATTTTGACCTGGCTTCATTAAATTTAGGTCAAAATCAGGTGATATGCCAAAGAATTCTAAAACCTGATCTAACATTTCCCTATGTTGCGCAGTCACACATACTTTGGTTTCAAAAAACTCTTTATTTTTCTGAAACTCTTTAACCAATGGTGCCATTTTTATAGCTTCTGGCCTAGTTCCAAATACAATTAATATTTTTTTTAATAATGCCATTATGGTAATCTAATTAATAAAATTATAAAAGATGCTGCGTATTGACATCAACCTTATTAGATGTTAGCTTCAAACACTTATAAAACATCTTGCTCAACTAAACAAAGTGATAAATATTTACAAACTAGCCTTTGCCTAATTTGTAAAAATCAAAGCCAATAGCTCTCATTGATTCCTCGTCTAAAACCTGTCTACCATCAAATACAAATGCAGGTTTAAGCATGGAATTATATATGTCTTTCCAATTATAATTATTAAACTCGTCCCATTCTGTCAACAAAGCGATAGCGTGTGCATTTTCCATTGCATCATAAGGTGATTTTGAAACCCTAACTAATCTCCTGTTTTCTTCCATGCTTCTTGACCCTAGATACTCTAGATCTGAGAAAACCTGGTCTTCTGTCACCTTAGGATCATATATAACTAGTTCAGCTTGTTCACTTAATAGATAATCAGCTACATAAATAGCAGCAGATTCTCGAGTATCGTTGGTATCTTTTTTAAATGCCCATCCCAATATCACTATTTTTTTACCAGAAACCGTATTAAATAATGTTTCTACTATTTTTTTGGCAAACCTTCTTTTCTGATGATCATTCATAATAATCACTTGCTCCCAGTAATCTGCAACTTCATGTAATCCATAAGATTTAGAAATATACACTAGGTTTAAAATATCCTTTTGAAAACAAGAGCCTCCAAATCCTACAGAAGCTTTTAAAAATTTAGAACCTATTCTACTATCAGCACCTATAGCTCTCGCAACCTCATTCACATCTGCCTCAGTCACTTCACATAATTCTGACAAAGCGTTGATGCTACTTACTCGTTGCGCCAAAAAGGCATTAGCCGTTAACTTTGACAGTTCTGATGACCAAACGTTAGTCGTTAATATTTGATCTTTAGGCACCCAATTAGAATACACATCTACCAATGCTTGTTGTGCTAATCTTCCTCTATCGGTCTCTTCACCACCTATTAGAACTCGATCTGGGTTTAACAAATCACTTACCGCAGTACCTTCTGCCAGGAATTCTGGATTTGAAAGAATATCAAAATTTACACCATTTCCAGTATTATCAAGAATACGTTTAAGAGCCTCTGCAGTACGAACAGGCAACGTTGATTTTTCTACGATAATCTTATCCGTAGTGGCAACTGCTGCTATTTGTCTAGCACATAACTCTATATATTTTAAATCTGCTGCCATCCCTTTTCCTACACCATATGTCTTGGTAGGTGTATTGACAGATATAAATATCATATCAGCATCTTGGATAGCTCTATCAACTTCAGTAGAGAAAAATAAATTTACTCCTCTAGTTTTTTTCACGAGTTCTGATAACCCTGGCTCATAAATAGGAATATTATCTGTATTGGGATCATTCCATGCTGCAATACGGCTTTCATTTATATCGACAACATTAACAGTTATATCAGGACATTGTGCAGCAATCATTGTCATCGTTGGACCACCTACATATCCTGCTCCTATACAGCAAATATTCTTAATACTCATATTATAAATTTTGATTGGCAAAACTACCTAAAATACTTTTAACATCATACACCACAGAAGATTCATTCAAATATTCTTTAAAGTCTATCCCCTTGTACACACTATGACCTACCGTTAAAACGATAGCATCATATTTATCTTCTCTTAATTTATTATCACAGACTAAATCATACTGCTCAAACACCTCTTTGGTATTCGCTAGAGGGTCATGGAGTTTTACATCTACACCATACTCTAATAAGTCTTTTACAATATCAGCAGATTTTGTATTACGAACATCAGGGCAATTTTCCTTAAATGTGATTCCTAACACTAACACCTTACTATTTAATATATCAATATTATTTTTGAGCATTAACTTTATTACTTGACTAGAAACATAAGAAGCCATACTATCATTTACTCTTCTACCTGCGAGAATAATCTCTGGATGATACCCTACTTCTTGTGCCTTTTGAGCTAAGTAATATGGATCCACCCCTATACAATGACCACCTACGAGTCCTGGGGTAAATGGAAGAAAGTTCCATTTAGTCCTCGCCGCAGCTAGCACATCGTTAGTATTAATTTCTAAACGATTAAATATTTTTGCTAGTTCGTTTACAAAAGCTATATTAATATCTCTCTGAGAGTTCTCAATTACCTTAGCAGCCTCAGCCACTTTAATTGTAGGTGCTAGATGTGTCCCGGCAGTGATAACACTTTTATACAAGTCATCTATATCCTTTGCTGACTCAGGAGTACTCCCAGAGGTAACTTTAAGAATTTTCTCTATCGTATGTTTTTTATCACCAGGATTAATACGTTCTGGAGAGTAACCAACAAAAAAATCTTTATTTAGAACAAGGCCACTAACTTCTTCTAAAATAGGCGCGCACTCTTCTTCTGTCACACCAGGATACACAGTAGATTCATAAATAACTACATCTCCACTTTTAAGAAATTTACCAATCGTTTTACTAGCTTCAAACAAGGGACTAAGAATAGGTTTATTATTTTTATCTATAGGTGTAGGTACAGTAACTATGTAAACATTAGAATCTGACATATCTGCTTCTACAGATGAGCAGTAGAGCCCTTTTTGATCATCGTTCGAACTTTTCAAAACATCCAACAAAACACTAGAATCTAACTCTAATGTATTATCTACGCCATTATTTATCTCTGCAACACGTGATGCCTTAATATCAAAACCTACCACACTAAATTTAGTAGCAAACAACCTAGCTAGCGGTAACCCAACATAACCTAAACCTATTACCGTTATTTTTTTATTCATTTTATATAATTGAAAAGTAATTATCTCGCTTTCGCGAAAGCGAAATTAAGAATTATAAGTTAGACCAATACCAGTCCACTGCCTTATCTAAACCTGCTTTTAAATTAAATTGAGGTTGATAACCTAATAACCTTTTTGCTTTTTCAATAGAAGCCAAAGAATGAGGAACATCTCCTGCTCGCAATGGACCATAAATAGTTTCTACGTCTAAAATAGTTTTATCATGCTTAGATAACGACTGTTTTAATAAATCGATCAACATATTAAGATCCGTACGACCCCCATAAGCAACGTTAAAAACGGTGTTTACAGCTTCAGGATGATCTGCAAGCATTGCTTTTTCATTTGCCTGAATTACATTATCAACGTAAGTAAAGTCTCTAGAATAGGTACCGTCTCCATTAATAGTAGGAGATTGTTTATTCATCAATTGCTTAGTAAAAAGCGGAATAACAGCAGCATAAGCACCATTAGGATCTTGTTTGCGACCAAAGACATTAAAATATCTTAACCCAATCGTGTTTAAACCGTAGGTTTTATAAAACACGTCTGCATAAAGTTCATTCACATATTTTGTGATTGCATAAGGTGATAATGGCTTACCAATTACTTCTTCTACCTTAGGCATACTTTTAGAGTCTCCATAAGTAGAAGAACTCGCAGCATAGACCATTTTCTTGACACCTGCATCTTTACTAGCTACTAGCATATTTAAAAAACCACCGACATTTACACCGTTAGAAGTTACAGGGTCTTTTATCGATCGAGGGACGCTACCTAAAGCTGCCTGGTGCAATACATAATCTCTTCCTGAAACTGCCTTATGACACGTATCAATATCACGTATATCTCCTTTTATAAAAGTAAATTTATCTTTTTCTTGAAGAGGTTCTATATTACTCATATGACCTGTTGCAAGATTATCAAGACCTAACACATCGTGTCCTTTCCCAACAAAATATTCACAAAGATTACTACCTATAAATCCAGCAGCACCAGTAACTAGTATTTTAAATTTCATAAGATTTAATAGAATAATTTAGCATTATTACTCAATGGTATAAATATTTATCTATGAAGGTTAAGTTTATTCACTTTTCACAATATTATACGTTCATTACTTTATTTATTACGCAACACCACTTGCTTTATATAATCATAGTAATCCCCTTTTAAGTCTTTTACCTGCAATTGCAGCTCTTCTGGAGATATCCATTCTTGCAACATAGCTATTTCTTCGAGACAAGAAATTTTCAGCCCTGTCCTTTTCTCTACAGCTTTAACAAACTCTGTAGCTTCTGTCAAAGCCTCGTGCGTACCTGTATCTAACCAAGCAAAACCACGACTTAATATTTGCATATCAAGAGATTCTTCTTTTAAGTAATACTGATTTACAGCAGTGATTTCTAGCTCTCCTCTTTTAGATGGCTGAAGTCCCTTGGCTATTTTTATAACTGAATTAGGATAAAAATAAAGTCCAACAACTGCATAGTTAGAGTTGGGATTCTCTGGTTTCTCCTCGATACTCGTTACATTTCCTTGCTTATTAAAGGTCGCTACCCCATAACGCTCAGGATCTTTTACATAGTTACCAAAAACAACTGCCACATGATCCTCCTCTACTTTTTGAACTGCACGTTCTAATAAATCAGAAAAACCTGCACCATGAAAAATATTATCTCCTAGCACCAATGCTACAGAATCATCACCTATAAAATCTTCTCCTAATATAAAAGCTTGTGCAAGTCCATCAGGACTAGGCTGTACCTTGTATTCTATCTGTATACCAAACTTACTACCATCACCTAATAAGCGTTCAAAATTATGAATATCACTTGGAGTAGAAATTAATAAAACCTCTCTAATTCCTGCCTGCATTAGAACAGACAGTGGATAGTACACCATAGGCTTATCGTAAACAGGCAACAATTGTTTACTTACCACTAGTGTTAGTGGGTGTAATCGAGTACCAGATCCACCTGCTAGAATAATTCCTTTCATAATTATTGGTATTGGCTATTATAATAATCTTGATATGTTCCTGTCATAATATTCTTTAACCATTTATCGTTATTCAGATACCAATTAATGGTACGTTCTAATCCTTCTTCAAAATCAAGTGATGGCACCCAATTGAGTTCAGCACTTATTTTAGTCGCATCGATAGCATAACGCAAATCATGTCCAGGCCTATCCTTTACAAAAGTAATAAGCTTTTCACTTTTACCTACCTCGTTGTTCAGTGCCTGATCCATCTTCTTACAAAGCAACTTTACAAGATCAATGTTTTTCCATTCGTTATGACCTCCTATATTATAGGTCTCTCCTCTTTTTCCATTATGAAAAACAACATCAATAGCCCTAGCATGATCTTCTACAAATAACCAGTCTCTCGTGTAATTACCATCTCCATAAACAGGCAGTGACTTTTCTTCTATTATATTGTTAATGAATAGAGGAATTAATTTTTCCGGAAACTGAAAAGAACCGTAATTATTTGAACAGTTAGAAATAACAATAGGTAATTTATAGGTCTCCCCATAAGCTCGAACAAAATGGTCTGAACTAGCCTTTGAGGCAGAATATGGAGAATTAGGATCATAAGAAGTCTCTTCAGTAAATAAACCTGTAGCACCGAGAGAACCATATACTTCATCTGTGCTTATGTGGTAGAAAACACCATCAGAATCTGTTTTGTATTTTTTATAAGACTCTAATAAATTAAGTGTCCCTATTATATTAGTTTTTGCAAATGATAACGGATCTTTAATAGAACGATCTACATGAGACTCTGCTGCTAGATGAATAACACTATCAAATTTAATCTCTTTAAAAACCTTATCTAACTCCTCACCGTTTGTAATATCAATTTTAAGGAAATGATAATTTGGAGATTTTTCTACATCTATAAGATTTTCTAGGTTACCTGCATAGGTTAGAGCATCGAGGTTATAAATATCATAATCAGGATACTTATTTACAAATAAACGTACCACATGTGAACCTATGAAACCAGCACCACCAGTAATCAATATCTTTTCACCCATATAATTAAAGTATAATTTTATAACATTTTCGCTTTCGCGAAAGCGGAATCTCCACAAAACACAAATCTACAAACAACTTTTAACGAATAGTACTATATCCTTATTCAATTAAAAAACATCATAATTAGTCGAGAGCGAACAAAACTCATTCAACATCCTTTAAAAAATACTTTAATTTTACAAAAATTTAAAACTTTAAATCGATGGTGTTTTCAATATATTTATATATTTGCATTTGAAAGCAAGTTAAAATACTTATGAAAAAATTAGTTACATTATCATTTATAGCATTAGGGTTTTTAACCTCTACTGCTCAGACTACAGAAGAAGTAGAATCTGTATCAAACGGACCAGACCTTAAACATTGGGCAATAGACTTTGGGGCTGGGGTTAACAAACCAGTTAGACCATTATCTAGTGGCGCATTTACTAACACTCCATCACTTTACCAAGTTGATTTAGGTGTAAGATATATGTTCAACAACAAATTTGGTGTTAATGCTGATTTCGGTTATGACAATATCGAAGGAGATAAAGAGAGTATTGACTTCCAATCTGACTATTACAGATTCACATTAGAAGGTGTTGTTAATGCGGCAGAAGTATTAGGAGCAAGAGAATGGACACAACGTTTTGGACTATTATTACATGGTGGTATGGGAGTTTCTTTCCTTAAAGGGTCAGAGCCTGTGGAAACTGAAACTGATCACATGCTTAACTTTCAAGCAGGTGTTACTCCGCAAATTAAGTTAACTAATAGTTTAGCATTATTTGGAGACCTTTCTATATTAGGTCACGTAAGACAAGATCTTACTTTTGATGGTGTTGATAGAGGTACTTTAAGAGGTTTTGACGGTTTTCTTGTTAACGCATCTGTTGGTATTACTTTATACTTAGGTTCTGGAGATACTCCAGCTGATTTTGCTGAAAGCCCAATCAATGCTAAAGTTGAAGATATCGCAGCTAAGATGGAGAAAATGGCTCAAGAAAATGCTGATGATGACCAAGACGGTGTACCTAACTATTTAGATAGAGATAACAACACTGAAAGTGGTGTACGTGTAGACAGTAAAGGTCGCGCAATTGACTTAAACAAAAACGGTATTCCAGATGATATGGAAAGCGCTTTAGATTCTCGTTTTGCTACATCTTCTGACTTACAAACTGCAATTGCTGGTAATAACGGTGCTAACGGTAACAGTAAGAACCTTGTGAAGCAATTAATCAACGAAGGTTATGTAAATGTATACTTCAAGTTCAATAGTACTAAGCCAGCTACTTTCTCTTTAGGAGCTATCAATACTATCGTTCAATACATGAAAGACAACCCAAGTGCAACTGCAACTCTTACAGGTTTTGCTGATGAAATAGGAAGTCCTGCTTACAACAAAAACCTTTCTGAGCGTCGTGCTAAGATGGTTAACGATGTATTAACTGCTGCTGGTATCGATGCAAGTCGTTTAAGCCATAATGGTGACGGTGAAGATGCATCTGTTGATAAGAACAGTGCTGAAGCTAGACAATTAGTAAGAAGAGTTACTTTTAGAGTTAACTAATAGTACTCAAGTCATATTAAATTTAAAAGAGCCGCAAATTGCGGCTCTTTTTTTATGTCTAATTTTAAAGTAATCTTTGAATTATCAAAGATACTTATAGCAAGAGCTCACTTACTTACTTACTTACTTACTTACTTACTTACTTACTTACTTACTTACTTACTTACTTAGTTAAAGCGTATATCATCATAGCTTAGATAGACACTCTTTACATTAACTCACCCAATATATATCCTTAAACTAGAATAAGATCTATCAATTTATCGATTTCTAATTGCTACACAAATCATAATATCAAAGCATCTTATCATCACTTCATAAGGACAAACTATAAGACTATTAAGCTCTTCTTTTCATTAAACCGGTAAATTCCATACCTAATAGATTGCGAACTTCTCACATCTACCTTCTTTAAATAAGAATATCACAATCGATATTTAACATACAAAAAAAGGTTACCGAGTAAACGATAACCTTTTAACCATGTAATTTATACAAAAGCGATTACTACTTTTTACTCTGTATGTATGCTTTTACTTGTTTTTCTAAAACGGTTAATGGTAATGCACCACTAGTAAGTATTACATCATGAAACTCCTTGATGTCAAAATCTTCACCCAGATCAGCCTTCGCCATTTTTCTTAAGTCCAAGATCTTATTCATACCAACCTTATAAGCCGTAGCCTGAGATGGCATTACTATATGGCGTTCCACCATCTTCACAGCATCTATCTCTGCATTAGGTGTATTAATTGCATAATACTTAATTCCATCATCCCTACTCCATTTTTTAGTATGAATCCCTGTGTCAACAACAAGTCTACAAGCCCTCCATAGTTCCATAGCTAATCTACCAAAATCACTATAAGGATCTTCATACTTACCTATTTCCTTTGGTATCAATTCAGAATAGAGTCCCCAACCTTCTACATAAGCCGTATAAAAACTATGTTTTCTGAAATCTGGTATTCCTTCTAATTCTTGAGCAATAGCAATTTGCATGTGATGTCCTGGTATACCTTCATGGTAAGCCAGGGCTTCCATTTGATAACTAGGCATTGCTTTCATTTTGTATAAATTCGCATAATAAGTTCCTGGTCTACTACCGTCGATAGCAGGCTGTTGATAGAATGCTTTTCCTGCACTTGCTTCACGGAAAGCCTCCACCGCTTTTACTTTTATATCTGCCTTAGGCTTAGTAATAAATAGTTGATCCAGGTCACCCTTCATGTCTTCTATAATAGCTGTAGCTTCTTTTAAATACTCTGCTTTTCCAAATGCATCATCACTGTAATAAAACTGCTTATCTTCTCTCATAAACTTGAAAAAATCATGAAGAGAACCATCAAAATTCACTTTCTTCATAATCTCTTTCATTTCTCCATGTATACGCGCCACTTCAGAAAGACCTAATTTATGAATTTCATCTGCAGTCATATCAGTAGTCGTAGTTTGTTGTAAAGCATGTTCATAAAACTCATCACCTTTAGGAAATTTCCATACACCATCCTCCAAAGTCGCCCTTTGTTGCTGATTTTCTAAAGTCGCTATTAATGTTTCATAACCTGATTCTACTTCGTTTTGAAGTGCTAGTACAGCTTCTTCTTCTAGTTGTTTTTTCTCTTCTGTAGACAGTTTTAATTTAGAAATCTTATTTAAAAAATCTTCCATTAACGTACTGTTATCCTTACTATCGTTAAACGGATAGCCATCAATAACATTCCTACTGTCTTTTAACACATGATGAAACACAAAACGTGGCATCATAATACCATTATACTCTCTTAACTTTAAGTTCTCAGATAGCTGCTCAAAAAGTGGTTGGATTCCCTTTAATCTAGATATGTACGCCTTTGCATCAGAAACGCTATCTATCCTGTGTTGATTTATCAAGAACGCAGGAACTTCAGACTGCATTCCATGCATTTGATTTACTGGATAGGTGTATAATCTGTAATCAAAGTTTGCGATTTCTTGTTTCTGCTTTTGATAATATAAATCATAACTCAATCGATCTTGACCGGTAAGTCCTTCTTTATGAATAGAATCTCGTAAATAAGCTAACCTTCTTTCTGCTATCTTCTTAGATTCTAGTTCGTATTCTGATGATATATCAGTCCACTTTCCATAATTCTCTTTGCTTCCCATAGAAGTTTGCATCTGTGGATCACGAGATAAATCTTCATGAAATTGAACAGCTAGCCAGTCATTAAATTGGGCAGCTTTCTCTGTACTATTTGCTTTTACAAAAGCGGTATCTTTCCCTCCTTCTTTACAAGAAATAAGCAGCACCAGGGCTACTATAACTATTATTTGTTTCATAAATTGATATTGAACCCTAAAGATACTCTAACAAAAAAACCGATTCAAAATTGAATCGGTTTTTAAGAAATTTTTAAGGTTTATTAATTATTCTTTTAAGCCTTTCTTTAACCACGCTGCATATTCTTCAATATTTGGGGTGTAATCAATGGGTTTATGATCTTTAAGTTTGTTTCCGTTTTTATCTAAAATAGCGTAATAAGGTTGAGCAGCTATATTATACTCACGCTTCTGAAATTCGTACCACTTATCTCCTATTGTTCTTACTTTTCCGTCTAAAATTTCAGACTCATATTGTTCTTCTTTAGGCAAATTATTAGCGTCATCTACATATAAAGAAATAAGTACATATTCATCTTTTAACATTTTTAAAATAGCTGGATCTGACCAGACTCTCTCCTCCATCTTACGACAGTTCACACAAGCCCAGCCTGTAAAATCTAATAAAACTGGTTTTCCTACCTTCTTAGCATAATTAACACCTAATTCATAATCATTGAAAGCAACAATATCATGAACAGTAAGGTGCGCACCTTCTGGAATAATTAAATTAGAATCTAACTCCTTATAACCAACACCTCTAGGAGATTCAGCATAATTTAAAGGTGGTGTAAACCCTGATACGATTTGCACAGGTGCTCCCCATAAACCAGGAATTAAATAAATTGTAAATGATAAAACAATAAGACCTAACAATAATCTCCCTACTGAAATATGACTCTCAGGACCATCATGCGGAAGTCTTATTTTACCAAATAGATATAATGAAAGACCTCCAAAAACAGCTATCCATAATGCTATGAACACTTCTCTATCTACAAAATGAAATTGATAGACTAAATCTGCCGATGATAAGAATTTTAAAGCGAGTGCTAATTCTAAAAATCCTAAAACAACTTTTACCGTATTTAACCAGCCGCCTGACTTAGGCAAAGAATTCATCCATCCTGGAAAAATGGCAAACAATGTAAACGGTAATGCGAGTGCTAGTGAAAATCCGAACATTCCTATAATAGGAGCAATACCACCTTTTGACGAAGATTCTATAATTAACGATCCTACAATAGGTCCTGTACAAGAGAAAGAAATAATTGCTAAGGCTAAAGCCATAAAAAAGATCCCTACTACACCTCCTTTATTAGAATTTGCATCCATCTTGTTAGCCCATGATTGAGGCAATGTGATTTCAAATGCACCTAAAAAGGAAGCAGCAAAAACTACTAGAATAGTGAAAAAGGTAAGATTCACCCATACATTAGTCGCAAGAGCATGTAGTATCCTATCTCCAAAAACTGCTACAACAACAGTCCCTAGCAAAACATAAACCACTATTATAAAAAAGCCATACAAAAAAGCTTTCCCTATTCCCGATGCTCTATTAGCACTTTGCTTCGTAAAAAAACTAACCGTAAGTGGTATCATCGGAAAAACGCATGGTGTAAGAAGCGCAGCAAAACCTGAAAGGAATGCAACTATAAAAACACCCCAAAGACTACGGTCTTCATCTTCTCCATGAGTATCCTCTTTTAATTCTTCGTTATTTTTTTTTTTAGATTCTTCTTCTTTTACCTTTCCGGCGTCAGTAGTATGCTCTTCTTGAATGTCTTTCTCCTTAATAGAAGATGCGTCTGGAGCATCGGCTACTATAGGCTCCTTATCATCATCAAGATATTTTTCTATAATATCAAATGCTCCTGCAGGTATTACTACCTCTGGGTTTAATTTAAAACTTATTCCTACTCCAGTAGGACGCAAACACATCTCGTCATCACAAGTTTGATAAAAAGCTTTTGCAATTATATATTCTAGGTCTGAATCTAAAACCTTTATCTTCTGTTTAAAAACAGCTATATCAGTAAACTCATACACATTAAATTCCCATATATCAGAATAAGCAGTATAAGATCCTGTTTCTTTATTCTCTCCTATCAATTCTATTTTACCTTCTACATCATAGAAACTAATGCTAGTAGGTATAGGGCCAGAATTCTCTTCTGGTAATATTACTTGAGAATTAATGTGCCAGCCAGGTTCCATGGTGGCAGTTGTAATTAATTCATACTCATTATCGGTTAACTTTATAACCTCACCAGACCATGAAACAGGATCTTCTTGAGCGGTTAACTGTAAAGAAACTAGAGCTATTAAAGCAAAGAGAAATTTTCTCATAGTTTTATTGTTATTTCTATAATGGATTGTGTTCTACTCGTTATGGTATGGTTCTTACTGGCTCTTTTTCCTACTAGCCATATAAGATCGTTACCACTTGTCAATACTAAGGCTTTTTCTCGTTTTAAAGAAGAGATTTTACTATCCGTTAATAAATCACTTATTAACTTACTTCCTTTCATTCCATAAGGCTGCATGCGGTCTCCGTGCTGCCATGTTCTTAATATTAACGGCATTATTAACTTACTAGTGTCTAGAAATAGTTTATTCTTACTACTGTTACTCTTCACATAAGTAAGTAAATCGTTATTCTGTATATGTTTTATTTCTAAATTCACCTCTGTAGTAGTAATAGTTGTGGTTGTTTCATCAATCTCTATGCAAACCTCATTGATATGATTTGCTTCAGAAAGTATTAAAACATCGCGATCTTTTACTAACCTCATCTCTCCAGATTTAATAGCTTTTCCATTCTCTGAATCTAAAAGCTTAACTGCATCTTGTATATTAAAACGGTACTCTTTTAGAAGTTCAAAAAGATAAGCATCAGGTTTTAAAGTCTCTTTTAATAACTCGATATTAATTTCTAGATTACCTGAGATGGTTTTTGTTCCGCTTTCGCGAAAGCGTGCCACCTCAACATCTTGCAACATTTCTGAATTTTTAAGATAGCTCAAAGTATTAGAAAAATTATCTTCTAAGTGTGGTAACGAATCATGAAGTAAGGGAATTACATCGTGCCTTAACTTATTGCGTAAATACTTAGTAGAGCTATTGCTGCTGTCCTCACGCCACTCGATATGATTATCTATAGCATAATCACTTATCTGTTCTCTAGTAAAAGGCAATAAAGGTCTAGAAATAAAACCATTGCGCTCTCTTATTCCTGTAAGGCCATGCAGTCCAGCGCCACGTCCTAGATTAATTAAAAACGTCTCTAATTGATCATCTAGATGGTGTGCCACTAGAATATGCTGGAACTTATTATCTACAGCAATTTTATCAAAAGCATTGTATCTCAAGTCTCTAGCAGCCATTTGAATAGATATATTTCTATCTTGAGCTACTTGCGATGTATCAAAATGCAATACATGTAGTTTACGATCTAAATCTATAGCCATTTCTTCTACAAAAACCTGATCTCCATCACTTTCTGAATCTCTTAAATGGAAATTACAGTGAATGAGTTCAAAATTTAAGTCCAATTGATGTAGTAAATGAGCTAAAACCGTACTGTCTTTTCCACCACTTATTGCAACGGCAATAGATGCTGTAAAAAATTCTGGAAAATGATTTTGTATATGATTTTTAAACGCTGCTAGCATGGTACAAATTTAATCAAAGTATACGCCTTGTAGCGCTAGCACTTCTATTAATGCTTTGGCTTTTAAAAAACATTCTTCATATTCTTTTTCTGGTACTGCAGCTGCTGTAATCGCACTGCCTACAGAAAAAGATAATGACTTGGATTTTTCATTATATAAAATAGTACGTATCACCACGTTAAAATCAAAATCGTCTTGAGGTGTAAAATAGCCTATTGCACCACTGTACAGCCCTCGTTTAAAAGATTCATTTTGTTCAATAATTTCCATAGCACTTATTTTAGGTGCTCCGGTCATACTACCCATGGGAAATGTGCTGGTTATAGCGTCTATAGAATCATATTTACTATCTAGTTGTGACACTACTGTACTTATCATTTGATGTACTTGCTTAAAGGCGTACATTCCAAAAAGCTCTTCTACCTCTACGCTACCTTTTACAGCTGTTTTAGAGAGGTCATTTCTTACCAGGTCTACGATCATCACATTTTCTGATCGCTCTTTAGGATCGTGAAAAAGAAATTCCTTTAGTTTTTCATCTTCAACAATATGAGCAGATCTTCTTGCTGTTCCTTTAATAGGTTGAGAAACTAACTGCCTATCTGTTTTTTTTAAATAACGCTCTGGGCTGGCGCAAATAGCGTAATGCTGATTAAATCTAGCATAAACAGCAAATGGCGGCTCACTTATCTGATTTAAATGGTGAAATGCTTTTTGAGTATCAAGTTCTACCTTTTGAGCATAAAATTGTGTGCAAAAATTTGCTTCATAAATATCACCTCTATGAATGTGATCTAAAAAAGTATGCGCTTTATTTAAATAATCTTCTTTAGTATCTCTTGCTTTTAAAGGTACCGGTCTTACTACTTTTTTAAACGAAGTAAGTGAATGAGTTTCTATGTTAGAAATTAATTCTTGCGCCGCAGGTTGTGAAGTAATAAAAGAATGTAGTTTCAACTCTTTTGTTGAAATCTCAAAAACCAATTCTGGCACAAAAAAACTCAAATCTGGAAATTCTAATAGGTCTTGTTTTTCAGTTTTCAGATCTTCTAATTCATTTTTAAGGTCATAACCTAGAAAACCGAACATCCAGTCTTTATATTCTGCCTTAAAAGCAGCTAACTGTTCAAAAGCACTTCTTGTTTCACAGCTTATACTATCTATAGCGCCTACTCCTATCAGCGACTGATAAGAATCATGTGCAAGATTTCCATGGTTGCTTTCTAGATAAACGAGGTGCTTTTCTGACTTAAAAAACGACAGCAATTTCTGTTTAAAAATAGTAGCATCTTCTAAGGCAAACCGATGGAGTTCTCTTTGTTTCATGATCTAACAAAGGTAAGAGTTGTAGAGAAAGCAAAAAGCTATTTCTTACAGAAATAGCTTTTACTTAAATTGGAATATTTTAAATATTTTTAAAAACGATATTGGATACTACCTCTTATAAATAATGGAGTCCCAGGTGTGAAATGAATTTCTTCTACTGACTGTGCCTCGCTAGCAAGTCTAGATTCTGTTGCAAACTGTGTTTCATTCCACTCTACATCAAATAAATTCTGTACTGCCATACCTAATCTTAAGTTATCAGTAAGGTCATAATTTACATTAAAGTCTGCTACAAAATAGCCCTCTGCAACGATGCTATTATCTTCATTTGCAGCTCTATCACCTATATAGCGGTAACGCAGTCCAGCATTAAATCGTTTATAATTTTTAAGACTTATCCCACCTGTAGAAGTAAACTCTGGCGCAAGCGGTATATAATCTGCACCATCTGGTTCATTAATCGCCCTAGCGTGTGCATAATTAAGGTTAGTGTCTAAAAACAAGAAGTCTGTAAGCTGGTATTTTACACCTAGATCAAAACCATAACGCTCTGTCTCGCCACTAGGTTCTACAATTCCTGCATCTCCTACATAAACAAATTCTTGTTCTAAAAACAGATACCATAGCGCTCCATTTACCACTAGATTATCACTAGCTTTCCATATAGTACCTAGATCAGATCCATAAGATTTAGGTAGAATATCATCTGCTCCATTTTCTAAAACTACTCTAGTATCATTACTGTGCATACCTACGCCATTGTGCAAGTAAACTTTTACATTGTCATTTACCTCATAATTGAAATTCAATTTAGGCAGTAACGCAGTGGCAGTTTGTGACTGTGTATCAAATGTTTCAGTTAACGCGTCTTTGTAGACAAATTTGAATCGCTCTAATCTTAATCCTGCATCTATCAATAATTTATTTACCGATAATTCGGCACCTACAAAGAGTGAAGAGTTAGTTTCATTAATATCTCCTAATTGTATATCCTCCAGTACTGTTCTTCTATTTAAAGTTCTTGATAATCCTGATGCGTCAGTTCTATCATTTCTTAAACCAAAACCTGCTGTAAGACTTAGATCATTTGCACCAAGTTGAGTATCATATGTATATTTAGTTTTAAAACCAGCCATATCACGAGATTCTTGCTGTTGTATCTGATCTCCATTTATAGGATCTTCTAAAAAGAAGGTGAAATTTGAATATAAGAGAAAATCATAGTGAGAATAAAACATCGTAGTTTCTAACTGTTCCTTATCACTTATGTCCATGTCATAATTAAGGACTATGTTAGTTCTAGATGTAGAACCACCTTCTGTGTCGTCTATAGCACCAAAACGATCTATTAAACCACTATCTACAGCACGCTGTGGTATCTGTCCACTCGCGTCCCACTCACTGTCAAAATGAGATAAACTTAAACTTAGTCTATTTCCTGAATCTGTAGTATGGTGTAATTTTCCGAATAAATTGATTCTATCAAAATTTTGTGGACTATCATACGGCCCGTCAAAGGTCAAATACTCTGTTGCAACATAAGCCGTCGTATGAGCATTGTCTACTAATTGCACTAGACCTAAATAACGCTGATGGTTAAAATCACCTATCTCTACGCTTATCTTACTCTCGTCTAGATAACTTTTAGTCTTAAAATCTACGTGTCCTGCAGTGGCAAAGTTACCTACGCTCTCATCATAACTACCTACTCCATAAGAGATGTTATTAATAGTTTCTGGTATAAGGAAATGAAGGTCTGCATATCCTTGTCCATGTGCATGAGACACCATATTTACTGGCATTCCATCTACATTAATAGCGATGTCTGTACCGTGGTCTATATCAAAACCTCTTAAGAAAATCTGCTCTGCTTTACCTCCACCGGCGTGTTGTCCTATAAAAAGTCCAGGTACTGTTCTTAAGATTTCTTGAGAAGAAGTTACTGGATTAATTTGTAAATCTACATTGGCTAGAACATTGAGTGTTTCTACATCGTTACTTATAGTAATCGCATCTAGATCTAAAGAAGATGGATTCAAAGTAATTTGTAAAATATCTTTAGGATTAGTTACAACAATAGAACTCGCCTCATAACCTATATGAGAGAACTTCAGCTCTTCTTCTTGCTCCACATTGTCTATGGTAAAAAAGCCTTTAGCATTTGAGTGAGTATGTGTGCCAGACTTCATGTGTAAAACATAAACATCTTTTAATGGTTGTCCATTACTATCTTTAATAAAACCAGTAATTGTATGGGCAACAATAAACTGTGTAGAAAAGAAAAAGGCAATAAATAATACCGCTTTCGCGAAAGCGGAGTAGGAAAAAATAATCTTCATGGATCTGTTAAGTTAGTTGTACTAAATACGTAACTAGATCTTAAAGAGTTTGCTAATGAAATGTTTGTCTAGTCCTAAATAACCGATACAGATTATTAAAGGATTAAATTTATTATTTAAATCTCAATGAAGCTAGCTTCGTTGAGATTTTTTTGATTTGTATGTTTTTCTTGTTAATTGATTTTGTTTGTGCATTTGAATAGGT
>NZ_JBDVDQ010000021.1:0-80859 GCF_039941875.1 Nonlabens sp. | reverse complement strand
ACCTATTCAAATGCACAAACAAAATCAATTAACAAGAAAAACATACAAATCAAAAAAATCTCAACGAAGCTAGCTTCATTGAGATTTAAATAATAAATTTAATCCTTTAATAATCTGTATCGGTTATTTAGGACTAGACATTTTAAAAGGATTTTTCTTTTTGATTTTAATTCAGCCTTACTTTTGTAACAATGACTGTAGATGAGAAATACATACAACGCTGCATACAACTAGCACAAAATGGATTGGGCACCACATACCCTAATCCGCTAGTGGGAAGTGTGATCGTTTCTGAAAATGACGAAATTCTTGGAGAAGGATGGCATAAAAAATCTGGTGAACCACATGCTGAAGTCAACGCAGTGCGTGATGCTGAGAAAAATGGTTATGGTAGAGACGCTTTCGCGAAAGCGGTATTATACGTTAACCTAGAACCCTGTTCACACACCGGAAAAACACCACCTTGCGCTTCTATGATCGTAAAAAAAGGCTTTAAAAAAGTAGTCATAGGCTCTCTAGACCCACATGAAAAAGTAGCCGGTAAAGGTGTTGCTATATTAAAAGAAGTAGGCATAGACGTCACGGTAGGCGTTCTAGAAAAAGAATGCAATCTTCTTAACAAACGCTTTTTCACTTATCACAGAAAACAACGTCCTTATATTATTTTAAAATGGGCCGAAACTGCCGATGGTTTTATAGCGCCTGCACAAAAAGACGAACAAAAACCAGTATGGATTACTAACTCCTATTCTAGACAGTTATCTCACCGATTAAGAGCTGAAGAAAACGCAATTCTAATAGGCGCACAAACCGTTATAGATGATAACCCATCACTAACCTGTAGAGACTGGCATGGAGTAAACCCTACACGCATCGTTTTAGATTCTAGAAATACTCTAGATAAAAACTACGTTGTGTTCGATAATCAAGCACCTACTATTATTGTTAAATCAACACAGCCGGAAAGCATAATTAAAGAACTCTATGACAACCAGATACAATCGGTAATTATAGAAGGCGGCGCACGTACTATTCAGCAATTTATCGATGTGAATTTATGGGATGAAGCGATGCAATTTATGGGAACCGAAGTTTTATTTCATCACGGACTGCCAGCGCCAAAATTAAAAGGCAACTACACAATTCTAGATAGAGTAACTTTAAAGCAAGATGTTTTAAAAACATATCTTAACGCATGATCTGGTTGTTACTAAGTGTTATCACATCTAGTTTACTTTATGTGATTTTCAAATACTTTGAAATTTTTAAAGTAAACACCTTACATGCTATCATCACTAATTATATCATTGCATGTATCACAGGCTTGATATCCTATGGACGTGTACCTAATGTGGAAAACATCTTACAGGCAGACTGGCTGTATTATTCGTTTTTTATAGGCGCACTTTTTATCTTCATCTTTAATATCATGGCACTTACCAGCCAGAAAAACGGCCTTACTGTAGCCGCTGTATCTGGAAAAATGTCACTTGTTATTCCTGTTGTCGCGGGAATATGGCTATATGAAGAATCTATAGGATGGATGAAAATAGCAGGTATATTACTCGCTCTTATTTCTGTATACCTTACTTCGGTTAAAAGTAAGGATGGACTTCAACTGGACAAAAAAACACTTATTCTTCCTGTCATTTTATTTTTGGGAAGCGGTATCATAGACACCACACTTAAATATGCCGAAATAAACTACGTCCCAGTAGGCGAGGAATCTTTATTCAGCGCTATGTGTTTTGCCACCGCTTTTATAATAGGTATCATTATTCTTTTGTACGAGGCGACACAAAAACGCTATATCAATTTAAGATCTATTATAGCCGGTATCACATTAGGTATTCCTAACTATTTTTCAATTTACTTTATAATTAAATCTTTAAAAAACGGAATGGAAAGCAGTGTGGTTTACCCAATTAATAATGTTGCTACGGTGCTTTTTGCTTCTATTCTTGGTATCCTCATATTCAAGGAAAAACTAATCCCAAAGAATTACATAGGTATCATAGTAGCTATAGTTGCTATTCTTATGATCGCTTTCGCGAAAGCGTAACACAAAAAAAAGCCTCTCTATTAAGAAAGGCTTTAATGAATATAAGAATGTGTATTATCTAGTAAAAGAAGCAAAACCTTCTATGACTGTGCGCTGACTAACACCACTTATCACTTGTGTCACATCTGAAGCCACAGTAATTTCTAAATCTGTAGCAGTTAATTCTACAATGGTATAAACCGCATTTGCATCAAAAACTGTTCCAGCCCCATTAGCTGCAAAGGTGATATTTGAACCATTAATAGTATAGGTACCAGACTCAGCTAGAGTACTAGTACTTTGTCCTTGAGAAGCTCCTGCAAGAAAAGTCTCTATAGTTAAATCACCATTAACTGTATAAGTCCCATCTGTATTAAAAACTAAAACCGCATCAGAACTTACGAACTCAATATCTACAGTAAGCGATATCGTATTCCCCATCACAACAGATGTCGTTGTAGATTCTGTTTCTGTGTCTGCATAATCCCAAGAACCTACTATCAAAGTAGTATCTACACTACCAGAACCACTACCGCTACCACTACCTCCTGTAGCACCAGAATTTAAGCTAGGGTCTAAAGGTTCCGTCTCACAACTAATTATTGCGACTGATAAAAATAATAAGGCTAAGATCTTTTTCATTGGTTAAGTTTAATAGTTATTTTGCTAAAATATTCTAACTAATCGCTTTCACAAGTTCTTAAGATTGCTTTAACATAATTTTATAATTGACAGATTCCTACAAAACGATAACAAAACCCACTATCGAGATTCTATATAAGGATCGAGGCAGTAAATTTTACGGCTATGCATTCCCTATAACTAGTGATGAAGAGGTAAATGATTTAATAGCTCCATTGCGCAATAGACATCCTAAAGCTGGACACCATTGCTATGCATGGAAACTGGGTGCAGACGATAATAATTATAGAGCAAATGATGATGGAGAACCTAGTCACAGTGCTGGTGACCCAATATTAGGGCAAATTAATTCTTTTGAATTGAGCGATGTTCTAGTGGTCGTTTCTAGAATATTTGGCGGTACTAAACTAGGTGTAGGTGGCTTAATAAGCGCTTATCGAGAAGCTGCAAAAATAAGTCTAGAAACCGCTCAAATTAAAGTACGCACAATCACCGCATCTATTGAGATCAAATTTGAATACCCACAAATGAGTCAGGTCATGAGATTTATAGATGAAAATAATTTTAAAATAGGAAAACAAGAATTAACTGCTAGCTGCATCATCAATATTGACGTTCCAGCATCACGACAAGAAGCCGTCACAGCTCAAATCAATAAAATGTACCCTTTAAAAGCAAAAGCTATAGAATAAATAATTGAATGATTATCATCATCAATTTTATAAAACAAAAAGGAAATTACAGCGTTATTAACTAACAGAAATTGTTAAGAACCTATATAATTAGAATAATTGTTCACAAGCTTTAAGGAATTCTGGAATAGGTTTTCTAGGCCTAAAAGTTTTTGCATCAGTAAAAACTAATGTTAGATCACATATTGCACAGAGAACACCACTGTTGTTAACTATTTCATACTCAAAAACAACCCTTGTGGTAGGCAGTGATTTTAGTCTGATTTTGACAGAAATTTCCTCCCCAAATTTGATCGGATTTTTGTACTTAATATCGATGTTATATACCGGTAACAACACACCACTTTCTTCCATTTTAACATAGGAAAAACCTAATTGATTCAACCACTCTAACCTTGCTTGCTCTAAGTATATCAAGTAGTTAGCATGATGAATAATTCCCATTTGATCAGTTTCTGAGTATCTAGGTTTTATGTTAATTGTGATAGTATCCATAATAATTTATAATTAATAATTAGGTTTTAAAAAAAGAAATATCCTTGCGACTTTTTTTTCAGAAATCAAACCTGAAATAAATTTTTTTTAAGGTTTTTTATACACATATTTGTCATCGATTTTAACAACAGGATTTCTTTGTGATTTTTAGTTCTTAATCGACCCAACTCTAACTTGAAAAAAGTAATATATATGACACTGACTGCAGAATCGGTATGGGACAATTGTCTAGCTTTTATAAAAGATAATATTGCGCCCCAAGCTTATAAAACTTGGTTTGCACCTATTAAGCCGGTAAAGCTAACAGATACTGCCTTAAGTATTCAAGTACCTAGTCGTTTTTTTTATGAATGGCTAGAAGAACATTATATAAAATTATTAAAAACTGCCTTAACACGTGAGTTAGGCGAGGGCGCAAAATTGATCTATGCGATCAAGATGGAGAACCCTACTAAAGGTATGGAAGCCTTTACCGAAAAAATACCTAGTAGTAACCGCTCTATTAATAACTCGCAGTCTGTAGATGCACCGGTTAGAAGTAAAAGTCCAGAGCTTAAGAATCCATTTATTATTCCTGGAATAAGAAATGTAAAGATCGAGTCTCAACTTAATCCTTCTTATAACTTTGAAACTTTCTTAGAAGGTGATTCTAACAGACTAGCACGTAGTGCTGGTATGGCTGTCTCTAACAAACCTGGCGGAACTAGCTTTAATCCTCTATTGATATTCGGTGGTGTAGGTTTAGGTAAAACACATCTTGCACATGCCATAGGTGTAGGTATCAAAGAAAACTACCCTGACAAAACAGTACTTTATATAAGCGCTGAAAAATTTACACAACAGTATATTGAATCTGTACGTAAGAATAATAGAAATGATTTTATTCACTTCTATCAAATCGTAGATGTTCTTATTGTTGATGACATTCAGTTCTTTGCTGGTAAAGCAAGTACACAAGATGTATTCTTCCACATATTTAATCACTTGCACCAAAATGGTAAACAAGTGATTCTTACAAGTGATAAGAAACCTGTAGACATGCAGGATATTGAACAGCGCTTACTTTCCCGTTTTAAATGGGGACTTAGTGCAGAGTTAAATCATCCTGACTATGAAACTCGTGTTTCTATAATCAAGAACAAACTGTACCGTGATGGTGTTGAAATGGATGATGATGTAATTCATTATCTAGCAGATAATATCAAAACCAACATTAGAGAATTAGAAGGAGCTATTATTTCTTTAATCGCACACTCTTCTTTTAATCGTAAAGACATTACCATAGATCTTGCACGCAAGATTGTAGAGAACTATGTAAAGAACACAAAACGTGAGATTTCTATAGATCAAATACAACAAGTAGTAAGTGACTATTTCTCTATGGATGTAGAAACATTACAGTCTAAAACACGTAAGCGTCATATTGTACAAGCGAGACAACTAGCTATGTATTTTTCAAAGAAACTTACTAAGGCATCTCTAGCAAGTATAGGTACTCAAATAGGTAAGCGTGATCACGCTACTGTTTTACACGCTTGTAAGACTGTTGATAATCTTGCTTCTACTGATAAACAATTCAGTAAATATGTTGAAGATTTACATAAAAAACTTTCTAACTAGAAGCTATTATGACTAACATACTCATGATATGTTTAGGTAATATATGTAGGTCTCCACTTGCTGAAGGCTTGATGAGATCTAAATTAAATTTCACAAAATTTAAAGTAGATAGTGCAGGTACTAGTGGTGGTCATAAAGGACAAGCTCCTGATAAAAGATCCATTGCTATTGCAAAGAAAAACGGTCTGGATATAACAAATCAAAAAAGTCGTAAACTCTTAAAAGAGGACTTTCAGAAATTTGATTATATCTATGTAATGGACCAGTCTAATTATGATGATGTAACCTCACTTGCTTCTACAGAAGAAGAAAAGAAAAAGGTTATCAAAATACTAGATGAAGCTTTTCCAGAAGAAAATCTTGATGTTCCAGATCCATATTACGGCGGCACACAAGGTTTTGAAAACGTTTATCGCATGCTCGATAGAGCTACAGATGTTATTGCTAAAAGAATAGATAACACAAGAGAATAATAAAAGCCTTTAATACAACTAGTATTAAAGGCTTTTTACTTTTAAGGCTCTCATGAGTCTTTATCTATTACCTGAAAATAGCTTTTCTAAAATTACTCTCTTATCTAATTTACCTGTGTGCGTTAAAGCAAACTCTTTTACAAAGTAAATTTCCTTAGGCACTTCAAATTTATCTAACTTTTTAAAAGCCTGTTTTAGATCTCTTTCTTCACCTTGCATTACGAGAATAACTTTCTCACCTAGTTCTTCATCCTTCTTTGCAGATAAAAAGAAAGGCTCATTAATATGAATCGACAACTTCTGTTCTACTTGTGCTGGATGCACTTTTACAGATCCTGTATTAATTACATCATCTACCCTACCCAGAATTTTAAACTCATTCTCGTTAACTAATTCTACCAGATCGTTAGTAACTAAAGATGTGCTGGCGAGGTCTGGAGCATGAATAACCAGTTTACCTTCCTCATCTTTCTCTACTGCTACATTTTCTACAACAGAATAATTCTCTTCATAAGAAGGATATAATTGCCTCACTGCTATATGAGAAGCTGTTTCTGTCATTCCATACGTATGAAATGCTTGCGTGTGTTTTCCATCTAATCGATCGATTAAACCTTGAGAAACAGCACCACCACCTATGATCACTTTACGTACTTTGTGTATATCGTCTAGAGATTTAGAAACTTGC
This sequence comes from Nonlabens sp., assembly GCF_039941875.1. Classification (GTDB taxonomy): domain Bacteria; phylum Bacteroidota; class Bacteroidia; order Flavobacteriales; family Flavobacteriaceae; genus Nonlabens. Next base: position 74,208 of record NZ_JBDVDQ010000021.1, on the reverse strand, counting down.
AACGGTGACATGGCCGTAAAATCATATCTCTTTTCTACTTTCCTTAATGGCGTTGTACTAGGTTGTACTAGATCTATGTACCAGCCTAAAGTCATGGCACGCACGAGCATCATTTTACCAGCTATATAACTTAACGGCAAACAACAAAGCACATCATTTTCTATTCCTATATCAAAGCGTTTACCTGTCATAACAGCACTATTAATCATATGCTGTTTTTTTAGTTTGTACTCTTTAGGAACACCAGTGGAACCACTAGTTTTAACCGTAACTACATCAAAGTTATCCAGCCAGCTTAGTAAAAAATCACCTACTTGCTTTTCCCATTCTTCACCTTCTTTGACATAACTATATGCAACAGTCATCACTCCTTCATAATCTAGAGAGTGACCGTTTAATTTAAATGTGAGATGTATCTTGGGTATCATAATTAGTTATTAAGGCAGGTACTTCTATTTTACCGAACAATTTATCTTTCCAATTGTTCCATTTGTATTTCTTAGCAAACAATAAAATTAAAGCAGGATAATAAATAAACATAGGTATAAAAGTCTCCCATGTTGCAGTAGGATCTGATGTGTCTATTAATAGGGAATCTGTTTGAAATGCTGTCCAGTCTGCTGTTACTAATAACGCAATAAATAAATTATTTGCAGCATGAAAACCTATAGCAAGCTCTGTACCTTCATCCATTAAAGTAAAAGTACCTAAAAGAAAACCGGTACCTACATACCATATCATGACGATATACCCCATAGTAGCAATTTCTGGATTAAAAATATGCATCATCCCAAAAACAACTGAAGTAAGAATATAAGGAACTGCTCTATTACCAGATATAATTCCTAATCCTTGCATAGCATAGCTTCTAAAAAACAGCTCTTCCCATGTGGTTTGAATAGGCACTAAAGCGATTGCAATAACTGCAAGTATCGCAAAGTTAGTCGCGTCATAGTTCCATATATAAACCTCTGGCGCACTATAATATCCTATTAAAGTAGTTGCTATAGAAACAAGTCCTACCACACCAAAAGCAAAGAACGTTCTATTCCAATCAAATTTAGCTCTCGAGGTAGTCGATGCTGTCCAGCTTAACTTATGAATATATTTAACCCATAGCCACCACACTAGCGTACCTACTACAAAACTGAACATCAATAAAAAGAAAGTAACATTTTTTGAAAAGGTATTCATTAATGTAGACTCATCTAGACTATTCATTGCATCTACTCCATGAAGCGTAAATTGTTCATAAACCACAGCAATAGTAAATGGCATAGCACCAAAAAACTGACAACCCAAAAATATCACCACGGCACCTATTAACCACTTCCATGTCTCATGAAAACCGTTTGCACCTCTTTTAATAAACATATTTAAAACTTTATTTTATTAGTATCCCAATTGCCCGATGTGTTACACCACAACTGTCCATTTTTAATCTCTAGCGGCGCCTCGATATTATTAGTATATAGAGAACCTGTACCTAGACCTTGCGGCATTTTATTACCTAGCGTATACGTAAATTGAGCAATAGCATTAAGACCTACATTAGATTCTAACGCACTAGTAATCCACCAGTCTATATTTCTTTCTGTAGCGAGATTTATCCATTCTCTACTACTTTGAAAACCACCTACTAGTGCAGGTTTTAAGATAATATATTGTGGTTTAATTGCATCTAGACAGGCTATCTTTTCTTCTATATCATAAAGACCTATTAATTCTTCATCTAGCGCAATATCTAGTGGCGTTTGCTCACACAGTCTTGCCATATCATTCCATTGCCCTTGTTTAATAGGCTGCTCGATACTGTGTACATCGTATTTTGCGATTTCTTCTAGTTTACCCAATGCATTTTGAGGTGTAAAAGCACCATTTGCATCTACTCTTATAGTAATCTCGCTTTCGCGAAAGCGAGAACGTATCAATTTTAATAGACTCATTTCTGCTTCAAAATCGATAGCGCCTATCTTCATTTTAATGCAATTAAATCCTGCTACTAGTTTTTCTTCTAGCTGTTGCATCATAAAATCTTGATTTCCCATCCATACGAGCCCATTGATAGAAATCGCATCTTGTCCCTCTGTAAACATAGATGGAAACAATGTAAATGGATCACTGGATTGCAAGGACCTCATCGCTATTTCATAACCGAATAAAATAGAAGGCCATTTTTTTAAAGCGCTCATCATTTCTACCGGCGATAAATTAATATGATCACAAGTCCATTGCAGTTGCTTTTCAAATTCTGGTCTGTCATCTATGGATAGCCCTGCAAACATATTCACCTCTCCTACACCTTGTTTATCACCGTTATTAATGACAAGAAACCAAGTGTTTTTGGTTTTTAAAACGCCACGAGAAGTTCCTGCCGGTTGTTTAAATTCTAAAACGTATTTCTGGAAATTTGCTTTCATGAAGTGAAGATAAACATTGGGCAATTTATGCGATTAGAGATTAGTAAATACTTAAGAAATAGAATTAAAAACACAGAATATTATAGAACTAACCGATCCCTGACACATTTGGAAACGACAATTATCACAATTAAATATCTCGAGCCAAATTTTCTGGGACGACTGCCTACTGAAAACTGCGACTGTAAACTATTTCTTCTTAACTGTCCACTCAAATTGGAATTCACTTACCTGCACACCTTCTTCATTTACACCTTGAGATGTCATCCATACTGTCTGACCCTCGCCAGTTGAGACTGCTTTCTCGATCGCCTCTTTAATAGCAAGTCCATCGTGACATTTAAATGTAATACGGCCTGTGGCTTTTTTAGTAAAAGTTGCTTTATTATTTGCTACTAACATAGAGACACGAGCATCACTTTTTTGAATATAAGACATAACTAGAGCTCCTGTAGAAAGTTCGGCAGCCATGGCTTGTACAGCAAAATACATACTTTTAAATGGATTCTGATTGAACCATTTATGCTTTACAGTTACCGTACAGTTTTCTGCATCTATTTCTTTACACCTCACACCACTCCACCAGCAACTAGGTAATTTCAAAAATGTAAAGGCATTAATTTTCTTAGGCGTGATCATAAGATGGTGTTTAAATCGTGTTCGGGAATTTAATAATTAAATCGCTTTTGCAAGTTAAAAACCGAATTCTATTTATAAGTTTTTGTATGCAATGAATAAGAAATCGCTCCAAATAAACTAAATATTTAAAAATCAAAAACAAATTTTAAAAAATAAATTAAGATTATAAAAACTCTGATAAGCCTTGTAATCATTACGCTTTCGCGAAAGCGGGACTTTAAAAATCAATAGGTTATAGAAAAATATATGGTACTTTGTATTGCATAATACTATCTTTTAACCATATATTTGCATAAGAAAATAATAGGCTATGGAATCAACGAACCAAAACAACCACAATAATATTGCTACAGGAATTCATTTATTGACATTCGGTAAATGGCTTTTTCCTTTAGGTAATTTCATTCTACCCATTCTTTTATGGATGATAAACTCTAAGAAATCTGATTTTATTGATAGACATGGTAAACAGGCTATTAATTTTCAAATGAGTATTACACTTTATACGATCATACTCGCTTTTATAGGTGGCGGTATTATAATAGGATCTATGATTTCTGGCGGCCCTAGTTTATGGGAAGCAATGGATCACGGTCATGATTTTCCGTTTTGGGATGACATGGGAATTTTTAGTACCGTAATAGCTAGTGGTTTTATATGTGGCACTTTAATTTTAATACTAGCTGTAACAGATCTAGTATGTACGATTAAAGCCGCTATAAAAGCACATGATGGTGATAATTACGATTACCCTTTAACGATTAACTTCATACCTCATCATACTGAGGTAGAAGTACCTAATAATAACTAATATGAAGATAGAAAACACAAAAGCGCAAATGCGTAAAGGCGTACTGGAGTACTGCATTCTATCCATCTTAAAAGAAGATGACGCCTACGTGGCTGAGATTCTAGGAACTTTAAAAGATGCTAAAATGCTGGTGGTAGAAGGAACTATTTATCCATTACTCACGAGACTTAAAAATGCTGGATTGCTTAATTATCGCTGGGAAGAAAGCACCAGTGGACCACCACGTAAGTATTACGGACTTACTGAAACTGGTAAAATTTTCCTTACAGAACTGACCACAACCTGGGACGATCTTAAAAATGCAGTTAACCTAGTGACCATACCTAAAACTAAAAAATCATGAACAAGACCATCAATATAAACCTAGCTGGGCTGTTCTTCCATATAGACGAAGATGCCTATCAAAGACTGCAACGTTATGTAGCAGCGGTACGTAAATCATTTGCCGGTACTAGCGGCGCAGACGAGATAATGAGCGACATAGAATCGCGCATTGCCGAGCTCTTTCTAGAAAAAAGAGCTAACGAACAACAAGTAATTTCTATAAATCACGTGGAAGAAGTGATTAATATCATGGGACAACCGGAAGATTACGAGGTTGATGAAGAGATATTTGAAGAGCAGACTTCCAGAAGTAAATTCAGAACTACTGGTAAAAACAAACAACTTTTTAGAGATACACAAAACGGTTATGTAGGTGGTGTTTCTGGTGGTATGGGATACTATCTAGGTATAGATGCGGTATGGTTGAGAGTTGCTTGGGTATTATTAGTATTCTTTAGTGTAGGATGGGCGATACCTATTTATGTATTACTATGGATTCTTGTACCAGATGCGGTAACTACTAACCAGCGCCTAACAATGATGGGGAAAGAAGTGAACATCTCTAATATAGAAGAAAATTTTAAGCAGGGTTTTGAGCCCGTGGTCGATGGGCAGACTGACGCCGACCACCATATTGTAGGTCAAAAAGGTAAACGAGGTTCTATTAGATTCTTCGGTTTTTTAGGAAGATTAATCAAAGGCTTTTTTAAAGCATTAGTTAAAATTATAGGCCTTATAGTTTTCTTAAGTGCTACTACTGCTCTTATAGGTCTTGTTGTTTCTTTAATTACAGCTAGTTTTATTGATGTAGATGGACAGAATTTAATTCACTTCTTTGATGTCGTGATACCTAACCATCAGGCTTCATGGATTTTATTAACGGCTATTATTTTTGCTGTCGGTATTCCTTTACTAGTACTTGCCATTTTAGGTCTTAAGTTATTAGTTAATAATTTGAAATCTATCGGGATGCCTGCAAAAATAATTCTTGTGGTACTGTGGATTGTTTCTGTAATTGTACTTAGTGTTTCTGTTGCAAGAATAGCTGCCACACAAGCCTATGATGGTAATGTAATAGAAGTTCAAGAATTTTCTATTGATAAAGAGAAAGTGTTTGAATTGCAGTTGTTAAAAAACGGTAATCTAGGAGACCAGACTTATGTAACTAGCAATGGTTTAAAAGTTGTTGATTATAATGGAGAAAAAGCCGTTAGAAAAAATAACGTCTATATAGCATTTGCTACGAGTAGAGATAGTCTGGCACGAGTAAGTGTTAATTTTAAGGCCAAAGGAGACTCTTTTGACACCGCAAAATTAAATGCAGAATCACTAGTCTATGATTATGAGGTTACAGACTCTTCTTTTACCGCTCCTAGTTACTTGATTGTTCCTAAAGGTTCGGGCGTGTTCGGTCAACGAGTGAATGTAACCATCTATTTACCTAAAGGAACTAAAGTTAAGTTTAATAATAGCTTTAAAGACCGTTATGATTCCTGGATGACTGACGAAGCTTTGAGAATAGATAAACGCTACGACGGTAATTATGAGTATGAGATAAGCGATGGAAAAACAATATGTTTAGAATGTCCTAAAGATGGAACTTTTAGATCTAGACACAATAATTCTATTAAAAACGACGCTCTAGATACTAATAGAATTATCGATTCTACAACTACTACAGATGGAAAATGGAAATATGAAGATGAAGATGTAGAAAACGAAGACAAAGTTACAGTGACTACCTCACTAGATATAGGCGGTGTAACTGTAAAGACTACAGACACTTATTAGATTGTAATTTTCAGTTGACGTTCTACCCTTGTGATTGAGATGTAGAACTCTTAGCCGCTCCAATTCATGTTGGAGCGGTTTTTGTTTTACCTTTACCAAATAAATTAATACAATGAAAAAATTACTAATATTTGTGTTTGCATTAAGCACTACTATAATGAGTGCTCAAGATCTTATTAAGGTAAAAGGAAACCGTGAGGTTACTACCGAGATAAGCCCTATCGATCCCTTTGAGACATTAGAAATCAATGGAGATTATGAAATAGAAATTATTCCTGGAGCTTCCCCACAGGTAGAGATCACTACAGATTCTAACCTACACCAGTATCTTGCCGCTAGAGTTATAGATGGTAAACTAGTGGTTACTACTACAGCTAAAATACGTTCTAAAAAAGAGATGAAATTTAGAATTATTTACGGTCCAGAATTAAATAAAATCACTGTTACTGATGACGCACAACTATCTTCTGTAACAAGCCTGCTTTTTGAAGATCTAGAATTGAACATAGAAAAGGATGCTGAAGTTTATTTAACTGCAACAGTTGAAAGATTAACACTTAATGCAGAACGCAGTACAGAAGCAGAATTAAACCTTACTGGTAAAAGAGCTGTTGTTAATCTGGATAACAACACGACTGTAAAAGCACTAATCAAATATGACGATCTTGAGTTAAACATGAAAGATCGCGCAGATGCTACCATAGAAGGTGATGTTAAAACTGCTTACTTACAATTAAATAGTAAAAGCAGCTTTAAAGGTAAAAATCTAATTTTTAACAAACTAGATCTTAATATTACAGATAATGCAGACGCTGTAATCAATGTGAAAAACCAACTTAATCTTGAGTCTAGTGGTGATGCAAAAGTAGAGCTACACAACTCTCCTAAAATCGATTTAAATAAATTTGCTGGTAAGTCTGTTCTTAGTAGAGAATAAACGTTCTTATTTAAATTAAAAATCCCCATTGAAACTTTAGTTTCAATGGGGATTTTTTTTGCTTTAACACTAGGTCATTTACTCTACGTAATAATCACCAGCTTTAGTTTCATCTACCACTCCTACTTCGGCAAGGTAACGCTCTGCATCTAGTGCAGCCATACATCCTGTACCAGCAGCTGTAATAGCTTGTCTGTATATTTTATCTTGTACATCTCCAGATGCAAATACACCAGGCATGTTAGTCTTTGTGGAACCTGGAATAGTTTTTAAATATCCATCTTCACCCATGTCCAGCTGTCCTTTAAAGATATCTGTATTAGGCTTGTGACCTATCGCGATAAAAATACCAGTAATAGCTATCTCGTGCTTTTCTTGTGTCTGATTATTTACAATACGTAAACCTTCTACTACCGTATCACCTAGAACTTCATCTACTTCAGAATTATAAAGTACCGTAATATTCTCTAGACTATTTACTCTATGTTGCATAGCTTTAGATGCACGCATGTGATCTTTACGCACTAGCATAGTAACACTTTTACAAATATTTGCAAGGTAAGAAGCCTCTTCAGCAGCAGTATCACCAGCACCTACTATCGCTACATCTTGATTTCTATAAAAGAAACCATCACATACTGCACATGCACTTACACCACCACCACGCAATCTTTGTTCACTCTCTAGTCCTAAATATTTTGCCGTTGCACCGGTAGAAATAATTACCGTATTAGCTTCTATTTTAGTTTTACCATCTACAACAGCTGTGTGAATACCACCTTCTTCAGTAGCAAAATTCACCTCTGTGATCATCCCGATACGTACTTGTGTACCAAAACGCTCTGCTTGTTTCTGTAAATCGACCATCATAGCTGGACCATCTATTCCTTCTGGGTAACCAGGGAAATTATCTACCTCAGTAGTTGTAGTAAGCTGTCCACCAGGTTCCATACCTGTATAAACTACAGGTTTCATATCTGCACGTGCGGCATATATAGCTGCAGTATATCCAGCAGGTCCTGAACCTATGATCAAACATTTTATTCTTTCTATCTTCTCTGACATAATTGTAAACTTTGAATTACAAATGTAATAGGATGCCATCTCAATACCTTGATTTATCGATCAGTATTTGTTATCTATTTATTAAAGTTATCCATTATAGCTACTTTTCTATTTCTATAAATGAATAGAATATTTAGGTAGTACCTTTGACCTATGCCACAAGTTTACTTAAATCCTGTTACCAAAGAAAAAGCTACCATACTCAAAACTAGCGCGCAAACTAACGGTGCCTATACGCTTATAGAGGTAGAATTACAACCAGGTGGCGGCAACCCTATTCACTTTCACAAGCAATTTACTGAAGATTTTTATCCGATTAAAGGTACATTGGGTGTTCATTATTTAGGAAAAGAAATTTTATTGAAACCTAATGAAAACTTTAAAGTTCCTCTGCTAGATGCGCACCGATTTTACAACCCTGGAGAAGATTCTATAGTATTTAAAGCGCGTTTAGAACCAGGACAGCCCAATTTTGAAAATTTTATGGCAGTTCTTTTTGGATTAGTAGGCGATGGTAAAACCTTTGGTAAGAACCAGATGCCTTACAATCCCTTTCATGCCATTTTATTACTCCACTGGGGTGATACTCAGGTAGATCATTTTCTATTTAGATGGATAAAACCACTGCTGTCTGTTATGGTTACGCTTTCGCGAAAGCTAGGTTATGAAAAACATCTTCTTAAAAAATATAAAACGGTTTAAAATCCAGTTTGCAACTCGTTTCACAAAATCGTAACATTACAGTTCATCAATTACCCTTATGGAAAGTCAAAATATCAACCACGAAGACGAAAAAATCATAGAAAACAGAGAGCTAAGTATTTGGGAAGCCTTAATTCCTGTATTTGCTCTAGTCGCGATGCTAGCGATCAATGTTTATATATATGGTGATGATTCTTTAAGTGGTTCTAACCAATTTGTACTTCTATTGGGTGCTACTGTTGCTGGAATAGTAGGTTATTTTAATAAAGTAACTTATAAATCTATGGTAGAAGAAGTGGCACAAAATCTTAAATCTACTACAGGTGCTATCTTAATTTTATTGATGGTAGGTGCTCTAGCCGGTACCTGGTTGTTAAGTGGTATCATCCCAACGATGATTTATTACGGTCTAGATATTTTAAATCCATCTATTTTTCTAGCAGCTTGTGTTATTATATGTGCCGTCATCTCTGTTGCTACAGGAAGCAGCTGGACCACTAGTGCTACTGTAGGTATTGCATTAATAGGTATAGCTGGTGCGCTAGATATAAGTGCAGGTATGACTGCTGGTGCCGTTTTAAGTGGTGCTTACTTTGGTGATAAATTAAGCCCATTAAGTGACACGACTAACCTTGCTCCTGCTATGGCTGGCACTGATCTTTTTACTCATATTAAGTACATGACTATTACTACTGTGCCTACTATTGTAATTACCCTTTTGGTTTTTATAATTATAGGGTTTAGTTTAGACACGACAGGTGTAGCAGATGTTTCTCAATACCAGACTGCTATAGACGCTACTTTTAACACTACTCCTATCCTATTTGTAGTGCCTGTTATAGTAATTGCTATGATTGTTAAAAAAGTATCTCCACTAATCGCTTTATTGATAGGTACTCTATTAGCTGGTGTGTTTGCTTTAATATTTCAACCAGAATTAGTACATGCGATATCTGGATTAGAAAAATACGATGCTAGTGCGATGTACAAAGGTGTTATGAATGCCATTACTGTAAAAACAGCAGTTGCTCCTGTAACTGATAATCCAGAGATTGCAGAAAAACTAGCTGGACTTTTTGAAGGAAAAGGAATGGAATCTATGTTAGGGACTATCTGGTTGATTATTTGCGCGATGGTATTCGGTGGTATTATGGATGCTATAGGTGCTTTATCGCGTATAAGTCGTGCATTATTGAATTTATTTGATTCTGTATTTGGTCTTTTTGCAAGTACGGTAGTGAGTTGTCTTGCTATTAACGTAACGGCAAGTGACCAATATCTAGCACTCGTAGTACCTGGTAAAATGTATGCTAAAGCTTATAAAGAAAAAGGACTTGCTCCAGAAAATTTATCTAGAACGCTAGAAGATTCTGGTACAGTAACTAGCGCATTAATACCGTGGAATACTTGTGGAGCATATCAAAGTACCACGCTAGGTGTAGACGTAAAAGATTATTTTATTTATGCGATTTTCAACTGGTTATCTCCTTTTATGACCTTAATATTTGCTGCGTTCAGAATAAAAATTAGACAACTTGCAGCACCTAAACCTACCATGAGTACACTAGGTGAAGAGCCGTCAGAGTTTTAAATGTTGATTCTTTTGTGATCTCTATAGTATAAATTCACTGCCAAATAAACAAAAATGAAAAGATTACTTTTTGCTATAAGCCTATTCACTGTATTAGGTACTAGCGCACAGAATAGATTTGACAAAGTAGAGATTAAAACACATGAGGTAACCGACAATGTATTCATGCTAGAAGGAGCTGGTGGTAACATCCTAATTCAGGTTCTAGAAGAAAAGGTAGTCATGATAGACTCTCAATTTGCACCATTAAGTGACAAATTAATGACTGCTATTAAAAAAATTACCGAAAAACCTATATCCTTTCTTATCAACACACATCACCATGGCGATCATACCGGTGGAAATGAGAATTTCAATTCAGATCAAGTAACTGTTATTGCACATGAAAATGTATTAAAGAGATTAGAAGCCAGTGATAAAAGCGAAGGTTTTTTACCAGAAAAGACCATTGAAGAAGAATATGAATTAGTGGTAGATGATTATAAAAACATGATCATTCATGTACATAACGCACATACAGACGGTGATAGCTTTGTCTATTTATTAAATAGCAATGTCGTACATATGGGTGATGTGATGTTTAACGGTGGTTATCCATTTATAGACCTCAAATCTGGCGGTTCTATTACTGGTTATATCGCTGCTCAAAAACAAATACTAACTACTATCAATAAAGATACTAGGGTAGTCCCAGGTCACGGACCATTAGGTGATTATCATGATTTAGAGCAATCTATTGCTATGTTAGACGATTTAAGAACACAAATTAGTGAAGCTATAGCATCTGGGAAATCTCGTGAAGAAGTAGAAAAAGATGCAACCATCACTGAGAAATATGAAAAGGCTGGTTATGGGAATGGTTTTATCAATTCTGAGAAAATAAGAACTACTATCTACGATAGTTTATTACTAGAAGCAAACAAAGAATAACACCTATTTATGAGGGCATTAGTAATATCTGGTGGTGGTAGTAAAGGCGCCTTCGGTGGTGGCGTGGCTCAATACCTTAAAGAAGAATTAGGCTATGAGTATGATTTATACATAGGTACCTCTACTGGTAGTTTATTGATCTCACATCTTGCTCTCGATAAAATAGAGAAGATCAAAGAGATTTATACCAGTGTAAATCAATCTTCTATTTTTAATAGACGCCCTTTTTTAGTCAAGAAAGATAAATTTGGTCAGGATCAAATAAGCATCAATCACTGGAATGTTTTAAAAAATTTCTATAGAGGTTCAAAAACATTTGGTGAGAGTAAAAACCTAAGAAAACTCATAAAGAAAACGCTTTCTATAGCAGAGTTTAATGAATTAAAGCAAAGTGCCAAAGATGTAGTCGTTACGGTATCTAATATTTCTTTAAATGAAACCGAGTATAAATCTATCAACGATTTTGACTACGAAGACTTTGTAGACTGGATATGGATTTCTTGCAATTACATACCTTTTATGAGCCTTGTTAGAAAAAACGGTTGTGAGTATGCCGACGGTGGTTTTGGTAGTATGGTGCCTATTAAAGAAGCTATAGATCGTGGTGCTACCGAAGTAGATGTGATTATTCTAGAAACTGAAGTAGCTTATTATAACAACTTACCTTCTAAGAACGTATTCTCCTTACTCTCCAATCTACACGGTTTTATGATGGACCGCATAGAAAAGCAAAACATAACCATAGGTAAATATGTAGCAAATAAAAATGATGCTATAATTAACTTATACTACACTCCTACTGTACTGACTACCAACTCACTCATCTTTAAAAAACAAAAAATGAAACAATGGTGGGAAAGCGGTTATCAATATGCAGCGAGTAAAAATGTGGAGTTGAATGAGATAAAACCAGAGGAATAACAGGATAAAAAAACCCAACTCTCATCAAATGAGAATTGGATTCACCTAGGATTAATCATTTATAGTAACACCTATTAAAGGTACTGATAACCACTTTCGTGGTATTTCTTTTCCAAAAGAAATTCTGTAATCATGAATAGCCCAACGATTATAATCCAGCCAATACTCAGATGAATGGTTTACTTTATAATAATAAATATTTTCATCAGATCTTGTTGCAGCTAATCTTATACCAGACTTTTTTCCTTTTTTAGGTGTCTCATTAATAAAATCAACTCCTTCTAAAATAACAAACATCCCATTTTCAGGAAACTGTAATTTCTCTGAAAACAGTATTTCATATGGCTCCTTTGACTTTTTATCAACTTTTAATAAATAATCATTATTATTTAAAACTTTTCCTGGATACAAACGATTTTCAAGGGTATCAACACTGTAAATTTTAACACGTACAACCATAGGGTCAAAAACCTTAGCAATTTTAAATTTTACAGAAGTTATATATTTGATTCCATCTAAATTATTTTCTAAATAGATTCCAGTTTCCCTTGAATAGCCAAAACCCAATGGTTTCCCATTATCTTTCTCATTAATTAAGCCAACATCCGTCGATTTTTTAACCGAAATTAAAATCTCATCTAATGATTCTTTTTTTGCAGTTAAATAAAAGGAATTATTTTTAATTAAATCCAATGCATTTACTGTCAAATTTTGATAACCAATATTAGAAATTTGGATAGAGTCTACTTTTAAATTTTCATAAGTAAATACTCCTTTAGAATCAGTATAAGAACCTTTTATTACTTTTGAATTTTTATAAAGGAGAACTGTAGCATATTCTAAAGGTTCTTTAGAGATAGAATCATAAACATATTTTCTTGATTGTCCAGTTACATTGAAGCAGATAATTAACAGAAACAAGGTTAAAAATTTATTCATAATTAAAAAGCTGTAATTTTATTCTAGGTATATATTCAGATTTATTTATTCTAATAAATGGCTTTCGAAATTCATAAAACATAAGAAATGCTGAATTTAAATCTTTATTCTTATTTACTTTATTTTGGGAAATATTCAAAGATCCATTTACACATTATAATCCATACATGATATATCCTTTTTCTGGAATTTTTATTTCTAATTCTGATAAATCCACATCTAGCCAGCCTCTACCTCTAAAATCAACTATATGACTTGTACTATCATTGACTAGTTGAGTCATGTTTTCAAAATTAGGATCCAAAGAATGATATATGAGCACTTTAAATTGAGCTTCATAACTTCTTGTAGGTATAAAAAGTCCAGCACCTCTAAAATGAAATTTTATTTGTTCGACATTCATTCCCGAGCTCAAACTATCAATTTGGAAACTTAGAACACTAATCTGATTATTACCTAAAGTATGAGGAATAGTCTTCCCCTTAGCTGGTCCGATTTCTGTGTAACACTTTTTAGAGTTTAAAACAATCTCATCTAACTCTGATTCAGTTTTAAACGGCATTGGATTGGTAAAATCGTAGTCTTTAGGAATTGATTTTTGTTGAAAATTATAGTGAACTGAAAATGAGTCTGATTTATTGAACACATTATCCTTAATGCAAATTTTACCAGTATCATTATCATAAAGAATCAATACTTTTTCTTTATGATAAATTTTTATATAATAATCCGTAATCTTTTCACCTTCCTGAAAAGAAACCATTGAGAAATTATGACAAGTCTCTTGTCCATGACTTACACTTAAAAGCATTACCATAAATAAAAATAAAACTGAATTATAAAACATATGCTTTAAATTGGAGAGGAAGATACTTGATAAAATAGTTTTCAGAAAATGATAGAAATTAAAATCACTTAGAAATATCAGTTATTACTTAAATTTATTTAAAATCTCTTTTTAAATAATCAAAATCTATTGCAACATTTGTTAATGAGATGGAAATTGTTCCGCTTTCGCGAAAGCGGACACTACATTTGCACCCTGAAAAAACAGACTAATTTTTAAATATTAAATCATGGCTATAGTAGGCAAACAATTTCCAAATCTAGATGTGGATGCAATGAATGAAATGGGGGATACATTCAAATTAAATGTATTTGAAGAAGCTAAAAATAAAGGTAAGAAAGTACTTTTATTTTGGTATCCAAAGGATTTCACTTTTGTATGTCCAACAGAATTACACGCTTTTCAAGAAGCGCTAGGTGAATTTGAAAAAAGAAACACTATCGTAATAGGTGCTTCTTGTGATACTCCAGAGGTACATTTTGCATGGTTAAACACTCCTAAGGATAATGGTGGTATAGAAGGTGTTACTTATGACATTCTTGCAGATTCTAACCGTAATCTTTCTGGTACTCTAGATATTCTAGATGTAGAAATAGAATACAACGAAGAGATCGATGATAGCGTTCTTGTAGGTGATAATGTTACTTATAGAGCTACTTACCTTATCGATGAAGAAGGTACTGTATTTCATGAAGGTGTGAACCACATGCCTGTAGGTAGAAATGTAAACGAATTCTTAAGAATGATAGACGCGTATACTCACGTACAGAAAAATGGTGAGGTATGTCCTGCAAACTGGGAAGAAGGTAAAGATGCTATGGGTGCAAACCGTAACGCTACTGCTGAGTACCTTTCTAAAAACTAATTAGAAGTCACTTATTTATGGAGAAAGTAGATCAAAATCTACTTTCTCCATTCTTTTAAAAAATTTTATTATGCAAACATTAGATCAAGATAATCTGCAGGAAATCGTTGCTGGAAATGATACTGTAGTAGTACAATATATGGCGTCATGGTGCGGTAACTGCCGTGTGATGAAACCGAAGTTTAAAAAGCTAGCTGGTGAGAATGAAAACACTGTTTTTATTCTAGCTGATGCTGAAAAGTTTCCTGAATCTCGTAAAATGGCTACGGTAGATAACTTACCTACGTTTGCTACTTTTAAAAATGGGGCTTTTGTAAACCAGGTACAGACTAATAAATTTGAGAATCTTAAAGACTTAGTAAATGAAGTTACCAGTAATTAGACACCTGCAAAAAAATACTACTCCAGAGGCGCTAGAAGCTACTCTAGAAGTATTAGAAAGTTTTTCTGAACACAGATCTGTTACTGAAGAAGAAATGGATGTGGTAGGAGAATTAATCACAAATATATGTGGTGCTCTTGAGGTACATAACAATGTTGCTCAAGGCATGACCGGTGTAGAAGCTGCAAATGCTTTTGCACAAAAAGTAATGGGTTCTATAGATAAGTAAACCCCTTATTTAAAAATTAAAAAAGCAGGAATATCTAATACAGATGATTCCTGCTTTTTTAGTTTACAGTTTTATTGAAAAAAAGTTTGGGCAGGTCTCGCGTCACCTAGTCTCATGTAGGTTGCGGTAACTGTACCATCTTTATCCCCTATTTGATCTTCTAACAACATGGTATTACTGGAATATCCTTGGGCGAGAATTAAATCGGCATTAGCATCGTTCCCTAAAATCGTTTTCTTACTCACTTTATTAGTAATTAATAGAATGGTAAAAAAAGAACTACCTCTTCTTATAGTAAAATAATTGTCTTTGGGTGTGCCTTTTAAAGTCATGGTATCGATGAGTCTGCCATATTGATAAAGCTCTGCCGTGATGCTTTTATCTTCTTTGTACTCTATATAGACTTGATTACCTTCTAGTACATCATGTGACTTATTAGGAAAATGTAAACAGAGGTCATTCCAAAGACTATTCTCTACGTCATCTGGGATTTTATTTTCATATAATCCGGTTAGAATGGTTTTAGTAAGAACTACAGGTTCTGATTCTACTCTATTTGCTAGACTTTGAGTAGTGTAACAACTCGTTAAGAGAATCGAGACGGCTAGAAGCGTTAAAAAATGTTTCATAAGATTGGTTTAGTTAAAAATTTATTGATCAAATTTTATACCATGATCAAACTATTGTTAATTCTTGCAGTCATAGTTTTAATATATCTTTGAACAAAATTAAACAAATGAAAAAAATTGCCTTTATTCTAGTTGCCATGATCACATTAAGTAGCTGTGGTAGCTTACAAGAAATCGTAAATAACTTACCACAAGGTACTGGTAGTGTACTATCACAAGCTGACATAGGTAACGGTCTAAGACAGGCTCTAGATCAAGGTATAGATAAAGAGGTATCTAAATTAATGGGTACTGATGGTTTTTATAAAAATGATCTGGTTAAGATTTTATTACCAGAAGAACTTCAAAAAGTAGATGATGGCCTTAGAAAAATAGGTTTAAGTAGTGTTGCAGACGAAGGTCTTAAATTATTAAACCGCGCTGCCGAAGATGCTACAAAAGAGGCTTTACCTATTTTTGTAAACGCTGTTAAGGACATTACTTTTAATGATGCAAAAGATATTCTTTTAGGTGACCAAAGAGCTGCTACAGCCTACCTAGAAGGTAGAACGCAAGAAGAACTTTATACTAAGTTCTCTCCAGTTATTCAAAATAGTCTAAGTAAAGTAGGTGCTACAAATTTATGGAGCAATGCTATTACTAAATATAATACGATTCCTTTTACTAATAGTGTTAACCCAGATCTAACAGATTATGTTACTCAAAAAGCACTAGAAGGTGTTTTTAAGGTAATTGCTGAAGAAGAAATACAAATTCGCGAGAACGTAAGTTCAAGAAGCACAGACCTATTAGTTAAAGTTTTTGCTTTACAGGATTAATTAATCATTTTTTCACGCAACCTATTTGCGTTTTAAGAGTCTTATAAATGTCCATATGGACATATTTAAGGGGTAAAAGCTATGGATGTTTACATTCATAGCTTTTTGTTTTTATAATAATTACTCTCAACTGATTTTAACGACACCATATTTTTGACGAAGCCTATCTCAAGTCTTTAATATTACTTTAACCTAAGTCATCTGAAACTTAACAATTTACTAGAATAAAATAATTTACAACTCTACTAATTTTGTACTCTAGAAAAGTATGAAATGGAAAAAGATATCAAATCTTATGAAAGCAAAATAAAGGAGCTGCGTAGGTTAGAAAAACGATACAGCTGTTTAATGAAGCAATCTTTTGAGGCTGGTGTAAATGATAGAGCTTATAGTGATAAGTTAAATCAAATAGCCTTAAAGATTAAACAAGAAATAACGTTACTGCGCTCTAATTTACAAACGCATTAAGAAACAGTATTTTTAAAAAATATAAGAATGCTAAATCTACTTATAAGGTTTAAGCATTTTTTTATGTCTTAAAATTTCTTGATCAATGTCAATAAACTTAAACATACCTATACGATAAGCAGTCGTTTATTACCACACAGATTACTAAGTTTTATAAAAGTCCACGAGCTTTAATCTCTAGGTATTTATTTATGGTATTTACCGTAAGGTTTTGAGGCTCGGTAAGTATGGTTTGAATACCATATTTATTAAGCTCGTTAACGATTAAACGTTTTTCATAGATAAACTTCTCGGCAATGGTTTGTTGATAAATCTCATGTGTGGTAGTAGCCGGCTGTCTTATCAGTTCTTTTAATTCTGTATTATCAAAAAATATAACCACTAATAAATGATTTTTTGCAATAGCTTGTAAGTATGGAAGCTGCCTGTGCAACGCATCCATGGTTTCAAAATTAGTATATAAAAGCAATAAACTACGTTGCGTAATCGTACGTTTAATATCTATGTAAAGCCTACCAAAATCACTCTCTTTAAAATCGGTATCTAGATTATATAGTGTCTCTAGAATTAAATTCATTTGAGAGGCTCTTTTTTGTGCCATCACCTGATTAGATAATTTATCAGAAAAACTAAACATTCCTGCCTTATCTCCTTTTTTTAAGGCGATGTTAGAAATAACAAGAGTTGCATTAATAGCATAATCTACCAACTTCAACTCTTCAAAAGGCATTTTCATGACACGACCTTTATCTATTACAGAATATACCGGTTGTGACTTTTCATCCTGAAATTGATTGATCATTAACTGGTTGCGTTTTGCACTAGCTTTCCAGTTGATATTGCGCACATCGTCTCCTTGAACATAATCTTTAATCTGTTCAAATTCCATGGTATGCCCTATTCTCCTTATTTTTTTTAGTCCAAAATCTCTGAGCTTGTTAGTAAATGCCATTAATTCATACTTGCGCAACTGCAAGAATGATGGATAATTAGGCACCATAGCATCTTGATTAAAAGAAAATTTGCGCTGTGCTAGACCTAGCGGACTTCCTACAAATACTTGTAGACCACCATAATGATACTCACCTCTTTCTGTAGGTCGCACGGTATAAGAAAACGTCTTAGACTTACCTGCATCTACCTCATCTATAATTCTAAAATCACGTTCCTGAAATTGTACAGGTAACTCGTCTATAATGTTGAGAAAAATCTTAGAGTTGTAGTGATTAGTAATTAAAATCTCTACAGGGTTTTTATCACCATTAGATAACTTATCTGGTAAAACACGGCTTGCTTTTATAGCGTCTTTAGTTCTATATAGTAATAAGATATCGATTAAAAGCAACCCTATTATTACAAAGAAGCCTATTTTAAGATAATCAATCAATCGTTCAAAAAAGAACGCAAACACAAATAGCACCACTAGAATACCTAGTGCTATAAAGAAGCGTTTTTGCAAATAGAGGCTTTTGAAAAATTTCTTCACTATCTAGGGATCTCTATGTTTTCTAATATTTGTGCTACAGCTCTATCTGCTGTTAAGCCTTCCATTTCTCTCTCTGGAGTTAATATAATTCTATGACGCATTACTGCAGTTGCGATGTACTTAATATCATCTGGCGTTACAAAATCACGTCCCATAATAGCTGCATAAGCTTTAGAACCATTCATAATCGCGATAGATGCACGAGGTGATGCTCCTAGATATAAATTAGGATTATTACGTGTGTCCAGTATAATCTTTGCGATGTACTTGATCAGGTTATCTTCTATGACGATCTCCTTAACCGTTTTTTGATATTTTTCAATTTCGCTTGCAGACAGTATACCATTTACGGTAGATTCTGCATCGGCATTTTTACGTGCGTGATGGTCTGTTAAAATCTGTATCTCTTCTTCTAGATTAGGGTAACCTACATTAATCTTAAATAAGAAACGGTCTAATTGAGCCTCTGGCAGTCTATAAGTACCTTCTTGCTCTACAGGGTTTTGTGTTGCAAATACTAGAAATGGTGCGTTGAGCTGGTATTCTTTACCATCTATAGTCACCTGACGCTCTGCCATTGCTTCAAATAATGCAGCTTGTGTTTTTGCAGGTGCCCTGTTGATCTCATCAATTAGTATGATGTTAGAGAAAATAGGACCAGGTTTAAATTCAAACTCATTGTTTTTCATAGAAAAAACTGAGGTTCCTAAAATATCTGACGGCATTAAATCTGGCGTAAACTGTATACGCGAGAATTCTACCTGCATAGTTTTTGCAAGCAACTTTGCTGTTACCGTTTTTGCCACACCAGGCACACCTTCTATTAAAGAGTGTCCGTTTGCAAGAATAGAAACGATTAATAAATCAATCATTTCTTCTTGTCCCACGATCACTTTGCGCAATTCTGCTTTGATTTTATAAACCGCCGCACTTAAATGATTTAAGTCTAGTCGGTTTTTAAAATGTAATGACGTTGCTGGATCTTCTACCTGTGGCTGTTGTGGATCTGGAATAGATGGTGGTTGTTCCGCTTTCGCGAAAGCGTTACCATCATTAACATCTTCACCTCTATGAACATATTGCTCTTGCGCAGGTTGCTGTGGTTGCTCGCTAGGGTTATTATCTTGAGGAATCTGTGAGTGGTTATTAGTATCTTCCATTTCTTAATCTTTAAAAAAGGCGTCTATCCTTTTATTGAGTTGTTTTAATTCATGCTCACTATGCACTGGTTTACTGCGCAAGTGATTGATGTATTCTATAATATTTTTAGTCTGGTCGTGTGAAATACCTGCTTTTACCGATAGTCGTTTTATAAAAACATCATCCAGTTGTTGTGTATTTACAAAGTATTTAGTTCTTAATTTTTCTAAGAAAAAATTAATTTTCTTATTAATAATTCCAGATACATCACCACTTTGATAATACAAATTACCTATGGTCTTAGTAAACTCTACGGTACTATTAGTAAGTGGTTTAACCACCGGAATAGCACGTTGTTCTCTTTTTGCTTTAAATATAAAATATAATAAAATAGCCCCTATTGTGATATACCACGACCATTTTAAAGCGCCATTAGTGAGTATAAATCGCATAGGAGAAGCTACTACTCTCCTACCTGACTTTCCATAATCATCAAAGTAAACTGGACCATCATTAAGGTAAGAAAAGATCTCTGTAACGTACTGCTTCTTACCTTCTTCTAGCATGTAATAGTTAGTAAAAGCTATAGGATTTAGGTGGTAATAGATAGCACCTTCACCTACTTTAAGTTCTATAAAATTAGCCTGAGGCACCTGTCTAGATTTAGATTTTTCAATGGCTTTTTCTATAATAGTTTTGGTAGAATCTGCCTGATCACCAAAGTCATCTCCCAAGATATTTTTAAGATATCCTTTTACCGGCTCAAAAGGTAACACCTCTCCTAGAACCGTTGTTCTCGTGGTATCATAACTTGTAAAATGGCGGTAACTGCTCCCTTTTTGATAGATATAGCTGCGGTTTTCAAATAGAGGATTATTTAAACGTACTCTTACCGTATCTTGCTCATAATAGCTATAAAAACGATTTGAATCTACTTTAAGAGAATCTCCTAATGCACCAGTAACACTTTCTGTAGACACAAAAACTTTATTACCACGCTCTGCAAATTCCATTAAATACTTAAGCTCTGTTCTATCAAAGCCTAAGTAATTATTGATAAAAATATAGTTAGCATTTTCTACGTCTTCATGTTCTTTTAAAAACGAGACTGGATCTACTTTAATACTTTCTACACCATCGTCAAATAAATCGTCTAGTTGATCATACAGTATGTAAGCACCAAAGGGGATTTTATCTCCACTGGTGTAACTCTCTTCCCAACTTAAGGGTTGTGGCGTTATTAATTCTAAGAATAATAAAATAGCTACAACACCGAATATGATATAGAGGTATATTTTTGATTTCTTATCCATTATGCAGCTCTGTTTTTAAGAGTCTCAAACTCGGTTACTGCTTCTCTATACGTATGCTCATCAATAGGAAACTCTCCATACCAGACATGATCGTATAGGTAAGATACTTTTTTAAAGTATTCTCTAGTTTCTGGATTTTTAAGTTCGTGTTGGTAATCAGAATTGGTTTTTTGAAAATCCCAATCGATTAACTTTTTTGCACTCAAGGTTTTTAAAAGTGATAGGTATTGATAACGTATCGCGTTTCTATAACTACCTTCTCGTTCACTATTTTCTATTAGTGTAGTAAAATCTATTTCTTCAATATGAGTATCTGCTATTTCTACATTACTCGATTTCTTTGCTGTTTTACCAAATAATTTTGATGCGCTCTCATTACCTACTAGCCTTACTATCATAAAAATAACCGCTGCACCTATGATAAAATAAAATAGATAAGTGAGGATTTTTATGGTTAATGGCGATAGTTGAAAACCAAAAACTCTTTGCAATCCATCCATCATCCAACTGAAGAATCTTGCGAATAAGTTCTGACTAGTTGCCGTGGTACGCTCATAATTAAATTCGCCACCAGAATATTCTTCTTTAAGATCTTTATCGATCTTGCGTACCGTTAATTCTCGAGTGTCGTATTTTCTATTTAATGTATCTACTATCTCTACAGGCTGCTCTTCAATATCTTGAATCACATTCTCTAGTATCTGGGCATTTCCTACATAAGAGAAAAGAATCCAAAAGCATATATGTAATAGATAAGTTTTACTCCTCATCTCTAACTCCTAATTTTGCAATACGATTCTTTAAAAACACATTATACTTCGTCTCATGTAGGTTAAAATATAAATACCCCATGACTAACATGATAAGAAAAAAGGTTAATGAACTAAGAATACTATTAATAGCATAAAAGAAAAACTCTACGGCTTTGATAAAAATATTGCTTTCTAGTTCTACATTATCTTCGGCGCTGTTGTAACCATAAAAGGCAACTATTAAAACAGGTAATAATTGAAAAAGCGTAGATGCTAAATAAATAAGAATAGAAGTCACAAAAGAAACTCCTACGGCTTTCCAGAATTTAGAAAATAGCATTTCCCAACCTTTACCCAGTGCAGCAACAGCATCCATGTGCTCATCATAAGCAAATGCAAACATGCTCAATCCTACCCAGGTAGCATAAGCAATAAGGATTAATGGTATAGCTATTATTCCAACAACTGTAAAAGCACAGATAATTATAATAATCCATATTGGGATAAAGGCAATACCACCTATTAAAACAATTAAGAACATTCCTCCTAATTTCTTTTTGGCATAATGAAATACCTCTTTATAATTAGGATTTCCTTCTCTATCTCTTTCATATAGTCTTAAATATGCACCAGCTAGAGATGCGTTTAATAAGATAACTATAATATTAATTACTATACCTATACCGCTGGCTATATAACTGGTTTCTAAAGTACCATCTATAGCTTGGTCCATATAAGTACCATTTGCTAGTGCAACAACACTAGACAGTCCTGAATTTGCGATATAATTAGTTATAAAAAGAATGATTATAAAAATAAAATTATAGGCAAGAAATACCTTAAATAAATTTTTATGATCCCCTTTTAAAAAATCAAAATAGGCAGTTATAACACCACCAAAGTCCCTACGTAGTCTAGGCTCTATATAATTGTTCATGTCTGTTCTTTACTATTCTAGGATAAATCCCGTAATACCATATAATTAACGCAGCGCTTGCTAATACTATGATCCAATTTAATAGCGCTGGCATAAAAGCATATCTCGTAATAAATCCTTCTATAAAACCTGCAAGTATAAATAAAGGTATGGTACTCACCATAACTTTTAAACCTGCTTTGGCACTTTTTACAAAGGAATATTTACGTTGATAAGTGCCTGGAAATAAAATACCATTACCTAAAATGATTCCAGCAGCACCGCATACTACAATTATAGAAAGTTCTACCGTACCGTGTAGCATGATAACACGCCATGCCTCTATAGTGACACCTTCTCTATAAAACATAGTGAAAAATGCTCCTACCATAATACCATTGTTAAATATAATATATAAAGAACCTATAGAGGTTAGTAAGCCGAAGGCAAAACACATCATACCTACTCTTATATTATTTATGGTAATTCCCAAAAACATACCACCTTGCCCACTATCCTGATATATAGCTGTAGGATTACCATTTGCAATATTTTCAAGTGTCATATTTACGTAGTAATCACCTAGTATTAACCTAACAAAGCTGTCGTCATACAAAGTGCTTATGGTACCTATAAATATCGCTACAAAAAACGCAAGAATGGCATAGAGAAATTCTTTTTGATATCCCGAGAAAAATAATGGAAAATCGGTTTTAAAGAATTCTACTATACTATTTTTACTTTCCTTTTTATTGACATAAATTTTTTGATGTGCCTGACTTGCTAGAGAGTTCAAATACTTTAATGTATTAGAATTCGCATAATAAGTCTGTGCATAAGACAGGTCATTAGTAAGATGAATATATAAATCAGACAGGTGATCTGGATTAATTTTCACATTAGCATCCAGTGCTCTTTCAAAAGCTATCCATTTTTCCTTATTTTGCTTCACAAAAGCAGCTTCACGCATGGGCTATTTTTTTATAAAGATATAAACTTACAACTGTATGTCAAATACTGCAATTAACACAGCACAAAATGTAAACATAGAATATGAATTTGCCGGTGTTGGTAAACGCATGTTAGCCTTTTTATTGGACTTAGTTATATTTGCTATATACCTGATTACCATGTCGCTTACCATATACAAAGCGGTAGGATTATTTGACGATAATAATACTTTAGGAATTCAAGAACTTTCTATGATTCCTATATTTTGTTACTCTCTATTCATGCATCTTATCTTTAATGGACGTACGGTAGGTAAATTTATAATGGGTATAAAAGTGGTAAGAGAAGACGGCTCTCCTGCTCGATTATCAGATTATTTAGTGCGATGGATATTCAGATTAGTAGATATTGTGATCTTTTTTGGAACCGTAGGTGTGGTTTCTATTCTATTTTCAGAAAAAAAACAACGCTTAGGTGATCTAGCGGCAAAAACTATAGTCATTAACACAAAGAAAAGCACAAAAATATCTCATACCATTCTAGAAGAGCTAGATCCTAATTACCAGACTCAATTTCAAAATGCTTATTTATTAACAGATGCAGATGTTAATGAGATAAAAGATATTTACCGCCTTGCTGGAGAAAGTCGTGATTATATGACGTTACGAGAATTGCGTATTAAGGTAGAATCACTATTAAATATAAATTCAGATTTAAGAGATGGTGTTTTTATACGCACTGTGCTCAAAGACTACACCTACCTAACACAAGGACGATGAATTTTATAGAAATAATTGATTTTCTAGGGGTTATTGCCTTTGCCATTTCTGGTGCACTCGCTGCTTTTTCTAAAAAATTAGATCCATTTGGGATAGTCATCATAGCTTTTGTCACAGCCGCTGGTGGTGGTACTTTAAGAGATGTTTTAATAGGAGTGCAACCTATCTCTTGGATGCGCAACATGAACTTGATATACACCATACTAGCTTGTGTGGTCATCACCTTTATTTTTAGGCCTCATTTAGCAAAACTGCGTAAAACCCTATTTTTATTTGATGCCATCGGTATAGGCCTTTATACGGTAGTAGGCCTAGAAATGGGACTTGCCGCTGGTTTACATCCATTAATCTGTATTATTATAGGGTGCATTACCGCTTGTTTTGGTGGTGTGCTCAGAGATATTTTGATTAATGAAATTCCAGTAATTTTCAGGAAGAATATTTATGCAACTGCCTGTATTGTAGGTGGCATGATTTACTTTATACTTTTAAAATTTGATTTACCTAACAACATCGTTTTTACCGCATCTGCAGTGACGGTAATTTTAACGCGTGTACTTGCCGTGGTATTTAAAATCAAACTTCCATCACCATACTCTAAAGATGAAATTATAAATAAGTAGTTTGATAATTCAGCTTTCGCGAAAGCGGAACAATGATCCTATTAAAAGAAATAAACTAGTCTCTTCCTGCTTTAAACAGGTAATCTTTTTCTGATTTTGATAAAGACTCATAACCACTCGCCGAAATTTTATCGAGAATAGCATCTACCTTTTTCTGATCTGTAGAGGTTCCAGAAGTAGATTTTGAACTAGCAGTTTTCCCTTTATAAACTGTTTTCATTTTTGCCTTGCGCTCTGACTTAGGTTTCTTAACACTAGGCTTAAAAAGATTTGCAAAGAAGTCTCCTATTCTAGCAAAACTCTCTAGAATATCATCTCCTTCTTTCATGCGTATAGCGGCAAAATAACCTACTGCAGCACCAGCAAGATGAGCAAGGCTACCGCCTGTATTTACTTGTAACGCAACCATTACTATATTAGTTGCAAGAAAGAAATATGCAAAGTATTTCAACTTAATATTTACAAATATCAATCGATATTCTGACTCTGGAAAATAAGAACATGCAAAGAAAATCAATGCAAAAACACCGGCACTTGCACCTATTAAACCAGGAGATCTAAAAAAAGTAGGAAGTAATCCAGATGCTAGTATAAAAGATAACGCACCAGCTAGAACACCTAAAAAGAATAAGGTTAAAAACTGCCTTGCTCTAAATATATTTAAAATGTACCTACCAGCTATAAAGATACCAAACGCATTACCAACAAAATGCCATAAATCATCATGTATTAAACCATAGGTTACCCAACTCCAAGGCTGCAACAACGCAGGCAAAAAGCCACTTGGTAAAACAAATTGTAAATAAGCAGGTGAATAAGTAAAGTATAAAATCCACCCTAAAATAGAGGTCAAAAATAAAACGGTAATCAACTTACCACTTATATCAAATGCGGCATATTTTGCTTTAAACTGATCCCAAACATTCATATTTAATAGATTCTATATTTATCCATATCGTTTTTCTTCCAGTACCATATCATGATAAAACCAAATATAGCACCACCTATATGAGCTAGATGCCCCACATTTGCAGATGATGCAATGTAGCCTAATGTAGCAAGTAATTCTTTGATCATATAGAACCCTATCAAATATTTAACTTTTATAGGTATAGGAATTGGGAATAAGATCAACTTTTCATTTGGGTACAACCATAAAAAAGCGGCTAGAATACCATAAATAGCTCCACTAGCACCGACAGAAGGAACATTGTAATCTGTCGCCATGAAATGAGCATAATCAAAGGTGAAGTTGTAGTAATTTACCGCAGCTACTGTGAGAAAAGCACCGATACCACAAGCCAAATAAAAGAAAAGAAAACGGTTAGAATCCATCCATCTTTCAATAGCTGGACCTAAAAAAACCAATGCCAGCATATTGTACAATATATGCGTATAGTCATACTGACTGTGCATAAACATATGAGTAAGCGGTTGCCAAATTCTAAAATTAGGGTTCTGAAATGGCCATAATGCAAAAGTGCTAAACAAAGGCTCTGCATTAGGAATAAACATAAACCCAAGGTAAATCACCACATTTAAAATGAGGAGATTCTTAACCATAGGTGATAAATTGAAATTAAACATCTTTAGTTAAATTTTGAATTAAGACTATCGCCAGATAGATTTATAAATATTTTTTTTCCTGAAGAGGTGACCTCAGGTTCTTTACATGCAAATAATTCGTCCACAAGATTCTCCATCGCCTCGCTGTTCAACACCTCGCCTGTTTTAATAGACATACTAGTTGCCATAGTTTGTGCAAGTCTATCTGCAGGAGAATAGGTGTTTTCTGGTAAATCGTGTTGCTCTTTTGCAATAACTGCCTCTAGAACGCCAGGCACATCTTTTTCTTTTAATTCTAGTGGCAAACCTTCTATCTCTACCACATTATTTTCTAAACTTTTAAATAAAAAACCAGTGTGTTCTAGCTCTTCTTGTAAGGCTATAAGTATAGCTACTTCTTCTAGAGGTAAATTAATCTTGATAGGAAAAAGCAATTGCTGGCTCACCCCATTTTGTACCGTAAGCTGTCGCAATAGTTTTTCATAAAGAATGCGCTCGTGCGCTCTTTGTTGATTTATAACTAACAGTCCACTTTTTAAAGTACTGATTATAAACTTGCGTTGTAATTGAAAAATATTGCGTTGCTCAACCTCGTGTTGTTGAAACATAGAAGAAGTAGACTCTTCTGTATGCGTTTCATCAATTAACTGCGTGGTCTCTTCTATACCTGCATAAAGAGATTCCCATGGTTGGGATGGTGGCTTTTGAAACGTAGGCACCTGATACGTTTTTTCTGGTTTTGAATCCTGTTGAAACGGATTAAAATCTGGATCTACCTCAATTTTAGGCGCTTGTGTAAAACCATTTTTTGCTACATCATAAGGTACTTCGTATTGTTTCTCTTGTTGAAAATCGATAGAATTTACAGAAAATTGACCTAATGCATGTTTTACACTTGCTCTAAGAATAGCATACAAACTATGTTCATCGTCAAATTTCACCTCTGTTTTTGTAGGGTGAATATTTATATCAACACTATCAGTCGGTACTGTTAAATAAAGAAAGTAGGATGGATTTGATTTATCCTTTAACAATCCTTCAAAAGCACTTGCTACCGCGTGATTTAAATAATTATGTTTTATAAATCTATTATTTACAAAGAAGTACTGAAGTCCTCGAGTTTTTCTGGCAAATTCTGGCTTGCCTATAAAACCTCTTATAGACATCAATTCTGTTTCTTCTTCTACAGGAACTAATTTCTCATTAGTTTTTGCTCCCATAATACCTACTATACGCTGTCTGTACGTACTCTTAACAAGATTAAAAAGTGAGGTGTCGTTATGAGTGAAACTTATAGCGACTTCTGGGTGCACCATTGCTACACGATGGAACTCGTCTGTAATGTTACGCAATTCTACCTGATCAGATTTAAGAAATTTTCTTCTTGCTGGCACATTGTAAAACAAATTACGAACACTAATCATCGTACCCTTAGAGGTAACCACAGGCTCTTGCTTTGTGATTTTACTTCCTTCTATTTCTAACAACGTACCTAGATCATCCTCTTCTCTTTTAGACTTTACAGAGATTTGGGCAATAGCCGCAACAGAGGCTAGTGCCTCACCTCTAAAACCTTTGGTATGGAGATTAAAAAGATCATTGGCAGTGGATATTTTTGAGGTCGCGTGACGTTCAAAAGCCATGCGAGCATCTGTCATGCTCATTCCTTTACCGTTATCTATAACTTGTATTAATGTTTTACCAGCGTCTTTAATAATCATCTGGATTTGTGTTGCTCCTGCGTCTATAGCATTTTCTAGCAACTCTTTTACCACACTGGCAGGTCGTTGTACTACTTCTCCGGCAGCGATTTGATTTGCAACGTGATCTGGTAATAATTTTATAATGTCTGACATGAAGTCAATTAGAATCTAAAGATGGATAAATCAAAGTCAATGATCCAAAGAAAAATGAGAACAAGAATAGATATGATAATTAAGAGCCTTCTCTTAACTAGCACATCTGCTCCTTGTTTTAAATCTTGAATCGCATTACCGAATTTACCTTTAAGCCCTACATTTTGCACTGTAGAACGTTGATCATCAAACTTATGTTTAATTTCAAAGGGTTTACCGCCCATACTATTTTTATAGTAACGTGGCTCATAATCGTATTTCTTATTCTTTCTGCGACCTATAATTCCCATAACCTCTGGTATTTTACAAATTTAACGAATACTATATAGACAATGAACAAAGATGATGCCTAGTTATCAAGACAGCGCAATTAAGTTGCTCTAGATCTTCTTATCTGATGACAATTGATTTTTATTTAACTTTTAAGCAAAAAAAATGCGGGCTTTGCCCGCATTTTTTTTTACTCTTTTTCAAATTAAAAACTAAGAATACATCTTATCTCTTAATTCTTTAATTTTTTTATCGTCCATATACTCTTCAAAAGTAGTGTAGCGATCTATAACTCCATTAGGCGTTAACTCTATCACACGATTACCTACAGTCTGAGCAAACTCATGATCATGTGTCGTAAGCAAAACAGTACCCTTAAAGTTCTTTAAACTATTGTTTAAAGCTTGTATAGATTCTAGGTCCAGGTGGTTAGTAGGTTCATCCACTACAAGAACGTTTGCTCTCTTCATCATCATGCGAGATAACATACATCGTACTTTCTCACCTCCAGAAAGTACACGTGCACTTTTAAGAGCCTCTTCTCCAGAAAAAATCATCTTACCTAAGAAACCTCTTATATGTACTTCTTCTCTTTCTTCTTCAGTTTGTGCATATTGTCTCAACCAGTCTACAAGATCTAGATCTACATCAAAGAATTCAGAATTATCAACTGGCAAATAACTTTGTACCGTTGTTACACCCCAAGCAAACTTACCGGCATCTGCAGTAGCGCGATCATTTATGATATCATAAAATAAGGAAGTTGCACGACTGTCTTTAGAGAATAAAACAACTTTATCACCCTTAGCAAGATTAATATCTACGTCTTTAAAAAGCACCTCACCGTCTACAAATCCTTCTAGTTTTTCTACATTTAAGATTTGATCTCCAGCCTCGCGATCTCTTTCAAAAATAATTGCAGGATAACGTCTAGAAGATGGTTTTATCTCAGATATATCTAGTTTATCAATCATCTTCTTACGAGAAGTTGCTTGTTTAGATTTTGCCATGTTTGCACTAAAACGAGCAATAAATTCTTGAAGTTCTTTCTTCTTCTCTTCGGCCTTTTTATTTGCTTGCTGGCGCTGTCTCGCTGCTAGTTGAGAAGACTCATACCAGAAAGTATAGTTACCAGAGTACTGGTTAATTTTACCGAAATCAATATCGGCTATATTTGTACATACGGCATCTAAAAAGTGCCTATCGTGAGATACTACTATTACCGTATTTTCATAATTAGCAAGAAAATGTTCTAACCATGAGATAGTTTCATAATCTAGGTCGTTAGTAGGCTCATCCATTACTAACACGTCTGGAGTTCCAAAAAGCGCTTGTGTAAGAAGAACACGCACTTTTAGTTTGTTATCCATGTCTCCCATAAGAGTGTAATGATACTCCTCGCCTATACCTAGATTAGAAAGTAATGATGCTGCAGAGCTGTCTGCATTCCATCCATCCATTTCTTCAAAGGCAACTTGTAACTCTCCTATTTTCTCTGCATTCTCATCTGTATAATCTGCATAAAGAGCATCGATTTGCGTCTTTAAATCATAAAGAGGCTTATTACCTTTAAGTACTGTTTCTAGTACGGTATCTTCATCGTGAGCATTGTGATCTTGTTCTAGAACAGACATTCTTTTTCCTGCCTCTAGACTTACATGACCACTAGTAGGCTCCATTTTTCCGGTAAGAATTTTTAGAAAAGTAGATTTTCCAGCACCATTTGCTCCGATGATACCATAGCAATTGCTACCACCAAATTTTGCATTTACTTCGTCAAATAATACGCGCTTACCGAATTGTACCGATAAATTAGAAACAGTTAACATAGATTGATTTTTGAATTTGCAAAAATACTCATTCTATTGAGTTTAAAAAGAACTCTTTGACATCATTTTAACAATGCATTAACGCCACATGTAAATCAATAAGTCTTTTTTTGTGGCTATCTCTATTATATAGTGCCTTTATGATTGATTATATCTCGCTTTCGCGAAAGCGAAACTATAAAATTCTTTACATCGCTTTACTAGCGGTGTCTTTAGCAGCTTTAATAAGTTGTGAAGAAGAAAATAGTGGCGAGACTTCTATTGTTTTAACTGGTAAGATTATAAATCCTAAGGCCGATTTTATCGTTCTAAGAAACTATTCTGGAGTTAGAGATACTATCAAATTAAATAAAAAAGGTGTATTTCTTAAGGAATATGAATCTATAACGCCCGGATTATACACTTTTGCGCACCCTACGGAATATCAGTCCATATATATAGGATATGGGGATACCTTAAGGTTGAGGTTAAATACAAAAGCATTCGACGAGTCTCTTGCCTTTACTGGTGCTGCTGCAAAGGAAAATAACTATTTGATCAATTTATTTCTAGAAATTGAAAAAACAAATAGAAACTTAATGAGCGAGTACCATCGCGAGCCTGCTGATTTTAAAAGAATGATTGATGATCTTACCGCAAAGAGAATCAAATCATTAAAGAAAACAGCAAAGAAAAATGGTTTTCAAACTGACTTTGTAGAGAACACAGTAAAGACTATCAGATTCAGCTCATGGTCCACACTAGAACGATATGCCTACACACATTATGGTAAAGGTGATATTTTAAAAAGTGATGTTTTACCATCTAACTTTTATGCTTACCGCGATCATCTAGAAATTTGTGATACAAAACTGCTCAATAATTATGCTTATAGACCTTATGTCACCTCACTAGTTTCTAACGTTGCTCTTTATAACTGCGCTCGCAAACATGGTTCTGGTAAAGCTGTAGATAGAAACGGTTATGAATACCGTAAAGAAAAATTACACGTTATAGATAGTCTTTTTATTAATGAAGAATTAAAAGGAATATTTGCTGGTATCGAAACTAGAAACTTTATTAGGAGTAGAAAAAACGCCGGAGAAATTAACGACCTAGTAGCAGAATTTCTTGAAATATCACAAAATGAGCAGTTAAATAATGAAATTACTAAGATAGCTGCGACATATATTAATTTAGATCCAGGAAACAAATTACCAGATTTTAAAATATATGATGATCAAAAAAACGTCACACAATTATCTTCTAACATAAATGGTTTATCTGTACTTTTTTATTGGTCTAGTAAAAATGAATCTTATGCAATAAGAGTGCATAGAAAAGTGAATGAATTGCGTTACAAATATCCAGAGATTAAATTTATAGGCATTAACCTAGATAATCCTGAAAGTGATGCATGGAAAGATGCTAGGGCACAATTTGGTTTTAATATGGCAACAGAATTTCAACTGGTAAACAGTCAGTCCATAAGCAAGCAACTTGCATTAAGAAACGATAACAGAAGTATGGTTATTGCGCCAGGACTTACTATTCTAGACCCTAATATAAACTTGTTTCATTACAGAATAGAAACTACTCTATTGGGTTATTTAAGTAGATAAATAGAACTTTCAATACTTAAAAAAAGGTGCTTAGTAATTTTACTAAGCACCTTTTTTATGTTTAACTAGATAAAGATTAAGCGTTTCCTTTATTGTAATCTTCTAGAAATTTTGCAAGACCTATATCTGTTAATGGATGTTTTAATAAACCTTCTATAGAAGAAAGAGGTCCAGTCATAACGTCTGCTCCTAATTTTGCACAATCAATAACGTGCATAGTATGTCTTACTGACGCTGCTAGGATCTCTGTATCAAAACCGTAGTTATCGTAAATCATTCTAATTTCGGCAATTAGGTTAAGACCGTCTGTGCTAATATCGTCTAGTCTTCCTATAAATGGAGATACATAAGTGGCACCTGCCTTAGCAGCAAGTAATGCCTGACCAGAACTAAAAACTAAAGTCATGTTAGTTTTAATACCCTTATCTGTAAAATATTTACATGCCTTTACACCATCCTTGATCATAGGTAGTTTTACAACTATCTGGTCATTAAGAGCTGCAAGTGCCTCTCCTTCTTTAACCATTCCTTCATAGTCAGTAGAAATAACCTCTGCACTGACGTCTCCGTCTACTAGTTCACAGATTTTTTTATAGTGATTGATAATATTCTCTTGACCAGTTATTCCCTCTTTAGCCATAAGAGAAGGGTTTGTAGTCACTCCGTCTAGGATTCCCATATCCTGAGCATCAGCTATTTGGTCTAAGTTTGCGGTATCAATAAAAAATTTCATCGTTGTGTATTTAGATGTTAAATATAAATCTAGTACAAAAATGGAGATTCCCTTTATTAAATAGGTATTTTTGAATCATTAAATATGATTATTTTTTCAACAAGCTCAAATATTATGAATAAAATTACAAAGCACTCATTTGTAGCACTCTGTATTTTAATAATTACCACCAGTTGTAGTGTTTTTCAACCTGTAGATAGTAACGACCCACTAGTATTAGATCCTTCTACTCCACCTGGCACAATACAACTTACAGAAAATCTATACATAGACAGAGTTCCTGTAACAAATCTTATGTACAAAGAATTTCTAGATAACTTGAGTAACTATTGGTCTTTGAAGAAGCATGAAGAGCTCAAAACATTTCCTAGATTTAATCTAGATGCAGATAGTGTTTTTATTCCATGGACAGGTAACACAAGACTCTTGATGTCCGCAACGCATAGCAAACCACAAGAAATGATTACCTCTCAACTCAGTACTGGTAACTACTCTAGTAGTCCTTTTTTTCAATGGCACCCTGTAGTAAATATTAATAAGGAACAAGCAGAATTATTTTGCCTATGGAGATCTGACCTAGCAAATGCTGTGTATGCGATTAAAAGTAAAAACGAAAGCAAGAGAGCTCGTTTTCCATATAAAGTAAAATACAGATTACCAACAGAAAAGGAAATGATTGCTGCACAGAATAAATTAGAGCGTGAGTTTAAACTGACTAAATATCAAAATCAAATTTTTGCATACACAGGAGATTTCGGATTATTTAGAAGAATGCAAAATGAAACTGAGCAACTTACCATAACTGAAATTAAAGAGATAGGAAAAGATAAAACCTACAACGCTATGCTAGATAGAAATCTTTCTTACTACCAGCAAAACGAATTAAAGACTGGTTTCCGTTGTATTTGTGAAATATTAGAAGAATAATTTAATACCGTTTTACATTTTATCAAAGGCTTAAAAAAAAGCTCCATGAATTCACTCTTTAAGAATTCATGGAGCTTTTACTATTTTAACTATTTGTCAAAACATTAAAGTTTTATAAAAAGCATAGGAATTTCCTGACAAGATTGTAACTTACAATAAAAACAAAATGGAAATCAACTGGGATCACTTTACAAAAGATTGGGATATCATGCCAGAAGTAATAGTTGGGACTATTATCATTTATGCGCTGATTATTATATATACTAGAATTTTTGGTTTAAAGAGTTTTAGTAAAATGACTGGCTTCGACTTCTTAAATACTGTAGCTATAGGTAATTTACTTGCTATGAGTGCAGCTACCAGTTCACCATCTTTATTAGTAGGAGCTTTGCTTATAGGAATTTTCTACTTATTCAATTATCTCATAACCTGGTTCACTTTTAATAGCGAGACCGTAGAAGAGCTCATTGATAACTCTCCTATGCTGTTGATGAAAGATGGTAAAGTATTACATGATAATCTGGAACAAACTAAAGTTACAGAAAACGAATTAAGAGGTAAACTAAGAGAGGCAAATGTTTTAAGACTGAGTGAAGTAAGAGCCGTTATTCTAGAAACGACAGGTGATGTAAGCGTAATCCACTCCTCTGGTAATGAAGAATTAGAGGACTATATAATGAAAGATGTAAGAGTATCATAATTTATGATGAATGCACAAATAACTTTCACAACAAGATTAAATTTCATTAAGGTAGCGATTTTCTTTTGTAGTACATTTGTTCATTAAATTGAGTTAATGAGTTTATTATATTTATTTCTAGGTTTTGTA
This sequence comes from Nonlabens sp., assembly GCF_039941875.1. Classification (GTDB taxonomy): domain Bacteria; phylum Bacteroidota; class Bacteroidia; order Flavobacteriales; family Flavobacteriaceae; genus Nonlabens. Next base: position 39,329 of record NZ_JBDVDQ010000021.1, on the reverse strand, counting down.
TTATTAGTAGTCGGTGGTGAGTTTCTGGTGAGATCTTCTGTAGGACTATCTCTTAAACTTAGTCTATCTAGAATGATCATTGGGTTAACCGTGGTTTCATTTGCTACAAGCGCACCAGAGCTTATAGTAAGTATACAAGCAGCTATGGACGGCTCTTCTGGAATTGCACTAGGAAATGTAATAGGTTCTAACATAGCAAACATAGGACTGGTATTAGGTGTAACAGCCTTAATCGCCCCACTTGCCATCGATAAAGACTTTTTTAAATTCAACTGGCCTTGGATGATTGTATTTAGTCTATTACTATATATCTTCTTATTTTTTAATCACGACATTAACAGACTTGAAGGTGCTGCTCTGTTATTTTTACTAATAGTTTTCTTGGTATTATTAATAAGAAGAGCTCGTAAAATGCCAGAAGCCGTTGCCGTAGATGATGATCTTAAAGAATCTAAATGGTGGAAAATTTTCTTATTCCTAGGACTAGGTGGCGCAGCATTATGGGTAGGTTCTGAACTTTTAGTAAAAGGAGCTGTGGAAATAGCAGAGAGTCTTGAGATACCAGAAAGTATTATCGCAGTTTCTATGGTTGCCATAGGTACGTCAGTTCCAGAATTAGCAGCATCTGTTATAGCAGCACTCAAAAAAGAAAAAGCTATCTCTTTAGGTAACTTAATAGGATCTAACATTTTTAATATAGCATCTGTTTTGGGTATCACCTCTCTCATACAGCCCATATCCATAAGCGGTGAAAATTCTGGGCTTATAAGTAATGACATCTTTTGGATGTTAGGTTTTGCATTCATCATGCTTCCATTAGCATTTATACCTAAGACATACTCTATAGGTCGATTTAAAGGTATCTTTTTAATGGCTTCGTATGTTCTTTTCGTTTACTTGATATTTATGACCCTAGCATAACAAGGGATATTCACATATTTTAACTGTTATTTTATATCAATACCCTATTTATTTTAGGGGTGTATTAATTATTATACTTATTTTTGCGGTGTATTTTATTAAAATAACACCACATCATGTCTACATTAAGATTTAATGCCTTAAAAGAAACACTCAATCGCCAGCCTATTGAAGTGAATGAACCAAAACGTCGTAGTGATATATTCGGAAAGAATGTATTCAACAAATACGCAATGCGCCAGCACTTAACTAAGCAAGCTTATAAAAGTGTTATAGACGCTATGGAAAACGGCTCTAAAATAAGCCGTGAAGTAGCAGATCATATTTCTACAGGTATGAAAGAATGGTCTATCCAGAATGGTGCAACACACTATACACACTGGTTCCAACCACTTACTGGTGGTACTGCAGAGAAGCACGATGCTTTCTTTGAACTAGAAATGGACGGTGAAGTAATCGAGAAATTTGGTGGCGGACAATTAGTTCAACAAGAGCCAGATGCTTCTTCTTTTCCTAATGGAGGAATAAGAAACACATTTGAAGCTCGTGGTTACACAGCATGGGACCCTACATCACCAGCATTTATAATGGGTACTACTTTATGTATACCTACCGTATTTATAGCTTATACTGGAGAAGCGTTAGATAACAAAACACCTCTTTTAAGATCTCTTCAAGTAATTGATCAAGCGGCGACAGATGTTTGTAAATACTTTGATAAAAACGTTACAAAAACTATCGCAACCCTAGGTTGGGAACAAGAATACTTCTTAATAGATGCTGCATTAGCAGACTCTCGTCCAGATTTACAAATGGCTGGTCGTACCTTACTAGGTCACTCTTCAGCAAAAGGACAACAATTAGATGATCACTACTTCGGTTCTATACCATCTAGAGTATTGAATTACATGCGTGATATGGAAACAGAATGTATGCTATTAGGTATACCTGTTAAAACACGTCACAATGAGGTAGCTCCTAATCAGTTTGAGCTTGCACCTATTTTTGAAGAAGCAAATCTTGCAGTAGATCACAACTCTTTATTAATGGATGTGATGAGAAAAGTAGCTTCACGTCACAACTTTAAAGTATTATTCCATGAAAAGCCTTTTGCAGGAGTAAATGGTTCTGGAAAACATAATAACTGGTCACTTGCGACTAACACTGGTGTAAATTTACTTTCTCCAGGTAGCACACCTATGAAGAACTTACAGTTCTTAACTTTCTTTGTAAATACTATAAAAGCAGTACACGATAACGAAGAGTTAGTTAGAGCAACTATAGCTAGTGCGTCTAACGATCACCGTCTAGGAGCAAATGAAGCACCACCGGCAATTATCTCTGTATTTATAGGTTCTCAATTAACTAAAGTTCTTGACGAATTAGAAAAAGTAACAGACGGAAAACTATCTCCAGAAGAAAAAACAGACCTTAAACTTAATGTGGTAGGTAAGATCCCAGAAGTAATTCTAGATAACACAGATCGTAACCGTACATCTCCTTTTGCATTTACAGGTAATAAATTTGAATTACGTGCCGTAGGTTCTACAGCAAACTGTGCAAACCCAATGACTGTTCTTAACGCAATCGTAGCACAGCAACTGATTGAATTTAAGGAAGAAGTAGACGCTCTTATTAAGGACAAAAAACTTAAGAAAGACGAGGCTATCTTTAACGTACTACGTGAATACATCAAGCAATCTAAGAAGATTCGTTTTGAAGGCGATGGTTATGGAGAAGCATGGGAAAAAGAAGCTGAAAAGCGTGGTTTAAGTAACAATAAAACTACTCCTACAGCTCTTAAAGCAAAAGTTTCTAAGAAAACTATTAAGCTTTATGAAGACTTAAACATCATGAGTAAGGTCGAGACAGAATCTCGTTATGAAATTGAAGTTGAAGAATATGCAATGCGCATACAGATAGAAGGACGTATCCTAGGTGACATCGCACGTAACCATGTAATTCCTACAGCTGTAAAATATCAAAACAGATTGATAGAAAACGTAGTAGGACTTAAAGAAATCTATGGCAAAGACTTTAAGAAAGTTGCTAAAGAACAAATGATTCTTATTGAAGAGATCTCAGAGCATATTGAGAAAATCAACAAAGGAATTACAGAAATGACTGACGCTCGTAAAAAAGCAAACAAAGCTAAAAACGCTGAAGAAACTGCTGCTCAATACTGTGATAACGTAAAACCTTACTTTGATGTAATACGTTACAGCTGTGATAAACTAGAATTATTAGTAGACGATGAATTATGGCCACTTACTAAGTACCGTGAATTATTATTTACTCGTTAATCAACAAGTTTATAAATGATTTAAAAGCCTCTAATTTAATTATTAGAGGCTTTTTTATGTTTCGCTTTCGCGAAAGCGGAAACTAAAGAACACTGAATTCAGTAATTCTCAAAATCATAAATAAGAGAAAAAATCAATTATACTCCTTCTTACTTGCTAGCTTTAAAAAGAGCAACCGTAATCTTATTGAGTATTCTTCATATTTAATAAACAGAACAATCCGATTCAGAATATTTCTTAACAACCTATTCATACTTTTTACTTAATACTTAAAAGTTAATAGCTCTTAATTGCTTGTAAATATTAAATTTGCCATATGAGCCAAGACATTTCCAAAAGATATGCGCAGCGTGGTGTAAGCGCTGGCAAAGAAGACGTACATAACGCGATTAAAAACGTAGACAAAGGACTGTTTCCACAGGCTTTTTGTAAAATAGTACCAGATTCTCTGACAGGATCTGAAGACCACTGTCTTATTATGCACGCAGATGGTGCTGGGACAAAGTCTAGTCTTGCCTACATGTACTGGAAAGAAACCGGAGACATTTCTGTATGGAAAGGAATCGCTCAAGATGCTTTAATAATGAATGTAGACGACTTGCTTTGTGTAGGCGCTACAGATAACATACTACTTTCTAGCACTATAGGAAGAAATAAAAACCTCATTACAGGAGAAGTAATCAGTGCCATTATTAATGGTACCGAAGAACTTATAGCAGATTTAAAATCACACGGTGTAGAAATTATTTCTACCGGTGGAGAAACGGCAGATGTAGGTGATCTTGTAAGAACCATAATTGTTGACTCTACCGTTACCGCGCGTATGAAACGTAGTGATGTAGTTGATAATGCAAATATAAAAGCTGGTGACGTAATAATAGGACTTTCTAGTTCTGGACAGGCTACTTATGAAACAGAATACAACGGTGGTATGGGGTCTAACGGTCTTACTAGCGCTAGACATGACGTTTTTAACAAAAGCCTTAAAGAAAATTTTCCAGCGAGTTATGATGCAGCCGTACCAGAAGATTTAGTTTATTCTGGTTCAAAAAACTTAACTGATGCTGTAGAAAACAGTCCGCTAGACGCAGGTAAATTAGTACTATCGCCTACTCGTACCTACGCTCCTATTATTAAAAAGATATTAAGCGATGTAAATCGTGCAGATTTACATGGAATGGTACACTGTTCTGGTGGTGCACAAACTAAGATTTTACACTTTGTAAACGACTTGCACATCATAAAAGATAACATGTTTGAATTGCCACCACTTTTCAAAATGATACAAGAAGAATCTGGTACCGACTGGAAAGAAATGTATCAGGTTTTCAACATGGGACACCGCATGGAACTTTATGTAAATGAATCTATAGCACAAGAAATTATTGAGATTTCTAAGTCATTTAATGTAGATGCAAAAATCATAGGCCGTGTAGAAGCGGCAAGCTCTAAGAAACTTACTATCGATAGTGAGTTTGGTGTTTTTGAGTATTAGAAATATCACTCTATATGTTTGAAACATTCTCGAATACAGACTGTTTTAAACTTGTCGATAGGCTCGAACTGACATCATTCGATGTCAGTTCGAGCGCAGTCGAGAACGATTACTGGTCTAAAAGCTTTATTAATAAAATACTACCATCTTTACATTCTTGAATGCTCTGATGGCTTGTTATACACAGGAATGACTAATGATCTTGAGAGACGTCTGGAAGAACACCATATTGGTAAAAACCCTAGATCCTTCACTTTCAAAAGAAGGCCACTAAAACTGATTTATAGAAAGCGTTTTATAGATGTACGGTATTGCATTTACTACGAAAAGAAAATCAAGAAATGGAGTGCTGCAAAAAAACGAGCATTAGCTAACGGAGAATTTGACACCATACAAATTCTTGCAGAATGCAGAAATATGACTCATCACAAGTATCAACCTACAAAGCATGAAATCGATACCGCTATTAAGGAGTTTTAGGACTTTTTTTTAATTATAATAACAACTCTTTATTAAATCATTCTCGACTGCGCTCGAATTGACTATCCACCTATTTATTTATTTGCGCATCCCCATAATCCTTCAACATCTCCTTCACAACCTCTAATTTCGGCTCAATATATCGTTTACAGAACGGTGCATCTGATCTCGTCTTGTAATAATTTTGTATAGATTCTCGCGAGGCTTCAAAGGATAAAAAAGGAATGATGTGAGTGATGTATTTTTCGTTCCGCTTTCGCGAAAGCGAGATCACAACACCCTCTATCCTATCTTTTATTTCTTCATCAAAATAATAAATAGCACTGCGATAATCGTGACGCCTGCTGTGTTCCTTAGTCGAAGAATGCGTCTGAAGATGTATATCAATAATTTTTTCTAAAATAGACAGATCCGAAAAATGAATAATAACAGCTTCACTTTTTGTATCATAGGGCTCACGACTAGATATGTAACCTTGCTCTACTTTATGCACACCATCAACTGCCTGAAAAACAGCTTCTGTACACCAATGACAGCCACCACCTAATCCTAGTTTTACTCCTGATTTCATAAGCGAGATTATAATTTAAAATTACGAGCAAATTCCGTATTTTCGCAACACTTGATATAGACCATGATAGATAAATTAAATATTGTAAAAAATCGTTTTGACGAGGTAAATGACCTAATCATTCAACCAGATATTATATCTGACCAAAAACGATACGTACAACTGACTAAAGAATATAAAGATCTTAAAAATCTCATGGATAAACGTGAGATTTATATAGAATTAACTGCAAATCTTGACGAGGCAAAAGAAATCATAGCAGACGGTAGTGATGCCGATATGGTAGAAATGGCTCAAATGCAACTGGATGAAGCTAAAGAGGCTATTCCTGCTCTTGAAGAAGAAATACGCATGATGCTGGTTCCTAAAGATCCAGAAGATGCCAAGAATGCAGTAATGGAAATACGTGCTGGTGCTGGTGGTGATGAGGCGAGTATTTTTGCTGGTGACTTATTTAGAATGTATGAAAAATACTGTTCTAGTAAAGGCTGGAGTACGAGTGTAGTAGATACTAGTCATGGTACTAGTGGTGGTTATAAAGAAATCATTCTAGAAGTAAATGGTGAAGATGTGTATGGAACACTCAAGTTTGAAGCTGGAGTACACCGTGTACAACGTGTACCACAAACTGAAACTCAAGGTCGTGTACACACGAGTGCCGCTACGGTTATGGTACTTCCTGAGGCTGAAGAATTTGACGTAGAACTGGACATGACAGAAGTACGTATAGAACGTACCACCTCTACTGGTCCTGGTGGACAGTCAGTAAACACTACTTATAGTGCAATAAAATTACACCACGAGCCTACTGGTATGATCGTGAGTTGTCAAGATCAAAAATCTTCTCATAAAAACCTGGAGAAAGCCTTAAAGGTTTTACGTTCTCGTTTATATGAAATGGAGCTTGCAAAGAAAATGGAAGCTGACTCTGAAAAGCGTAAAAGCATGGTGAGCTCTGGTGACCGTAGTGCAAAGATTAGAACTTATAACTATTCACAAGGTCGTGTGACAGATCACCGTATCAACCTTACTTTATATGATCTAGATAATATTATCAATGGTGATATTCAAAAAATTATCGACGAGCTTCAACTGGTAGATAATACCGAGAAGTTGAAAATGACTGACGAAGGTTTATAACGGCGCATAACATACGACGGAGCATTCCTTGAGTATGTCTGCACCTAAACTTTTTTTGTTCATTTGATGTATCTGCACCGGTATTGACAGAAAAGATACATCAAACTCAGTAAAGGGTGGATCGCATCCGCCGAAATAACTATCTCTATGACCTTAGATAAACTTCATTCTCAAATCAACAAAAAGAAATCCTTCCTATGCGTAGGTCTAGATGTTGATTTAGAAAAAATACCAGCTCATTTATTAAAAGAGGAGGATCCTATTTTTGCTTTTGCAAAGGCTATTATAGATGCTACTCATGACCTTTGTGTAGCTTATAAACCTAACACAGCATTCTTTGAGGCATATGGAGTAAAAGGCTGGATGGCTTTAGAAAAAACGATCCATTACCTCAACGAGAATTATCCAGATCATTTCACTATAGCCGATGCTAAACGTGGCGATATAGGAAACACGTCTACTAGATATGCAAAGGCTTTTTATGAAGACCTAAACTTTGATAGTGTAACGATTGCTCCTTATATGGGAAAAGATTCTGTAGAGCCGTTTTTAGCCTTTGAAGATAAGTTTGCCATTTTACTAGCGCTTACTTCTAATCAAGGTGCTTATGATTTCCAGACTAAAACTGTAGATGGAAAACCTCTATACCAGGAAGTTCTTAAAACAGCGTCTCAATATGAGAATAGTGATAGATTAATGTATGTAGTAGGTGCTACAAAAGCAGAATATCTAGCAGACATTAGAAAAATAGTTCCAGATTCTTTCTTGCTAGTTCCTGGAGTTGGTGCTCAAGGTGGCTCACTTGAAGAAGTAGTAAAGTATGGAAAGAATGACCAAATAGGGTTGTTAGTAAACTCTTCACGTGGTATTATTTATGCCTCAAACGGGAATGATTTTGCCGAGGCTGCAAGAGCAAAAGCGCTCGATTTACAGCAACAAATGGCTGATTTGATATAGAAAACAGTTTTAATAAAAAACTTAAAATAAGATAATCCCTTATTTAATTCGTGTAAGAATTAAATAAGGGATTATGCATTTATAATAAAAAGGTTGTTTTAATTTCTAAAAATCATGATTAAACGATCTGATGTTTCTTGATTATAGTCTTCTAACTGGTAATTACCATATACATCTATTAATTCCACTCCTGCTGCTGCAAAATAACTTTGAAAATCTTCTAAGGTTAATGCACTTACACGCTCTGTAAAATGGTAATCATGATCGTTATCTGTAAATTTTATGTCTTTGTAGATAAAGCCATTTTCAAAACGTCGTGAGTTATGAAAGGTGATTCCTTCTTCTGTTTTAGAGTTTTCTTTTACTAGGTTTTCAACTACATAATGTGCGTTCATAAAATCAATAACCGCATATCCACCTGGTTTCAGGTTTGACTTAATCGCCTCGATGGTTTTAAGATTATCTGCCGCATCATCAAAATACCCAAAACTGGTAAACAGATTAAAAACAGCATCAAAAGTCTGGTCATAAGGAACCGTCATATTGTGCACATGAAACTCTATTCGAGAAGCATCGATAGGATTTAATTCTGTATTTTCTTCATTAATGGAAGGTGTAGAAGTGGTTTTTCTTAATTCCGCTTTCGCGAAAGCGATACTACTATCACTCAAATCAACACCAGTTACACGGTATCCTAATTTATTAAGATACATGCTATGACGTCCACGACCACAAGCTAGGTCCATGATATGAGCGTCTTTACTCAACTTTAAACGCTGTGTAAGTCGCTGCATAAACTGTCCAGCCTCTGTGTAATCACGGTCTCTATATAGGATGTGATAATACGGTGTGTCGAACCAACTAGCGAACCATTGATCTGATGTGTTTACATTGCTCATAGACCGCAAAAATACCTTAATTTTGCCGTTCAAATCTCACGAAAATGTCTCAAAATTTTAAGATGATTGCCAAAACGCTTTTTGGCCTAGAAGAAGTACTTGAAAAAGAGTTGCGTCAACTAGGTGCCATGAATATAAAGCGTGGTGTCCGTATGGTAGAGTTTACTGGTGACCAAGGCTTTATGTACAAAGCAAACATGATGTTGCGTACCGCTATTAGAATTTTAAAACCTATTTATAGTTTTAGAGCACGTAATGAGGTGGATCTTTATGATGGAATTTATCAATATGACTGGTCTAAACATTTAACACATCATGACACGATTGCTGTGCATGGTACGATTGCGTCACAGTATTTTAATCATAGTCAGTATGTGGCTTTAAAGACTAAAGATGCAATAGTAGATCAAATACGTCGCAATACAGGACAACGTCCAGATGTGGATACTAAACATCCTGATTTGAGAATTTCTGTGCATATAAATGACCAAAACGTAGACGTATCTTTAGATACGAGTGGTGATCCATTATACAAGCGTGGTTATAGAAATATGACTAACGAGGCTCCTATTAATGAAGTGCTAGCTGCTGGAATCATATTATTAAGTAACTGGGATCAACGTTCTACTTTTATAGACCCTATGTGTGGTAGTGGTACGATAGCTATCGAGGCTGCTATGATAGGTGCTAACATTGCTCCTAATATAAACCGTCCTGAATTTGGCTTTGAAAAATGGCCTGATTATGATAATCAGTTGTTTGAGAATATTCAAGAGAGCTGTTTAAAGAAAATGCGCGAGTTTGATGGTAAAATAATCGCACGTGATACAGATGGTTACACGGTAGAAAAAGCTGTTGAAAACGTGAAAAATGCCAATCTAAGTGATTTTATTACGGTAGAAAAAGGAGATTTTTTTAGAGATCATCAAAGTGCAAGTGCTTTTATTTTATTTAACCCACCGTATGATGAGCGTATATCTGTAGATGTAGAAGAGTTTTACAAGGAGATAGGTGACACTTTAAAGCAACGTTATGCTGGGTCTACTGCATGGATGATTACTGGTAACATGGAGGCTCTTAAATTTGTAGGTTTGCGTCCATCACGTAAAATCCAATTATATAACGGTAAAATAGAGGCGAGACTAGTTAAATACGAGATGTATAAAGGAACTAAGAAATTGCATAAAATAAATAAGGAGCAGTAGCTTATGAGTTAGTGAGTCGTGAGTATTTGAGTTTTGAACCTTGTATAAGCTCCTTTATTTCAATAGACATATAACGCTAAGGAAATACTATGAACTAAATTTGCGATGCTCTAATCAAACAATAGTCACTCTGAAATTATAACTTTGAATTCTCAATTCTTTAAATGAATATACTTCTTCCTTTTCTTGCTGTTATTTTAGGATTTGTGGCGACGTTGCTATTAAAGCCTCAGTCTCAAAAGAAGATCAAGTTATTGCTTGCCTTTTCTGGGGCGTTTTTGTTGAGCGCTGTAGCAAGTGAGTTTTTACCAGAAATCTATGAAGTAGGTGATAGCCGTTATGGGGCTTATTTACTAGCTGGTATGTTTGTACAGATTGTTCTGGAATTCTTTTCAAAAGGTGCTGAACATGGACATTTACACGTGAAAAAATCTGGCACTTCTTTTCCTACTGTATTATTTGTGAGTTTGTGTTTTCATGCATTTTTAGAAGGAATGCCTTTACAAGAAACTCATGATCATGGAATGCTATATGGTATTGCAGTTCATAAATTACCTATTGCATTTATATTCGGTTCCTTTTTGTTAGCCAGTGGTTTATCAAAGATAAAAGCTTTATTGATCATTTTATTATTTGCAGCCATGTCACCACTGGGAAGTTTAATAGCTGGAAACCTTCCTTTCTTACAAGATATGATGTTGCCTCTCAAAGCAATAGTGGCAGGTATTGTTCTTCATGTTTCTACTACCCTTATCCTAGAAGCTAGTGAAGGTCACAGATTTAATCTCGCAAAAATCGTTGTGATGCTTATAGGTGGTATTTTAGGATTTTTATTGTAAAGCAACTATAAAAATATAATAACATATAACTATTAGGTTTTATTAATTCCGCTTTCGCGAAATCAGAACTACAAAAAAGCTATTTCTACATAAAAAAGAAATGGGTAATGCCATCCACATTACCCATCTCTAATCACTCCAATCTAATAGTCTTACTTACTACTTAGCGCCAGCCACCACCTAATGCTTTATAAAGATCTACAGTTGCTATCATTTGCTCTTTTTTAGTATGGATCAACTCCTTACGAGCCTCTAATGCATCACGTTGTGTTAAAAGCACCTCCATATAATCTGCTCTTGCGTACTGAAATAACTGGTTTGCTATCTCTATGGATTCTGTTAATGACTGTACTTGTTGCTCTTTTAAATCATAACTTTTAACTAAATAATCCAGATTAGAAACTTGGTTAGCAACTTCTTTATAAGCATTTAATAGTTGCTGCTCATACTCATATGCGGCCTGTATCTGTCGCGCATTTGCATTTTTGTACGCTGCCTTAATAGCATTTCTATTCACTAACGGCGCCATAACGTCTGCCGCGGCAGAGTATAAAAGTGACTCTGGTGTGTTTAATAAAAACTTAGGGTTAAAGGCATTAAAACCTACACCAGCTTTGATTCCTATGGATGGATAGAAATCTGCCTTGGCAACTTTTATATTTAAACGGCTTGCTGCTAGTTCTAATTCGGCCTGACGTACATCTGGCCTGTTTTGCAACAGTTGTGATGGGATACCAGTTTGAACGATTTTAGGAACCAGATCTATAAAATCGGTCGCATTTCTAACTATAGGTTGCGGTGTGCGACCTAGTAGAAAATTAATTTCATTTTCTATCTCACGTATTTCTTGTTTTACGAGATACACCTCACTTTTGTTCTTTTGAACTTCTGCCTGAAAACGTTTTACTGCTAGTGAAGTGGTACGCGCTCCTTCTTTTAAGAGCTTAACGACTTCTAGTGCATTTTCTTGAATTTCAATATTTTGATTCAAATTTTGTAATTCGTTATCAAGTGCTACTAGTTCATAATAAGAACGTGCTACTTCAGAAACAAGATTAGTAATCAGTAGGTTTTTACCTTCTGTAGTGGCTAGATATTCTAGAACAGCAGCTTTTTTCGCGTTTCTTAGTTTTTTCCAGATATCTAGTTCCCATGATGCAGTAGCTCCTAATTTAAAATCACCTAATGGATCTGGAAATGCTTTTCCGTCTCTGATGTTTAAACTTTCTTCTACAGCACCATTGCGTGTATATTCACCAACTTTTTCTACCTCAGCTCCTGCGCCTAGATTTACAAATGGTAGGTACTCTCCTTTTCTAGTCTGAATCTCATTTTGAGACATCATGATCTTTTGGAGCATAATGTTTACCTCTTTATTATTTACAACAGCCTCATCAATAAGGTCTGTTAAAGCAGGATCTTCAAAGAAGGTTTTCCAGTCTGCCTTTGCAGAGTTTACAGAATCTGTGACTTCATTTTGATATGTAGCCGGCAAGTTCTTATTAGGGTCTTTTTGAGTCACTTTAGGTAATGCACAAGAATGCACTAATAGTACAATCAGTACAGCGACTAGAGTTTTTATAATTGAATTAGTCTTCATTTTTCTGATCGTTGTAGTTATACTCTTCCGTTAATGGTTCAAAATCTTCGTCCTTAATCATAGAACGTTTATCTGCTATAGTTGCAAAAATGTAATACAGCCCAGGAATTACTAAAACACCGAATACAGTACCGAATAACATACCACCCATGGCAGATGTTCCTATGGTACGGTTACCTACAGCACCTGCTCCACTAGCTATTACTAGAGGTATAAGTCCTGCGATAAAAGCAAACGATGTCATTAAGATAGGGCGGAAACGAACCTTTGCTCCCTCTATAGCTGCTTCTCTTATAGACATACCATCGTTACGTTTTTGAACGGCATATTCTATAATCAACACGGCATTTTTACCCAGTAGTCCTACCAGCATGACCAGACCTACTTGTGCATAAATATCATTTGCCAGACCTAGTGTTTTTAACAAAAAGAATGATCCAAAAATCCCAACTGGTAAGGATAGAATTACTGCTAGCGGTAGTATAAAGCTCTCATACTGTGCAGCAAGTACGAAATAAACAAATATCAATACGATACCAAAAATGATAATTGCTTCATTACCTCTTCTAGCCTCGTCAAAGGAAAGTCCTTCCCATGCAATATCATAACCTCTAGGTAGGGTTTCATTTGCTACTTCTCGAACGGCTTTTATCGCATCATCTGTAGTAAATCCCTTTGCCGGATTACCTCTTATCGCTGCAGAGTTGTAAAGGTTATACCTTGTCACTTCATTAGGCCCTTGTTTTTTGTTCAATTTCATAAATGCAGAATAAGGTACCATTTCACCAACATCATTCTTTACATAATAATCCAGTATATCGCTAGGATACCTTCTGTATTCTGGACCAGCCTGAGTATATACTTTGAAGAAGTTATTGAATCTTGTAAAACCTTGTTCATAGGTACTACCTATTAGAATGTTTAGATTTTCCATTGCTACACCTATAGAAACTCCTTTTTGCATAGCAAGGGCGTTATCTATTTCTAACTCATATTGAGGATAATTTGCTGCATAGAAGGTAAACAGACCACTCAACTCTTCTCTTTTACCTAGGGCATCCATAAAATCTTGATTGATTTTATCAAATTCCTGATAATCAGTTTCATTGTTTTGATCTATTAAACGTAAGGCTAGACCACCAGCTGCTCCATAACCTGGTACTGCAGGCGGCTCAAAAAATTCAATGACCGCACCCATCTTTTCAGTTTCCTCTTCTAGTTGTTCAATGATTTCGTGCACAGAATGCTCTCTATCTGTCCAGTCTTTTAAGTTGATCAAACAGGTACCAGCATTAGAACCACGTCCTTCAGTTAAGATTTCATAACCTGCTAGAGATGACACAGACTGAATTCCATCTATCTCTTCGGCTATGGCTTGTAACTGTCTAGAAACTTTGTTAGTTTCTTCTAGAGTAGACCCAGGTGGTGTTTGTACAATAGCATAAATCATCCCTTGATCTTCATTAGGTATAAACCCTGCAGGAAGTGTTTTATTTACAAAGAATGTAGCGGCTATAAAAGCTCCTAACACTACGATAGTTAATAAACGTCTAGAGACTATTTTCTCTAAAACATTAGTATATCTACCTGTAAGTTTTTCAAATAGATTATTAAAACCATCTAATAAATAAGTGATAGGTGTTTTACGTTTTTTCTTACCATGGTTATTTTTCAAAATCATAGCACACAACACTGGTGTCAAAGTAAGTGCTACCACTGCAGATAAAGTAATCGCCGAAGCCATAGTTATTGCAAACTGTCTATAAAATACACCTACCGGACCACTCATAAATGCAACCGGCACAAATACAGCTACCATAAGTAAAGTAATAGCTACAATTGCTCCACCTATTTCTCCTAGAACCTGCTGGGCTGCTTTATATGGGGAAATACCAGGTATTTCTTCCATTTTTGCATGCACTGCCTCTACCACTACTATGGCATCATCTACCACGATTCCTATAGCAAGAACTAACGCAAACAATGTAATTAAGTTAATTGTTAACCCAAACATTTGCATAACAAAAAAGGCCCCTATCAATGATATAGGTACAGCAAGTACAGGAATTAATGTGGAACGCCAGTCACCTAAGAATAGAAATACAACTAGAGATACTAGTATGAAAGCCTCTCCTAGGGTATGTATTACTTTTTCAATAGAGGCATCTAAGAAGTTAGAAACATCATAACTCACTTCATATTCCATACCAGCAGGAAAGTCCTGCTTCATGGTTTCCATCTTTTCTTTAATCTGGTCGATAACGTCACTGGCATTACTACCATAAGACTGTTTTAAAACGATTGCTGCAGATGGATATCCATCTTTATTAGAATAAATATCAAAGAATTCACTTCCCAATTCTACACGAGCAAGATCTTTAAGTCTTAATATCTCGCCATCAGGGCTTGCCTTTATAATTATATCTTCATATTCTTCTGGCTTATTGTACCTTCCTTTGTAAACTAATACATATTCTAGTGATTGTGCTTCCTGACCAGAACTACGACCTAATCGTCCCGGTCTACCTATGACACTTTGCTCATTAATAGCTTCCATGATCTCTTCTGTAGAAACATTATATGCTCTCATGCGGTCTGGTTTTAACCATAAACGCATCGCATACTGTCTACTACCTAATATCTTTGCACTAGATATACCGTTCACCCTTTTAATTTCAGGTATTACGTTTGCATTTGCATAGTTGTACAAGAACTTTTCATCGTCATTTTTGTTTTTACTATAGAGGTTTACGTACATCAACATACTAGGTTGTACTCTAGAAACTACTACACCTTCTAGCTGAACTAGCGGTGGTAATTTATTGATAACCTGATCTACACGATTTTTTACGTTAACCACCGCTACATTAGGATCTTCACCTAATTCAAAAATAACTTGAATGGTAGCTTCACCTGCACTAGTTGCGTCAGACACGATATATTTCATTCCTTGAACACCATTTATCGCTCTTTCTAGCGGTATAAGTGTCGTATTAGTAAGTACCTCAGCACTAGAACCTGGATAAGCTACAGTGATAAGTACACGTGGTGGCGCTATTTCTGGAAATTGTGAAATAGGAAGGCTCTTAATCGATAATCCACCGATAATCATAATAATCAACGAGACTACTATGGCCAATACTGGTCTTTTTATAAAATTTTTAAACATCTTATTATTTTTTGAAACCGATTATTCAGCTACTAGCTTTAAGTCTGCTAGTACTGTTTCTGGCTCTATGAAGTCTGCATTAATTTTTTGCCCATTACGCACTTTCCTTAATCCATCGATTAATATGCGGTCATTAGGATCTATACCGTCTTTAACGATATACAGATAAGGCAATTCTTCTAAGATGGTAATTTGTCGTTGTTCTACTTCTTCTTTATCGTTCACGACGAAAACGTACTTTTTATCAAGTATCTCGAATGTTGCTTTTTGCGGAATTATTTTAGCATTTTTAAATGGTATATCCATCAATATGTTCCCAGTCTGTCCATGTCTTAAAAGACTTTCTGGATTAGGAAATGTAGCTCTAAACTCAATGTTACCTGTCTCGTGATTAAACTCACCTTCTATAGTTTCTACTTTTCCTTTATGATTAAAAATAGCCGAATTTGCCATTTGTAACTGAACATTAGAGGCGTGTGTTGTGGTATCTGTAACATAATTAATATACTCAGCCTCAGGAACATTAAAATACACCCACATCTTACTATTGTCAGATATTCTAGTTAGCAATTCACCTTCATCAAGTAAGCTACCTTCTCTTGCTTCCAGATGATCCATTATCCCAGTAAAAGGAGCATGAATTGTGGTAAAATTTAAATGTGTTTGTGCCATGTTAACTTCGGCATTTGCTTTTGCTAGACGAGCCTCAGCAAGAGCTAGTTCATTTTTAGAAACTACATTTTTATCAGATAACATTTTTGTGTTATCATATTCTATTTCTGCAGCTCTCGCTTCAGACTTTGATTTTTGAAGTTCAGCTTTGTAGACGTTTGCATTAATAGTAAACATCGTTTGACCTTTCTCTACTTTCTGCCCTTCGTCGACATAGATTTTTTGAAGATAACCACGTTCTAAGGCTCTTAACTCTATATGACGCATCGCATGGATTTGACTCACATACTTTCTAGTTATGGTAGTATCCTTTGAGATTAGATTTGTTACTCTTAGAGTAGGGATGGATTTATGTTTTTCTTCTTTGTGCTGACAGCTCACTATGAGTAAGGCCATTACTATAAAAGGAATGATTTTTTTCAATGGAATGATGTATTAATTGATAGATAAATTGAGTGAGTTTAATTCAAAACATAGCAGTATATAGAAAGCAAAACACTTTCATAACCAACTAATTACTATAATAAATTAAACTGAGTATCGAAATCACAGATAGGAACAGCAAAGCGCTGTCTACAAAATACCTCTGATGGCGAGGTCTGTGATGAATTAATAATACTAGACTCTAATATCTTCGTAAATAAGATACAAATTCTGTTGAGAGATTAAACAAACACCTTCTCTTGTAGTGAAATTATCTTTTTGAAGAGAACTGATTTCTGCAAGAAAATTACTTGAGGTGGAATGAAATAAGTTAGAAAGAGTATCAGTAGAATTTTTCTCGCTGATCTCTTCTTCCTCACCTACCTCTTCGTAAGCGTCTATCTTTTCTTTAGAATCGTGATCTTCTTGCTGTATTGTAACTAGATGACTCAACGCATCCTCATATGATGAATAGTCACCATTTGAGGCTAGATTAAGAAAACTAGCAAATAAGAATAATAACAGCGTACTATATTTCACGTCTTTCTATTGAGACCTCAAAATTATACAAGAAGAAGTTAAGATGATGTGCCTTAATAGTTTTTTAACACAAAAAATAAGTGTAAAATATAATTAAGAAATTCAAACACCTGATTATATGGTCTGTACTATACTCCAAACCATAGCTGCATGACTAAGACTGCCTCCTAAAACAAATAAATGCCAGATCACATGATTAAAATAAAGCTTATTCCATGCATAAAAAATGATTCCTACAGTAAAGAAAATACCACCAGCAATTAAAAGATTCATTTGTAAATCTGTAAAAGCATCATTTAGAGTTTGTAAATCAAAGACAATCATCCATCCCATAACTAAATATAGAATGCTAGAAAATGCCTCGAATCTACCTGTAAAAAATAATTTCCAAACAATTCCAAATACAGCAATTCCCCAAACTGCAGCAAGTATATACCAGCCACTTGATTGTTCTAAAGTAATGAGACATACTGGTGTATAAGTACCTGCTATAGAACCATAAATAGAGATATGATCTAATTTTCTCAGTTTAAACTTTAATTTACCTGGCTCTACTTTATGATAAGCTGTAGAAGAAAAATATAAAAATAATTGAGACATAACGTATACAAGAATAGCCGGCAGCATGTAGTCTACTGACCAGTCAGCCTCATATACTAACCCTATGGTAATCGCTATGAATAAAAGGAAACCAAAACCATGAGTAATTACATTCCACTTTTCTTCTATTGCTGTTTGAGCTCTAGCCATTTAAAGAAAAATTAGATAATTCTTTTCTAGATTCTTCAAATTCTGAAACCATATCCTCTACCACTTGTGCTGCGGGAATAATATCGTTTATTAATCCAGAGACTTGCCCTATTTCTAATTCTCCTTCTATTAAATCACCTTCAAACATTCCTTTTTTTGCTCTAGCTCTACCTAAAAGCTCTTTTAAATCTTCTGGAGTTGGTGCTTTTTTATAAAGTTCTTGAACATCGTTCCAAAACTTATTACGCATTAAACGCACTGGTGCGAGTTCTTTTAAAGTTAAATGAGTTGCTCCTTCACCTGCTTCTACTACCGCATTTTTAAAGTTTAAATGACTACTTGCTTCATGGGTTGCAACAAATCTACTACCTACCTGGACAGCGTCTGCCCCTAAAGTCATGGCTGCTAACATACCACGACCAGTTGCGATACCACCTGCAGCAATCAAAGGAATATCTATGGCTTGTGCTACTTGCGGTATAAGAGTTAAAGTAGTAGACTCTTCTCTACCATTATGTCCTCCAGCTTCAAAACCTTCAGCAACTAATGCATCCACACCAGCTTCTTGAGATTTTAATGCAAATTTTACCGAACTCACTACATGAACTACGGTAATTCCAGCATCTTTTAAACGCTTTGTGTAAGTCTTAGGGTTTCCTGCACTTGTAAAAACTATAGGTACTTTCTCTTCTATTATTATTTGAAGAATTTCTTCTAGATCTGTATAAAGTAGTGGAACGTTTACACCAAAGGGCTTATCTGTTCCTGCCTTTGTTTTTTGAATATGTTCTCTCAATACTTCTGGATACATAGATCCAGCTCCTATTAAGCCTAAACCACCAGCATTACTTACAGCAGTGACTAATTTATGACCACTTGTCCATATCATACCACCCTGAATAATAGGGTATTTAATTTTGAAAAGCTGAGTAATTGCGTTTTTAGACATAGTGTTTGCTACTTAAATTGGATAGTAATGCAAATTTAAGGAAGTTGCTCTTCTTACTATTAAATTTTAAATGTTGTTTCGCCTCCAAAAAGGCCTCAATTAAATACAATTATTGAAGCTAATAAACAGATGATTAATCTGAAGTATGTTTTACATAATCCTCTTTGAACTTCAATTCTTCTGTATAATCCGTTAAAGTAGCATCGCTTTTTTCCGTGGAAATTATTCTAATGATATCATCTTTTAAAACACCTTTAGTTAATCTACGTACCGTTTCTTTTCTAGGATTTTCTATTAGAGTAATTTGTATTTCATTTGGGATATGTTCCGTTCTTACATTTACCCTGTCAGATGTGGTAATATATCCAGTACGCTTGCCTATAGTTGTTAAATTAAATTCATACCTAATCGATGCCAGTCTATCTAAATTAGGAATTTTATCGTAAGGAATATTTAATGAGAAATCATCAGATAATTGCCATACAGATTTTACATTATCTAGCTGATAATCATAATCATAAACAAAATCGATTTTAATTTCATCATCCAATAATTTTGAGTTGCGATCAGTTTTAAATTTTAAATGATAAAATTTATTTTGATTGTTATTAGAGAATTTAAATCGAACATCTCTCTCGTAAACCTCATACTGATCGTAGAAAAAAATAGTATCATTTCTTTTTTTCCATTTCCCATTAAGTTCTCTCCAAGTCAAGCAACTAACATTAGGCATAACATGAAATGTAAAATCAGTTTCTGAATTAAAAGTGATTTGAGAAACTCTGTCATCCCAATCTATAACAGCAGTATCTACCGCATGGTTATCATTTGCAAAATTCACATAAGAATGAGAAACAATCTGACTTTGAGCAAGTGTCCCTAAGAGAAAAATAAGTAAAAAGTAAAGTCTCATAATCAAATATAAAAACCTAAATCTAATTCAATTACCTAATCACCACTTTATAAGTAACATCACTTTGATCTAATGTAAATAGATAGAGTCCACTAGAGACTTGGTTAAGATCTATAAAGCCATCTTGTGTTGTCGTTTTTTTAATGACCTGCTGCCCTTGTAAGTTATAGAGCTGGAAAGAAGTTAGGTTTTCGCCTTGAGTGGTATTAAAAAACAAAATTTTATCCTTTACATAGTAATCAAAATCTTGTGAATTAAAACTGACAGAACTAAGTGTCTGTTGTGCTGCGCCAAAATCAGGAATTCCATAACCTAATAAATTATCGGGCAACGTGGA
Organism: Nonlabens sp.; assembly: GCF_039941875.1. Lineage (GTDB taxonomy): Bacteria > Bacteroidota > Bacteroidia > Flavobacteriales > Flavobacteriaceae > Nonlabens. Next base: position 19,166 of record NZ_JBDVDQ010000021.1, on the reverse strand, counting down.
CTGATCACTACTAGCGCGCACGGCATCTATAATTTGTTGTGGTGTTAGATTAGGAAATGCCTGCATGAGGCATGCCATCGCGCCACTTATCATAGGTGCACTAAAAGATGTACCGCTAGTAGTCACAAGGTTACCAGACTCATCTATACTAGCAGTCGCGCTACCTTGTGCCGCAATATCTGGACGTATGCGACCGTCTACCGTAGGTCCTATGCTTGAGAAACTAGATTTTGCTCTTGTGTCGGTTACCGATCCTATGGCAAATGCTCCTATCGCATCTGCAGGAGAGGCAACATAAGGATGTGTGGTACTGTTACCAGAATTCCCAGCACTGGTGACTACTATTATCCCTTTTTCAAAAGCAACGTTAGTCCCTTGAGAGATAAAAGATGTGACACCATTCATGTCTTGGTAGTCGAGACTTTCTGCCGTGTTATCAAATCCTAAATAGCCTAAAGAAACATTAATGACATCTACCCCAAGAGAATCTGCACGCTCTGCAGCCTGCACCCAGTAAGACATCTCTGCTGGTGTTTCTTGCGCTCCTTCTTCTGTACGAAACAGGTAATAACCAGCGTCTGGTGCGGTACCTTCAAAATTATTAGGATCATTTCCTGCCATCACACTCAGTACTCTAGAGCCATGAAAATTATCTTCATAAATAGAATTATCTCGTTGCACAAAATCCCAAGTTCCTTTGATACCGTTATTATTGCGCAATTGTGCAAAACCTGTATTTACGTCTACATTAGGAAAACCAGAGTCTGTTACTGCTATTAACATTCCTGCACCGGCGTTACCTGTATTGTGCAAATCATCTAGGCCTATCATTTCTATCTGATTTCTTGCTGTTCCATAAACCAGTGGTGTGGTAACCATGTTTGCATACTTATCATGATTGCTAACAGACGCACTTTTTGTAGGATCTGTATAATCTATACTAGAGACAAAAGGTAGACTAGCTAGCGCATCAATATCTGTAGTAGCACCTACCACATGCACACAGTTAAACCACTTAGACTGCGCTTTATAACTTATACCTGGCTGACTTTTTATCTGTGCCACATATGCTTGATTCATAGGCACATCGCGATCATCTATCGCGATGTTATGTCTCATTTTACGGTCTATAGATCTTTGAGTTAGTATACTCTGCGGATTTGCCAACGACGTAGCGACATTAGGTTTATCTACAAAATAAACCAATGCATGAAAATCTTGTGCATTTGTAGCTATAGAAATAAATGCAAAAAGAATAAGTATTATTTTTTTCATAGAAGTAAATTTACACTTATTCTATCACAATTTGCGTGATACTAAGCTATTACCCCAGAACCTAAACAGTCGTTATCCTGATACCATGCTACAAACTGACCTGGTGATATCGCGCTTTGCTCGTCATTAAAAATAACATAAAGACCATCTTCTGTGCGGTGTAAAGTTGCCGGCTCTAGAGTCTGTCTGTATCGTATTCGCGCCATAACTTCTAAAGTCTCACCTACTGCTATTTCTAAATCTTCTCTTATCCAGTGCGTCTCTGCAGCTGTGACAAATAATCCACGACGGTATAAACCTGGGTGTTGTTTTCCCTGACCTACATAAATAGTATTGGTATTTACATCTGTCTCAATTACAAAAAGTGGCTCTGGAGTACCACCTACAGCTAGTCCTTTGCGCTGTCCACGAGTAAAATAATGAGCACCTTGATGTACTCCTACTTTTTTCCCGTCTGTAGGTTGATATTTACGCTTTCGCGAAAGCGTAACCAATTCATTCACCTCGCTAGAATCTATTGTACCATCAACTTCTAACATTTTATCACGACTGGTTTGTGCGTCTATCTCTACGATGTCACCAGCTTTTGCTTGCAACTTCTGTTGTAAAAAATCTGGTAATCTTACTTTACCTATAAAGCACAACCCTTGAGAATCTTTCTTTCCTGCAGTAATTAAATCTTGCGCAGCAGCTATTTCTCTTACCTCAGGTTTTTGAAGATGACCTATTGGAAAAAGAGTTTTGGCTAGTTGTTTTTGAGACACCTGACAAAGAAAATAACTCTGATCTTTATTTGCGTCTGCTCCACCTATTAAGTGATGTATTTCTTTACCGTTTTCTACGGTGGTTGTTTTCTGGCAATAATGTCCAGTGGCAACATAATCTGCACCTAGTTCTAGTGCAATATCCATGAACACATCAAACTTAATCTCGCGATTACACAACACATCTGGATTAGGCGTGCGCCCACTAGCATACTCGTCAAACATGTAATCTACTATGCGCTCTTTATATTGCTCACTTAAATCTACTGTTTGAAAAGGGATACCTAGTTTATCTGCAACCAGCATTGCGTCGTTAGAGTCTTCTAACCACGGGCACTCGTCACTTATAGTAACGGTGTCATCATGCCAGTTTTTCATGAAGAGACCTATCACTTCATGACCTTGTTCTTTTAATAAATGTGCCGCTACACTTGAGTCTACGCCACCAGAAAGTCCTACTACTACTTTTGCCATAGTGCAAAAATACAATAAGAGTCAACTATAAGAGTTTTTAACGTGTTAGATTTTTCTTATCGTTACAAGTATTTTCTCTATCAAAATTCATAGAGAGTTTCCATTCCATACAAGCAATATAAATGCTTTGATTTCGTTATTTTGCAAGCTGAAAAAGAATATTGAAAATGATGAATACTTTTAAGAAATACACCATAGCTATTTTTGCTACTGTAGCTATATTATTTACCGCTTGTGAAGATGCAGATGATGGTGGTAATATTATACCAGGCGTTAACTCGATACTAGATCAGACAGAAAACAATGAAGATCTAAGCATGTTAAATGCCGCACTTATAAGAACAGGATTAAATACTACCTTTAATTCATCTGCCACTTATACTTTATTTGCTCCCAATAACACTGCCTTTACAAATTATCTTACCGCAAATGGCATTGCTAGTATAGATGACATTCCTGTAGCAGACTTAAGGGATTTACTTCAGTATCATACATTAACTACCGAAGTAACTACCGAGGTAATGACTACCGATTATATAAAAACACTAGGTAAAGATGACGAGATAGAATTTCTAGATTTATTTATAGAAACAGGTACTTCTATCCTATTAAACGGTAATGTAACTATTATAGATGCAGATAGCGATGCAGATAATGGCGTTGTACACATAATAGACGCTGTAATTGAGCTACCAACTGTCTTTTCTTTAATTGCTGCAAACCCAGAATTCAGTGAACTGACTGCAGCTTTACAAACAAATGGATTAGAAACTGACCTTTCTAATACTGATGGTACTTTAATGGATCCTTATACTATTTTTGCTCCTAACGACGCTGCTTTTCAGGAACTGGTAGACTTAAACACTACAGACGAGTTTGATTCTATTGCAGACATAACGAGTCAGACAGACATAGAGGAAGATTTATTATATCACGTAAAGGGTGTTGACCGTTTACGTTCTGGAGATCTTAGTACTGGTTTAAGAGTAAACACTTTAAGACCTGGCACATCTTTTACTGTAGATATTAGTGCTGGTACGGTGATCACAGACGGCACAATGAACACGGCAAATGTTACTACTACAGACATTACAGCTATTAATGGTGTAGTACACATTATAGATTTATTTATACGTAGTAACTAATTACACACTATTCTTATTTTAAAAGTCTCGTTATACACGAGACTTTTTTTATTCTATATTTACTGTTATATGAGTACTATCGATTTTCCTAAATTTAAAAAAGCTATCAATACTTACTGTCTAGAAACTGTAGGTGAACGATTAACTATCATAAAAAAAAATCTAGATTCTTTAATGGATGCTAAGCGTAATGAAACTAAAAGTAGCGCTGGTGATAAGTACGAGACTGGAAGAGCGATGATTCAAAATGAAGAAGAACTCTATAAAAGACAACGTGCAGAAACATCCATTATCTTAGATCAACTGCTGCGCATCGATCCTGATAAAGAATGCTCCTTTATAGAACCTGGAGCACTTGTTGTACTTCCGTCCGGTTATTTTTACATAGGCGCAGGAATGGGAAAACTAGTGGTTAATGATATAGACTGCTTTGCAGTATCTCTATCATCTCCTATAGGACAGGCTTTAAAAAGTAAAAAAAAGGGAGATACTATTCTTTTTCAAAATAAGGAAGTCATGATCCTTAACGTGTATTAATATTAAATCACCCTTCTATTATGTCAGATCAATTAAATGAACAATTAATCGAAATCAAATCCTTTATTTATAAAGGAGACCTTATAAATGATAAGGTCTCTAAAAAAGGAACTTACTGGCACATAGATCATAGTTTACAAATATTGAACTCTATTTGCGAGGTATTAGAACACTCTAATCCTGGAGACTACCAACCTAAATTTTCTTTTACCAAATTCATTATAATGAAAACTGGTTACATACCTAGAGGTAAAGGCCGCGCACCTAAACAAACCTTACCGCAAAATATAAAGACTAAAGAAGATCTACTTACAGAACTCAATAAAGCAGTAAATGCGATTAAAAGTTTAGACGCATTACCTAGTAATAAAACTTTTAGACACCCACTTTTTGGGTGGTTAAATCTGGAGGACACGATTAAGTTTATGGGAATACACACACACCATCATATTAAAATATTGAGGGATATTGTGAAGTAATTATTTGCTTAGTTTATCATAAAAGAGAAAAGCACCATCTTCAGCTTTACTACCGAATAATTCCTTGGCCATGGCTTCTTCAACATAAACACTATGCATAGATTTAAAATTTATGTCAGTGTCCTTACCATACCTGTTTCTTTTAAATTTGCTATAAGTTACTGTTGCTCCGTTTACTAGCACTAAAGGTTGAGGATCCTCGTTTCTATAATGCCCAATACCTCCTAACATCATTACCATATAGTTAGCTAGAACATCTTGACTCTTTCCTAAATCAGTTTTTGCGATAATTACGTTTTTAAGTTCAAAATGAGCATTATATATAAGACCGTTGTTTTCTCTTTCTATTTTTTTAATTTCATGAAACTCATAAGTCACTAAGTTTTTATCCTTAATTAAATGAGCAGGGACTTTTAAAACATAATTTCCTTGCGCGTCAGAATAGGTGGTTACATAATCAGTTAGTCCATAAAAAGTGATTTTTGCGTTTTCTATGCTTTTTCTTCTTTCTTTAGATTTTATAGTTCCTTTTATTTGAACCATTTCTTCAACTTTTGAAGTAGCAGCAGCTTCTTCTGAAGTATTATTTAATGAAGTAGTTCTATTCTGTTCACCATTCTCATAAGCGTCGATCACTTTTTCAAAAGGTTCTCTTACGTTTAATGGATTAGTTTGCGCATTACCTAAAGTGACTGCGCCTAAACTTGCTGCCATCATTAAACTGGCTGCTGTCTTAGAATAAGGGATTTGAAAATAGTTTTTATCTGCTATTATTACTGGCTGTCGCAACTGATTAGAAGACATTCTACCACAAGTGTTTTTATTTGCTTTTAAATACACCAATACTTCTTCAGGAGTTTTTCCTGTAAAATCGATAACGCTTTTTGAACATAAATCACAAAACCTACCTTTTTGATCTGGTGTCATCTGGCTCCAGTCTTCGTCACATGTATTGTCAAATTTGATTTGGTATGATTTCATAATATTTCTATTTTACAAGTAACTATCTAGGTGTTACTAAATTTACAAAATAAAAGTATATGATTTACGGCGTCCTTTCTACTCTAATTGAGTGAACGCTGCATACCAATGAGGGAAAACAAAAAAACCAGCCTAACGGCTGGTTTTTAAATACTATAATTAAGAAGATTACTCTTCTTCTTCGTCTTTTTTCTTCACTTTAGGAACAAACAGAGCCGCACGCTGTAATAACTTTTCAGATACTTTAAACTCTCCACTAAATTGATGGTTTGCATCTTCTCGAGCATATTTAAAATAAGCTGTTTTTGCCCATCTTAAGTCAGTTGCTTTTTTAAGAAACTGATCGTGAGTAAGTATTTGTTCTACCTCATCCTTTTTCCACACAAGAACTTTATACATTCCTACACCGTTTTTCATACCTCTTTCTATCACCTCTCTAAAGGATTCTGATGGAAAAACGTGCACGCCATCTTCAGTGACTTTATAGTCTAGGTCTTTGAATAAGATGTCAGTAAGGAATTGTTCTAAAGTCATTATCTATTTAATTTCTAATTGCAAAGGTACTGCTATCATCTCTCAAATTGATTAAAGAAATAGGTAATTAATTAAAGATGGATGTAGATTCCGCTTTCGCGAAAGCGAAACACAACTATTACTGAATATTACTTAGCGGATTTAAAGGATCATATCCAGGTTGAAACTGGGCTTGCACATGAGGTTTATTCAAGTCTAGTATGGTAAAAATACCCAATACAATACCTAGAACTCCCGTAATACAGTTGATAATAGCTATCGCAAAAATGAAGTTGTAATTGCGTCTTTCCTTAATATACTTACCTGCAAGAAGTGTCAAAATACCAATAGTTACAGTTATTAAAAACCCTAAACCACCTATAATAACAAATATATTACCTGGATGAAAAGGCATATCTACATCGCCATTCATAGGTGCAAATGTCATTGCCGTACCTATAAACATGTATAATAGAAAGAATAATGAAAACAGTATGGTCAGTATACCTTTTACTAAATGTAATGTTGCAAAGGTGCTTAAATTATCTGTAGGCATGTAATTATAAAAATGCTGCTGGTATTGCTGTGAACCGGCTTGCTGCCTAAACTGTTGTTGTTGTTGATTGGGATTATTGTTTTGATTTTGATTCTTTTCCATAATGATAGCATTTAACTATAAGTAGCATCTATACATTTTTTGTTACATGAGTATATTAATCATTAAGGATTTATCAATTATATATAATCTTTAAAGTCTAAAAAGTAGAATGTAAAATATAGTTCAAAATCCTACCTTTGCAGCATGTCAGAAACTACAGGAATACGTATTAATAAATACCTAAGTGAGCAAGGTTTTTGCTCTCGTCGCGCTGCAGATAAGTTAATCGAGCAAGAACGTGTAACTATTAATGGTAAAGTGCCAGAAATGGGTACTAAAGTAATGCCACAAGATGCTGTTGCTGTAGATGGCGAGTCTATTTCTAAAAAGAAGGAAAAGCCTGTCTACATTGCTTTTAACAAACCTGTAGGTATCGTGTGTACCACAGACACACGTGTAGAAAAAGACAACATTATAGATTTTATCAACTACCCTACTCGTATTTTTCCTATCGGCAGACTGGATAAAATGAGTGAAGGACTAATTTTACTTACTAACGACGGCGATATCGTGAACAAGATATTGCGCTCTCGTAACAACCATGGTAAGGAATACATAGTTACTGTAGACCGCACGATTAATGAAGATTTCATTAAAAAAATGGCTTCTGGAATCCCTATTCTCGATACGGTTACTAAGGAATGTGAAGTGGAACAAATAGGTCGCAAGACTTTTAAAATAATCCTCACACAAGGACTTAACAGACAGATACGTCGCATGTGTGAATATCTAGATTATCGCGTGACTAAATTAAAACGTGTACGCATCATGAATATTCCTCTAGATGTAGCACATGGTACTTATAGAGATCTTACTAAAGAAGAATTAAATAAACTTAACGAACTGACTAGTGAGAGTTCTAAAGAATACCATAGACAAAAAGCACAAGGAAATAACTAACTGTTTAAACAGCTAGTTATAAATTCTCAGGCACTATAGCAAGGCTATTAAATAATCGGGCTTTTGAGCCCAATAATTTCATACCTACTTCTAGCCTTTTAAGACTGGCTTCTATTAATTTAGTCTCTCTAGAGTTGATTAAAAAAAGAGAGCTATCTCCTAATTCAAATTTACGCTCCTCTGCAGTGAGCATGAGTCTAGAATCTTGTTCTATCTCTTGTGTGATGTCATTTTGCACTAGGTAAGAATCTATCTCACTAAATATCCCTTTTATTTTATTCTCTATAGCTAGACTAGAAGATAGAATATCGTATTCTGCGTCCTGTAATTTAATTTGAGCTAGCTTTAAATCACCACGCTCTTTTCTTAAAAATAAAGGTACAGAAAATTTCACTCCAGCTTTATAATCACTTAATTTATAAGAACTAGCATTGTTCCAGTCTGGCGATAAGACATCATATCTTGCTTCTATTTTAGGCAACAACTTATTTGCTTTGAGCTTTTTATCTACCTCTAATTGATCCATTTTAAGGTTTAAAGCTAGAATTTTAGGATGATTATCTACAGTAAAAAGATCTAGAGACTGTCCCATAATTTCTAGTGCCGCATCTATTTGAGAGATAAGCTCTTCTTCTGGTATCACATTTTCTTGTAGCTCTACCGGCACATCGTCTATCCATAGATAATTGGATAGTTCTAGGCTTTTCTTTATAAAATCTATCTTTGCCTGCTCATAACCTAAGAGTCTTTTCTTAACCGCAATACGCGCTTCTACAGAATCTATAACAGCCTTATCTCCAGTTTCTACACTGCGTTTTATACCTCTTAATCTAGTTTTGGCATTTTTTAAAATACCATTAAATAGATCGATCTCTTGAGATGCCTGCCACCATTCAAAGTAAACTTGTGTCGCGTCATAAATAACAGCATTAACCAGTAAATCTTTTTCTGACTGGGTTTGTTGTTTAAATAACTTTGCTTTTCTCAAGGTTGCCATGCGCTCATTGATCCATAATCCCTGACCTAATTGCACGCTAACACCAGCACTGTAAAGTCCATCTTCTGGAACAGTCAGTGATGGATCTAAAAATTCACCTTTATTACGTTCTGCGCCGGCTTTAAACTCTACACCGTACCATGTAGGAATTTTAAAAGCACCGCTTAATTCATCATAATATTCAGTTCCTTTAAAATCTTTACGATTATAATCTACCTCAATTTTAGGATCAAAACCACCACGAGCTTTTAATAATTGCGCCTGACCTTCGTCTATTACTAGATTTGCCTGTTTCACTACTGGATGATGTTTTTTTACGTAACCTAAGAACTCTCTAAGACTCATTACCGTAGTATCTAGAGATATAGTTTCTGGAGGTTGTTGTAGGTCTCGCTTTCGCGAAAGCGGAACCGCCATCATACTAAGAGAAAACAAGAATAACACTATCGTAAAACAAATAGAGAATGATTTATTTCTTCCCATTCTGATCTTTTTTAGTAGTTTGAGGTGTGTAATAATTAGGTGGGAAACCGTTGAGTTTACGCCACATTTCATACCAGATAGGCACATCTTCTAACAATGCAATGGTGCGCGCACCGGAGCCTGGACGCAAAGCATCTGGCCATTCATGATCTTCCTCATCTGGTGCGAGTAGTACGCGGTATTTTCCATTATCACTAATGAATGTTTCTACTGCTACAACTTTTGCACCATAGGTACCATAAGACGCATTAGGCCATCCTGAAAATATAATCACCGGCCAGCCATCGAACTGTACACGCACCTCTTCTCCTACGTGCATAAGCGGTAAATCTATAGGTTCGATAAATGTTTCTACAGCTAGGTCATAATTAGTAGGCATGATATTGATAAGCGGCTCTCCATCTTTAAAAGTCTCGCCTATACCACCTTTTATTGCTTTATTGATAAAACCATCTTGTGGTGCAGTTACAAAATACAGATCATTTCTAATTTGATAATTAGTACGGTCAGATTCTAACTTGCTTACTTGTGCTTCTACATCTAACTGACTCGATTGTGCTGTGAACTGGTCACTTCTAGCCTTTGCGATCTTCTCAGCATATTCTTGTCTTATACGGTTAAGTTCTATCTCTGCATTGATTAATGCATTTCTACTTTGCAATAATTTTTGCTGTTGAGATATCGTTTTAGAAGCAGTAGTTCTAGCTTTTAGATTTTTCTCTTCTACGTCTGCCTGAGATTTAAAACCTTCTTTTTCTAAGGTCTCGGTACGTGTTAATTGTGTTTGAGCAATTTGCTCGTCGTTTTTTGCTGCTTCTAAATCGGTACTGTCTTGAATTATTTTAAGTCGAGACTGGATCAACTTATTTTTTGCCTGATCTAACTTTAACTCGCGCTCTCTTTTTATGGCAACTATCTGGTTATCTAGAGCGCCTATTTTCTCACGATAAGATTCTACACTAGCAGATTTTGCATCTATTTGTTGTCCCGTGCGATCTACTAGATTAGGGTCAAAGTATTGACTTTTAACCTCGCTTATTTTTAAAATGGTATCTCCTTTTATAACTCTATCACCTTCTTTTACATACCATTCTACGATGCGACCGGCGATGGGCGACTGTAAGGTTAGTGGTCGTTGTTCTGGTGTTAATGTGGTAATATACCCATTACTACTCACGTTTTGAGTCCAGGGAAAAAACATTAAAATGATGGCAAATATGGCAAACCCACCTAGAAATCTATTGAAGAATTTAAAATGCTTGCGCTTCAATACTCTTCTACCAGCCTTAAAATCATTTAAGTCCAGATCTTTTGAAAGTTTATTTTTAGAAATATTAAGCATAATTATTGATCTAAAATTAATTTACCGTTGTGCAATGTGATCATTCTGCCACATCGCTTCATCCATTCTCTATTCTGACTAACCACTACAATAGACCAGCCATTAGATTTATCAGTTAAAAAGTCCATAATTCTAGCAGACTCTTCTTTTTCAAATTGATCTAATGGATCTTTGAGAATAAGCATCTTAGGATATCTGACAATGCTACGTGCCAAAACAATTTTCTTTGCTACCGTATAACTTAACTGTTTACCCTCTGGAAATATAACCGTATCCAGTCCTTTCGGTAATTTTTTGAGATAATTAACCAGTCCTAATTTTTCTAGTGCCCAGTATATACGCTCGTCATTAACTGAAGCATCTCCAAAGGTTATGTTATCCCTCAAAGTACCTTCAAAAGGACTTTCTTCACTTAAAGACTGCCCTAAATTTGCTCTATAATAATTAAGATCCAAACCTCTTAAGTCTGAATTATTCACGTAAATACTACCTTGTGTAGGTTCTATAATACCAGCAATTAACCTTAATAGAGTAGCCTTACCACTACCGTTTGCACCATTTACTAAAATGGTACAATTCTCTGATATTTTTAAGGATATATTATTGAGAATAGGTTGTGTTCTTTCTGGTACTGTATAGGTTACTTGATCTAACTCTACACTAAAACTTTGATCCTGAGCAAAGGGATGCTCTCCTGATTGAGGTTCTAGTTCCTTATCTACTACCTCACCTAGTTTTTCTAAAGAAGTAAGCATATCGTAAAATGATTCTAGCCCAGAAATTATCTTTTCTACTGCACCTATAATAATTAGGATAATAAGCTCTGCTGCGACAAATTGCCCAATGTTCATCTCCTGACTTAATACTAGCAAACCACCTATTAAAAGTAAACCTGCGGTTATTAAAACCTTAAAACCTATAAGCTGAATAGCCTGTCTTACTAAAACTTTAAAATGTTGTTCTCTATAATTAAGATAATTAGAAACTAGCGTGTCGTTTTTGTCTACCGCATGGTTAGTCACGCCAGAAAGTTTAAAACTAACTAATGATCTAGCAATTTCCTGCAACCAGTGAGCGACTCTATACTTACTTTTAGACTCTAAAATACTGGTTTCCAAACCTTTTTCGGCTGTAAACTTAAATAATATATAAGCCAGACCTACTAGTAAAACACCGTAAACGATAAAGAATGGGTGGTAAAACGATAGTAAAAGCAATCCTAATAAAATTTGTAATAATGCCGTAGGATAATCTACTAATAATTTAGAAAGACTTTTCTGAATGGTCAGTGTATCAAAAAATCGATTAGCAAGTTCTGGTGGGTATGTACCACGCAGCTCGCTCATTTTAATTTTAGGAAATCTAAAAGCAAAATCAAAAGAAGATCTTGTGAAAATTTTCTGCTGTATGTTTTCAGTTATTCTTATTTGCATAATTTGCAGTACACCACCGAAGGCAACACCTGCGGTTACTAGAACAACAAGAAGTATCCACGATGTACTAATTTGAGCACCTTGTATAAGATTAATAATGGCCTGTATCCCTAAAGGCAAGGACAACCCCACTACTCCAGCAAAAATCGCATAGTAAAAAATCTGTCTAATATCTTTTCTATCAACTTCTAACATGCGCATTAAACGCTGCCATGCTGTGAGTATATTTTTATCTTTTTTCATTTGTGATGATAAGTTGATTAATTAAATCTAAAAAGTAATGGGTAGGCGTAGTATAACTATTACAGTCTGTGATGGCTGAAAAATGATCCTTTAAAAAATGTTGATGTAAAGCACCGTCTATAATCATGCTGCTTAACGAAGAAGGAAATTTGTAACTTGCATCTACTGCTATTATTAAATCCTTAAGTCGCACCACTAGACGTTTATAAATAGCAAAAAAACCTTCTTTATTCTCTTGATCTACTGATTTTGTTAGATAGGATTTAGAAAACTCTGAAATGATTATTTTATTTAAAAGCACTTCATTTATATGACTAAAGTTAGAATCTTGAGAAACTTCTTGGGTTAAAATTTCTACTGCTTTAACTAATTTGTCCTGATCTGTAGTCATTACCATGGTTTCTAAAATCAGCTGGTATTCTATCCAGCTCCAGTACCATGATGTGAGATACAATAAAAGCTTATGCTTACTTTCAAAATACCTATAAATAGAACTCTCATTAGATTTTATAACTACTCCTAATTTCTTAAAAGTGAATTGTTCAAAACCTAAGTCATAAATCATCTCTATACTGTGACTAACTATACGTTTACCTAGATCAGAACTTTCTGGATCTTTAAGATAAAGCTTATCGTTGATCTCAACTTTAAGATTTTTTAAAAGTGAATGCATATTTTTTAATTGTCAAACAAACATAATAGTAATACTATTAATCGTAGTTAGTTTATATATTAATTAACACTAACTAAACCAATTAAAATAATAGAACTACTGCTTAGTTAATTTAAAGCAAATTATAATGCTGGACATTAATGGAACATTATTTTTACTTTATGACAGACACATTACTAGAACTTCAAAAAGCTGAAAAAAAAGCAGCTATTTTATTTCAAGAAATTGAAAATAAAAGACTTATAAAAGCAGGTAAAACTGAAAAGCAAATTAATACTGAAGTTTTTGAACTGGCAGATGAGTTATTTGGAATCAAAAAATACTGGCACAAACGCATAGTTAGAGCAGGTAAAAACACGCTGCATCCATATGATGAAAATCCGGAAGATCTTACTATTAAAGAGGACGACATAATATTTATAGACTTTGGTCCTATTATAGAAGATTGGGAGGCAGACTTTGGTAGAACTTATGTAGTAGGTAATGATATACGTAAGATAAAATTAATGCACGATGTAGAAAATATGTGGAAAGATGCAAATAACTATCTAATTAAAAACCCTAATATAACCGGCGCACAACTCTACCAATATTGCACGATTCTAGCATTAAATAATGGATGGGAATATGGCGGCCCTATCGCTGGTCATTTAATTGGGCATTTTCCTCATGAACAACTGGACGGTGAGGATAAAACCAATTATATACATCCTGAAAATCATTCACCTATGAATCAAAAAGATACGAATGGTAAAGATCGCTACTGGATTATAGAGATTCATCTAATTGATAAAAAGAATGAAATAGGTGCTTTTTATGAGCAGCTAGCAGGTTTTTAACAATGTAGACTGAAATTATGTAATACACAAAATGCCTGCTATAAACAGGCATTTTTTATGTTTTTATTCTACTTGAATAAAAAGGGGAAAGCAAGATCTTTATTGAATCTCTGCGGTTAAACCAGCTTCTAATAAAGCGGTACAACGCGGTTCTAAATCATCATAACCACCTGTTTTTACATTACATTTTCCTTTATAGTGAACTATAAGAGAACATTGCTCTGCCTGTACAGGCGTGTGATCACAGGCAGCTACTAGCATGTCTATCACGTGATCAAAGGTATTTACTTCATCATTAAAAAGGACTATTTTATTTTCCTTTTGCTCCAAGACTTCCAAATCTAGTTCTGGAAGAACCTGGTCTTGTGTGCTCATTTTCATAGGCTAAATTTAATCAAATACATTGAAACTTTTCGACTTTTAAACGATTATATTAAGATTTTATCATTTTTGCGGCTATCCAATTGTCTTTTTTAAGGTGAGTATCATAAACAATATTGTTTTCTTCACATTTATTTTTAATATGAACTAAGTCATCTTCATAAAAACCACTGAAAAGTATGGTTCCTCCTTTTTTAAGACTCTTTGCATAAACAGGAATATCCTGTAACAGTATATTTCTATTAATATTTGCGATTATAAAATCATAAGTTTTACCTTCTAGCTGCTCTGCTCCTCCTAGAATCACAGCTACCTTATCTGTTTTATTACGCTCCACATTTTCAAGTGCATTCTCATAACACCAGGTATCTATATCGATAGCATCTACTTTGGCAGCACCTCTCATTTGTGCAAGAATACCCAATACACCTGTACCACTTCCCATATCTAAGACCTCTAGATTTTCTACATTTTCATTAAGTAAATGTTCGATCATCATGTGTGTTGTTTGGTGGTGCCCTGTACCAAAACTCATCTTAGGTTCTATAACAATGTCATACTCTACACCACTAGCTTCATGAAACGGCGCACGCACTTCACATCTATTATTAACTGTGATAGGGTTAAAATTCTTTTCCCACTCTGCATTCCAATTCGTTGGTGGTATTTCCGCTTTCGCGAAAGCGATATCACATAAATCATTATTCATAATATCTACTGTATCGAGAATAGTAGGAGCATCTGTAGTTTTTAAAACATATGCCTTGATCCCTGTTTCAGTCTCTATAAAGCTCTCAAAACCTACCTCACCTAGTTGTGCCATAAGAACATCATTCCATGGCAATTGTGGTGTAACTGTAAAGTTGTACTCTACATAAATCTGGTCTGTGGTGTTATTTTCCATAACGGTAATGTCCTGTAATTTTAAAATTAAAAAGGCAATCTTCTAGCACTTGCCCTGCTCCTATATTATGTACCATTAGGTACCTTTTTTGATTTTTTGATTTGGTTTTAGAAACCATTCCTATATGAGTAAGTCCATTACTCAAGGTCCAGCTTACAATATCACCAGGTAAATAATCTTTTGCATTTTGGGTTACCGCAATACTTACACCTTTACGTTTAAAGAACGTACGCAGGTTGGGTACTCTTCTATGATCAATATTAGTATCTGTTTTTTTCAATCCCCAATTATTTGGGTAAAGAGAAAAATGTCTTTTCATGTCCTCATGAACTTCTTTCTGTAAATCTACACCTAGTTTTCTGTACGTTCTTATGACCACGTCTGTACACACGCCATACTCTGCAGGCACATCACCACCAGGATAAGGAATACTAAAATAACTACCGTTATAAATCACATGATCTTTGGTTAATTCTTGAGCAGCCACAGCTACTTTTAAACCATAATCAGTCTGTGCTATTGCTGGTAAGCCAATAGTGAGAAATAATAATAGAATTAGTTTCTTAAAAAGCATTTGCGATATCTAGGAAAGATGCCCCATCTAGAGATGCACCACCTACTAATCCACCGTCTACATCTGGTTTTGCAAAAATCTCAGCAGCATTTGCTGGCTTTACACTACCACCGTAAAGAATACTGGTATTAGTTGCCGTTTCTTTTCCAAATTTAGTTTCTATAAAAGAACGTAAATGTGCATGCATTTCTTGTGCTTGCTCTGGACTTGCCGTTTCTCCTGTACCTATAGCCCATACTGGTTCATAAGCTATTACTACATTTTCCATTTGTGCGGCAGTTAAGTCAAAAAGACCTAGTTCTATTTGTTTAGTTACCGTATCAAAATGGTTACCATCTTTACGTTCTTCTAGGTGTTCTCCACAACAAAAAATAACTCGCAATCCTTTTTCAAGAGACGCTTTAGTTTTGGCAGCAATTAATTGATCTGTCTCACCATAACTATCTCTACGTTCAGAGTGACCTATAATAACTGTCTTAATACCTATACTTTGCAACATAGGTACAGAAATCTCTCCTGTATATGCACCACTGTCTGCTTCACAAACATTTTGTGCTACTACCTCGATAACCGTATCGCAAGTACTATTAAAGGCATTGTATAAAAAAGGATGAGATGGCGCTATCATTAATTCACAATTAACGTCATTAACTAGACCTTTTTTTAAATCTGTTATTAAAGCTTGTGTCTGTGCAAGATCACAATTCATTTTCCAGTTTCCGGCTACTATATTTTTTCTCATCGCGTTTGTTTTTAGGTCGTTAACTTATCAATAATATCAAAATTGATTATTTTAATACTCTTGTGCAAGCGATTGCAAAGGTATTGCCTTTTAATTATTGAATAAAGTTTGTGTACAGATGTTTATTAAGAAGACTATAAGAATTTATAATTTACTCCAACTTCACTCGAGGGTCTAACCATACATAAATTAAATCGACCATAATATTGATAAGAATAAATAACGTTCCTATTACAAGAACAGCCCCTGTAATAACAGGTAAATCTTGTGTGTTGAGTGCCTCTACTATTTCCTTGCCTATTCCATTCCAGTTAAAAATATATTCTACAAAAACTGCTCCTGCAAGCATGCTTGCAAACCAACCGCTTACTGCAGTAATAACTGGGTTAAGTGCGTTTTTAAAAGCATGTCTTTTTATTACCTGTAGAGTGGTAAGACCTTTTGCATAGGCTGTAGTAATGTATTCTTGCCCCATTACCTCTAATAGACTGTTTCTCATTAATTGAGAAATTACCGCTAGTGGTCTTATTCCTAAAACTAATGCTGGCAATATAAGGTTGCGCCACTGTAAATGCATCGCCTCACCATAATCATCCATCTCATATAGACTACCACTCATTTTAAGACCGGTAAATTCATGAAGCACATAACCGAAGATAAAAGCAAAAATAATAGCACTAAAAAAACTAGGCACACTCATACCCATGGTACTTACTACCTGTATCGATTGGTCTATCCAGCTGTTTTTATAAAGTGCAGAAATAACTCCTAAAATCAATCCTAGAGCCAAAGCCACACTAATAGCCGCAAGTGCAAGAATCATCGTGTTAGGCAAGGTCTCTCCTATTATGTAGCTTACCTTTTTACCTGTTTTCTGAAACGATTCTCTCAAATAAGGCCATTTAAAATAAGTAGATGTAGTCTCTATAGTAAAGAGATCTACACCAGTATATTTACCATTATCATAAGTAAAATCACTCTCGCTAGTACTATGAAAAGAAACTGGAGACAGGTCATTTAAAAAATACAAATACTGCGTGCCTATAGATTTATCCAGCCCATATTTGGCACGCACATTTGCCAGCTGTTCTTCAGACTCATTTTGTCCCAACATCATTTGTGCAGGGTCACCAGGTAAAAGGTAGAATAATAAGAATATAACAGTTACCACTCCATAAAGAGTCAGTAATGCATATCCTATTTTTTTAAACACATAGTTGATCATAGAGATAAACTCTCAAAATCATTCCAGTGAGATTTACCTGCAACTACTCCTTTTTTAATAGTCATAACAGCTGGTGTAGAACGTACAGCAGTTTTTAATTGTGTTCCATCTGTCGTGTAAAATGGAATGCTAAAATTATAAGATTCCATTAACGGCTCTAATTGCTCGATACCATTTGCGCTTAAACCTATAACTTCATAACCAGCAGCTTGTGCTCTCGCAGTAAAACTAGAGAGCTTTTCCATACCACCTTCTTCTATTTTTGAAACATCATAAATCATAACAAAGGCAACTTTCTCCTTATCCAGAATCTCTTGCGTAAAATCTTCTCCTCCTTTTTCTATAGAAAAGTCATGAATTTTAGGAAGCGCTGCTTCTTGAATAATACGTGTTTCTACTTTATCATATCCTGGACGACCTTCTGGCACCTGACCATCTGTAGTAATTATTTCTTCTTTACCATCTACGGTATAATACCAGTCATAACCATATATATCTGGTTGATTAGGGTCTTCTTGCATGGCCACCTCTATATCAGTACCTATTTTATAAGCTCTGAAATCTAGAATAGGTAAATGCATCAATACATAGTAAGCGATTATAAAACAAATGATGGTAGAAACGAGAATGATTATGGAGGATTTCGCTTTCCCGAAAGCGGACTTCCATTTATCCATATTGAAAAACAATATCAATATCATAACTAACAGCACCACGTCTTTTGCAAAGGATTCCCATGGCACTAGTGGTATAGCATCACCAAAACAACCACAGTCTGTTACTTTATCAAAATAAGCAGAATAAAAAGTTAGGAATGTAAAGAAACCGATCATCAATAAAAGTGACCAGATTGTAAATTTTCTTTGAAATCCTATTAATAACATGATTCCTAAGATCACCTCAAAAATCACTAAAAAGATAGCCAGAGGTAATGCAAATGGCTGTAAGAATTCTAAACCTAATACCGCTGCACTAAAGTATTCATCAAGTTTATAAGAAAATCCTAAAGGGTCATTTAACTTAATTAAACCACTAAAAATAAATAATACCCCAACGAACCAACGGCAAAATGTAACTAATCCTTTCATGCTTTTTTCTTTGTTGAGACAAATATAATGAATAGCTATGAGGCTTGTGGTATGTGGTATGAGGAATTAGGGCTTTCTCATGGATAACAAGATTTTAGATTTAAAAAGAATTTTATTCAAAAAAAAATGAAAATGAAAAGAGGTTTGTCTTGATTATAATTCACCTATATTTAAGCTTAGAAATTGATAATATGAAATTTTATAGCAAGCTCTTTTTAGTAACTGAATTACTCATTTTAATATCGGTAATCACTTTATATTATTTTAACGGAATTGATGGACTTTCTTGTTTTTTCATCTCAATGTCAATGGTCTTTTTAATCATGAACCACTTCTACAAGATGTACTATAAGGCAAAATAATTTAGATCATTCCATGTCTAGTCCTAAATAACCGATACAGATTATTAAAGGATTAAATTTATTATTTAAATCTCAATGAAGCTAGCTTCGTTGAGATTTTTTTGATTTGTATGTTTTTCTTGTTAATTGATTTTGTTTGTGCATTTGAATAGGT
>NZ_JBDVDQ010000020.1:0-32809 GCF_039941875.1 Nonlabens sp. | reverse complement strand
ACTGAGACTTAGTAGATAGGTTTATTATGTAACTCTATAGGAAAGAGGTTTCAGTCAATGTACAGCACATAAAAAGCTCGTTTTACCGTGTATTATGCAGCTGTTTGTATTTGGTTGTGCAAATGGAGGTGCAATAATTATGTCATATAACAAGAAAACAAATATTTGAATTATTCGTGGATATAGATTAGTTTTTTTTTGGATACTATTAGTATGTCAAGTGCTTAAAAATGTTATCGGAGACTATTTAAAAATCATTGATTCTCATTATTTATTTAGAAAAAATAGAAATATAGTCTGCTCTGTGCAGATGAATAGAATAGAAGAAATACGGTAAGTGATATCTTTTCTATAGAAAAAAGAATAAAATATCTCATATAGCATAATTATCCGATCGGCGTTGGTTAATGTATCTCTGAGTCTGAATGTAATATATTGTCTTCAAGCAGTAGAAATGAAACTTAATGAGAGACATTATACAGACAATTTGTTGACCTTGATCAATCACTTGGACAGTGACTTTAGTGTTGCTGAAAACATTATGAAGCTATCCTATAAGAAAATGATATCCAGTCTAGTTTAATAAAGAAGTATGATTGTAATGAAAAGGCTATCAAAGAAGTACCAAAGCATTTTTTTTATTAATAGAATTATCATCTAAAGTAATAAGCTAAAGAAGTGTTCCTTATCTATTAAAATTTATAGTTAAATCCTTTAATATTTTGTTTGGGTTATTAATTACTAGTGCTTAGTGATAGTCTTGTTAACTCAGATGTATCTGTTGTTTGTGCTTCTTGTACTTAGGATAATATAAATGATAATTGTATAAAATTTTTGTTTGATATTTTAAAATAGTTATTAAGTGACCTAATTATCTTAAGTGTTTGTTTTTTGTAAGTCAATGTTTGTTTCTGTAAGGTTGATTTTATGTTGTTTTATTTTCGCGAAAGCGATATTATAAGAATTATGTGAATGGACTGAAATTATAAATGAATGTAATTACATTATTAATTGCCATCCATAAGTCCAAAAGCATTGTATAAAGCTAAAAAAGCTCAAGTGTGTCAGTGATACACTTGAGCTTTAATTTACTATGATTATAATGTAATCTGTGCTTTTTAATAATCGAGTGAAGAATATGTTATTATCTTTAAGACTTAAATAATGGTAAAGCTTCAGTTAGGGTATATACTTCATCTTCTAGAGCAGATAAATTTTCTGGATTACCTGTTAAGCAACGGTCTATTAAATCAACGATAGTTTTCATGCTATCTTCTTTTAGTCCTCTAGTGGTTATTGCTGCTGTACCGATACGTATACCACTGGTTACAAATGGAGATTCTGTATCAAAAGGAACCATGTTTTTATTTACCGTAATGTGTATTTGACCCAGTAATGCTTCAGCTTCTTTACCGTTAATGTTCTTATTTCTAAGGTCAATAAGCATCATGTGATTATCTGTACCGCCTGAGATAATATCATAGCCTCTAGCAACAAATTCTGCTGCCATAACTTCAGCATTTTTCTTTACTTGCACCATATAGTGTAGGAAGTCTTCTGAAAGAGCTTCTTTAAATGCTACTGCTTTTGCTGCTATAATATGTTCTAATGGCCCTCCTTGATTACCTGGGAATACACCGCTGTTAAGCAGGCTAGACATTTTCTTTAGATTTCCGTTTTTTAATTTCTGACCGAATGGGTTTTCAAAATCTTTACCCATAATAATCATTCCACCTCTAGGACCTCTTAGGGTTTTGTGTGTAGTTGTAGTACATATGTGAGCATGTACAACGGCGTCCATCATGATACCTTTGGCGATTAAACCTGCAGGATGAGCGATGTCTGCCATGAGTATAGCGCCTACTTTATCTGCGATATCTCTAAATTTCTTGTAATCAATTTCTCGGCTATATGCAGAAGCACCAGCGATGATTAATTTAGGTTGTTCTTTTACCGCTATTTCTTCTATTTTATCGTAGTCCAGTCTTCCAGTCTCTTTTTCTACACCATAAAATACATTTTCATATAGTTTACCAGAAAAGTTAACTGGTGATCCATGTGTTAAATGTCCACCATGAGAAAGATCAAAACCAAGAATCTTGTCTCCAGGATTTAAACATGCATGATATACAGCAGTGTTAGCCTGACTACCAGAGTGTGGTTGCACATTTACATATTCTGCATTAAATAATTCTTTAGCTCTGTCGATAGCGATATTCTCTATTTCATCGACTACTTCGCAACCTCCATAATACCTTTTTCCAGGATATCCTTCGGCATATTTGTTAGTTAAAATAGAACCTGCAGCAGCGAGTACATCATCACTTACATAGTTTTCACTAGCAATTAATTCGATACCTTTTGTTTGACGGATTCTCTCATCTTCAATCAAGTTAAAGATTTCATTATCGTTGTAAGCCATTTTAAATATTTTGTTACAAAAATAAGCTACATATGCTATCAACCAATTCTTATATAATATATTTGAATACTACTTTTTAACAAGAAATCAAGATAGAGATGCCTAATAAAACAAATGACCCAAAGAGAAGTTCATGGATAGGATATAATAGAGATACTCATTTCCCTATTCAAAATATACCATTCGGCGTTTTCCTGACTAGGGATAACGTTATTACTATAGGTACTAGAATAGGCGATTATGCTATTGATCTAGGTGCGTTGCAGGAGATGGGATACTTTGAGAGTGTACCATTAACTGACGATATGTTTATGCAGGACACGCTTAATGATTTCATTTCTGATGGAAAGAAAACATGGCGTCTCGTACGTAATAGAATAGGTGATATCTTTGATAAAGAAAATTCTGAACTTAGAGATAATAAAGCTGATAGAGATCGCATTATATTCCCTATCAATGAAGTGGAAATGCAACTGCCTGTTTTAATAGGTGATTATACTGATTTTTATAGCAGTAAAGAACATGCTACAAATGTAGGTACTATGTTTAGAGATCCAGATAATGCTCTTTTACCTAATTGGTTGCACATGCCTGTAGCATATCACGGTAGATCGAGTTCAGTTATTCCTTCAGATATTTCTATACACCGACCACAAGGTCAGACTATGCCCGTAGGAGCAGAGCAGCCAGTATTCGGTCCGTCTAAGTTAGTGGACTTTGAATTAGAAATGGCATTTATCACTACGGACGCTAATAATTTAGGTCATCCTGTACCTGTTAACGAGGCTGAGGATTATATCTTTGGTATGGTTATTCTTAATGACTGGAGTGCTAGAGATATTCAAAAGTGGGAATATGTGCCACTAGGACCTTTTTTAGCTAAAAACTTTGCAAGTTCTATCTCTCCATGGATTGTAACACTAGATGCATTAGAACCTTTTAGAACTAATAGTCCTAAACGCGAGAAGCCAGTTTTAGATTATTTAGATTCTAAGGAAGATAGTAGTTTTGATATTAATCTAGAGGTAGATATTACACCACAGCAGGGAACTCCTACCACGGTTTGTAAATCAAATTTTAAACATCTTTACTGGAATATTTCACAACAACTAGCGCATCATACTGTAAATGGATGTTCTGTTAATAGTGGAGATTTAATGGGGAGTGGTACTATTTCAGGACCTACTAAGGATTCTTATGGTTCGATGTTAGAATTGAGCTGGAGAGGTGAAAACCCTATCCAACTCAATGATGGTACAGAACGTAAATTTATTCAAGATTATGATACGGTAACGATGAGAGGTTATTGTCATAAAGGAGAACTGCGTATAGGATTTGGAGAGGTGTCTAATACACTTTTGCCTATTTATGAGCCTAAGAAAAAGTAAATGAGAAAAACTATAATTTACCTTCTGTTTACTGTTTTAATTATCTCGTGTAGTAGTTTGAAAAAAACTGAAACTGCTTTAAATCAAGGTGATTATGATCTAGCAATAGAGATTGCTGTAAACAAGTTAATAGAAGGTAAAACAGACAAAAAAAATCAAGAATACATACCTCTTTTAAAGCAGGCCTATTTAAAGGCAGTTGCACAAGATCAGGCTTTGTTACAAAGGTGGCAATTAGATAATAACCCTGCGGTATTCGAATCTATATATGAAACCTATGTAGCTATGGATCAACGACAGGATAAGATAAAACCTTTGTTGCCTTTAACCTTGATTAAAGAAAATGAAATAGTTGATTTTAAATTTGAAAATTACAATGCTAATATAATAGCATCCAGAAATGATCTTTCTGATTATTTACTTCATAATTCAAAAACGGCTCTAAGCACAGCAAATACCATAGAGGCAAGAAGTGTCTATGGTGATTTGATCTATTTAGATAAAATCAATCCGAATTTTAAAGATACTCGTGATTTGATTAAAAGTGCCCTAGAGAAAGGGACTCATTACATTAAAGTAGATCTTAAAAATCAGTCGCAAACAGTACTGCCACAATTGCTGGAAGAAGAATTACTTAATTTTTCTACCTATGGAATTAACGATCAGTGGACGCAATATCATAACAACGAGATAGTAGAGTTAGATTATGATTATACCATAGATATAATTATAGACCGTATTATTATGTCTCCAGAACAAGTTTCTAAAAAAGAGTTGCACAAAGAAAGACTCGTACAAGATGGCTATATCTATGAATATGACGCTAATGGAAACGTGAAAAAGGACAGTTTAGGTAACGATATAAAGAGAGATAAATTTGTTACTATTAAGGCTAGCGTGGTTCAAAATACACAATTTAAAGAATCAAATGTTAATGCAGTCGTGCAGTTAACTGATAATAGAACCTCGCAAACAGTAGATCGTTTTCCTGTATCTAGTAACTTTACTTTCACCTATATCTATGGTTCTGTTTATGGGGATAGAAGAGCTCTTGATGCAAATTATCTAGAAACTTTAAATCCTAGATCCGTGAACTTTCCGACAGATGAGCAAATGATTTACGACACAGGTGAAGACTTAAAGTATAAAATAAAACAGATTTTAAATAATCTTAATTATAATTAAATAGTGTGTTTCGCTTTCGCGAAAGCGAAACATGCATGAATATCCTACTTACTATAAAATCTTAGGATTTATTTCACAGTTCAACTCCTATATTTGATGAGATTATAAATCTATGAGTCCAAAACACCAATCTTACACGTCTATTAGATATTTTTCAGATTTAATGTCTGATTATCTGGATCAAAAAAAACATGTAAAACCTTTATATCATCGATATCCAAAATTAGACAATTTTAGAGATCAAATAATTGAGAAGCAAAAGGAATGGGGTACATTACAGAATAGAAGAGAGGTCTTGCAAAATGTACTCATATCACAGTACGAGAATATAGATGATAAGGGCAAAACTCAACTAAACATTGAGTTGCTCAGTGAACAAAATACGTTTACTGTAACTACTGGGCATCAGCTCAATTTATTTACCGGACCATTATATTTTTTATATAAGATAATTTCTACTATTAATTTATGTAAAACATTATCGCATAAATATCCAGAAAATAATTTTGTACCTGTCTACTGGATGGCGACCGAGGATCATGATTTTGAAGAGATTCAATATTTTAATTATGGTGATAAAAAAGTAGTTTATAATCGCGAGTCTAATGGTGGTGTAGGAAGACTTTCTACAGAAGGATTATCAGATGTTCTAGAAGTCTTTAAAAAACTTTTAGGCAAACATGATAATGCTCAAGAAGTCATAAGCCTTTTTGAAAAAGGGTATTTAAATAATTCTAATCTTGCAAATGCGACTAGAGTCATAGCGCACGAATTATTTAAAGAAGATGGTCTGGTTATTCTAGATGCAGATGATAGAAAGTTAAAAACACTTGCAGTTCCTTATTTTAAAGAGGAATTAATCTCTCAGACTAGTTTTAAGGAAGTAAGTGATACGCTAGACTCGTGGCCACAAGAATATAAAATACAAGTTAATCCTCGAGAGATTAACTTATTCTATTTAACAGATTCTTATCGCAAGCGTATAATAGAAAAAGATGGTACTTATTCTATTGATGATACAGATATTAGATTTACAAAAGAAGAGATTCTTAAAGAATTGCAAGATAGTCCAGAACGATTTTCACCTAATGTAATTATGAGACCACTGTATCAAGAAGTGGTGCTTCCTAATTTGTGTTACATAGGTGGCGGTGGTGAGATGGCATACTGGCTAGAGTTAAAACAGTATTTTAACTCGCAACAAGTAACATTCCCTATACTACTCATGCGCAACTCTGCCTTATTAGTTACTTCGAAACAATTGAATAAGGTGAGTAAGTTAAAATTAGAAATTTGGGATCTATTTAAAAAGGATCATGAATTAACGACGCTTCTAACTAATAAAATAAGTAATATCGAGATAGACTTTTCCACACAAAAAGAACATCTTAAAAAGCAATTTGAAGAACTTTATAAAATAGCATCTTTAACAGATCAGTCGTTTGAAAATGCTGTAAAAGCTCAAGAACATAAACAAATAAAAGGTCTGGAACATTTAGAGTCTAGGTTGCTAAAGGCTCAAAAGAGAAAGCTCAAAGACCATTTAGATAGAGCTCTATTACTTAAAAAAGAACTGTTCCCTCACGATAGTCTACAAGAAAGGCAAACTAACTTTTCTGTATTTTATCAAGAATACGGATCTTCTTTTATTTCAAAAATTAAAGAAAGTCTAGATCCTCTAGATCAAAGGTTTAGTGTCATAGAACTATAACAGTCTAGCAAGCTAATAACAGACTTGATTTTTCTTTTGAAAACACGTTAACAAAAGTGTGTCATATCTTTAAACTTTAGATATTAAAAAAGTAAATTTGCTCATGCAACACGACAAGATATTAATATTAGATTTTGGATCGCAATACACACAATTAATTGCGCGCAGAGTAAGAGAGTTAAACATCTATTCTGAAATCCACCCTTTCAACAAAGTTCCTACAGATTTAGATCAGTATAAAGCTATCATTCTTTCCGGCAGTCCTATGTCTGTAAGGTCTGAAGATGCTTTTCATGTAGATCTTAAAGAAATAAGAGGTAAAAAACCCCTTTTAGGTGTTTGTTATGGAGCACAATATCTAGCTCATTTTCATGGTGGAGAAGTAGGCGCATCTAGTACTAGAGAGTATGGTCGTGCAAATTTATCTTTTGTAGAAAGTGATCCTTTTTTAGATGGTATAGAAGCAGGTAGTCAGGTATGGATGAGTCATAGTGATACTATTAAAAAATTGCCAGAAAATGGTATGTTGTTAGCCAGTACTCATGACGTAAAAAATGCTGCTTATAAAATTAAAGGAGAATCTACTTATGCGATACAGTTTCATCCAGAGGTATATCATTCTACTGATGGTAAACAAGTATTGGAGAATTTCTTAATAAAAATAGCAAACGTTACACCAGACTGGACACCAGATAGTTTTGTTGAAGAAACGGTAGCTAAATTACAAGAAAAAATAGGAGGAGATCGTGTCGTTTTAGGTCTTTCTGGAGGAGTAGACTCTTCAGTAGCAGCGATGTTATTGCACAAAGCGATAGGTAAAAACCTCTACTGTATTTTTGTAAATAATGGATTATTGCGTAAAGATGAGTATACACAAGTCTTAAAGCAATATGAAGGAATGGGGCTTAATGTAAAAGGCGTTGATGCTTCGGCACGATTTATGGATGCTCTTAAGGGATTAAGTGATCCAGAATTAAAACGTAAAGCAATAGGTCGTGTATTTATAGAAGTGTTTGATGATGAGGCACATGAGGTTAAAAATGTAACTTGGTTAGCACAAGGTACTATTTACCCAGATGTAATAGAAAGTGTAAGTGCGACAGGTGGACCTAGCGCAACTATAAAATCACATCACAATGTAGGTGGATTACCAGACTTTATGAAACTTAAAATTGTAGAGCCTTTAAAAGCGCTATTTAAAGATGAAGTACGTAGAGTAGGTAAATCTATGGGGATGGCTGCAGAGCTTTTAGGTAGACATCCATTTCCAGGACCAGGGCTAGCTATTAGAATTCTAGGAGATATCACACCAGAAAAAGTAAGTATACTTCAAGAAGTAGATGCTGTTTTTATAAATAATTTGAAAAAATGGGAGTTGTACGATAAGGTATGGCAAGCCGGCGCAATTTTACTGCCAGTGAATAGTGTAGGTGTAATGGGAGACGAGCGTACTTATGAAAAGTGTGTCGCTTTAAGAGCCGTAGAAAGTACTGATGGTATGACTGCAGACTGGGTGAACTTACCTTATGAGTTTTTACAGGCAACCAGTAATGAAATAATAAATAAAGTTAAAGGCGTTAATAGAGTGGTGTATGACATCAGTTCAAAGCCGCCGGCAACTATAGAATGGGAATAGAAGAAAGATGAAAAATATATTTATAATAATTTGTATGTGTTTCGCTTTCGCGAAAGCGGATGCCGCATTCATGCAAAATTACAAACAACATACAGTTGAGCAAGGTGAGACTATTTATACCCTTACTCAAAAGTATAAAGTAACTTCTGAGCAATTATTAGAGCTTAATCCTGATTTAAAGTCGGGATTAAAGTATGGTCAGGTACTTTTAATACCAGCTCAAAATACCGTACTTACTCAAAGAAGAGTAGAAAAGTATAAAAAGCACAGAGTAAAACGCAAAGAGACGCTTTATAGCCTTTCAAAAAAATATAATATCACAGAGTTAGATATTAAAGAGGCAAATAAAGAGTTGTATTCAAATCCTTTAAGAAAAGGAGATAAAATACAAATACCAATCTTTGAAGAGGTAGAGCTTTCTGTTCAAGATTCTGAACCTAAGGAACCTATTTTAGACCCTACAAACTTACCAGATGGTAAGTATTTAGTTAAACCTAGTGAAGGAATGTATGGTATTGCCACAAAACATGGTATCAAGGCTAAGGAGCTTGTTGAGCTTAATCCTGATGTTAAAGATTTACGTCCTGGAATGATTTTAAATGTGCCTAAAGGAGTTACTGTTGATGCAGAACCGATGCCAGAGCCAGTAGATTCTGAGTCTAAAAATGAGCAACCACTAATGACGGAATATACTATACCTAAGAAAATGGGTATGTATTCATTAAAGAAACTTGCAGGAATTAGTGAAGACTCTTTATTAGCTCTAAATCCACAGATAAAAGATGGACTTAAAGAAGGTATGAAAGTAACTATTCCTAATCCAGATTATGGTAAAGAAGTAGTGGTAAAATCAAATGTAAATACCACGGCTAGTTTAATAGATAGTTTAAGGAATTTTAAAAGACAGCGCATTGCTGTTATGTTACCATTTTCAATTCATAAGACAGATGGAAATGCAAACCGTGATCTTTTAAAAGCAGATCGTACTATGCGTATAGCTCTAGATTTTTATAGCGGTGTAAAAATAGCAGTAGACAGTGCAAACGCATTAGGTATTCCAGTAGATTATGATGTTTTTGATACACAGAAAAGTTTACAGACCACTAAAAATATTCTAAATGCGACTGATTTTGCTGATTATAATGCAGTTTTAGGGCCACTTATGTCCGATAACGTTGTGGAAACTGCAAAGGAGATAAAGCGTATTAATGTTCCTGTTATATCTCCACTAACAAATACTAATGTAAAACTGTACCGCAATTTATTTCAGGCTAGACCTAGTAATGACATGCTTAAACAGCAGTTTAAAGATTTTATAGTAGCGTACTCTAAAGGAAAACATGTAATTATCGTTACAGATAATAATAATCCTAAATTGAGAAATGAATTTACTTCTATACTACCGTCTGCAAATGTGTTAGTGCCTAATTCAAAAAAGAATTACATCTTTAGCGTAGACTATATTAAAGAACTTCAAGCAGATGTTGAGAACGTAGTTATACTAGCAGTAGATAATGTTGGTTTCATTACTGATGCTATTACAAATTATTCGGCTAAAGCAGACTCTCATAAGATAACGATGTTCGGTTTAGATAATTTTGAAGAAATGGATTTACCTAATTCAAAATTGGCACAATTAAACTTTGTCTATCCTAGTATGTATAAAGAAAGTGAAGAAAGTAATTCTTTTGTGAATAAGTATTATTCCACTCACAGTATCACACCTAATTCTTATGCGGTAAGAGGTTTTGACGTTACTCTAGATCTTATTTTAAGACAGGCTAGCTCTTCAGATCTTTATGAAAGTGCTATGAGAAATGGAAGGACTGTTATGACAGAGAATAAGTTTGACTATTCTAAAAAGTCATCTTCTGGTTTTTACAATGACGCGATGTACATCTTGCAATATCAAGAAGATTTAAGCATCAAAGAATTAGATATTAATACTATTACTAATAAAGAGTAACTATGACTTCTACTGTAGAGTATAAAGGTAATTTAAGATGTGAATCTACGCATCTTAAAAGCAGTAATTCATTCTTAACCGATGCACCTGTAGATAATAAAGGTAAAGGAGAGGCTTTCTCTCCTACAGACACAGTTGCTACAGGTCTAGCCAGTTGTATGCTGACTGTTATGGGGATCAAAGCTGTTGATATGGGAATAGAACTCTCTGGTAGTAAAGCGCAAGTAACTAAAGTCATGGAAGCTAATCCACGTCGTATTTCTCAAATAGATGTAGTGTTAGATATGAAGGGTGGTTGTGATAAAAGAACGCAGTTAATTCTTGAACGTGTTGGTAATACTTGTCCAGTACATAATAGTTTACATCCAGATATTGTTAAGAATATTACTTTTAACTGGAGCTAAATGAAGATTTTGTTCTCTTGTATACTCCTTATATTATCATTTAATTTTAATGATGATCCAAGAGAACGATTTTCTTATCAAGAACACTCTCAATTAACTTGGCAAGATTTTAAAGGAGTACCACCTCAAGGTGCTCATCACTTTGCAAGTGTTAATTGTGGTATGGGATATAGTTTTTCTTCTAAAAGTATAGATGATGATTTAAAGGTAGATGTACAGGTTACTAGTTATTTTTATCCTCAATTAAGTTGGAAAAAAAACATCAATGAAAGTAACGCTGCATTACTTGCTCATGAGCAATTGCATTGGGATATATCAGAGTTGTATGCGCGTAAATTAAGAGCAGCTTTTACAAAATATGTTCCACAAAAAGATCCTAAAAAAGAAATAGACTTCATTTTTAGAAAGTTTGAAAAAGATCGTCAGGAACTACAGTCTAAATATGATCGAGAGACTAACCATGGATTAATAAAAGATGCTCAAGAAATCTGGTCTATAAAAATTAAGGAAGAACTCTTTAAAACTAGTGCAGAGTCCTAGATTTCTTATAGTTCAAAAGATTCCTTAATAGAAGTGATTACTTGCGGTACTTCTTCTATCTTAAAGTCTAAAGCCATTTCATATTTTTTATCATCTTTAGAAATCTTAAGATGACCCTTTTTTACTTTGTAAATTCCTGTTGCTCCTCTACAAAAGCATAGTCTATTAAAACTGACTTTGGCATTACTTAAGAACTGATCTGTAAGATCTAAATCTGTAATGTTCTCGTCTATTTCTATAAAAACTATTTCAGAATAATTATCATCACTAATTTCAGGATTTGTATTTCTCTTGTATTCATATTTTAGAACCACTTTACCATCAGCAGGTTTTAGTTCGTGGTAAGTGTTTTTAAACTCATCTTCTAGAATTAAAAGCTCTTTATTTTTAAGCACTTCAAAAGAACAGGTTCCGTCTACAGGGCATGATATTTCTTGATCAGATTTTGTGGTGATTTGCTGATTAGATTTGCAAGATGAAATCAATAAAATCATTGCAATTAGAAGTGCATATCTGTACATAATAATACGTTTTTAATAAAGTTTAAAAATAGATAATTAATATGAGTTTAGTTCTGCTTTCGCGAAAGCAATTTTATAAATTTCATTAGAAATTAGTAGTTCTACTATTGATAACACAAATTTGTGATCATTTTCTCGTATTATTGTTTTCTAAAATTCAAAACATGTTCAAAAATTACAAGTTATGGATGACGGCGTTTTTATTTATACTAGGTATGGCGTTACCATCAACAGGTCAAAACAATAAGTCTACTTGGTCTCAAGTAGCAGAATCTGATCTTGCACAAGATGTACAGTGGTCTAGAAAAACAGATCCAACAGTAGCTTCTTACTATAGAATTGACCTTTCAGCCCTTAAAGTTCAGTTACAAAATGCACCGCAAAGAGGTGTTGATTCAAATTTATCTACCGTTATTATAGAATATCCTACCACTAATGGAGTAGAGTTTTTTAGAGTTAAGGAGGCGAGTATAATGGCTCCTGAATTACAGGCTGAGTATTCAGATTTTAGATCTTATGTAGGTCAAAGTGTAAATGATGCAGATAGCCAAGTTAGGTTTTCTATTACCTCTCAAGGTTTTCATGGTATGATGTTTTCTCCTAGATTAGGGACTCAGTTTGTAGACTCCTATTCATTTAATAATTCATCTGTTGTTGTTTACAAAAAAAGTGATTTAATTAATCATGGAGATCACTGGGAATGTCATGTAGAGGATACTTATGATTTGAATCAGAGATTTGTCGGTCCAGAGCAAACCTTTGATGTTAAAAATGCAAATGATGGATTGTTAAGAGATTTTAGATTAGCTATCTCTACTACTGTTGAGTATTCTCAATTTCATTGGCTTAGAGCTGGTGTTACAGCAACCGATCCTATTCTAGCTAAAAGAAATGCTGTGGTAGCGGCTATTATAGTTACTATGACTCGTAATAACTTTATTTATGAGAGAGATTTAAGTGTAACTATGACTCTTGTAGCTAATAATACGGCGTTAATTTCTATAGATTCAGATAATTTTTCAAACAGTTCTCCAGGTGCCATTTTAGGTGAAAATCAAGCTGCTATAGATTCTATTATCGGTTCTGCTAATTACGATGTAGGTCATATTTTCTCTACAGGTGGTGGTGGGTTAGCTTCGCTAGCATCTCCATGTACGAATAGAAAAGCACAAGGTGTGACAGGTAGTGCTGCACCAGTGGGTGATCCTTTTGATATTGATTTTGTAGCTCATGAATTAGGTCATCAAATGGGTGCACCACATTCATTTAACGGTGATGCAGCAAATTGTGCTGGAGGAAATAGATCTGCAAATAATGCTTTTGAACCAGGTAGTGGTTCTACAATAATGGCATACGCTGGTATTTGTCCTCCGCAAAACATTCAAAATAATAGTGATGCATATTTTCATCAAGGTAGTTTAAATAGTATTTTTAATAATATATCTTCTGGCTTAAGTACTTGTGCTCAAGGAACTTTAACTGGTAATTCAACTCCTGTTGCTATTGCAGATAGTGATTATGTGATTCCTAGAAGTACTCCTTATAAGTTAGTTGGTAATTCTACTGATGCAGACGGTACTTCAACACATACCTACACATGGGAACAAAATGATTTAAGTACTGTTACTGGTTTACCACGAGAAACAAATGCAACAGGTCCTATGGTAAGATCATTTGAAGGAACTTCAGATAGAGTAAGGTACATTCCTAGATTAGAAGAGTTGCTAGTTAATGGAGGTAATTCTACACAATGGGAAAAACTATCTTCTGTTAGCCGCGTGCAAACATTTGATTTAACGGTTAGAGATAATGATACTCGAGGTGGTCAGACTAATAGTGATGAAATGATAGTGCAAGTAGATGCAAATGCAGGGCCTTTCCGCGTTACATCTCAAAATTTAGGAGGCATTGTTTGGTTGCCTAATACAGTTGAAAATATTACATGGGATGTTGCTGGTACAGATGCAAATACTATTAATACAGCAAATGTCAACATACTTCTTTCAACTGACGGAGGTTCAAATTTTGATACGGTACTAGCGTCAAATGTGCCTAATACAGGTTCTTATGCGTTAACTGTTCCTTCAGGAATTGTGTCGCCAAGTTGTAGAATAATGATAGAGGGCGCTGGTAATATTTTCTTTGCTTTGAATACCAGAGAGTTTAATATAAATGCAGATGTTCAAATTACTTGTACAACTTATCAATCTGGCGTTTTAGGTACATCTATTCCTGATAATAATGCGAGAGGTATAAGAAGTTCAATTAATATTCCTCTAACCGATAATATAGAAAGTATAAAGTTAGGTGTTGATATATCACATACTTACATACAAGATTTAATATTCTCTGTAAATGACCCTTCTAATTCCATCAACGCTATTGCTTGGAATAGAGAGTGTGCAAATCAAAATGATATAGCTGCTACATTTGAAGATGGTGGAGTGACTGTGCTTTGTAGACAGCCTACTGTAGGTAATTTTGCTCCTTCTGAGTCTTTTGCTATATTTAATGGTGTAGCTGCAAATGGAGATTGGACTTTGAGTGTCTCAGATAATGGAGACTCAGATTTAGGTACGTTGAATAGTTGGTCGCTAGAAGTATGTGTGCAAAACGTTACTCCACTAAGTAATGAATCTTTTGAACTAGATAATTTGTCTATATATCCTAATCCTAATAATGGTAATTTTAATATATTGTTTGATAATGCATCCAGTAATAATGTAGGTGTTACTGTATTTGATTTGAGTGGTAGATCTGTATTTAAAAGATCGTATGAAACATCAAGTAGTTTTAATCAAAATATTAATTTGGGTAGTGTATCTACTGGTATGTATTTAGTTAACATAATAGACGGAAATCGCACTATAACTAAAAAGATAATTGTAGATTAATATCAGTTATTTTTGTAGAATAAAAAGCCAGCAAGTAATTGCTGGCTTTCGTTGTTTTAAGCTTTTCTATTTTAGATTAAAAGTTCTCGTTTCTCTTATACAAAATACCTACTTTTGCAGCTGTTTTTAAAACTCTTAAAACATAACTATGGCACACGCAAAGTATATATTTGTTACCGGTGGAGTAACCTCTTCTTTAGGAAAGGGAATAATCGCAGCTTCATTAGCAAAATTACTGCAAGCTAGAGGTTTAAGAGTTACTATACAAAAACTTGATCCATATATAAATGTTGATCCTGGGACACTTAATCCTTATGAACATGGAGAGTGTTATGTAACCGAAGACGGTGCAGAAACAGATTTAGACTTAGGTCACTATGAACGTTTTCTCAACGTAAATACTTCTCAGGCTAATAACGTTACTACAGGAAGAATTTATCAAAGCGTTATTCAGAAAGAAAGACGAGGCGAGTTTTTAGGTAAAACAGTACAAGTAATACCTCATATCACAGATGAGATTAAAGAACGTATACAGATTCTTGGTAAATCTGGTGATTATGATGTGGTTATTACAGAAATAGGTGGTACAGTAGGAGATATAGAATCACTTCCCTATATAGAAAGTGTAAGACAGTTACAGTGGGAACTAGGAGAACGCAACTCTCTAGTAATACATTTAACTTTAATACCATATTTAAGTGCGGCAGGTGAGTTAAAAACTAAGCCTACTCAGCATAGTGTTAAGACTCTTATGGAGAGTGGTGTACAAGCAGATATTCTTGTATGTCGTACAGAGCATGAATTATCTGACGAGATACGTACCAAGCTTGCACGTTTTTGCAATGTAAAGCAAGAAGCAGTTATCCAATCTATCGATGTAGAAACTATCTATGATGTTCCTAATAAAATGTTATTAGAAGGACTAGATCGTGTTGTGATTAAAAATCTAGATATAGATACTAAAGATCAGCCAGATTTGAGAAGTTGGAACGAGTTTGTACAAAGGCATAAAAATCCTAAAAGTACCGTTACCATAGGGTTGATAGGTAAATATGTAGAGTTGCAAGATTCTTATAAATCGATTTTAGAAGCGTTTATTCATGCAGGAGCTGCAAACGAGATCAAAGTAAAAATAGAATCCATACACAGTGAGTACTTAGAAGTAGATAATGTAAAGAAAAAATTATCTCATCTAGACGCTGTACTTGTTGCTCCAGGTTTTGGAGAGCGCGGTATAGAAGGTAAGATAGAAGCTGTACGTTATGCAAGAGAGAATAAATTACCGTTTTTTGGTATTTGTTTAGGTATGCAAATGGCAGTTATTGAATATTCTCGTAACGTTTTAGGAATTAAAGACTCTAACTCTATAGAGATGGATGAGAAAACTGCAAATCCAGTTATTTCACTCATGGAAGATCAAAAGAATATCATGAACATGGGTGGAACCATGCGATTAGGTGCTTGGGATTGTGAATTGTTAGGTGGTAACATAAAAGATATTTATGGTTCGACAATGATAAGCGAGCGCCATAGACACCGTTATGAGTACAATAATGATTATAGAGAACAATTAGAAAACGCTGGACTTAAGACCACCGGAGTAAATCCTAAATCTAACCTTGTAGAAACGGTAGAGGTAGAAGGTCATCCATGGTTTATAGGGGTTCAATACCATCCAGAATATAAAAGTACAGTGGCACAACCACATCCATTATTTACATCATTTGTAAAAGCCGCTGGAGAGTTTAAATTAAAGAAAAATAAGATATAAGTTTCACTTTCTAATTTCTTTTTAGAAATAAGAAGTTTATCCTGAGGTAGCTCAGGGCGAAAGCGAGAACAATATCCATTTTAATACCAAGTAAATTAATCGCCCCAATGGGCAAAAGTATGGAAGAGAAAAAGACGGACTGGAAAAGTATGCTAGGATTAGCCCTAATTTTTGGGATAGTTTTATTTATGCTTTTCAGAAACCAAGAGGACCAGCAAGAAACAGAAGATAGTTCACCAACTAGTGAAGTCGTTTCAAGTTCAAACGAGCCAGTTACATTAAATGATACGGCGCTAGCACCAGTTAATGCTCAAGGCGAAGTATTAGAATTTAATAACAACTTAGTTGATTTTAAAATCAATACTAAAGGAGCATTAATTAATGAAGCTTTATTAAAGAGCTTTAAGACTTATGACTCTTTACCTGTTTACTTAGTTAAAGGAGGCGATCATAATTTTGATTTAGAATTCACTACTAAGGATGGACGTAAAGTGCATACTAAGGACATGGTGTTTACACCTAAAACTTCACAAAATGGAGCAAATAAGGTATTAAGCCTTACCGCTAGTCCAGCGAGTGGTGCAACTATTGAGTTTAGATATGAGTTGCAACCAGACGACTATATGATGGACTTCAATATACGTTCTCAAGGTCTAGCTCAGGTAGCAAATACATCTGAAGAAGTTGCTCTTAATTGGGAATTACAAGCGTACCGTCGTTCAAAAAGTATATCTACAGAGAGTCGTTATACAGAGATTAAGTTTGAGTATGATGGAGGTAGTGACGATTACACAGGTCAAGGAGAAAATGCTGAAGAAGATGCTGAGGATATCACTTACATTGCTTACAAAGAGCATTTCTTTTCTTCTATATTATTAACAGACACACCTTTTAAAAGCGGTTTACTAAAGTCTTATAATAATACGAGTGAAGATGACGAACAAAATGAGTTAACTAAGAAGTTTACTTCTAAAGTACAGTTAGATTATGCTGGTGGTGAGCTAGCTTATAATATGGACTGGTATTTTGGTCCTACAGATTTTGAAATCTTAGATGATTATAATCGCAATCTTGACGAAGTAGTAGATCTAGGTTGGGGTATTTTTGGTTTCATTAATGAATGGGCTATAAGACCGTTATTTACATTCTTAAGTAGTTCTGATGGATTAGGTATTCCTTATGGACTAGCTATTATTCTACTTACTATCTGTGTAAGGCTGGTATTATCACCAGTATTATATAAGAGTTACTTAACTCAAGCAAAGATGAAAATTTTGCGTCCAGAGTTAAATAGAATTGCAGAAAAGTACAAGGATAATGCAATGAAAAAACAGCAGGAAACCATGAAGGTTCAAAGTGAGGCAGGTGCCAGCCCGCTTAGTGGTTGTTTGCCAGCATTGTTACAAATGCCTGTATTCTTTGCACTCTTTAAGTTTTTCCCTACAGCATTTGAATTAAGACAAAAAAGCTTCCTTTGGGCAGATGATTTATCTAGTTATGATGTTATCTATCAATTCCCAGAAGGTTTTAAAATTCCATTCTACGGTGATCACGTAAGTCTATTTCCTATTCTTGCTTCTATATCTATCTTCTTCTATATGAAGATGACTACAGGGCAAAATATGCAAGCAGCACAACAACCTGGTATGCCTAACATGAAATTTATCATGTATCTATCTCCGTTGTTCATGCTGGTATTCTTTAACAGTTATGCAAGTGGACTATCTTTGTATTACTTTATCTCTAACTTAATTACTATCGGTATCATGCTAGTGATAAAACACGTAATTATTGATAAGGATAAAGTTCTTGCTAAAATTGAAAAAGCAAAAGCAAAGCCTAAGAAAAAGAAAGGTCGTTTTGCAAGCAAGATGTCAGAGATCATGGAACAAGCACAAGCGCAACAAGAAGAACAACAAAGAAATAAGAAGAAGTAAGCTTCTTTAAATAGTTTTTAAAATCCTCAATCTTTTGATTGGGGATTTTTTGATTACAAATCCACGTTTGATTTATTTAAGTACAGTTTAGATGTATGATATCACTTCTAATTACCTCTGAAATTAAGATTGTTATAGTTTTATTTTAGAGAAATCTAGTGAGCAAAAATTCGTTTAAATAAGAAATCCCTTAACGTAAAGCGTTAAGGGATTTTCTATTTTAATATCTAGTATATTTAGTTAAGCTCCTTCTTCAAGAACCTAGCGGTATGACTCGTTTTATGCTTAGCAACTTGTTCAGGCGTTCCTTTTGTGACTATGTTACCGCCACCACGGCCTCCTTCTGGACCTACATCTATAAGGTAGTCACATATTTTGATAACGTCCATGTTATGTTCTATAACTAGAACCGTATTTCCTTTATCAACCAGTTTGTTGAGAACATCCATAAGAACAGCAACATCTTCAAAATGAAGTCCTGTAGTAGGCTCATCTAGTATATAAAACGTGTTACCAGTATCTCTTTTAGAGAGTTCGCTAGCTAGTTTAATACGCTGTGCTTCACCACCAGATAGAGTAGTAGACTGCTGTCCTAGAGTAATGTAGCCCAGCCCTACATCTTTTATAGTCTTTAGTTTACGGTATATTTTTGGAATAGGCTCAAAAAAATCTGTCGCTTCTGTAATGGTCATATTAAGAACATCACTTATAGATTTCCCTTTATAAC
Source organism: Nonlabens sp. (assembly GCF_039941875.1). GTDB lineage: Bacteria > Bacteroidota > Bacteroidia > Flavobacteriales > Flavobacteriaceae > Nonlabens. The sequence goes on along the minus strand of NZ_JBDVDQ010000020.1, from coordinate 13,707 downwards.
GTATTTCTAGAGTTTCTCTATTAAAACGTTTTCCTTGACAGGTTTCGCAAGTAACATAAACATCTGGGAGAAAGTTCATTTCTATAACTCTTAAGCCACCACCTTTACAAGTTTCACAACGTCCACCAGTAACATTAAAACTAAAACGACCTGGTTTATAACCACGTATTAATGCTTCAGGTGTTTTGGCAAATAGAGATCTTATTTCGTCAAATGTTTTAGTATACGTAGCAGGATTAGATCGTGGTGTTCTACCTATAGGGCTTTGATTAATGTCAATTACCTTATCACAATTATCTAGTCCTTTGATGCTTTTATAAGGCATCGGTACTTTAACTCCATTAAAGAAATGCGCATTCATAATAGGGTAAAGCGTCTCATTAATAAGAGTAGATTTACCACTTCCTGAAACACCAGTAACACCTATCATCTGACCTAGAGGTAGGTCTATAGAAACATCTTTTAGGTTATTTCCAGTACAACCTTTTAACGATATTTTCTTACCATTTCCTTTACGACGTTTTTTAGGTACGGCTATTTCTCTTTTACCGTTGAGATATTGAGCCGTTAACGTATCGTGTTTTAAAATCTCCTGCGGTGAGCCTTCACTTATAATTTCACCACCATATTTTCCAGCTCTAGGACCTATATCTATAACATGATCAGCTCGCTCGATCATATCCTTATCATGTTCTACTACGATTACAGAATTTCCTGTATCTCGCAGGGCAACTAGTGAATTAATGAGTTTTTCATTATCACGCTGGTGCAATCCTATACTCGGCTCATCTAGAATGTATAAAACACCTACTAACTGAGAACCTATTTGAGTGGCCAGTCGTATACGTTGTGCTTCACCACCAGAAAGTGTTTTGGCACTTCTGTTTAGTGATAAATAATCGAGACCTACATCGAGTAAAAACTGTAATCGTTCTCTTATTTCTTTTAATAGTTCAGTAGCTATTTGTTGTTGCTTTCGCGAAAGCGTGCCATTTAAAGATTCAAACCATTCTACCAGCTGGACGATATCCATTTGAGCCAGTTGAGCAATATTTTTTTCATTAACACGGAAATAAAGAGATTCTTTACGCAATCTAGATCCTTCACAGTCAGGACAGGTCACATTATCCATGAATTCTTTTGCCCAACGTTGTAAACTAGTACTATCGTTATTATTATAGGTTTGCTCTATAAAGTTTGCAAGCCCTTCAAAATCTATTTTATAACTGCGTTTTACGCCTAGATTTTTACTATCTACTTCGAGACTTTCTTTACCACCATAGAGAATCATTTCTATAGCTGCTGCAGGAACTTTCTCTAACGGATCGGTCAGCTTAAAATCAAACTTTTGAGCGATTAGTTCTAGTTGCTTATAAATCCAATTCTTCTTATTGTCAGGATATGGGGCAAGACCACCTTTAGTAATAGAAAGACTGCGGTCCGGGATAATCTTGTTTTCATTTACCTGATAAAGTGTTCCTATACCGTTACATTTAGGACAGGCACCTTTGGGACTATTAAATGAAAAGTTGTTAGGTTCTGGCTCAGGATAAGATATTCCTGTTTCAGGACACATTAATGTACGAGAGAAAAAACGACCTTCTTTCTCACCGTGCGGTACGATCATTGTAATATCGTTACCGTGGTACATGGCGGTTTTAATAGACTCGTCTAGTCTTTTAATGTCTTCTTCACTGTCGCCTACTTGTAATCTATCGATTACTATCTCTATATCGTGGACCTTATAACGGTCCAGTTTCATGCCTTTAGTAATATCTACTATGACATTGTCACATCGTACTTTTACAAATCCTTGTTTTGCTATTTGCTCAAAGAGTTCTCTATAGTGGCCTTTTCTACCTCTTATGGCAGGTGCAAGTATGTTAATACGCTGGCCTTTATATTCTTCTATGATTAGATCGCGTATTTGCTCATCGCTGTAGCTTACCATTTTCTTACCTGTGTTGTAAGAATAGGCATCGCTAGCACGAGCGTATAGTAATCTTAAGAAATCATAAATCTCTGTAATCGTACCAACCGTACTTCGAGGGCTTTTACTCGTTGTCTTTTGTTCTATGGCAATTACAGGAGAAAGGCCATCTATTTTATCCACATCTGGACGCTCTAGACCACCTAAAAACTGTCTCGCATATGCGCTGAAGGTTTCTATATATCTACGCTGACCTTCGGCATAGATAGTGTCAAAAGCTAGTGATGATTTACCAGAACCAGAGAGACCTGTTATAACCACAAGTTTCTCTCTAGGGATATTTACATCAATGTCCTTTAAATTATGGACACGAGCTCCTTTTACTTCAATAATTTCATCAGTGTACGCCATAGTGTATTGCAATCTTGCGAAGTTAATTCTAATGAACTAGAAATAGAATTAAAGCTTACTTAAAATGCTGTGGAGGGTTGTGTTTTTATACTTCTCTAATTTGAGAGCTATTCATTCATATTCATTTCAATATAAACTCTTGGCTTTTATTAAATTCTGATAAGTTTAGTTTTAAAGTAAGTTGTGTGTCTTTTAAATTTTGAAATAATTCTAAGAAAAATAATGTAGATAATATAAGCTTGTTTTCCTAAATGTAAAGTATATTTGTCATTATAATAAAGATACTTTACGTTATGGAAAAGAGTTTTAAACAAAAATTTTGTGATTTTGATAAAAGAGGATTGGTATTTCCATTGATTGCAACTCGTTATAAATACATAGGACTTGCAATAAGTGCTATTTCTGTAATTGGCCTTTTGAGCTTTAAACTTCTCGAAATAGCTTCTTTAGATTTATGGAGTGGTGTTTTTAAGAGTTTTATTCTTTCGGGATTAATCATAACAATGTTATCTAAAGAAAAACTGGAAGATGAGCGCATCAAGAATTTAAGGTTTAGAGCATTTGCATTTGCCTTTTTACTTGCTGTAGTGATGATAGTGTTTATGCCTTTTGCAGCTCTTTTAATTGATAGTGTTATCGGTCGTTTTCCTCTAGTTTGGGAGCAAGATCAAAGTGTGTTTTATATCATTTCTACAATGATTTTCTTTCAAATGATGTATTTCAACATTTTTAAAAGACAGTTATAATGAACGATAAACAATTAAATAAAGTAAGAAAAGGAGATTTTTTATTATTACCGCATTACATGAAATGGGCAGCAATATATCCTGTTTTATGTGGAGTAGTATTATTCTTTTTCAAAGAACATCAACAATTTCTAAATGAAGAAGTCGCAACCGGTATGGCTGGCCATTTAATTCTTTTAGGTTTTTTATTAATTATTATAAGTAGAGATAAATTTCCAGATGAGCGATTACTTATTTTACGTCACAAAGCAATGGCTTATGCTTTTATACATGGTATGATTCTAGTTATTGTCACACCGTTTTTAACCTTTTTATTAGGTAGTTTATTTCGTTCTGGAACTCAGCTAGATTTTACGGATTATGGTATGCTTTCTATTTTTCTTTTCCAGATCATGTATTTGATTAATTACTGGCGTTTTAAACAGGAATTATAATGAAAAACACCATTCACGTGCATCGAGCGATCCATAAAATGACACAGGCAGATCTTTCTGAGGCGATAGGTGTCTCTAGACAGACCATAAATTCTATAGAAAAAAGCAGGTATGTTCCCTCTACTATACTAGCATTAAAGATAGCTAGAACGTTTAAGGTTACAGTAGAGGAGTTGTTTGAGTTAGAAGACAGTGATGATCGATGAGTAGTGCTGATAATGTAATTTTTATCAGTTATTTAGGATATTGGTCGAATTAGACACTCCGTTAACGGTAAGTTAACAGATCATTTTTAATTTCGGTTGTAATTATGTGCCTAATAGGGATTTATAATGACTCAATTTTACGCTTCTCAAAACAACTGGAAAACAATTACGTATTTAATTGTTAGAGTTGGTCTTGGATCTTATTTGCTTATTCATGCTTTAATTAATTTGATTAATTATGATGAATTTATCCAAATGGCGGTGCAATATGTGCCAGAAGGTAGTGAGCTGGGTTTTTTAGCAAATTTCACTCCGATAGTACCGCTACTAGAGTTTTTTATAGCGCTAATGATTCTTACTGGGCTATATGCTAGAAAAAGTTTAATATGGGCTATAGCTCTAGGTATTTTCTTTACAGCTCTCTTTCATTACACTGGCGATATACAGACCGCATTAACTCATAGTTATACTCTAATACTTAAAGTAGGCCTTTTTTATACTTTGTATTATAACAAATTCTCTGCAGATTATTATAACCTCTGGACTACACACCAAGCTATAGAATTAGAGATGAAAGAAAAAGAAGAGCAAGAAGAAAAAAAGAAAGTTATGGATTCACTTTTAGGTCTGTAACAGGTATTGTTATTCCTAATATAGTACGCTTTTGTGCCAGAGGGAAATCTCCATCTGTCATTTCCCAATCACTCCATTTTGCTTCTAGACCATCTAGAGGTAGGATACTTACCCACATTTTAAATGATGTAGGACGATAGTTCTCATCTACTTCCCATAAATAGGCATCTCCTGGAGTAGTACCTCCAGAATTATATTTTACTAATAGCTTTTCTTTACCATCTTCAGTTATAAGCTCTCTAGTAGTGCCTATATCTAATATTTTATGAGGCGCTACTACCCAGAAACTATCATTATTAAAGTTCTTTGCTGCATATGCGATAGCATCATCTTTTTCTTTTCCTTCAATACGTTTCCCGTCTTTAAACGCAAAACTAATTTTAGGATATTGCGTTTGATAAGAAACACGATAGTCGTCCCAGTATACGTCAACTAGATTTTGCTGTACTTTCCATTCATATCTATTCACACCTCTAAAGGTCCAGTGAATTTCATTAGCTTCTGTAAACTCTTTATGGTCTATAGCATCTAGAATTTTAAAAGCTAGCTCATCTGCTGGTTTTCCTGATATTCCTTGAGGTACATCTTCACTATAAACAAGCTTGAGCGTTATAACGGCAATAAGTACGATTGCTAGAATAGCTAAAATACTTTTTAATAAAAATCGAAATATCTTTTTCAAATCGGGATTAATTTATCAATTTACGGCAAAGATAAACTTAGAAAAACTTAGATAAATATATTATATGAAATTATTAGGAATAGGATCAAGAATCAATCATGCCGAGTATGGCTTTGGAGTAGTGACTAACGTTACTGCGACTATGTATTGGGTAACTTTTCAGAAAAATGGATTAGAAACCATACCTCTAGACTCAGATTTTGAGGTGATAGAAGCTTGTGAAGACGACGTTGATACGGTAAGTTTCTATGATGTTGAGAAGTCACTACGTGAAATCCTAGAAAGATTTAGTGATGTAAGTCAGGTAGTAGCACTAGCTGATAAATATAAAAACGGTACGATGATTTTAAGACCTGCAGACTCAAATCTTGCAGATAAAGAAATTCCTATCAATACCTTTTGGCACAAGATAGTAATGCTGCGCGACCGTTTAAGAGTTATGGAACAAAAGATAAATAGTTCTAAAGACTTAGATGACCAGCTTAAGGTAGATTTACAGCAATACATCACTCGCATTTATGGTAGCCTTACTACTTTTAACGTGCTATTTGCTAGCAAAGACCAGCAGTTTAAAGGTAGCGGTAAGTAATATTCTAGAAAGTTGCGTTAGCAAATTATCAGGAATCTGCCAGTGTTTTTACTAAAATTATTTTAATAGTCTCAGTCTCTAATAATAGTTAGTAATTTCAGTTCTACACTGTGCTTTGAGATTTTAATGTAAAATTCTCTAAACTAAAAATCCTCAATGAAAACTTTGTTTTCATTGAGGATTCTTTAAAATTTAATTAGTAACTAATTACTTAGTACCGAATTTTTTCTTGTAATCTACAATAGACTGGTTTACTATTTCTAGTGCCTTCTCGCGACCTTGAAATTCATCAACCTTTACTTCTTTGTTTTCTAATTTTTTATAGTCTTGGAAGAAATTGCGCATTTCTTTTTTCCAAAATTCTGGAAGCTCCTCGATGTCATTAAAGTGAGCAACAGACATATCGTTTGCAGCAACAGCGATAATTTTATCATCCATTTCACCACCGTCTAGCATTTGCATCACACCTATAACTTTACATTCTACAAGACACATAGGTACAATCTCGATTTGAGAAAGAACTAATATATCTAGTGGGTCGTTATCATCACAATAAGTTTGTGGAATAAAACCGTAGTTAGTAGGATAATACATAGAAGAGTAGATCACACGGTCTAGAATTAACATTCCAGATTCCTTATCTAACTCATATTTTGCTCTTGTATTCTTAGGGATTTCTATAATTCCAGTTACATTTCCTGGTGCATCTGCTCCGTAACTTACGTCGTGCCAAGCGTGTTTAGTCATTTTCTTGTTTTTTGAACGGCTGCAAAAATAGTGTTCGTTACGCTTTCGCGAAAGCGAAAACACATTAACTTATCGTAAAATACGTACTTTTAGGTAGGTAAAACCTAAAATGGCACCTCAAATCGCGTTTTTAACACAAACCAATGTTAAATACAGATAGATTATTCTGTTTTATCGGTTTGTACTTTACTTTTAAAAAATGGCACAAGAAAGACTAGGTTTTAAATTTGAATTCTATAACCCAAAGGAAAAAGATCCTTTTGATAAACTATTCGGCATATTTAAAGAGTTAATAACGCATACCTCTGGAGATTTTGATGAGGCGATAGAATGGTTAAGAGAGCTGGATAAAGAATATAAGCTTACTACACCAGAATATACCATTGAAGATTTTATAGAAGATCTTAAAGCGCGTGGTTACATTAAGGAAGAATTTGACCCTAACGACGAGAATAGAGAAGAAGAAGAAGGCGATGGTGATAGACCAGGGCGTTTTTCTATTACTGCAAAGACAGAGCAGTTATTGCGTAAACATGCGTTAGATCAGATTTTTGGTAATATGCGTAAAGGTGCTAGCGGCAACCATAAATCTGGTAAGCTAGGTCAAGGCGATGAGCATAGCGGTGATTACCGTTCGTATAGATTTGGTGATGGACTGGATAGTATTTCTATGACAGAGAGTTTGCGCAACGCACAGATCAATCATGGTATGGGTAATTTTAATCTGACGGAAGATGATCTAGTTGTAGAAGACTCACAATTTAAAGCACAAATGAGTACAGTGCTTATGATTGATATATCGCACTCCATGATTCTTTATGGAGAAGATAGAATTACACCTGCAAAAAAGGTGGCTATGGCACTGGCCGAGTTAATTACAACTCGTTACCCTAAGGATACGTTAGATATCATCGTTTTTGGTAATGATGCCTGGCCCATTAAAATAGCAGATCTTCCATATCTTAAAGTAGGACCTTATCATACTAATACGGTTGCAGGCTTGCAGCTAGCCATGGATATTTTAAGAAGAAAACGTAATACGAACAAACAGATCTTTATGATTACAGATGGTAAGCCTAGTTGCTTGCGATTAAAAGATGGAACGTATTATAAAAACTCAAATGGACTAGATGAATACATTGTAGAGAAATGTTATACTATGGCGGCGCAAGCAAGAAGGTTGCACATTCCTATAACTACGTTTATGATTGCAAACGATCCCTACTTACAGAGATTTGTAGATCAATTTACAGAGGCTAATCAAGGAAAAGCATTCTTCACAGGGTTACAAGGGCTGGGAGAAATGATTTTTACCGATTATGAGGCTAATAGAAAAAAGAGGTTGAAATAATCGTTAAGAATTGGTGAGTTTTATATTTACGAATAGAGGATAGGAAAAAATCTAATTATTATCTCTTTTAAATGTAATTGTTTGCCGATTATGTGATTGAGAATATATCTCTTTTAAGATTGAGCAGATATAAGGAAGCATTTTTATATATTTGATCTAATCATTCCAAAAACTAACAAATGAAATCTATTTATTTTTCTTTAATTGCTTTGTTTCTAGCAACTTTTACAGCAACAGCCCAAGATGTAACCTATGGTGTTATAGGTGGTGTTAACTTTTCAAAAATAGACAACCTAGGCGGTAGTGGTTTTGAAGATAGTAGAACTGGTTTTCATGTAGGTGGAGTAGTAGAACTACCATTTGCAGATAAATGGTCTTATGAAGGTAGTTTACTTTATTCTGTAGAAGGAGAAGAATTTACAAACAGCTTGGGTATGGATACTGATGTAAAATTACAATACATCAATGTACCATTACAGTTTAAATATTATGCATTTAATAACTTTAGTGTTCACTTTGGTCCACAAATAGGTTTCCTTCTTAAAGGAGAAGCTACTATAGATGACGGTGATGCAGTAGAATTAGAAGATACAGTTAATACTAACTTTGCTGGTACAGCAGGTTTTGGTTACGACTTAAAAGAATACAACCTTTACTTCAAAGGAACATTTACTTACGGATTTTCTGATGTATTTGATAATGAGTCAGACGGTAGTGATAGAAGTCAGTTACCAGGAACTGTACATTTATCTGTAGGATATAAATTCTAGAGTACTTGATTCACATATTTAGAGTAAAAAAATGCGGCCAAAGGCCGCATTTTTTTTGCTTTATCGTAAATTGTAAGAACTAATAAAACCATATCATGAAAAAGTTCTTAATACTATTAATCGCCATTCCGTTTTTATCTCTAACAACTATCAATGATAAAGATCAGTTTATAGGTAAGTGGGTAGATGAAAAAGAAAAAGGTTTTATAGAATTTGACAAAGAAGGTTATGTGATGCTAGGTAGTCTAGATGATCCATATGGAGGTAAAGATTTTGTAATAAATGGAAAAAGAGTAAGCATGACTTACCAGATTTTTGAAGAAACCTCTCCTATACAATTAGATATTATATTAACTGAATTTGAATCAGGAAAACAAAAAAAGATGCTCTGTATCGCTCAATTTATTAATGATAATAAGATGAGACTACAAATAGATGTAACTGGTAATAGACCAACAGAGTTCAGTGAAGAAAAACAAGTTTACTTTAATAGAGAATTGTAAATAGTGTAGGTAGCTAGAAAGTTTATTAAATCAATAAAGCTCGTTTATCTAAAAGTAGATAAACGAGCTTTATGTTTTTCAGAACTTAATGATGGTTTATACCTCCATACGTTTCAACTCATTATAATTGCGTTTTAATTTGCGTAATAGTATACCGTAAATCACCATATAGATAAGATACATCACTACACACAGAATTAAAAATATAACAAATGTTAATCCTAAGAAAGTGGCATAAAAGGCAGTTTCATGACCTATAAAATTAGGAGAGTCCAACATCTCAGAAATTCTAGGATCATTCGGTATAATTATTACGGCACCTATCATTCCTACTACCATCATGTAAACTAGGTTGTACCATATATACCATTTCATAGTGCGTCTAGTCTTGAGAATTTTATTCATCAAACTTCTAGTAGGCTGCGAGGTAGAAATGCTTTTGTAATTTTTATAAAATAGAAATATGAAAAACAAGATTACTACATAGTGTACAATCATAGAGCCATAATAAAATGGTTCTCCTATCATCTCTATAGTATTGTTTTCTTCATTTGTAAAATGAGAGATTATCCCTAAGACTATAAATAGAGCAAACTCTATGATGGCAATTATGAACAGCCATTTTACTATACTGCTCGATTTTCTTGCTAATAAGCCACCTAATTGTTCTTTAGAAAATTGAGGTGCGTTACCGGTTTGCGACTGCCAGTTTTGTTTAAGTATATCTAGTTGATCCATGATTTTATGGATTTATAATGTTAGTTAATTTCGTTTTAATCCTGTTCATCTTCACCCTTGCATTTACTTCAGAGATTCCCATCGTTTCGGCTATTTCTCTGTAATTTTTATCTTCTAGGTATAGAAAAACTAGTGCTTTTTCTATATCATTTAATTGTTTTACCGCGCCATATAAAAGTGTGAGTTGCTCCATTTGCTCATCATCTTCAGGTCTGTCTGCGATCTTAAATTGAACAGAATCATAATCCTGCGTCTTTACTCGTCGAGTAGACTTGCGATATAATGTAATAGCCGTGTTTAACGCAACTCTATACATCCAGGTACTAAATTTAGAATCACCTCTAAATTTAGGATAGGCTCGCCACAGTTGTATAGTTACTTCCTGAAACAGGTCGTTGTGCGCATCTTGATCATTAGTATACAGCCTACATATTTTGTGGACTATATTCTGATTCTCTTCTAGCTGTTTAACAAATTCTTCTTCGAGTTTTTTACTCACTTTTAATTGGCTTGGTTACTTAGTAAGTCCTTCATTTTTTTAAAACGTTACAATTATAGAAAAGAATGTTAATCAATGAATAAATCATTCTTTCTAAATTATCTTTGTTAAAACTTCATAAGATGAATATTCCACAGTCAGATTTACCACGAGTAATTGTTGTGGGCGGTGGTTTTGGTGGTGTTACGCTTTCGCGAAAGCTGACCAAACAAAATTTTCAAGTCGTACTTATAGACCGTCATAATTATCACAATTTTCAACCATTAATGTATCAGGTAGCCACTAGTGGTTTAGAACCTGATTCTATAGCATTCCCTTTACGAGGTCTGGTGGAAGATAGGAAGAACTTTTTATTCAGGTTAGGTGAAGTAACATCAATAGATCCTGATAAGAAAATAGTATACAGCTCTATAGGTGATGTAAGTTATGATTACCTAGTCATTGCAACTGGTACAAAAACAAATTTCTTTGGTAATAAAGACCTAGAAGAAGCTTCTTTACAAATGAAAAGTGTGCCGCAAGCACTTAATATAAGAAGTTATATGTTGCAAAATTTAGAAAAGGCAACATTAACTAAGAATGTAGATGAACAAAAAAAGTTAATGCGCATCGTGCTTTCTGGTGCAGGACCTACTGGTGTAGAACTAGCTGGTGCCTTTGCCGAATTTAAGAAAGGAGTACTTAAGAATGATTATCCAGATCTTAATCCGGAGTTGATGGAAATACATTTATTAGATGGATCAGAGCGTGTGCTCTCTAGTATGAGTAAAAAAGCCTCACAAAAAGCCGAGAAATATTTAAGGAAATTAGGAGTGCAAATTCATCTTAATGTATTGGTTAAGAATTATGAAAATGAAACTGTTCTTACGAATACAGATTTTAAAATAGAAGCATTTACATTTATATGGAGTGCTGGAGTAATAGGTAATCCTATAAAAGGGTTGCGAGAAGAAAGCGTAGATGAGCGTTCACAACGTTTTCTAGTAGATAAAATGAATCGAGTAGAAGGTTATGACGGCATTTTTGCGATAGGAGATATCGCCTTAATGAAAACAGAAGCGTTTCCTAAAGGACATCCACAAGTCGCCCAACCAGCAATACAACAAGGTAAATTACTAGTTAAAAACTTTAAACGCTTAGTAAATAACCAGCCATTAAAAGAGTTTTCTTACCTTGATAAAGGCAGCATGGCAACCATAGGTAGAAATAAAGCCGTGGCAGATGTGAAATCGTTTACTCTAGGTGGTTTTCTGGCATGGATTACCTGGTTAGGAGTTCACTTATACTTCTTAGTAGGTGTGAGAAATAGGTTAGTTGTTTTTCTTAATTGGATTTATAATTATTTCAATTTTGATAGAGCGGCAAGAGTAATAATAAGACCTTACCAAAAGAAAAAAATAAATAGTAAACTAAAGTAATAGTCACTAGTAGATGTACCACATCTTTTAATAGTCACTTTGTTGTATTTATATCAGCTATTGAACAATAAAGGTGGTACATTAATACAAAAACACACCTTGTTTAAGTCTTGTTTTGGTATCTTTGATATACTTTAATGTATAATAAAACCCAACTCTTATGAGTACGTACGATGTAGCAATAATAGGTTCTGGACCTGGTGGCTATGTAGCCGCAATACGCTGTGCACAACTAGGCATGAAAACTGCCATTATAGAAAAGTATAATACCTTAGGTGGTACATGTCTTAATGTAGGTTGTATCCCTTCAAAGGCACTTCTAGATTCTTCTCACCATTATGACGATGCTATGAAGCATTTTTCTGACCATGGTATCGAGATTCCTGGAGATATAAAGATCAACTTTGAGAAGATGATCGCTCGTAAAAAGAAAGTTGTAGACCAGACATGTGATGGTGTACAATTCTTGATGAAGAAAAACGAGATCGATGTGTTTACAGGTATGGGATCTTTTGTAGATGCTACACACATAAAAATAGATGGTGAAACGTCACAGACGATAGAAGCAAAACATACTATCATCGCTACAGGTTCAAAACCTGCGACCTTACCTTTTATCACACTAGATAAAGAAAGAGTAATTACTTCTACAGAAGCGCTAGTTCTTAAAGAAATCCCTAAACACATGATCGTAATAGGTGGTGGTGTTATAGGTCTAGAATTAGGACAAGTTTATAAAAGATTAGGTGCTGAGGTTACTGTTATAGAATATGCAGACCGTATCACACCAGCTATGGATAAGGTGCTTTCTAAAGAATTAATGAAAGTTCTTAAAAAGCAAAAAATTAAATTTAACTTATCTCATGCAGTTAACAAAGTAGAGCGTAATGGCGATACGGTTACGGTAACTGCAAAAAACAAAAAAGGAGAAGAAGTTACCTTTGAAGGTGATTACTGTCTAGTATCTGTAGGTAGACGTCCTTATACGGATAAATTAAACGCTACTGCTGCAGGAGTTAAAATTAACGAACGTGGTCAGGTAGAGGTAAATGAGCACTTACAGACTAACGTTTCTAACATCTATGCTATAGGTGATGTAGTACGTGGTACCATGCTAGCTCATAAAGCTGAAGAAGAAGGAACTTTTGTGGCAGAAACTATTGCAGGTCAAAAACCACACATTAACTATAACTTAATTCCTAATGTAGTTTATACATGGCCGGAAGTAGCTAGTGTAGGTAAAACAGAAGAAGAGTTAAAAGAGGCTGGTGTAGAATATAAAGCAGGATCATTCCCTATGCGTGCATTAGGTAGATCTCGTGCCTCTGGAGATATCGATGGTTTAGTAAAAATCCTTGCAGATAAAACTACTGACGAAGTTCTAGGAGTTCACATGATAGGAGCAAGAGCGGCAGATTTAATAGCCGAAGGTGTTACAGCAATGGAATTTAGAGCTAGTGCTGAGGACATCGCTAGAATGTCACATGCACACCCTACTTATTCTGAGGCTGTTAAAGAAGCAGCACTTGCTGCAACTGACGACAGAGCTCTTCATATATAGATCAAAAACATGATATTTAATTAAGCCGATTCTTTATGAATCGGCTTTTTTTATTCTATTAACTGTCCCGTCCTAGAATAGCGATACACTAAAATCTTAGTGTAATGAAAACACCTATAAACATTGGTTATGTGAAACGTACCCAAAAAGACTACTCGCTTTCTTTTAAGCTTCAAGTAGTAGAAGAAATTGAATCAGGACGACTCGATAGATTGAATGCTCATTTAAAATATGGTGTTCAGGCCAGGTCAACAATTACCTCATGGCTTCGTAAATATGGTACCTTTGATTGGGAAAATCTATCCGTTGTAAGCATGTCTAAAACACCTGAACAAAAAATTATCGAACTAGAAGCAAAAGTCAAGTTGCTTGAAAAGCAGAAAGCAAGAGCAGAACATCTAGTAGAACGAGCAGATAAGAAAGTAATTATTTTTGATATGCTTGTTGATATGGCAGAAAAAGAATACGACATTGAGATCAGAAAAAATT
>NZ_JBDVDQ010000019.1:0-141127 GCF_039941875.1 Nonlabens sp. | reverse complement strand
CACCTATTCAAATGCACAAACAAAATCAATTAACAAGAAAAACATACAAATCAAAAAAATCTCAACGAAGCTAGCTTCATTGAGATTTAAATAATAAATTTAATCCTTTAATAATCTGTATCGGTTATTTAGGACTAGACACCTTAGACTCTATAATAACCTAATCTATTATTTCCATATCTATAAATATATCATTTATAGGCCAGTCACTATCATCCTTTTCAACTTTAGAAATAGCATCTGCAACCTCCATGCCTTTAACTACTCTACCGAATATAGTATGCTCATTATCTAAATGTGGCGATTTACTCAAAGTGATAAAAAAGTCAAATGGATCGTGCCAGTTTTCTGGGTTATTAACCCATTGTTTTGCACTACTTAAAGTACCTCTTTCATGACGCACGTTAGGTAAAAAGTGCGGTTCTAGTTTATAATTTCCTGCACTAGCTCTTTTTAAAGAAGGTAATGTTTCATCACTATTACCTGCCTGTATGACAAAATCTTCTACTACTCTATGCACAAAAGTGCCGTTAAAGTATTTATTCTTTACTAGATAAATAAAACTAGCTCTATAAATAGGTGTTTCTGTAAACAGTTCCATTTCTATATTTCCATAACTAGTTAATAATCGCACCTTAGTTTCTGGATTTTCTTTTCCGTAACGTGTAAAGAAAACTTGAACACTATCTTGAGGTATATAAGAAAGTAACGTATCACCACTAGCTGATATTTGTTTCTTATACGTCTTTTCTAAAATACGCTCTGCTCTAGTTAATCTCTTAACTGTATCTTGTTTTTTTTCACTTTTGATATCTACCACATGTGGACTATCTTTACAAGAGATACTTAATGCTATAACGATCAAAATCAAAACTAGTGACTTCATTTGAGGATTTTTTAAATCAGATTTCAAAACTAAAGAAATTACCACTTCCAGGGTCACAATCTCAGCTTAAAATGGCTGCGGTAGAACGCCTAGAAGAAATGCAGCAAATTGCTGTAGAAAAAAACAAGCATAAAGAAGCGTCTGTAATGATGTTGATCTATCCTAAAAAGAATGTTCCCTATTTTGTACTGATAGAACGCACGCAATCTACAGGTAAACATAGCGGCCAGATCGCTTTTCCTGGTGGTAGAAAAGAACCCACAGATGCCGATAATAGCATTACTGCATTGCGGGAAACTGAAGAAGAAATAGGTATTCTTACGTCGCAGCAACATTTGATAAGACCTTTAACATCTATCTACATACCTCCTAGTAATTTCATGGTTTTTCCTTATCTCGCTTTCGCGAAAGCGGAACTATCATTCACACCTCAATTAAGTGAAGTAAAATCTGTTATAGAAATACCTCTAGACAGTTTAATGGATCCTAAAAACAATTCTACTACCGTACTGTCTACCAGCTATATGGAAAACGCAACGGTGCCGTGTTTTTATTTTAACGAGGTTATGGTATGGGGAGCAACTGCTATGATGCTGCAAGAAATCAAAGATCTTTTTATTGCTGCAGGTTTTACATAGAATGCGCTAGTTTAAAAAGCTATGATTATATTTGTCATTCGCCTAAAATTAAAAAAACTACATGGGATTATTTAAAAAAAATCCTTTCGGTCATATATTATTTCTCAAAAAATGGCTCATACGTATTGCTGGTGCTTTATCGCACAGACGTTACCGTGGCTTTAACGAGATGGACATAGAAGGAAGTGATATTTTAAGAAATCTGCCTGACACAGGAGTATTGTTTGTTTCTAATCATCAAACCTATTTTGCTGATGTGGTAAGTATGTTTCACGTTTTCAATGCCTCTCTAAAAGGTCGTGATGACAGTATTAAAAACATAGGTTACTTATGGAATCCTAAGCTAAATGTATATTACGTAGCTGCAAAGGAAACTATGCAAAGTGGTTTACTGCCTAAAATACTCTCTTATGCTGGCGCCATTACAGTAGAAAGAACCTGGAGAGCAAAAGGCAAAGAAGTAAGCCGTGCGGTAAATCCAGACGATACAAAGAACATAGGTATTGCATTAGATGATGGCTGGGTGATTACTTTCCCACAAGGAACAACAAAGCCTTTTAAACCTATTAGAAAAGGTACTGCTCATATCATAAAACAATATAAACCTATAGTCGTGCCGGTGGTTATCGACGGTTTCCGTAGGAGTTTTGATAAGAAAGGATTACGTATTAAAAAACGTAATATTTTACAATCTATGGTTATTAAAGAACCGCTAGAAATAGATTATGAAAACGACACTGTAGAAAAAATTGTGGAGCAACTAGAGTACGCCATAGAGCAACACCAGTCGTTCTTAAAGGTAATACCTGTAGAAGAGATAGAAGCTCAAGAAGAGCTTAACAAAATGCGCCAGTGGGAATATTAAAAAAGATAAAAAAGGTGCTTAGATATAATTTAAATCTAAGCACCTTTTTTATTGATCCATTTTTATTTTTTATAGATTAATATCTGCTATACTTTTTATTCTATTGCGTTCTAAGAATGCGTCTATAGTTTCAAAATGTTCTATGACACGCTGTTCTTTAAATTCAAATACTTTTTCTGATAACCCTTGTAAGAAATCTCTATCGTGAGATACGAGTATCAATGTACCGTCATATGTAGATAGTGCTTCTTTAAGAACATCCTTAGACTTAAGATCTAGGTGATTTGTAGGTTCATCCAGAATTAATAGATTTACTGGTTCTAGGAGTAATTTTACCATAGCGAGTCTGGTTTTTTCTCCACCAGAAAGTACACTTACTTTTTTCTCTAGATCGTCACCACTAAACATAAAACGACCTAGAATATTTTTAATTTGTGTTCTTACATCGCCATGTGCGACATCGTCTACGGTTTGAAAAATAGTCAAATCTTGATCTAATAACGCTGCTTGATTTTGTGCAAAGTATCCCACTTTTACATTATGACCTAACTCACAAGTTCCCTCTACTTCTATTACTTTAAGAATAGCCTTGATCATAGTAGACTTACCTTCTCCATTACGACCTACAAAGGATACCTTCTCACCTCTAGCGATAGACATATTTGCATCTTTGAAGACTACGTGATCACCATAAGATTTAGACACATCATTTACTGTAACCGGATAATCACCAGAACGAGGCGATGGTGGGAAACTAAGTTTTAAGGCGCTATTATCAACTTCGTCTATCTCGATTATTTGAAGTTTTTCTAGCATGCGCTCTCTAGAAGTAACTTGATTGGTCTTAGAATACGTTCCTTTAAAACGTTCTATAAAAGCCATGTTATCAGCTATAAACTTTTGCTGTTCTTGGTATGCTTTTACTTGGTGTGCTCTACGTTCTTCACGCAATACTAAGTAATGAGAATAGGTAGCTTTATAATCAAAAATACGTCCCATAGTTACCTCTATAGTACGGTTAGTGATATTATCGATAAATGCTCTATCGTGAGAAATCACCATAACAGCGTCTGCCTTATTCACTAAGAAATCTTCTAACCATATCACAGATTCTATGTCGATGTGGTTAGTAGGCTCATCGAGTAATATTAAATCTGGTTTTTGAAGTAAGATCTTAGCAAGCTCAATACGCATGCGCCATCCACCACTAAATTCCGTAGTCTGTCTGGTAAAATCTTCTTGTTTAAAACCTAATCCTTTGAGAGCTTTTTCTACTTCTGCATCATAATTAACATCTTCTAGAGCATAAAACTTCTCTCCTAATTCTGTTACCTTTTCTATGATTTTCATATACTCATCACTCTCATAGTCAGTTCTAACAGTAAGCTCGTTATTAAGATGATCCATCTCTGCTTTCATCTCAAAGACGTGCTTAAACGCTTTGGCCGTTTCTTCAAAAACAGTACAATCATCTTCAGTAAGTAAATGTTGTGGCAAATAGGCTATTACAACATCTTTAGGTGCTCTTACATGACCACGTGTTGCACTTTGAGCACCTGCAACTATCTTCATCATCGTAGATTTTCCTGCACCATTTTTACCCATTAAAGCTATTTTATCTGTAGGATTTATTACAAATGAAACATCGCTAAATAAGGTGGTACCACTAAATTCTACGGCAAGATTATCTACTGTGATCATGATTATATTTTAAGATTGCAAAAGTAAAGAAAATTGAAGCTGAAATAGAAGTTCAAAATAAAAGGTTTTATGCTTGAATAAGTTGCAAAATCTATTGTTTAAAGAAAGGCTTCTAATCAATTATAAAAACAGAAAGAGTAAATTTGAAATACTAAATTATTACATGACCTATCAATATAAAAAAAAGTGTAATTGTGGACATCTGGACACTTATGAATTGACAAAAAGAGAAGCTGCTTTTAATTTAAAAGATCGCTATGTTCTAAATCAACCTTGTAGTAAATGTTTAAAGAAAAATGGAAGCGTTTCCTCTGTAAATAAGCCAATAGACAAAGACTTACTGAAAGAATGGAGTATAAAAATTCAATTGAATTTTTGCTCTCAAGATGAAGATTTAGTTCTAGCTCAAGAATCACAACTAATTCACATATTCATTGAATTACTCAACAGTAAAGAAACTCTTAATGAGAAAGAAGTATCGTTAATAGGTGCTATGATCGAAATGATAAACATAGAAATACATAAAGCCGAAAAAGCAGATTTAGATTTAGTAAATCTTATTTTCAATGACTTACAAAAACGAACTAGACTGTATTTAAACTTTGAAATGAAAGTATTAAAATTTATTGAGCAGTATTCTTAGAAAAAACACATAAATACTTTTATCATAGTAACGGTAAATCTTTCCAAAATAACATTTCTTATACCAACTCAGTCCGAAATTCTAGTTTCACAAAAAAAAACTAAACCTTAATCGCCTCAATCACGATACTACCCAACTCTTCAGAACTAGTAAAAAACAAGTAGTCTGTTTCATGTTCTGAAAACTGATATTTTTTACGCAATTGCACTACCGATTCTTTGTGATTGCGCGTTACCACTCCTCTAGCGCTTTTGCCGTAAAGCCTTTTAATCTTTTTAGGCTTGTTATCAATTACGCTTTTGATCTCAAATACACGCCCTGGAAAATCTATCAAATGCTGTGAAGTAAATAGATGCGCATCTTGGTCTAATTTGGCCAACGGATATTGTTCTAAAATCGCGTCAAATTCTTGCGATTTCATTACCGCAGCATTCGGTTCATATAAATATTTTAAAGGACTAGAATAACGCCCTATCGATTTATACTTTATTACAGATTCAAATACAGGTTGGTCTGTTAAAAGATTTACACATTTAACTACCGGTGTATCTACCTGATCCTTGTTGAGAATCCATAACAATTCTTTTACCTCATTCTTAACTGCTACTATATGTAGACTACTTACATATTTTAACTGCTGTAATCCAGCTGTTATGTCCAGCATGGGTGAGGTTTTAATCATGATTTGCTTTCCTTTTTCTAATAAAAGCTCAAGATTTTCAATCACATTAGGCTCGTAATCTTTTAAAAGTACCGCCTTGGAATGGCTCGCTGTTTTACGACTAGGGTCTATGTATATTAAATCATACTGGGAATTATTTTCTTTTAAAAATTGCATACCGTCTGCACAATATGATTTTGTTTGAAGACCTTGCTCTTTAAAAGAGTGCTGTGCATACTCTTGCAACTGGCTGGATAGTTCTATATGTGTTGTTGTTGGGCACGCTTTCGCGAAAGCGGAAACGTCAACACCAAAACCACCAGTAAGATCTATCATACTATCGATTTTAAATATTTGAGATTTATAAACTGCGGTAGTTTGTGAGCTGGTTTGCTCAAGATTTACCTTAGGAGGATAAATAATCTGGTCGTTCTCAAAAAATGATGGAAATTTATTACGTGCTTTCTGTAAACCTATCAATTGTTGGGTCAACTCAAGATTAGTCACCTCATTAAAAGGATGTTTCTTGAGCATAAACGCAGCAGCGTTTTCATGTAAACGCTCTCTTAAATATACCGTTACCTCTGGTAAGATTACCGTAAGATTCATCTATAAATTTTGAGTCAGTTTCTTAACGATTTTATATTCACTCAAAAATTCTTTTGAGATCACTTTAATTGCTGTGTAGGTAGGTACAGCAAGTACTAGGCCTAATATACCGAACACAATACCTGCTATTAAAATAACAATGAATATTTCTAAAGGATGTGATTTTACACTTTTCCCAAAAATCAAAGGTTGATTTAAAAAGTTATCAATGGTCTGGACTATACCATATCCTATAAAAACAATGATTAATTGTGGTAAAATAACATCAGAAAAGTTAGATCCTAAATTATCAGTTATCACAAATGCAGACATCAGAACATAACCTATAGCTGGTCCTAAATATGGAACTAGGTTCAATAATGCACAGAAAAAAGCGATGATAATAGCGTTTTCTACTCCTACTATAAAAAGGATAACACTATAAAGAACAAACAAAATTAGAACCTGGAAAACCAAACCTATAAAGTAACGTGATAGAAGTTGTTTAATCTTAGTAAATGCTCTTAAGAATTGACCTTCATTTCCTTTTTTAGAAAACACTAATACTCCTTCTAAGAGTAAACGACTGTCTTTAAGCAAGAAAAATGATATAAAAAGTATAGAAAATAAACCTATAGCAAAGCTACCTAGCGTACCAAAAAATCCATTTACGAACTGTGGAATAAGATCCATATTAAAGTCCTGATAATAATCAGTTTTCTGGAGTCGCTCTAATAAATTCACTCTTTTAATCCCAAAATAATTACTTATTTGCTCATTGAGAACTTCTATATTGACTTGTAATTCTTCTAAATCTATCTGGCTTAAATTCTCACTTTGTTCTGTTATAACAGGTATAACCATCATGACAACACCAATGATAATCATAAATAAAATGAGTAATGTTATAATAACTGCAATGGTGTTATTGAACTTTAATTTATCTCTCAATAAAAGTACAATAGGTCGACCTATGAGAGAAAAAACAGCTGCTATACCAATATAAGCAAGCACTGACTGGATTTCCCACAAGAACCAAAGTAAGACGAGTATACCAAAAATGATACCTAGCGCTCTTAGTATACCAAAAGCAATGGATTTAGAATGTACTGCTTTGCTCATATTCTAGTTGGTAAAAACGTATTTAATAATATTTGCACCCATGTCTAATGCCTTTTTACGCACAGCTGGTGGGTCGTTGTGTATCTCTGGACTTTCCCATCCATCACCTAGATCACTCTCAAAAGTAAAAAGAAGGACTAATCTACCTTCATGAAAAAGACCTTTCGCCTGTGGTCGCTCACCCTCGTGTTCATGAATTTTAGGGAGACCTTTAGGGAAATCTACATAACTATGGAAAATAGGATGTGTAGATGGCAATTCTATCAATTCCTGTTGAGGGAAAAGTTTAATAAGCTCTTTATTAAGATAAGGCTCCATACCATAATTATCATCGATATGTAAAAAACCACCACTTAATAAATAGTTTCTAAGGTTTTGAATATCGGCTTCATTAAAGACAACATTTCCATGTCCTGTCATATGAATAAATGGGTATTGAAAAATATCAATACTGCTTACTTCTACCGTGGCAACCTCTTTATCTAGTTGTGTTTTTAAATTCTCATTACAGTATTGAACCAGGTTAGGCATAGCAGTAGGATTAGAATACCAGTCACCACCACCATTATATTTCAAAACAGCAACTTGCTGAGCGTTAACAAAAACGGAGCTAAATAAAATTAAGAATACAGTAATTATTTTCATAAGAAAGCAAATTACAAACTTATATGACAATAGTTATTAAATGGTATTAATTTTTATGTAAAAAAAATAAAATAAAATCGTTACGATAACGTTAATTTTTTATATTTGAAGACATCATAATCCCCCCGTTATGAACATAACAACCTCTCAAAAAATACTGTTACCTATTCTCAGTTTATCGGTAGCTTTCTGTATGCTTGCTTTTCAACACATTGAAAATAGCTCGCAACCCATTCACTTTTCACCTCAGGAAAATCCTGTAGTTATTGAGCTTTTTACGTCGCAAAGTTGCTATACCTGTAACAATGCAGATGCGGTAGCTAGTGCGATAAAAGACTACGAAAATGTCATAGTCTTATCCTACCACGTAGATTACTGGAATAGTTTAGGGTGGAAAGATACCTTCTCTGACTCTCGACATACCGATTATCAACGTAAGTATGAGAACAAGCTGCACCAACCTTCTTTCACTCCACAAATGATAGTAAATGGTACAACAGAATTTGACGGTACTAACATAAGAATGCTCAACAATTCTTTAAAAGAAATAAGTACCACAGAGCAATTAGCGAACCCTAAAGCTTCTAGAAAAGGCAGAACTATTGAAATGTCTTATGACCTTAAGAATAATCAAGATTTCACTAACGCTTATGCATTGTTATTAATGGACTCTTTTGAAATGGACATAAATAAAAGTCCTAACACTAACATGACTCTAGTAAATCCTAATGTGGTTTTAAAGAAAGTGCCTCTTAAAATTAATGTAGAAAAGGGTGCTCAAACTTTTGAATTACCAAGTATTGTAGATGAAAACAATAAATTTAAAGTTGCTCTTTTATTACAGGATGAAAACATGACCGTAGTAGCAGCATCTATAGCTACTGTTCAATAAAACTATTAAAAACTGCAGCGGTGTACACTCCTGCAGTTTCTGTACGCAATCTCTTATTTCCTAAGGACACAGGTAAAAAGCCAGTATTAATTGCAGCTTCTATTTCTCTACTAGATAGATCACCTTCTGGACCTATTATAATTGTTAGATCTTGTTTTCTATCAATCACATGAGTCAATAACTTTTTATCTGTCTCTTCACAATGCGCGATGCATTTCACACCTTTCACTGGATTTTCTAAAAACTGATTATAAGCGGTTAAATCCATTATTTGAGGCAAGTAAAACTGATTACTTTGTTGCATTGCACTCACTACTATCTTTTTAAATCTTTCTAGATTAATTTTTTTTCTCTCACTGTGGTCACTGAGTAATGGTGTGATGGAAGCTATCCCCATTTCTGTAGCTTTTTCTAAAAACCACTCCATACGATCATTCATCTTAGTAGGAGCAATTGCTATATGTAGTTTAGGAGATTGTTGAGGATACGCTTTCGCGAAAGCGAGATCTATATTGCATTTACTACTAGTAACTAAGTTTATAACTCCATTAAAGAGGTTACCTGCTCCATCTGTTATATGGACAGTATCTCCCACTTTTTTACGTAAAGCCTTAGTCATATGACGCGCTTGCTCCTTGTCTAATTTAAGAACAGTAGTGTCGCGTGTGATATTTTCAAAATAAAATAATTGCATTACATTTCTATTCTAGGTGAAGCAGTGACTTCCATACCTGAAAAGTTTCCTTCTAAATATTTAAAATACCCTGATATACCTATCATAGCAGCATTATCTGTAGTGTACTGAAATGGAGGTATAAATACATTCCATCCTTTCGTTTCATATGATAATAGCTGGCCTCTAATGCCTGAGTTAGCACTAACACCACCACCTATCGCTACAGATTTTATACCAGTTTGTTTTACTGCTTTTTCTACTTTCTGGAAAAGAATTTTAATGAGCGTGTATTGTATACTAGCACATATATCTTTTAAATTCTCCTTTACAAAATCAGAATTTTTCTTCACCTCTCGCTGTATGAAATACAATACGGCAGTTTTAAAACCACTGAAACTATAATTAAGATCTGGCGCTTTAGGTACAGGAAATGGAAATTTTCTAGGATCACCTTCTTGAGCTAATTTATCTATTTGAGGACCTGCTGGATAACCTAAACCTAACATTTTACCACTTTTATCAAAAGCCTCTCCTATCGCATCATCTTGAGTGGTACCTATGACCTCCATTTCATGATAGTCTGTAACTTTTACAATCTGAGTGTGTCCACCGCTTATGGTCACTCCTAAAAATGGAAAATCTGGAATTTTTTGATCTTCATTAATAAAATGTGCTAGTATATGTCCATGCATATGATGCACATCTATGAGCGGTATATTCAATGCTAGAGATAACGATTTTGCAAAACTAGAACCTACTAATAAACTTCCCATAAGTCCTGGACCTCTAGTAAAAGCAATAGCTGTCAAATCATCTTTTACTATTCCTGCCTGTTTTAGAGCCTGATCTACTACAGGAACTATATTAGACTGATGTGCTCTAGAAGCTAGTTCTGGAACGACACCTCCATATTTTTCATGTATCTCCTGACCTGCGACTACGTTAGATAATACGCGATCATTTTTAAGAATGGCACAAGAGGTATCATCACATGATGATTCAATTGCAAGAATGTATGAAATTTGTGTATCCATTAAGGCAGAAAGGCATAAAATTTGGTAATCTTTGCAAAAGTAAATGATATATCATTAAGAAGCTTCTTAAAATACTAGCGAAAGCCGCTCTTGTACTTCTAATACTATTTATTTTATTAGTAGTAGCCTTTTCTTTTCCAGCTGTGCAAACCGCAGCTGCTGATCGTGCGACGACTTATCTCAATGAAGAGTATGATACAGATTTAAATATTAAATCTATAGACATTTCGTTTTCAGGAGATATAATCCTCAAAGAATCAAGAGCTCTAGACTCCAGAAAGGATACGATCTTTTATTTTAAAGAACTTAAATCTTCTATTTTAGGCTTTGGAGATTTATTAAGTGGACAGCCCGATCTAGGAGACACCTCCATAGACGGACTCTATTTTAATATGAAAAGATATAAAGGTGATAGTGACGATAATTTAACAGAATTCATCAATAAATTTGGAGAAAGTGAAGGAACTTCTACGACACCGTTTATACTCACCACTGATGATTTAAATATTACGAATTCTAGAATAAGCATCGTTGATGAAAATTTAAAGTATCCTGAAACTTTTATGGCTACCAATTTTAATCTACAATCTGATGGATTGAAGATTGAGGGTTCTAATATTTCGGCAGTAATAGAAGATGCTAATTTTGACATGTACACTGGTGTTATGAAACCAGATGTAAATGGCAATAAAGTGTTAAAAGTAAAAAGTCTTAAAGCTGATTTTTCTTATACTCCATCACAAATTCTTGCAAAGGGTCTGGTTATTAATACAGCAGGATCTATTCTTGAAGGTGATCTAAAAATGACCTATAACCGAGCAGATTTTATTGATTTTGTCAATAAAGTTGATTGGGATTTTGATATTAAAAATGCTGATTTATCTACCAACGAGTTGAGAAAATTCTATGATGAAATAATCGAGAATGAAACAGTACAATTAACCGGTGTACTTACAGGTCCATTAAATGACTTTACTGTAAATAACATGCTCGCTACTACGCTGAGTGATATCACTATAGATGGTAAGATGCGATTTAAGAACCTTATAGAAAATGAAGATGACTTTTTTATAGAAGGTGATTTTGATAATCTACAAGTAAGTAACACAGACTTAAAACGCTTTTTACCCAATATTCTAGGTAAAACAATGCCAGCCGAATTGAACCAATTAGGAACCATTAAAGCTGCAGGGTATGCAAGTGTTAATGCTAATAAAGTAGTAACTAAGTTATCTGGATCTACACGTAAGGGTAACTTTAATTCTGATTTAGTTTTAAACGATATTCAAAGTGGCAATATCGCTTATAATGGAAATATAAAATTAAATCAAGTTCAATTAGGTTCTTTATTAGGTCTGGAAGAATTTGGTGTAGTGACGTTAGATCTTGATGTAGATGGACGTGGTTTTGACCCTGAAAAAGTAAACACTACGCTAAGAGGTGAAGTAGCTCAACTAGATTTTAATGGTTATTCTTATAAGAACATCATAGTTAATGGTAAATTCAAGAAACCTATATTTAGAGGTAGAGTTTCTATAAACGATAGAAACTTAAAGATGAGTTTTAACGGACTTGCCGATCTTACCGCTGCAGTTAACACCTATGACTTTAAGGCTAGAATAGAACATGCTGATTTAAAAGCTATCAATGTATTTACTCGTGATTCTCTAGCTATTCTAAAAGGAAATATAGTCATGAATATGAAAGGAACCACTCTAGATGATGCTGTAGGTTCTATAAAAATTAATGATGCTAGCTATAAAAACCATAATGACGATTATGTCTTTGAAGATTTTGCCATAGAATCATCTTTTAAAAATGAAGAGCGACTCATTACTATTAATAGTCCGGATATTATAGAAGGTGAACTATCTGGCGTATTTAAACTTGCTGAAATACCTGAACTATTTAAAAATAGTATAGGTAACGTTTACACCAATTACAGATCTGAAAACATTACTAAAGATCAATATCTTGATTATGAATTTAATATTTATGATAAGATTGTAGATCTTGTGTTTCCTGAAATTGATTTAGGAGAAAATACTATTTTAAAAGGTCAGGTTGCTAGTAATGAGGCGCAGTTTAGAATGACCTTTAGATCACCAGATATCAAGGTTTATGATATTGAACTGGATCAGGTTAATGTTCAAATTAACAATCAAAACCCACTATTTAATACGTTCATTAAAGTAGATCAAGTAAAAAATGGTATCTATGACATTGAAGACTTTCAGTTGATAAATGTTACTAATAAGGATACTTTACTTTTCCGTACTAAGTTTAATAGCACTGCACGCGAGACTGATAAATTTAATTTGAGTTTTTATCACACCATTAATGACAGTAACCAGTCTGTAGTAGGAATAAGAAAAAGTGATGTCGTTTTTCAAGGTCAAAAGTGGTTTTTAAATAAGCAGGATCAAGAAGTGAAATTAAAATTTGATCATGATTTTAAAACTTTTAAATTAGACAGTCTCGTTGCTAGACACCAAGAAGAGTTAATTACCATAGTGGGTGATGTTGCTGGAAAAGACACCAAAGATTTGCACTTAGACTTTAAAGATGTTCGCCTCTCTAGTCTTACATCTCCCATAGATAGTTTAAAATTAAAAGGACACATAGATGGAGATTTATCGTTAAAACAAATTAACGGTAAGTATGCGCCTACCAGTGATTTTACAGTAAAAGGATTTGAAGTAAACGAAACTCCGTTGGGAGACTTTGAACTATCTGTTACTGGAAATGAAAATCTAAGTAGCTACAATGTCAATGCACAACTTAAAGACGATGTACAAAAAACATTTACAGCATCTGGAAATATTGATGCCAGTGGAGCAAAAAGTACGATAGATGTTAGTGCTGTTTTCAAAGATTTTAATCTCGTTGCCTTAAGTCCACTAGGTGGTGAAGTTCTCGATAATATAAGAGGTTTTACATCTGGACAAGCAAGGCTAACAGGTGATTTACAAGCGCCAGATATAGTAGGTTCCCTCAAAATGAGAGATGCAGGATTAAGAGTTCCTTATTTAAATACCGATTTTGATATAGAGAATAATTCACAAATCTCAATTACATCAACTTCTTTTGATTTTAATAGTCTACAACTCAAGGACACTAAATACAATACTAGAGGTGTTCTTTCTGGTACCATAAATCATAAGAACTTTGGTTTTTGGGATCTAGATCTTAAAATAGAATCAGAAAAATTACTTGCTCTAGACACGAAACTCACACCAGACGCTCTATATTATGGAACCGCTTTTATCGATGGACAGGCTACTATTACTGGTCCTACAAATGAGCTTTTCATTAATGTAATCGCTACTACTGGTGAGGGAACCGTATTTAAAGTTCCTATAGATGATGGTGAGTCATTAGGTGACACATCTGCCATTTATTTTTTAAGTCCTGAAGAAAAGAAGGCGCGTATTTCTGGCGAGGAGGTTATTACAGATAAAATAAGTGGTCTAGAATTGAGGTTTGAACTACAAGTTACTCCTGATGCTGAAGTTGAAATTACTGTAGATCCTACTAACGGAAGTTATATACGTGGTAGAGGTGTCGGTAACCTTTTATTAGAGATTAACACTAATGGTAAATTTATAATGAACGGTGATTTTATTGTTACCGAGGGTATATACAATTTTAAATATGCTGGTATTGTAAATAAAAACTTTACTATAGAACCAGGTGGTACTATGGACTGGAATGGAGATCCTACTAATGCAAATATAGATGTAGAAGCCGTTTACCTTACTCGAGCAAACCCTTCTATATTATTAGACAACCCTAACCTTAACGCACAAGTACCTGTAGAGGTGCTTACCAAATTACAAGGTGACTTAAGTTTCTTTGATCCTGAATTTGTTATTAGATTCCCTAACACTAACTCTGTTGTAAGCTCAGAATTACAATACAGATTGGATGACAAATCTCAAAGACAGCTGCAGGCATTATCTTTAGTTGCTACAGGTTCCTTCTATAACCCTAACAGTATTGGACAAAATGCTGTTACCGGTAACGTGGTTGAAAGTGTTACAGGAATTGTAAACGATTTAGTAAGTCGTGAGGATAGTAAATTTAACTTTGGAGTAAGTTATGAGGCGTCAGAACGTAATCCTAATTCTGACCTCGAGCGCGCAGATCGTTTTGGTATTACTTTGAGTACACAAATAACTGATCGCGTATTGATCAATGGAAAACTAGGTGTACCGGTAGGTTCTACCAGTTCTAGCGAAAGAGCTGTAATAGGAAACGTAGAAATAGAATTCCTTATAAATGAAGATGGCACCTTACGTTTAAAACTATTTAATAGAGAAAACACACTACAGCAACTAGGACAGCAAGAAGATTATACACAAGGTCTAGGGCTACAATATCGTATAGATTTCGACAGTCTTAGAGAACTTTATGAGCGTATCTTTAAAAAGAAATTAGTGCAAGCTAGAGAGGTAAAAGCCAGTGAAGAAGTAGACAGTGCGCCAGTACAGTTTAAATAATAGTTTATTATCTCAAAACTATTTTTTCTATCATGTCTTTACCTAAATGCTCATTAAGGTTTTTAATGATCATAGTGCGACCATACATAAGCTCCTGTCTTAATACCGAAGATGATAAATTAACAAATAAGGTTCCTGCTGTAAACTTTAATTGGGTTGTGTAATTAGTAACCCCTGGTCCCATAATGGTATTCCACGCTCCTTCTACATCTACCTTTTCAAAACCTTTTTGCAACTTACTTTGTGATTTAAAATCACTTAATAAATCGCTCATGCTTACAAAATCGTTCTTCTTATTGTTTCTCATTTGGGGTATATGCTTTGTAGGTGTATCTCGTACCGTTTTCATGAATTAAAACTAAAGTCTCTTCAGTTGCTTTTTCAACTTTCTGATTATAAGCTTGTTCTCCTTTTTTAAAAGAAAGCCATAACTCACCTTCCTTTTCTTCCCATATAAAACTTACAGGATCACCGTAGGATACAAAGCTACCATCATAAGTTGGACTTACACGATTTTTAACTCCATTAAATCCATCTATTTCAAAATGGTCCATATGATTTGAAAACGGGAATTCACGTTCACTTCCATTAGGTAAAATGACTTGGTCTATATTCCAGTAACCTTCTATAGCCTGTATTTTTTCTTCGTTACTGCTACATGATATTAATAAAACAGCTAGTACTCCATAAATTAGATTCTTCATAACTTAAATATCTTATAAGATTGTTCTGTTTGCTTAATAACAGCTTCTGTTCGTTCTGGGTGTGTATCGCTTATAAATAGCTGTCCAAATTGATCATCGTTAACCATATCGATAATTTGTGCCACTCTAGATTCATCTAATTTATCAAAAATATCATCTAATAGCAAGATAGGTACTGTACCACTTTCCTCTTTTATGAACTCAAATTGAGCCAGTTTTAATGCCGTTAGAAAACTTTTTTGTTGCCCCTGACTACCAAATTTTTTCACAGCGTGATTATCCAGCAAGAATAACAAATCGTCCTTATGCGTTCCTACACTCGTGTACTGCAATTGCATATCTTTTTGTTGTGCACTTTTTAAAACTTGTGCAGGATCTGCGTTATTAAAATCGGCTTTATAATAAATATCTACCACCTCTTCTGATCTAGAAATTTGATGATAATACTTCTTAAAAATGGGAGTAAAAGATTCTAAAAACTCAGTTCTAGTTTTATGAATAAAGCCACCTATGACAACCAATTGTTCGTCATAAACAGCTAGAGCATCACTATCAAATGTTCTATTAATAAAGAAATACTTCAGCAACGCATTACGTTGCTGTACCAGTTTATTGTAATTAATCAGTTTAGTTAAATACAAAGAGTTGCTCAGTGAGATCACACCATCTAAAAACTTGCGTCTGGTATCACTACCTTCTATAATTAAATCTCTATCTGCCGGAGAAATAATAACCAGAGGTATTAGACCTATATGATCACTTATCTTATCATATATTTTACCATTGCGTTTTACGACACGCTTCACTCCTTTTTTGGCGCTAACTACTATTTTTTCGTCTTGATCTTTTTTAGAAAAATTACCATTTACCACAAAAAACTCTTCATCATGCTTAATATTCTGAATAGTAATAGGATTAAAGTAACTTTTAGCAAAAGCAAGGTGATAAATCGCGTCTAAAACGTTGGTTTTTCCTACACCATTGTTCCCTACAAAGCAATTTATCTTCTGATCGAAGTCAAATTCGGCCGAAGAAAAGCTTTTATAGTTAATAAGACTAATAGAATTAAGATGCATAGAAAATTACGGTAACTAATTGTGATATAATGCTTTATAAATGTTCCGCTTTCGCGAAAGCGGAATTATAACCATCTACATAAGACTTTTGCAAATTTAACCTAAGAAAAGGTAGAGAATAAAGCTTTCACACATTTTTATATATGGATAAAAATTATATTTTTGCGCGTTCAATTAATGACTACTATGGCTACTTATAACAAAAGAGGATACAAACCGAAAACAAAACCAGAAAAAATAGAGAAAGAAGAAATCTTTGACGATTCTGAATCTACTACTGCTGAAGTATTTAGTACCCTAGATGAAGGTGCTAACAAGACGGAAGAATGGTTAGAGAAAAATCAAAAAGCTCTTATAATAGTAGTTGCTGTTATAGCGATAGGCGCATTATGTGCTTGGGGTTATAGTCAGTTTGTTCTAGAGCCTAAACAAGAAGAGGCTGTTTCTGAAACTACAGAAGCAAACAAATATTATGATCTTGCTCTTAACTCTACTGGTAAAGAAAAAGATTCTCTTTATACACTTGCATTAGAAGGTGTTAATGGAAAATTTGGTCTAATAAAAATATCTGAAGAGTACAGTGGTACTGATGTAGGTAACATCGCTACTTACCAGGCTGGTATGGCTTACTTAAATATAGGTGGTGATAAGCTTCAAAAAGCGATCGATTATCTTAAGGCATATGATGGTGGTGACTCTGTTTTACAATCTATCGCACAAGCTGGAATAGGTGATGCACTAGTACAAGCTGGTCAGGCTGGTGATGCTGTTTCTTATTACATGAATGCTGCAGAGACTAATGAAAATGAATTTACTACTCCTAAGTATTTACTTAAAGCTGCTCAAGTAGCTCTTACAACTGGAGACAATAGCACTGCTGTAAAAGCTCTAGAAAGAATTGAAGAGAACTACCCTAATGCAGAAGAGTTTAAGACTGCACAGGTACTTCTAGGACAGGCTCAAGCAGCTTCTAACTAAGAGACTATGGCTACCTTAGGAAAAGACTTATCACATTACGATAAAGAAAGCATGCCAGATGCTACTGACATGCGTATAGGTATCGTAGTTTCTGAATGGAATGATGATATTACTGAAAACCTTTTCAAAGGTGCTCAAGAAACGTTATTAGATTGTGGTATCGATCCAGAGCGTATATTCCGTATGGATGTACCTGGTTCTTTTGAGCTTATCTATGGATGTAAGAATATGCAATATGCAACTTACCCTATAAAAGATAGCAAACTACGTAAACCTCTAGATGCTGTCATTGCCATAGGTAGTGTTATAAGAGGAGAAACAGCACATTTTGACTTTGTATGTAACGGCGTTACTAGCGGTATAAAAGATCTAAATTTAAATAAATCTAGAGTACCAGTTATCTTTTGTGTTTTAACAGATAATACTCATGAACAATCTGTTGCTCGCAGTGGTGGTATTCATGGTAATAAAGGTAGTGAAGCAGCAGTAGCAGCGATTAAAATGGCTGCTATAAAGCAGGGTCTTTAGACATAGTTCTTTACCAAATAAAAAAAACGGCTATCAAATTTAATTTGATAGCCGTTTTTTTATTTATATCGTCTAAGCGTAAAATCTATTTAGCTTAATTCTTTCTCAATCCTATTAATTGGTAAATTCCTAAAACTATAAGTCCTGCTGCAAGAATCCATTGATAACTCTCTACTTCAGAATTTTGTACAAACTTATCGTACAGTTTCCAAGCACCTATACCTATAAAGGCAATAGATAACAGCAAGGTGTATTTGCGCTTATTATCTTCTTTACTAGACATCTTTACTAGGCAATAATGTATAAGCGATATATAATCCATAAGCTATGAAACCTGCTGATAACACAATTCTCCATGAAGCCATTTCTTCTCCTAATCCAAAGTGAGCATATAATCTATAAGCACCAAAACCTATAAAGGCTATTGCCATAATACTTCCTAAAATCGGATTTCTATTTCTTCCTGCCATAATAATATTTTAAGAGGCAAAGATACTTAAAAAGTACACCTTAATAGAAGAACTAAACAGCGATCCTATACTATGCCCGACAGAATTAATTGACATGGGTTAGGCTTACATCTAATTAAATATTTTATGTTTTTACTCCATGAAGTTCTCAAACAGAATTCTAAATAATTAAGCATTGAAATACTTTGAATTCCATATCGCAGTATTAAAATTCTTACCTGCTGCAAATGAATAGTACAACACTATCGCCGCAATAGATTTAAAAGTAAAAAAGAATATCAATACAAATTGAACACTTGTAGTATCCTTAGAAAAAACACCATTAGGAATTAAATAAGCCAATAAAAGACTAATAGCTACGGTCGAAAAAATCAAATTTTCAAAACTTTTAAAACTCCATGCCCATATTTTTCTAAAGGGATTTAAATCATTACCCCATTTATGAATAAGATAGAAATAACCATTTCCTATAGGTGCAAAAAGTAATGGATCATCTGCATCTTCTAATTTAAACATCTTAGACGGAGCAACTATTTTAAAACCACGCATTTCTATATCATGATCCTTTTCCATTTCTTTAATCCTCATTAAAGCCTCATAAGGTATCTCGTTCTTAAAATACTTAGTATCTAGAAATCGTAATCTATAAGTTATGCAAATATCCTGAATTTGATCTATGTGGTAGATGCGGTCGGCATCTAGTAAATCAAAATTAAAATGATTGCGAGGCGTGGGTTTTTGCGGACTTTTCATACGTGCCATAATCGCATCTTCTCTTCGATCATCTTCTTTAAGAATAGCTGCCACTTGATCCATGATTTCAGTTCCTTTAAAGCTTTTTGCCTTAGATTTCTTGAGCTTTTCTTCAATATTAGTGCGATTCAACATAACAACTTCTTGATTAAACGTGTGAAAATTAAACGAGTCTTGTTGTAAAAACAAGAAACTCCTTCACCGTATAGGTCGTAAAGGAGCTTCTATAATTTCAGTATGAGTATGTTAATTTTTCCGCTTTCGCGAAAGCGAAAAATACAATCTATTAATATCCATTAGGGTTTCTAGAGTTTTTAGAATACCCTCGTTTGTTTTTAAAATAATTCATCAGAAAATAGTCCACATGCTTTTGACGCGACCAGCTTATTAAATTATTGACAATAAGAATGACAAATATGGATATACCTATAACTGTCCAAAAATAGTATGAAAATACATAGCTGAAAATTGCTACTGTAAGGAGAAGAAATACGTAATAGGCAAAAGGAAATAAAAAATCAGCAACGATGGTATAAGTACCATCATCAGATTTATTTACAGATATTTCTATATTGTTAGGAAATCTTCTCGCTCTAAACTCAAAGCCGTTAGACTTAACATCACCAGCATATTGATCTTTATTGATCAAAGATTTCATTATTTTAAAAGAGTCATCATTTGCTTTGATAACAGTTTGTTCAGTAAACGCTGCACTGAACAAACTTATTACCATTTTAATGATCTTTTTAAGCATAAAACTATCTACCTCAATACTGCACCAGCCTGATTCTCTAGCTGCTGTTGTATCTTATTCATAGCTTTATCTATTTGTTTATCTGTAAGTGTTTTATTTGCGTCTTGAAGTGTAAAGTTTAAGGCATAAGATTTTTTACCTTTAGGCAACTTACTACCTTCATAAACATCAAAAAGTTGCACTGATTTTAAAATCTTCTTTTCAGAATTTAAAGCAATCTCTCTCAGTTCTTTAAAGTTAACTGCATTATCAACTAATAATGCAAAATCTCTACTCACTTCTGGGAATTTAGGTATATCAGTAACAGGAGTATATTCCTTAGAAACGATCTTTAAAACCTCATCCCAATAAATATTTGCAAAATGTACAGTCACCTCTATACCGAAGTTCTTTGCAACCTTCTTTTTCACCACACCTAGATCGGCAATTTTTGCACCACTACTTAATGCAATACCTTCACTTAAGAAATCTAGTTTAGTAGGTTTTTCATTTATAGTATTAATTCCTAAACGTTTTAAAACAGCAATAACTGCTCCTTTAAGGTAAAAGAAATCTGCTGGTTGTGATGCACCATTCCATGTAGGACTAGAAGTATTACCAGCGGTTAAAATACTCAAATGCTTATTTTCTGTAAACTGACGTTCTTGATACTGGTGGTAACTACTACCGAATTCAAATAACCTCAGGTTCTCTTGTTTTCTATTTAAATTATAAGCGATCGCTTCTAGACCACCATAAATTAAACTCTGTCTCATTACAGCAAGATCACTACTCAAAGGGTTTAACATACTCACCTGGTTTTTAGGTGAGATTTGATCAGTAAGCGTGTGGTTCTTTTCAGATGTTAAGCTGTTGGCCATCATCTCAATAAAGCCCTGCCCTACCAGTTGTTGCGCTACTATATTTTGTACCCTATTGTTTTCTAGTTTTGAAGACTTTGCAATAGTTGCATTGATCTTTGAAGAGCTTTCTATACGGTCATAACCATAAACTCTTAATATCTCTTCAATAACATCTGCTGGGCGAGTTACATCATTCCTATAAGCAGGAATAGTAAGCCCGATACCACTTTCTGTTACATTATTTACATTTATATCTAGAGTTCTTAAAATACTTTTGATCTCTTCTTTAGGTATTTCTTGACCTATTAAAGAGTTTACTTTTTGATAAGTTAAGAATACTTGTTGATCTTCAATTTTCTGAGAATACAAGTCTGTAATATCACTAGATATCTCACCACCACCAGTTTCCTGAATTAATAATGCGGCTCTTTTAAGAGCATATTCTGTAATATTAGGATCTATACCACGTTCAAATCTAAAAGAAGCATCGGTATTAAAGTTGTGTCTTTTTGCCGTTTTACGCACACTTACTGGGTTAAAGTAAGCACTTTCTAAGAAAATAGAAGTCGTACCGTCAGTAACACCACTATTCTCACCACCATAAACACCTGCGATACATAGAGGTTTTTCTGTATCACATATCATTAAATCATCTTCATGAAGTTTATGCTCCACACCGTCTAAAGTTGTGAATGGCGTGTCTTTCTCAAGAGTTTTTACTATAATTTTATTACCAGCGATTTTTGACAAATCAAAAGCGTGTAGCGGCTGCCCTAACTCATGCATTACATAATTAGTAACATCTACCACATTATTCTTAGGCGCAATACCTATCGCGCTTAATCTATTTTTAATCCACTCTGGAGATTCTTTAACCTTAATTCCTGTAAGGGTTACACCACAATAACGTGGTGCAAGCTCTGTATTTTCTACTTCTATATCTACTCTAGAAGAACGACTATCCACATGAAAACCACTCACAGACGGCGTTATAAATTCTACCGCGTCTGCATTAACAGCTAGTCCAGCTCTTAAATCTCGTGCAACACCCATGTGTGACATCGCGTCAGACCTGTTAGGTGTTAAACCTATTTCTATAACATGATCCAGTTCTATATCTACTACATCTTTAAGCGGTGTACCTACCTCTAGATTCTCATCTAGAACCATGATACCATCATGAGATTTACCTAGACCTAACTCGTCTTCGGCACATATCATTCCATGACTTTCTTCACCTCTTATTTTACCTTTTTTGATTTTCCAGGCTTCCCCTTTATCATCATATAAAGTAGTACCTATGGTAGCAACAGGCACTTTCTGACCTGCGGCAACATTAGGCGCGCCACAAACTATTTGAACCGTTTCTGTACCTAGATTAACCTTGGTTACTTTAAGCTTATCGGCATTAGAATGCTGCTCGCAAGACTCTACATAACCTACGACTATGCCTTCCAGCCCACCTTTTACGCTTTCAAATTTTTCTACACCTTCTACTTCTAACCCTAGAGAGGTTAATAAGGCAGTATGTTCTTCCAGCGCTTCTGGCACGTTGATAAATTGCTTGATCCAGTTATAGGAAACTCTCATAAATCCATTGCTTTTTAAGGTCGGTAAAGATAGTTATATGTCCGCTTTCGCGAAAGCGGAACCTACATAAACATTATGCATAAATTTATAGTTTCTGAGAACAGCAAACAGCCTTTATTCCCCAAATTTTAAAGACTGAAAAAACCGAAGCTTTGAAATATATTTTAAATAATGTCTATTTTTAAACCGAAAAACAAGGAAGATGAAAAATCTAGTAGTTCTCTCTGGAGCAGGTGTTAGTGCAGAAAGTGGTATCGCAACCTTTAGAGATGCCGGCGGTTTATGGGAAGGACATGATATTATGGAAGTTGCCTCACCAAACGGTTATGCAGCAAACCCTACATTAGTTTTAGATTTTTACAACAAACGTCGTGCACAATTAAAAGAAGTAAAACCTAATGACGCCCATTTTTGTATCGCAGGTTTAGAACGTAATTATAACGTGCAGGTTATTACTCAAAACGTGGACGACCTGCATGAGCGTGCTGGTTCTTCTACTGTAATTCACCTACACGGCGAGTTAAAAAAAGCACGTAGTTCCAAGAATAGCAATGAAGTTCAAGATTGCGATGGCGATATATTATTAGGTGATTTAAGTACCGATGGTTCTCAATTACGACCACACATAGTATGGTTCGGTGAAGAAGTACCAGCTATGGATGAGGCTATAGCACTAGTCTCTAAAGCAGATGTTCTCCTTATAGTTGGCACATCATTACAAGTATATCCAGCGGCTGGACTCAAAGATTTTGCACCTAGTACCACACCTATTTATTTTGTAGACCCTGCGCCATCTATAGAGTCTCATGGAAAACTTACTGTTATCAAAGAAAAAGCAAGCAAAGGCGTGCAAATGGTTGCCGATTTATTAAATATAGAAAAATAATGAAATTACTATTAAGCATCCTATCTGTTTTACTACTAGTTAGTTGTAACAACGACATTAAAAAAGAGACTGAGATAACTACAAAAGATGATACAGTCGTTCACACAACAGAACCTGAGTCAATAAAAGAGTCTGTTACTGACAGTACAAGTGTTAATCTTACTTCATACTTACCTTCTTATAAATCAAAGTTAGAAGCATCAAAATATAAATATGTCATAAGTAACCACAACGGTTTACTATCGCCACCTGGTTTTTATGATGTAGACGAGACGTATTCTAAAGGAATTGAGAATATAGAACGTGCTTTAAAAGACATAGGAAAAACGGTCGTTAAAAAGAACAGTTTTCAATACAAAAGTCAGGTAAGAAGAAATGCTAATGTATTTCCTCAAGGAACTATGATCGAATATATCTTTAAAAATGATTCTATAGCTACAGATAGTTATACCAGACTCATGGAGTTAAAATCTGGTAGTGAAACGGTATGGAAAGAAGGCATAGACTGGAATTCACCTGCTCTTATGATACGTAAAGAAAATCGTATTTACCACATTATTACTGGTGGAGAAAACATGAAAGAAACAGAAAAGGAAATTGCAGACCTTATTTTTAAGTAGAGACAAATCATCATGACTCCTGCAGATTTAAAACAGAATTTAAAAAAACTAAAAGCCTATAAAGCAGAACGTGTACGGCTAGGAACCGCTTCTGTAGAATTTAATCTGTTACCAGAACTCATAGAATTGTGTCGTCCAGAAAGTGGCGTTTCTCACCAGGCCTGCTGGAGTCTGGAGCAATCTTTCTTAATTCATGAATATGCTTGCTATCCATTTTTAAAGGAAATAGGTGAATTATACGAGTTAGAAATCAACTCTTCTGGCATGCGTGCTTTGTGTAAAATATCTGGTCTTTTAACCAAACAATTCTATAGCAAAAAAGATAACAAAATAAAAAAACTACTTCTTAAACCTATGAGAGAAAGCATGGTAGAAGGTTGTTTTCAAGAATTAATAACTACCGATAAGACGGCAAACATGGCTTATTCTGTATACAGTCTTTTTGAATTAGGCAAAGAGTTTGACTGGATATATCCAGAACTAGTGCCAGTTTTACAACAAAAATTACAAGAAGATTACGGCAACGGTTTTAAGTCTAGTGCCAGAATAATCTTAGCCAAAATAGAGTCTTATTAGATCCATAATCAATTATTAAAACCGTAATTTAGCGCGCTTTAAAGACACAATTATGCCTACTGCTTTACAAGCTATTTCTCCTATCGATGGACGTTACCGTTCTAAAGTCGAGCCACTTGCAAATTACTTTTCTGAGTCTGCACTGATACGTTACCGCGTTCTTGTAGAAGTAGAGTATTTTATCGCTTTAAGCGAAAGCGGAATTAAACAACTACAACCGTTACCTGAGCAAACTCAAGAACAATTAAGAGACTTGTACCGCAA
Organism: Nonlabens sp.; assembly: GCF_039941875.1. Taxonomy (GTDB): domain Bacteria; phylum Bacteroidota; class Bacteroidia; order Flavobacteriales; family Flavobacteriaceae; genus Nonlabens. The sequence goes on along the minus strand of NZ_JBDVDQ010000019.1, from coordinate 116,233 downwards.
GTTTAATGATGAGCATGCACAAGCTATTAAAGACATAGAAAAGGTTACTAACCACGATGTCAAAGCTGTAGAATATTTCTTAAAAGAACAGTTTGATACGTTAGGGTTATCTGATCATAAAGAGTTTATACACTTTGGACTTACCTCTCAAGATATAAACAACACTGCTATACCTCTTTCTATTAAAGATGCTATAGAAAATGTGTACTTACCAGAATTAGAAGCCGTACGTGATGATATTCACAGACTAGCAAATGAGTGGAAAGACATTCCATTACTAGCTCGTACTCACGGACAGCCAGCTTCTCCTACTCGCTTAGGTAAGGAGTTCTATGTATTTGTAGTACGTATAGAAGAGCAAATGAATATGCTGGAGCAAGTACAGCACGCGGCAAAATTCGGTGGTGCGACAGGTAATTATAACGCACATCACGTGGCGTTTCCAGAAGTGAACTGGCAGCGTTTTGGAGAAGATTTTGTTGAGAGTCGTTTAGGTTTAAAACACAGTTTCCCAACAACACAAATTGAGCATTATGACCACATGGCTGCTCTTTTTGATAACTTAAAAAGAATCAACACCATATTTATAGATCTAGATCGTGATATCTGGACTTACATATCTATGGATTACTTTAAGCAAAAAATTAAAGCTGGTGAAATAGGTTCTAGTGCTATGCCGCACAAAGTAAATCCTATCGACTTTGAAAATTCTGAAGGAAACTTAGGAATAGCAAATGCTCTTTTTGAACACCTAGCAGCAAAATTACCTATATCTAGATTACAACGTGACCTTACAGATTCTACCGTATTGAGAAATGTAGGTGTACCACTTGCACATACTATTATCGCATTTAAAGCAACTTTAAAAGGACTTAATAAGCTCTTATTAAACGAGGCAAAGATTGCTCAAGATCTAGAAAACAACTGGGCTGTTGTAGCAGAGGCTATACAGACTATTTTACGTCGTGAGGCTTATCCTAATCCTTATGAAGCTTTAAAAGAATTAACTCGTACTAATGAAAAAATCACTGGTAAGAGTATTGCCAACTTCATAGAAACCTTAAATGTGAGTGAAGATATCAAAGCAGAAATGAGAGTGATTACACCTAGTACTTTTACAGGTATTTAATTCGTATCCTTTACATTTTTATACCAAAGCCTTGACCTAAAAGTCAAGGCTTTTTTATGACTAGTTATAGGTATCTTTTGCCTTAGTTTTAATCTATACATTCATGTTTACCCTAACTTACTATTAAACCAAACTTATCAACTTTGAGCACTCTTACCATTCTATTAAACATTTTCTTACCACCAATAAGTGTTGCGCTCAAAAAAGGTGCTGGTAAAGATCTTACCATTAACATAATCCTCACCTTTTTAGGTTACCTACCAGGTATTATTCATGCTTTTTATATAATATTTAAAAAGTAGCTATTTTAAGTTAATAGAATAACAATTCGTAATATTTTAAGAAAGTAACCGAATATCAATCAGTAAATTTGTTCATATCAAAAAAACTAACTATGAGTATTCTTACTATTATATTAAACATTTTCTTACCGCCTTTAAGTGTAGCGATGAACAAAGGATTAGGTAAAGACTTTATAATTAATGTTATTCTAACCTTATTAGGTGGAATACCAGGAATGATTCACGCATTTTACGTGACATCAAAATAAAAATTTAGAATTAAAATTGCTTTGAAAAAGATGAAAACCGATGCTGTAAGGCATTGGTTTTTTTTGTGTTAAAAAAGGATTGATATTCTCCTTTATTAATCCTTAGTATCTTCAAATAAAACATCTAGCTCAACATTAGGCTCGTTTTCTTTCAGGAATGCCACTAGATTTAGAATATCACCATCTGTCATAATGTATCCACCTAGTCTATCTTTTCTACCGTCTATTGCTATTGCACTTATTTTATTATAACTGATTCTCATTTTATCAAAATCTGTTATCGGTGCGTAGTAGGTTGATTTTGCTTCCTCAAAATACAAATTACCTTTTTCTACTTTAATAATTCTCTCTACTACTTCTTCATTAGTATAGAGTTTAAATACTAGCAATAAAACAAATCCTAACATTAAATAAGGCCAGTGCTGTAGAATGATCCAGGAGTCTTCTGTGGAATGAGTACCAAAATAATAAATACCAATGAATGGTAAAATGCTGTTTAACACATTACTCATATCATACCACTTATCATGCGCATTAATTTTTATCACCTTACCTATGGGTTTACCTATTTCTATATAGTTAGATAATAGAACAAGACTCAGAAACAATAGTATACCATAATAAAAAGTCCATTCTGTAAAATACTCCGTTAGATCTTTGAAAATAATTAGAGCATATATGCCCCATATAAAAATATGAAACAATACGCTTTTCCAGGACGGTCGCTTTCTCTTTAAAAATTTATCATCGTTCCACATAATATTTCATTGCTGCGTCTTCAAATAGTTCTTCTTTATTTTTGTAAAGAGAAATTTCAATATCTGTAAGGTGCTTTTCTAAAAAACTCTTTAGTTCTTCTTTTTCCTCTTCATTTAATTCAAGATCATTAAGCATTTCTAGCTTTCCATATTTAGGTACAAAAGATAAGTGAGTGAATGCTATTTTTATTTTTTTGATATCATCTAATAAAATATATTTTTCACTTAAACCAAAGGATATTCTAAGTCGATTTTTATCTATTTTAAATATTTTAGTTTCTGTGTGTTCTTTTGAATAAGCCGTTATACCTAGAAACAAACTGTATTTCAACACAATCAAAGCAATTATGATATGCAACCATTCAAATATATAATTATCATCTGTAATTAAAAATACCGCTGCTCCTATCAAAGCTATTAAACCTAAAAAACTAAGTATTCTAGAGTATAGCAAACTCTTCTCAACTATAGAAAGATCCAAATAATCACCGCTATTCATCAACGTTAACTCTTCTTGATCTTCAAACAAAAGAAATTTTCTAATTAAAAACCACAACGTAATGATTATTAAGTAAGTAATAGCAACTAAGTCCAAATAGTTATCCGGAAAAAAATCAAAACCTCGAAATAATACAGGTATAATAAATGCTATAACAAACAGTAAATTAGGCACATAATCCAGATAACTTTCTGGCCTTACACTTTTTATAAAACCTTCTTTCTTCCTGAAAAATGCCAGCACTTTCTCTCTAAACCCTATTTCTTTATTTTGAGTCATTTAATGAATAAACTTAATTACCACAGTCCGTCATATCTAATCGTTTTAACCCTACAATTTCTTAGCCTCTTCCCAGAAAACATCCATTTCTGCTAGAGTCATGTCTCTCATCTCCTTGCCCAATTCTTTAGCTTTGGACTCTAGGTATTGAAAACGTTTTATAAACTTCTTATTCGTGCGTTCAAGTGCATCTTCTGGATTTACCCCTAAATGCTTACCGTAATTAACTAGTGAGAAAAGTACATCGCCAAATTCGGCCTCGATCTTATCCTTATCTCCTGCATCTATTTCTACCTGCAGCTCTGCCAGTTCTTCTTCTAGTTTTTCTTTTACTTGTTCTGGTCGTTCCCAGTCAAAACCTACTCCAGCTACTTTATCCTGTATGCGTTGGCTTTTTACCAGTGCTGGCAATGATTTAGGTACACCTTCTAGCACACTAGATTTCCCTTCTTTTAACTTCAGCGCTTCCCAGTTTGCTTTTACCTCTTCTTCGTCCTTTACTTTTACATCTCCATAAATATGTGGATGTCTAGAAATCAATTTATCACAAATACCGTTTGCCACACTAGCGATATCAAAATCGTTAGTCTCCGACCCTATTTTTGCATAGAACACAATATGCAGTAATAAATCGCCTAACTCCTTAGGAATCTCTTCCATATCCTTATTTAGAATCGCATCGCCCAGTTCATAAGTCTCCTCTATAGTCAGGTGTCTCAAGGATTCTAGCGTTTGCTTTTTATCCCATGGACATTGCTCTCGCAACTCATCCATAATGGTTAATAATCTATCTATGGCTTTGAGTTGATCCTTTCTGTTGTTCATTTTAGTCTATTATTTTGAGCGATTGAGAGCTTTTTGTGAGTTTGTTAGATTATTTTTATCTCGCTTTCGCGAAAGCGGAACTTTTATCCAGCAATAATACTGGCATAAAATTAGTTACTTATACCATAAAATCGACACGATGAGAATTCTATTTATAATTACTTTTTCACTTTTACTTTCTAACCTATCTATAGCACAACAATATGTAACCGATGAAGGTATGGAAGAAACGGTAATGGCAAACGACGACCAGATTAAAGTGCTCTATTTTACTGCGCCCTGGTGTGGACCGTGTCAGTATATGAAACCGGTTATTAAATCCATAGCAGATGATGAGTCTGTTAACGTGACTATTTATAAAATGAATACCGATGATAACATAGCCGATGATATTCTGGGTGTTCACAGCATACCTACTTATTTCTTCATTAAAAATGGCCGCAAACTAGGACAAAGCGGTAGTATCATGCGTCGCGATGAGATGGTAAAAATGATAGAAAGACACGACCGCATGACTGTAAAAGGTGATTTATTACCTTATAAAGGAAAACCATCTAAATATGATATAGTAGAAGGTGCTCACGAAAAACTGACTAAGAAAAATCTAGAGCAATTATGGTACAGTACTCACCAATTAAATGAACTGAGCTGGAAAATATATCAAAACCTTACTGACCAGCAAGATTTAAACTGTGCTATAGTTTTAATAAACCGATCTATAGAACTAGAAGAAAATGTTTCTAATCTAGAGACCAAAGCGCATTTATTACACAAGATAGGAGATGATAAAAAGGCCTTAAAAACTGCAAAAAGAGCAAAAAAACTAGCCAATAGAAATAATGAGTCTGCTGCTATTGTTGAGCAGTTAATTGAAAAAATAGAAGCCGAATAGTATTTTTAAAGCATCTTTGTTCCTTTAAAAACTAAGCATTGTTTCATTTTATATTTTCATACTTCGCACACCTTCTAAAGTCGTTTCATTTACATGGTATACACTCGCCATTTGTGTTTCAACTAGAGAAAAAATGCCTCAAAGACGCTACAACTTATACCGATTATTTAAAACTGTCCCAATATCGCCATAATGTTAATGCATCTAACGAGACACTTCATATAGAAGATCACGGTGCGGGCAGCAAGGTTTTTAAAACTAACGACCGCAAGGTAAAAGACATTTTAAGACACAATTGCAGTACTCAAAAAGATGCCCAAATGTTCTATCGCATTTGCAATTATCTTAAAGTAAATACGGTTCTAGAATTAGGCACATCACTAGGTATAGCAACTCATGCGATGGCTATAGCTAGACCAGACGCTATAATCACTACCGTAGAAGGCAGTCCAGAGGTTTATGAATATGCAGCGAGTACATTACTTAGTAACGGTATTAAAAATGTAAACTGCATCAGCTCTACTTTTAAAGAATTCTTTGAAAAGTATGATTTTAATAACATTACTTATGATCTTATTTATATAGATGGTCATCATGATGGTGCTGCTACTTTACACTATTTTGAAGCTATACTAGATAAAGTACACAATGACAGTGTGGTCATATTTGATGATATTTACTGGTCTACAGACATGACCGCTGCTTGGAATAAAATATGTTCACATTCTAAAGTCACGGCTAGCGTAGATTGCTTTGATGTAGGTATGGTGTTTTTTAGAAAAGAACAATTGCCCGAACGTTTTCATGTAAAATTGTAACTAAAAAACAATTGCTGCGTCATACTCGTACAACCTATAATTCATAACTTAGTTCCATGAGTGAAAATGTAATCGAAATAAAGAATATTATACGTGATTTTAAATTAGGTCAGGAAGTAGTTCATGTACTTAAAGGAATCGATCTAGAGATCAAAAAAGGAGATTACATCGCTTTTATGGGACCATCCGGATCTGGTAAATCTACTTTAATGAATCTATTAGGTTGTCTGGACACACCTACTGCAGGTAGTTATAAGCTTAACGGTACAGATGTATCTATGCTTACAGACGACCAGCTGGCAGACATAAGAAACACCGAGATAGGTTTTGTTTTCCAAACATTTAATCTACTGCCTAGAACTACTGCACTAGATAACGTGGCATTACCTATGATTTATGCCGGTAAATCTAAGAAAGACCGTGTCGCTAGAGCTACTGAGGTACTTACTAGTGTAGGACTAGATGACCGTATGGATCACCAGCCTAATCAATTATCTGGTGGACAGCGACAGCGTGTAGCCGTAGGAAGAGCTCTAGTTAACAATCCATCTATCATTCTAGCTGATGAACCTACCGGAAACCTAGATTCTAAAACTGGAGTAGAAATCATGGCTCTTTTTGATAAAATTCATGCAGACGGGAATACAGTTATATTAGTAACTCACGAAGAAGATATAGCAGAGCATGCACATCGCGTTATAAGACTACGTGATGGTGTTATAGAAAGTGATACAAGAAATAGACCATGGAAATCTTAAGCGAGAATAAAGACTGGATTTATATAGGTGCCGTTTTACTGGCATTTGTCATATTTATGTTTTGGAATAAAAGCAAACAAGGCAGTATAAAAGACCGCAAACGTCGCAATTTTAAGCAACGTTTAAATGAAAAAAGAAAAGATCGAGAGTAAGATTTAATCTACTCTATTACATCACCTTTCTTAAATCTGACTTTAAATCATTCATTTGATAAGTTAGATCTCCGTAAACATTTTTTATAAAGCCATTTTTATCAAGTAAAATGGTCATAGGAAATGCTTGTATTTTTAAAAAATCGATTTGTTTGCGAGCATCTGTAATATGATCAAAGTCGAATTTAGTTGTTTTTAAAAACTCATCTACTCTAGATTTCTCATTGAAGGTAATTGCCATAAAATTAACATCGCCTCTCATTTGTTTTTTGAGGCTATTTAATTTGGGCATCTCGCTTATACAAGGTGCACAACTCGTAAACCAAAAATTAAGTACCGTAGATTTACCATCTAGATCTTCTAAGGTAAGCACTGTGCCATCTGCTTTTTTAAAATCTTCTAGCACAAACTTCTCTCCTATTTTTTCTCTATGAATAGCAAACGGATCAAAGGGTTTTCTATCTGACTGCTCTGTAATAATTAACTTAGTACGTTTTATTACCGAGTCATTGCGTCGTATGGTAGAGATAAAATCTGCTTTTACGTCTCCCATATCTTTTAAACTTGCTTTGAGTTTATCAAAACTAGCCTCGTTCATGATCTCACCATTAGGCAAGAGATAATAGATTTCTTCTTGAGCAACGGCTGTAAAACTTAGAAATAAAGTAAAGAGAATAAGAAGTTTTTTCATAGAATAAATGTAATAAAATGGATTTAATAAGTATCGAGACATCACCAGCAGGTTTCCTATAAATAAGAAACTGGCCTTGGTCTTATGTTATCATATTTCGAGCCAAATTTCATCAAATTAGAATCGTTTTTTATGGAATAACTTTCCATTTCTTAAATAGGCTCTCCAGGTACCATCTTGTTTACCGTCATCATAACGTCCAGAAATCTTTAACTGTCCATCAAAATAATACTCTTTATAACGACCGTCTGGCAATCCATCCTTAAGATAAACCTTCATTTTAAGATGACCGTTATTAAATTTTTGTTCGTGAAAATTTGCCGTGAAATCATCAGGAAAAATAGGTGCAATATCAAATATGGTTTCCTTACTTATTTCTTCTTTTTTAATAGTCACTAGATTTAGTGGCACATCTTTATTGCGCTCTTCTAGTTGTATGGCCTCATAGTCATAATCGCTGTCATAATGTATAACTGCCTTTGATTCAAAGAAGTTTTCTTGTGCTTTTAACTCGAGTCCTAATTGTGTGAACTGAGAGAAAAATGCCTCGTTTTGTTTCAATTCCTTACGAGATTCTCGATTGAGGTATTTACCAGATGCGTTGCTTAACTTATTAGTATCTACATATAAAAACACATTACTCTCAGAACTGAATTCATCGATAAAATCACGGTAATATTCATCAGAGATTAAGGTAGTTTCTTCTTCAAAACTATCTATAAATAATTTTAAAGTCTTGGGCGAGTTACTAAAAACCACATATTCATCTATGATGGTATAATATGGTTTTTCAATATTCTCGAACAGTGAGCCTATGATCAATTTAAAAAAGCCTTTAATTTCTAAATAGTTGATTTTATAACCTCTGTAATCTACTTCCTTAAATTTTACAGGTGTTTTCTTTCTTATTTGTTCTTCAATAAATTTTAATCGTTCTAGGGCATCGTCGGTATCTTTTGCTTTTATGGCAAGTGCTAGACCTTCTTTTTCTGATATGTTTGGTGCATCCGCTTTCGCGAAAGCGAGCTCATCATCCATCCAATCGTAAAAATCACGCTGTAAATCTATATCCAGCAATCCTTCTATTTTCTTTCTGCCAGCTTCATATTCTGTCACCATTTCTGGCTGCTGCTCACCTAACAAGCCATAAAAATTATGATGTAAAGTCGAAAAATCATCAAAACCAAAACTTAAATACAGAGCTGTTTCTTGAGGTAAAACGGTAGTGGCATCTATAGAACCAGTTCCAGATTCATGTAATGCTGTAATGAGGCTCTGTGCCGTCTGGTCTCCGTTAGTATATCCTTGTGCTAATAATAACCGGTCGTCATCTACATCTATTTGAAAACCAGAAAAACTAAAATGGTCTTCTAACAACTTTATAACTGGACTTTCTTCATTGGAAAATGCTTTATAATAATCTGTAAGGTATTTGTGGTTTAAATAAAAGCGGAATAAATCGTTTTGTCTTACTTCTCTTTGAATTTCTAGAAATTGAAGGTCACGACCTATTTTTGGTGATGCAAATTCGTCTATACTTTTTTCTACTAGTGAATGCGTATAACTAGCTACCATTTGATTTTTCACAAACGCAATAGACAGAATTTCATAAGTAGTTTTATCAGTTACCTCTGTAATTTCTATGTCTTTATAGAGGCGTTTTGTAACCGTAAAATCACCGGTAAGCAACTGGTTGATATTGTTTTTAAGTAAATTGAGCTGCGATAATTTTTGCATATCTACGATATATAGAAAAGCATAATCGTCTCGCTTAATCATGTGAGCGCTTAAAATAATATCACGATCTCCTATCATCTCAAAAAGATCGCTCTCTGATTGAAAAAGAGAATCCACGGCATTCAATTTGGCACTCATTTTATGAATGTCATCATTAGTTTGAAGGTGATCCCATATTTCACTTTCGGCCAGAGTATTCATATTGCGCAACGGCTCATCCATCTCCATAAAAAACACTGCATCCTCAGGTACTAGATATACTGCATTAATTTTATCTTCTTCTAGTGCAAAAATGGAAAGCGCCTGATACCCTAAATATCCGAGAACAGCTATAACCAATAACCAAATGATTTTTTTACGAGTCAAAATATTGATTTTTATTATTTTACAATAAATCACTTGTTAAAAACTAGTGTTTTATTTACTTTGGTTAAACATTGTAATTTATGAAAAGTACGTTTATCAGCTCAAATAAAGAAGGTTTAATAGTTTTACTTCATGGAAGTTCTTCTTCTAGTAAAGTTTTTAAAAATTTACAGTTAACAAATTCAGTACTAGCTCCTACCTTATCTGGTCACGAAATTAACGAGAATACAGATGACAATGATGATTTTAGTTTTAAATTTTATAAAAGAGAACTGATCAAATTAATTAATAGCTATTCAAAACCTGTATTTTTAATAGGTAATAGTATAGGTGGGCATCTTGCTATTGAGATTTCAAACGATATTAAAAACTTAAAAGGTTTAATGATTTTTGGAACGCCACCGGTTAAAAAACCTGTCAACTTTGAAGAGGCGTTTTTACCTGTCGCTGCATTACAAACTTTTTTAACCGAACACCCTACTCAAGAAGAGATAGAAGAAGCAGCATCTATTACCGTTTATGATGATAAATACAGCGCCATGGTTGCAGCAGATTTTAACAATTCAAATCCTAAAGTAAGAGTCACCACCGTAGAAGATATTACTAATGGAAACTGGTTAGATCAATATAAAATTTTTACAGAATTAAAATGTCCAAAATTTATAGTGAGTGGTGTACAAGACCCATCGGTAAACCCTAGTTATTTAAAAGAAGTGGTAGAACAAAGTAAAGGAGATGCACAGCTTATTACTATAGAAAATTGTGGTCACTACCCTACCCTAGAAAAACCAGAAGAAATGTCTGAAATTATAAATCAAATAGCAGCAGATATTTTTAAGCCATTAAAATAGAGAAATGAATCTATTTACTGAGAAAGAATACCATCAACAAAGCCAGCATTTTGCTTTTAGGCTTAGAAAGCTTTATTTAAATGATCAAAAAGCCTTTTATCAGCTTCAAGATTTTTTACCTAGCCCTACCTATATCAATTACAGGGATAGTCATCAGTACGAGTTTTTCAGTAAATCTTTTTTCAGCTATGGGAGAGAAATAGAAAAGTTATACGAATTAGGAAAATCATATTTGCCAGAAATCTCTAACATAAGTCTAATGAAAAAGGCAATTTATAAGGCAGATGCTCTTCATAAAGATAACGATTATGAGTCTGTTTGTAGTTATATGCAAATCATATCTATGAATCATAACATGACGCCATATTTTACGAATAAGATATTAATTGATGAAAAACTTACCTTGAACACATCTTTATTTCACAATGAATACGAGGCTGTAGAAAAAATTTTTAAAGAAATAATTCCTTGGGGTAAGGAAAGTTTTAATCGATGGAATAAATTTCAAACGCTGACCAAACGCGAAAAAGAAATCCTCAAACTTTTTGCCGAAGGAAGATCAAATAAAGAGGTTAGTGAGATATTAATTTTATCAGTTCACTCTGTACACACCCACAAAAAAAATATATTCAAAAAACTAGATGTAACTAAGGTTTCAGAATTAGTAAAGGTTTCTCTAGCTCTTGAATTGATTTAATTTAAACAAAAGGCTTAGTCAATTTATGCGCAAAAGAATACAGTACTAGACCGACTTTAGATTTCACATCTAATTTTTGAAAAAGTTGTGATCTACAAGCATCTACTGATTTTATTGAAAGATTCATCTGGTCTGCTATTTCTTGATAAGTGTATTCTTTCTCATTACAAACGAGTTCTAGCAGCTGTAATTCTCGAGGGTTTAAATTTGCCTTTTCTTCATTAGTAAGTTGTTCTATCGTGTTTTTATTACGCAACAATCGTAAAATTTCTTCAAAATTATCATAGCCAGTAGTAACTACATTGATAATAGACTGACCTAATTCTGGAGCCTGGCAGGTTTTAGAAAGAAAACCTCTTGCACCTTTATCATAAGCTTCTACTTTGATCTTATCTTCAAGATTTTGAGTAAGCATCAGAAATTTTGCATTGGGATTAATTTCTTTAGCTTCTTGAAGGACTTCAAGACCATTCATCATTGGCATGGAATAATCTAAAAGATAGACATCGGGCAATTCTTTATTATCCGACAAATTATTGATAAATGAAACACCACTAGAATGTTCTTCTGTGACCTCATAATCTCCCATGTTTTGCAATAACTGACTTAATCCTTTACGTACGATGTCATGATCATCAATAATCCCTATTTTAATCTTCTTTGGCATGTTCCAAAATTTAAGCTATTTCTTTAACTAGCTGGATATGTGTTCCTTTTTGCTCTTGCGAGTTTACTTGGAGTTTATAGCCTATCAATTCGCTACGCAATTTCATATTCGTAAAACCATTAGTAAGTAATTCATTATTTATTTTAAATCCTTTCCCATTATCTCTAAAAGACAAATAAGGTTGCTCTGGATTTGATATGTTTATGACAAACTTACTAGCTCTAGAATGCTTGAGCATGTTATTGAGCACTTCTTGAAAAATACGATACAAGATGATCTTCTCATCTAGAGAAAAATAGAAGTCTTCTCTATTCGATATCTTCATACTACAAACCACGACACCTAACCTATTCACTCGTGCTATTTCTTTTTCTATAACTTGGAACAGTGGTGTTTTAATTAAAGAATTTGAAGTCATGGAATGACTTAATTCACGTAAATTAATTGCGAGGTCATTAACCGTTGTACTAACAGGTTGTAGGGTTGCAGTTAATTCTGGTTGTTGTAATTTGATTTGCTCTAGCTGTAAGTTCAAATACGTAAGACGCTGTCCAGTATCGTCATGTAAATCTAGCGCGATATTATTTAGCGTTTCTTCTTGAGTTTCTAGCACAGCCTTACTCACCGCTTTTTGTTGTTCCAGTTGTTTATCAAAAAGGATTTGATTGTATTTTTTCACTTTAGCTACATATACTTTTATCAGTATGGCGCAGAATAATAGCGCCATACAGACGAAGAGAAAAGTAATGATGATTCCTATGGCGATATCAGTCATGTAGCTCTAGTTTTTGTTTTCCTTCGTTTCTTGATTTAATGATGTAGGTTATTAGGAGTGAGTAATATATTAAATTAGTAAAGTTTTGGATAATATTATAAAGGGATCTACCTAATAATGGAGTTGATTTTAAACCGCTATCTCCAAAACAAAGCAGGATACTTATTCCAAAAAAGAAAACTAATGGAGATGAAAGTAATAGAAACTCTTTTGATGAAAAATGTTCTAATTTCTCTTTTCTTAGCAATCTAAAATGAGCCCAGATATAATATCCTATATACATAAATGAAGCACAAATAAATGTGTATTCATTCAAACCAAATTTCTCAAAAAATAACAAGTTAAATATGGCAAAGGAAACAAATAACGTAATCATCAGAAAACTAGATAATTGGTTTTTCAAAATCAATTTGATTAATAAAAACCATAAAATCGGTTGAATAAAAAAATTGAGATTATAAAAATGAATAAATCCAAATCTTTTTGTAGTAATTGCTATCAATGCCATAACCTCAGAGAAGAGGTTTAAACATATAATTCCATATAGCAGGTTATATAACTTACCTCTACGATAAAAAATAGTAGCAACTAAAAAAGTTGCTACTACTAAAATTGTTGTTAACGTTATTTTATCAAGATACTCTTGCATTTATTTCTTTCTTATAGAACCTCCGTGCGGAGGCTCGTAGGAAAAGTCATAAATCTCTCCTAATTCTGATACTCGAGAGCTATTTAATACTTTAAACGCAAGCTTGTTTCCCACCATTCTTATTCCCAATTCACAATCTGATCCATAAAAATTTTGAATAGCATGTAAAAATGGAATAGAAAAATAATAAGCTTGACTATCTATGAGATTATGCTCCTCGTCGAATTCTAAATCTTCATCCTCTAACCAAACATGTTCAAAATTAAAACCGCTTTCCGTCTCAGTAAATTTTACCCAAACTCCGTATTCAAAATCATAATTTAATGTAAGGTCTGTAACTTTTATTAATTGTAGATTATTGGTATTTTCAAAGTCGCTTTCTCTACCCTTTAAACTATGTGACTTACGCAAATCATATAGATGAAGTCCGTTATGAAGTTTACATCGTTTCAAAAATTTTATTTGGTTAGGAATAGTTAGGAGATGAAAATAAGATTTGAAAGCTGTTTCATCACTATTAACAATGGCAACTGTTTCTGTTATGACGTCAGGGAAGCTCAATTCATTAGTATGATATACATAACTCATATTTAAATGGTTTTTAGTTAGACCATAAATCTACACATTAACATTTTAACATAAATAGGTAAAACCCTATTTATTAAAAGAATAGTCCTAAATCAATTAGGGAAAGTCCTTTAATAATAGGCGTATAGAGTAATTAGGTTTGTGGTGTTGAATTTTAAAAATCATCATTATGAAAACTAATTTACTTACTTCACTATTCCTATTTTTATTCATTTACGTAAATGGACAAGAAGACCTAACCTACGAGTTTATTTTTGGTATCGAACTTAGAGAGTGTCAAAAAAGTGGAGCTTCACTTACTAATATAGAAGACATTGATAAAAAAACTGATTTCACTATTGAAAGAATCTTGAGCAATGGAGATTATGTAATTCATATCATCGAGTTTTCCAACATAGATAGCTCAGAAGGTGATAATGCTCGCCTAGTTTTTATAGATACAGAATCGAATGTTAAACGATATTTTTTATTACCAAAAGCTGACTTTGATAAGAATAGTAAAGTTGTAGTTAAATTACCCAAAAACTCATTCACTTTTGGAGCTGTTACAGTTCCTATAAAATTTAGATTTGGTTCTAAAGATGACCAAGGAAATCGTGAAAGATTTTTTGATTTTACTGGTGATATAAATATTGGTTTATCTGCAGGATATAAATTACGCCCTTATCGTAATGATAAATTTGCACTGAATTTTCTTGCTGGCATAAGTGTTACAAGTGTTGAAATTGATGAACAAACCACTAACGGTTTCGTTTCTACCAATACGAAGGCATCTGCTTTAACACCCAGTTTGAGTATCGTTTTTGAATCTCAAAATTTCCAATTTGGAATTTTCACCGGTATTGATTTCTTATCTGGTGAATTGAGTGACAATTGGGTTTATCAAAATAAACCGTGGATGGGAATTGGAATTGGTTATGGCATATTTAATAAAGATGACAAAAAATCTCCAGAAACTCAAAAAACGCCAAATTAAAAATATACCCTAAACAGGGTATTTCTTCACGACTCTTAATTAATTAATCTTACCGAAAATTAAAAACCAATACTTATGAAAACAAAATTACTAATCATAATAGGCTGTATTTTAAGTCTAACAGTATCAAAAGGTCAACCATATGATTTTATGACAGGTTTATATCAACTTACTAACGGGACGACCGGAGTAGGTTCTGCTTTTACCGCTTCTAATTTTAATGAAACAGATATTTTTATTTCAGTCGGAAACACACCTAATGAGAGAGTATTTACAATTCAATTACTCCCTGAGTTTAATGGCGCAACAGTTTTGGTAGTTTTAGATTTGTCAAATAATGAAATAGCTGTTCCTTTATTAGACACAACCCTACAATGTACCACAGCTCCTAATATCATCTATGATGAGGCTAGTGCCGGTAACAACTCCTTATGGAGTATCACTAGTGGTGATAATAATTTTACTATAAATTATACAGAAAATACCATGGCTGCCTGTGGGATTCCAACCGCTCAAGCCACGTTTAATCTATCCAAAATAAATATCCCAGCAGGGCAAACGGTAATACCTGATGACAATTTTGAACAAGAACTAATCGCTTTAGGTTATGATACGGTACTAGATAATTTACTAGATAGTGCAAATGTAAGTGCAGTAAACACTTTAGATATATCTAATAAAGGTATTAGTGACTTAACCGGTTTAGAGGCGTTTGTTGCCCTAGACACGTTGAGAGCAAATGATAATTCCATAGTTACATTTAACTCTCTACTAGTCAACAACGCGCGTTTTGTTGATTTTGCTTCTAATCCTATTGTTGACGTAGATATGAGTAATAGTAACTCAATAACTTTCGCTAGTTTTTTCTTTAACTCTTCATTACAAAATATCGATATTTCTGGAGCTGTTAACCTAGAATTTTTTGATGGATCCGTAGGTCTTTACACGACTATAGACACTTCTAACAATCCAAACCTAAAAACATTGCGGTTACAAGCATCAAATCAACTAACATCCATTGATATAACTCAAAATCCGCTACTAGAACGACTAGAATTATTACTTTGTCCTTTACTAACTGGTATTGATATTACTCAAAATCCACAATTAGAATATTTAAGATTTGGTACAATTAATTTTGATCGCACCAGTACTGAATATCCCATAACATCGATTGATTTTACTAACAATGTTAATCTAATTGAATTAATAAATTTAGGAAGTAGAATAAGTAATCCTAATTTTTCAAATCTTAGTAGTATAGAAGAATTGACGTGGGTAGATTCTGAGGTCACCTCATTTGATTTCACAAATAACAGGACCCTTCTAACTGTTGAAGTAAGTGATAATCTTTTGAGTGGAACTCTGAATCTTTCCAATTTATCTAATATACAACGAGTTTTCGTATTAAATAATCAATTAAACTCAGTGACACTGCCGTCTGTAGCAAATAGTTTTATTGGAATAAATGCTAATAATAATCAGATTACAGGTATAAATGTTGATCCTTATTCTACAATGGAGTTTTTAAGTTTAGATGATAATTTGTTGACTACGGTTAATTTGACCAATAATAACAACTTGTCTTTTTTGAGCCTAAATAATAACAATTTAAGCATGCTAAATCTTATTAATAATAATGCACTAACTGATGTAGCAGCAACAGGAAATCAAATAACTTCTGTAGATTTAAATGCGAGTCCAGCATTAACGTCAGTAGAGCTTACAAATAATGACTTAATGAGCTTAAAAGTTAACAACGGTGCAAATAGTTTAATTACGACATTTGATGCTACTGGAAACCCAAATCTTATTTGTATAGAGATATCTGATATCCCTTACATGAATAGCACCTTTGCAACTAATATAGATGCAACAGCTTCATTTAATATGAATTGCGCAACAGCCAGTATAGACGAGGTTCAGTTAGAATTAAGCCTTTTCCCCAATCCAACTATTAACTACGTTAACATTTCGGTTTTAGATCATAAAATTGAAACTGTTAGTCTTTATGATATTTCAGGTAGAATGGTTATTCAAACTTTTCCTAAAGAGATTGATACTTCATATAGATTGAATACCGCAAGCTTAGCAACAGGTCAATACCTGTTAGTAGTGGACACGGATGCTGGAAAAGTGGTAGAAAATTTAATCAAAAATTAGAAATACACCGTATTCTAATAAACCTACGATTAATAACAATTAGGGAACGTTATTAATTCTAAAACCTCCATTTATAATTAATGGAGGTTTTTACTTTTATATTAAGAAACATCTGTTTCTCCTATTCAACTAATGATTTTTTAATGATTTAAAATTTCATTAAGTTTTTGTAATACCTCTTTATTACCGCCCATGCCGTTATGGCCTTGGTTTTCTAATTTGTATAATGGAATATCAAATTCTTTGCTCAGCATTACAGAAGATTCTATGGGTATTACTTTATCTTCTACACCGTGAAATAAATATACAGGCATATCGCATTCTTTTAAATACTCGTTAGTAGCGAGATCATATCTCAAAATAAAAGTCGGTATTAAGGAATACTTGCGTTTCATCATATCGGTCATGCTATAGTATGGCGATTGTAATATTAGTTTTGCAGGATTATTATTAGACGCAAGATGTGCTGCAATACCTGTACCTATAGAATATCCTAAAATATGAATCTTATCTTCTGTATAGGTAGTTTTAAGGTCATCGTAAACATCTTGTGCATCTTCAAAAAGCTCTTCTTGATTTGTAATTTTATCAGAGCTCTTTCCATATCCAGAATAATCCATCATTAATACGTCATAACCTAATGGTAAAAAATTCTCTGATTCATTACCTACAGATTTTAAACTACCAGCATTACCATGCAGATAAAGAATAACACCTTTTGAATCTTCATTTTTAAACAACAAAGTATTGATACGGTGTCCAGAACTCGTGATAATATCTCTTTCTATAAAATCATTCTGAAATTGAAACTCATGCTCCTGCGTTAATTGCTCTGGAAAAAAGAGTATACTTTCTTGATAGAAATAAAGCAAACTACAAACTAAAACATAGCCTGCAATAGCAACGATAACAAGTCCTTTAAATAATTTCTTTAAAAACATATGATATTATTAATCAGCAGATTTATGATTTAATCGCTCCACAAATTTCTCTACGTTAAAATTAATGTCGTCTTCTCCTATTTGATCAAAAGGATTTTCTAAGTGTTCTTGAATATTTTCTAAACTTACAAGAATCATCGTTAGTAATATAGGAATGACAAATTCTAGTCCCCAAGACATCTCTTCTGCTTTAAACGCAAAGTAAGGTCCATAAACAATAGGCATTACCTTAATGAATAAAGAACTAAAAGCCCTCAACGTCCTAGGTGTTCGATACTGATAAATATGTTTGATGGATTCAAACGAAATCATCATTTTTTGTAAATATTGATTGGTACGAGAACATTCACCAGAAGACAAACCTTCATTTCTTAATTCGTGTTTAATGTATAATGAAAAATCTGAAAAGTTGTCATAAACGCGTTTTTCATTTTCTATGAGTTGATCTTTTGGGCTCGTAAACATGGTTCTAAAATTGTTGAAAAAATCATAAATGATATCATTCATCTTATTCACGTTTTCCGGCTTTGGGTGGTCTAACCAGTCTCTCGACACAAAGAATATCGCCCTTAAATATCCTTTTATCGCAGCATATTCTTTTAAAGCAGCCTCTCTACGTTTATAAGCACCACCTATAGAAAACACTATCGGAAAAATGATTGATGTCGCGACTAGAGTTAATGGAAACTCTGCCTCGTATTTATAATGTATACATATCGCTGTAGAGGTTACGGCCAGTAAAGAGATAATTACCGTTTGTAAATTTACTATGAGTAAGAATCTATTGAAAAATTGTTTCATGCAATAATATTAGAAAAGTGTCTTGAAAAAAGTCAATAAAAAAATGTCATACTGAACTTATAGCAACGGACCTGAATAAGCAATTCACCAGATCATGTCCATAAGTTCAGACTGACATCTTTTACTTATTAAAAAGGTAAATACTACGTCTGTATCACACCTAGATTAAAGTCTTTGGTAATAGGTGCATGATTTGCTGCCTCTATCCCCATAGAAATCCATTTTCTTGTATCTCGTGGATCTATAATCGCATCGGTCCATATTCTAGACGCTGCGTAGTATGGAGATACTTGCTTATCATAACGGTCTTTTGTTTTTGCAAACAATGCCTTTTCTTCTTCTTCAGATAGTTTTTTACCAGATTTTTCTAGAGATGCTTTTTCTATTTGCATCAATACTTTTGCTGCACTATTTCCTGACATTACAGCAAGCTCTGCAGTAGGCCATGCAAAAATTAATCTAGGATCATAAGCTTTACCACACATAGCATAATTTCCTGCTCCATAACTATTCCCTATAACCACCGTAAATTTAGGTACCACACTGTTAGAAACAGCGTTTACCATTTTTGCTCCATCTTTTATAATACCACCATGCTCAGATTTTGATCCTACCATAAAACCAGTAACATCTTGAAGGAATACTAGAGGTATTTTCTTTTGATTACAGTTTGCTATAAAACGAGTAGCCTTGTCAGCACTATCGCTGTAAATCACACCACCGAATTGCATCTCGCCTTTCTTAGTTTTTACAATCTTGCGCTGGTTAGCAACTATACCTACAGCCCAACCGTCCATGCGGGCATAACCTGTAATTAATGTCTGTCCATAACCATCCTTGTACGCCTCAAAAGAACCTGCATCTACCATACGGTTAATGAGTTCCATCATATCGTATTGAGCATTACGTTCTCTAGGTAACGCACCGAAAAGACCTTCTGGATCTAATTCTGGTTTCTTTGATTCTACTCTATTAAATCCAGCTTTATCGCTATCTCCTATTTTATCAAATATTTTTTTGATTTTATCTAGAGCGTCTTTATCGTCTTTTGCTTTATAATCTGTAACACCACTAATCTCGCAATGTGTCGTTGCTCCACCTAGTGTTTCATTATCGATAGTTTCACCTATCGCAGCTTTTACTAAATAAGAACCTGCTAGAAAAATACTACCTGTTTTATCTACTATAAGCGCCTCGTCACTCATAATAGGCAGATAAGCACCACCTGCAACACAACTACCCATTACGGCAGCAATTTGCGTGATTCCCATACTACTCATCACCGCATTATTTCTAAATATGCGTCCGAAATGTTCCTTATCAGGAAAAATCTCATCCTGCATAGGTAAATAAACACCTGCACTATCCACTAGATAAATTATTGGTAACCTGTTCTCTATAGAAATTTCTTGAGCACGTAGATTCTTCTTTCCTGTTATAGGAAACCATGCACCAGCCTTTACCGTTGCATCATTTGCTACAACAATAACTTGTCTACCTTGAACGTATCCTATTTTCACAACCACACCACCACTAGGGCAACCGCCATGTTCCTCATACATACCGTCACCAGCAAATGCACCTATCTCTATAGCATCTTCTGCATTGTCAAGTAAGTAATCGATACGCTCACGAGCAGTCATCTTACCTTTGGCATGAAGTTTTTCAATGCGCTTTTTACCACCACCTAGGGCTACTTGAGCAAACTTTCTTCTCAAGTCAGAAAGTAGCATTTTATTATGATCTTCGTTTTTATTGAAGTCTAAATCCATGTAAATAAGTCTTTGTTCAAAAATAAGGATTTTGTTACTATAACGATGGTAAATATTCCGCTTTCGCAAAAGCGATACCCATAACAACATCTAATCTATTTATAAAGAGTTAAGTTATAAAACAAACCTGTAAAGACAGAAGGATGAGAATATATAGAATCGTTGAATTAATGAAAGGATATTAACTACCTGACTCCTAATAATTATCTAATAAAATCTACCTTAAAGACTTTGAAATAATTTTGTGAGACCATTTATATATACTTGCTGCTATGAGTTATGGAGTAAGACTCATACATCTAAATTCTTTATTATGAAATATACTTTCTTATTAGCAGGGCTATTTATTACAAACTTATCTATCTCACAGCATATGAGTAATGATAAACTGGATACTATTTTTAAAACCGTTAGTGATACCATTCAAGGTGAGAATGGTAGGTGGCAGTTTATAATCAATGATATACCTATTATTTGTGTTACTGATGTCAACCATAATAGAATGCGCATTATTTCTCCCATAGTAGAATATTCTAAGCTAGATGAAGAAATGAAAACCAATGCTCTAGTAGCCAATTTTCATACCGCACTGGACGTTAAGTATGCTATTTCAGAAAATCTGTTATGGTCTGTTTTTATACATCCATTAAAAGAACTGACAGAAAAACAAGTGGCAGATGCTGTGAAACAAGTCTATCTAGCTCATATAAATTTTGGCACTACGTACAGCAGTACGCCTTTAGTTTTTCCTGAAAGCAATAAGAATGTAGAAGAAAAAGAAGCGCCTAAAAAAACGCCTTTTAAAACACATAAAGCATGATATTACATCATCTTAATTATAAAAATAAAACCTCTATAAAGTAAGTAATCGCTTTATAGAGGTTTTGTTTTTTAAAGAAGTTATTTACTACACCTCAGCATCCATTAAGTCTGTTGCTATATGGTAACGTGGGTCCTCAATACTACTTTCTATAATCGTATCAAATTCTGGATTATTGCGCATTAATAACTCCTTACACTCAGGGCTAAGATGCGTTAATTTTATTTCTTTACCTAGATCTAGATATTTATTTGCAATACCTCTTAATGCCTCGATACCAGAATGATCTTGTACACGAGCTTCTATAAAGTCTATCTCTACTTTATCAGGGTCATTTTTAGGATCAAATTTCATATTAAAATCGGTTACAGAACCAAAGAATAATGGCCCCCAGATCTCATAAACTTTGGTCCCATCTTCTTTAAGGCTTTTACGAGCTCTAATGCGTTTTGCACTTTCCCATGCAAATACTAATGCAGAGATAATTACACCTACAAATACCGCGATGGCAAGGTCAAAAACAACCGTTACAACAGATACGGTAATTAATACCAACGCGTCTGACTTAGGGATTTTACGAAGTATTCTAAAACTAGACCATGCAAATGTCTCAATAACCATCATAAACATCACACCGACTAATGCTGCAATAGGTACTTGTTCTATATATTCATCTGTAAAAAGTAAGAAAACTAATAAGGTTAAAGACATCATTACACCAGACAGACGACCACGTCCACCAGCATTGATATTAATTACCGTCTGTCCTATCATACCACAACCACCAGTACCACCGAATAGACCGCTGATTATATTACCAGCTCCTTGTGCTACAGACTCTCTATTACCACTACCACGAGTCTCTGTAAGTTCATCCACAAGATTCATAGTCATTAATGACTCTATTAAACCTACCGCGGCAGCTAGAAATGCATAAGGAAGTATAAATTTAAAAGTCTCTAGATTAATAGGTAACTTCTCCCATAACTCTGTATTAAAAGTAGGAAGTTCTCCTTTAAGACCAGTACCACCACCATCTCTTATGTAAGAACCTACGGTACTCACACCTTCCATATCTCCTATTATAACGATAGCTGTTACCACAATAATAGCCGTAAGCGCTGCTGGTATTTTCTTAGTTAATTTAGGTAAGAAAAATACGATAGCCATAGTTAGAGCTACCAGTGCGATCATAATATATAATTGCGACCCTTGCATATAAGTAGCTACATATTCTGTAACACCATTTTCATCTACTACCGCACTTCTATTTCTAAACATTTTTACTTGTGCCCAGAAAATCACAATGGCAAGACCGTTCACAAACCCCATCATTACAGGATGTGGTATCAATCTGACAAATTTCCCTACTTTAAAGACACCGGCTAGCACTTGAATAATTCCCATTAAAATTACCGCTGCAAATAGATAGATGTATTGCATATTATCTACCGGCACATCCATGGCAAGCCCTTTGTCGTGACCTTCTATAATTAAATCTGCAAAAATGACTGCAACTGCTCCAGCTGCTCCAGATATTAATCCAGGACGACCACCAAATAATGCCGTAATTAAACCGATCATAAAAGCACCAGAAAGAGCCACTAATGGATCGATACCTATCACAAAAGCAAATGCTACCACTTCTGGTATCATTGCCAAAGAAACGGTTATTCCAGAGAGAATATCATCCTTAGGATTACTGGTAAAATTATTGAATATCTTGCGCATAATGCTTGATTTTTAAGCGTGCAAAAGTACATCTTTTTATGAGAATGATACGTGTTCCGCTTTCGCGAAAGCGGAATAGAAATCCTGTTCATAGAACCTAAAATTATTACTTACTTATTCTATCTTGCAAAAGGAATATATTCACCAAATAATGCTCTATCAAAACATTAACTGTAATATTTTATCTAGACTTTTTGTGGTGCTTTGTATTTTCATTGCGAGCAACATAGTGGTAGGACAAGCAGATAGTGTAAGCGTAAAAATTAATGGCCTCGTAAAACCGCATCTGGCATCTACGCATCATTTAGGATTGTTCTCTTCTCGAATGACGCAAAATTTTAAAGTGCGAGCCAGTGAGAAATTTCAATTGCATCTAGAAATGCAGTCTGGAAATAATTTTCATGCACCTGTACAGGCTTTTTTACCAGACGATATGGATGTAAGAGATCAGTTTAGGAATCAAACATGGTATTTTAGAGTATTTGATTATGTAGACCAAGAAGCAACACCTGCGCAAATATTAACTATGGAAATAGATGCAGTATATAAGGTTTATAGACCAGCGCTAACGATACCTATAAATAAAACTAATGAAATTAAGATAAGCTTGCGCGCTTTTCAAACAGTTAAGGGCAATTTCTTCAATTCGCCTTTTACAAATGACGATTCTATAGAGTGGTTCCATAGTAATATTGCTGGTGGAGAAGATCCTTTTGGCAGAAAGTTTTATGGTGTGAATAAGGTCACTGTCGATTATACAGATCGCAACGGCAAGAATTTAAACATGCAAGCTGGTGATTTTATACTTGGCGGTTTAGAACTATCGCACACCTATTATCCTAAGTTCGATAAATGGAACGATCGTAATTTATTCTTTAATCTACAGTCACAAATAGGATGGAATACGAGTGCTTATAATAATTCTCTAGATCTAGGAATAGGATTAAATGCCATTAAAAAGTACGCTCTTAATCCTAAAAGCAATTTATGGTTAAGTATAGGTTACAGCGTTTTATATAAAAATACTATAAACGGCACCGATAATCTAGACTTAGGAAACAATCGTTTTTTAGGTTCAGGAGAGATTATGGCACAGTGGTCACATAAAACCGTACACGGTAATCGAAATATTCTAGGGCTTAATTATCAAAATCAGACATCGTATTTTAAAAAAGAAGAGGCCGACTATTTTCATCTCAAAGGCGATTTTTCTGCTATTAATCAGGGCTGGCATTACGGCTACACAACACTTATAGAAAACCTGAGCAGCTGGTCATTTTTATATACGCATGCTAGACCTAAAATTTCTTACACCATTTATTTAAAAGAAGATCTTACGGTTAATAATGCTCCAGATGTAGAAACAGGCATTTCTGTACAAATACCTTTTAATTAAAACTTATTGCCGGTAAGAAACCACCTAATCACATGTTTTTCAATAGATTTCAGCACGTATTAACTCACTTAAAATTTTAAGAAATTAAGTAACCATTAACTAGTTAACAATATTAAAAAACCGTATTTTGAAAGTTGAGCATTGAAACTTTTTTCAAAAATAAATGTCTTAATAATTCACCGGAAACTATTCTAAAATCAAACCTTATAAATGAATCAATTTTTAACTAATATTATAATTCAAACTACTCTTAAGTTTAAGGATAAGAAGAAATTTCCAAAGGGCCAACCTTCAGAATATAGGCTTGCCAAAAAATATAAGGAAATGGTAGTTTCTATAAAGCGTAACATCAAGAACTTTATTCTCATAGTTATTGGTATTTTTTCTGCTTCTTTTGGTTTTAAAGGCTTCTTATTAACTAATGATTTTATAGATGGTGGTGCGACTGGTATTTCTTTGCTGCTAGCTGCTATTACAGATGTACCTCTTTATGTTTTAATTATAGGAGTAAATCTACCCTTTGTAATTATGGGATATAAAATCATGGGTAAGCATTTTGCTTTAAAAACAACGCTTGCCATTATCGGACTGGCCTTATGTGTTGCAGTAGTTCCTTTCCCTAACGTTACTGATGACGACTTACTAGTTGCGCTTTTTGGAGGTTTCTTTCTAGGTGCAGGAATAGGTCTCGCCATAAGAGGTGGCGCAGTAATAGATGGTACAGAGATACTTGCTATTTTCTTAAGTCGTAAATTCTCTACTACCATAGGTGATGTGATTATACTAATTAACGTGATAATATTTTCATTTGCAGCTTATTTGCTATCTATAGAAATAGCGTTATACTCAATGATTACCTATATCGCAGCCTCTAAGACTCTAGATTTTATTATAGAAGGTATAGAAGAATATATAGGTATCACTATCATATCTTCTCAAAGCAAACGTATAAGAGAGATGCTTATTAATAAATTAGGCCGTGGTGTGACTATATATAAAGGTGAAGGAGGTTATGCAAAAGATGGTGTATCAAAGGATATGGATATCATTTATACCGTAATAACGAGACTAGAATTGAATAAATTAAATACTGAGATCGAAAAAATAGAACCCAATGCATTTGTAATAATGAATAGCATTAAGGACATAAAAGGTGGTATGATTAAGAAGAGACCTTTGCATTAGATTAAGTAATTAACTCGATTAAAATCAAAAATATTTCACCCTTTTCAAATAAACATCATGCAAACAAAAAAGATTCTTTCCCTTTTACAGGAAAGAATCTTTTTATTTACCCAAAGCAAAAATCTCCTTTAATTGCTTTACCATACCACCGTTACCAGTAATACTGATTTCACCTACTTTGTCGGCTATTCTCTCTACATATTCCATTTCTTTAAGCTTAAACAAGGTTTCATTTTCTTCCATCAATTTTGCTGCGTTTAACATAGTTCTTGTTTCGGCAGTTTGCTCACGCCTTAGAATGATATTTGCTTGCGCTTCTTTTTCTGCTACAATAACTTTGTTCATAATCGCTCTCATCTCTCCGGTTAGAATAATATCCTTTATACCGCAATTGCTCACTTCTACTCCTAATCTACCAGCTATTACTGCGACCTCTGTCTCAACAGCTGTTGAGATTTCTTGTTTATTTTCTAACAATTCGTCTAGAGTGTAATTACCCACATAAGAACGCAATGCCATTTGTAAAGCAGCATATAACTGCTTCTCAAAGTCTTTATTTTCTATCAACGCCTTGCGTACATCGATTACTTTAAAGCTGGTGTTTAACGTCATTCTTATGGTTGCCTTATCTTTAGATAACAATTCCTGACCGCTCAATTCCATTTGTTTCCATCTCATGTCGGTAGCGATGGTTTCTATTTTTGTAGCATTTTTCCAGAAATAATAATTACCTGCTTCTAGCAATTCTACGCACTTACCTTCTACCATTAAAAGACCTTTATTGCCACTGGCTATTTCTACATTGCGCAGTAGGTATAAGTTTCTCAATTGTTCATAAAAGGCTACTGGCACATTGTTATCCATATAGATGGATGCGGTATCCGCTTTCGCGAAAGCGAAGTCTATCAACCCTTTCCAGAACACATATCTACCAGTGGTAAGTACTTCTGACAGGACACCATTTATAGTTACCATGACTATCTCTGTACTACCTACATCGATCACGTTTACCATACTTGCAAACTCTTTGTTAGACAACATTAAGTCCATGGATACTGGTCCCACTTGCTTTACAGACATATCGCATACCACAAGTCTTTCATTAAAACCTAACCAATAGGTACCTGCTATCAATACTCTATTAAAATTGCCGTTTTTTAAGACGATACCTCTAGTACCTTCTCTTATTCTTACTCTTTTCATTTTACTCTATTTGTGCTTTTAAAAGCTGGTTATTTATTATTAGATAAAACAGTAAAACATGGTTTCTAGATCTTTAAGGAAGCTGTGACCGCATGATGATTTAAGTCCATAGCGTTTTATTCTTTGATCAACAAAGAGGTAACTGCTATATCATTTTATCAAAACGAGATCGCGTCTCACTTATAAACAAAGGTGTTTTTCTTTACCTACTTAACTTAATAAGGTGGTAGATACTTAACACAAAAACAGATGTTCTACTGTTTTGGGGACCTTTTAAAGCCGTGGCCATGGCTACATCAATTTTAAAGATTGATTTAAGTCATTTTGAGAAGTGACTTAACTTCATACAAGCTACAACCCTATTGTAGTGCCTTTACCAGTTTGGCCACAAATCGATGAGGATTTGGTAGGATTCGAACCCACAATTGTACTGCTGCTATAACCGGACTTAGCTAACCTGCTCTCGCAGGTGCTGGATTTGAACCAGCGATCTTCAGTGTGAGATAGTATTAAGGTTACTATCAACCTATCGATTCAAATAGGATATCAAAATTCCTATACGCAACTGCGCAGGACATGATACTACCGTGCTATACAGAAACACAGGTTCTAAATTTGAATGATGTTTTTAAAAGAAAAGTATCTTTTATCTAGTGCTACTTCTTTTTCTTTTTGGCTTTTTTCTTGCCTTTAGTTTTCTTAGAAGTTTCTCTAGTTCTTTTAATCTTTTCTTTAATACGTTTTAATTGATGATCTATATGTTCATTAAGTTCATCATTTGCTATTAAATAAGCCTGTTTCATTATCTTAACTGCAAGTCTATATTTTCCCAAACGTTCTAGAACAAGACCTAACTGCATATATAAATAGGCTTTATTAGTTCCTTGAATTTTTAAAGCAAAATCTATTAATCGCATCGCTTCATGATACTCTTCATTTAAGATCAATACACTTACGTATTTAGGATAGGCGTTTACTAGATCTAGGTTTTTAGACAATGCTTGTGCATAATAGTCCTTTGCCGCAGGATAATTAGAAAAACGCTCTGCTTGTAATCGCGCCATGGTAAATAAAGTGTAAGCATTTTCAGGATCATAAGAGAGTGCATAGTTCAATGACTCTACGGTTTCTTCTAGATCCCACTCAAAATTATTTAAGGCTTTAATTAAGTAAGTATTATGTGTAATAGTGTCCATAACTGTTTTATTAAGAGGTAAAAATGACCTCTAGTGTGCGTTAAGGATTTCTTTATGTGGTATTTTTATTTGAGTTTATCGCATAAAAAAATCCGAAACATGATTTTTTAAATTTTTCATTGGCTTCGGATTTTTCCATTATTGATATCTAGTTAGTCAATAAAAAGAATACCGAAGTCGTGTAAGCCCTTTGGCTCTAGGCAGCTCGTCTTCTAAAGACGGGAAACCTATATGTGTTTGTGTGTATAACATCAACTTCTTGTTTTAATTAATTGTTTTGCATTTTTCTTAAATGCGGTGCAAATATAATGTCGTTATTTTCTAATAACCAAATAAAAATTAGATTTAATTTATTGATAATCAAATGTATAAATTTTAAAATAGGCACTAGAAAACCTGTCCGCAAGGTGCAGATAATTGCCATTTTACTATCGCGTTGATAGTTATGGTTTTAGGATATGGACTCATTTATTTTTTCGCATTCATTTTCTTTGAAAAAATTTTGAAAGACCCACAAAAAAAAAACGCTTGATCTATCGATCAAGCGCTTTTCTTTATGTTTTACCTGTGTAATTAAATCTTACATAGGGTCAAAAACAAATAGATAACCACTCGATCTCAAAGGAAAATCTCCTCCTAGATCTGTCCAAGAAGGTACTTCTTGACGTAAGTTGTTATGTATTGTATTGTTTTTCATGATGGTGCAAATATATAGAAAATATGGAGATGTGTATTTACTTTATTAAATACCTATATGTTCTTGATCACAGTAGTAATCTTGGACACTATTAGTTTTACAGTATAATTCTGGTTTTATAGCTTGTTTTACTTTTCTTTTTCCTGTTCTAAATATTTCAATAAGGTTGAATATAGATTTTATTTGAGTTTTCATAATAATTGTTTTTAAGTGATGGTACAAAGTTGCGACATTTTAAAGCTTACTTTATCGCACATGATTCCTCATTTATGTTCTATTATTCCTCGATTACAAAAACAATTAACATATATCTATTTTGATTAAAGAATCACATTTCAATACCAAAACACATCTTTATAAACTCTTTATCACAAAAACCTAAATTATTCGCACAAAAAAAGCCTTTTATCTAATGACAAAAGACTTTTATAAAATACTGATTATTCCTTATTCTATTTAAATACTAGAACAACTATTATCTACGATTGCGACTGCTATTGCGACCAGAACCTCCACTTTTAGAAGAACCTTTACTACCGCCACTCTTAGATCTATTGTTATTTCTTCCTTGAGAACGACCACGTCCACCTCCTTGTTTTTTAAGACTAGGCTCTGCAGCATCTTCCATTTTAAATTCAAAATCGTGATCTTCCACTACAGGAATACTCGTTTTTATCAATTTCTCAATGTCTTTTAAGAAAGGACGCTCTTCTAGCATACAGAAAGAAACGGCTAGACCGCTTGCTCCTGCTCTACCAGTTCTACCTATTCTATGTACATAAGATTCTGGTACGTTAGGTAGGTCATAATTTACTACATAACTCAACTCATCGATATCAATTCCACGAGCGGCTATATCTGTTGCTATAAGCGCCGTAAGCTCTCCATCTTTAAATTGCTTTAAAGCTCTTTGTCTCGCTGCCTGAGATTTATTACCATGTATAGCGGCACTTTTAATACCAGCTTTATCAAGGTCTTTTACGATCTTATTTGCTCCATGCTTTGTTCTAGAAAAAACTAGCGTCGGCCCATTTAACTCATCACTTAATAAACTAACTAAGAGTTTTGTCTTGTTCTTTTTATTAACGTGATAGATTCTTTGCTCTACTTTCTCTGCAGTAGTCTTTTCTGGTGCGATGGTTACTCTAGCAGGGTTACCTAATATTTCATTAGATAATTTTACTATACTGCTAGGCATAGTAGCACTAAAAAATAAAGACTGTCTTTTTGTAGGTAGAATTTTCAACAACTTTTTAATGTCGTGTATGAACCCCATGTCTAGCATCTGGTCTGCCTCATCCAGCACAAAATGCTCTATGTGATCTAACGAGATATAACGCTGGTTTATTAAATCTAGTAATCTACCTGGAGTAGCAACTAGCACATCGACTCCTTGATGTAATTTGTATACTTGTGAGGTTTGTTTTACACCACCAAAGATGACTGTATTTTTAATATCAGTATACTTTGTGTAAGCTGTAAAGTTCTCACCTATCTGTATAGCAAGCTCTCTTGTAGGCGTTACTACTAGTGTTTTAATACGCCTTTTACCTTTAGGTGGCGCACGATTATATAAATCTTGAACGATGGGAATGGAAAACGCAGCAGTTTTACCGGTTCCAGTCTGTGCACAGCCTAGTAAATCTTTTCCTTCTAATAAAACTGGAATGGCTTGTGCTTGTATAGGTGTAGGACGTTCATATCCTTGGTCTTGCAAAGCTCGCAAGATGGGTTCTACTAACCCTAATTCTTTAAATGTCATGTATAATATTGAACTGCAAAGGTAAGCTATTGCAACTATTACCGTATCAAAGAGTTGTTTTCTTAACGATACTTTATTTATGAGGTATGATAAAGGTGTTTATTCCGCTTTCGCGAAAGCGGAATTACATCTAACTATCTATATAAAATAAGCCTATTGAATTCTTAAATTATATTGCCTACTGGTACTATCTTTACACAAATCATCTCCATCTTCAAAGAGACCGTCATCGTCATCATAATAACTTTCTGGTGCCTCTACGTTTAAGTAAACATCTAGAGTAAAATGCCCTGAAACTCTAGGCGTACCGAAGATAACCAACTCACGACCATAAGACTCATAATCCATACCGGCAGGTAATCCATCTACAGAAAAATAGTAATAATAAGAGTTATCTGTAGGGTCATTATTAATCTCTGCATTGAGACTATCTTCATAATAAAAATCTCTAAAACCATTAGACAATACCTTATCATTAAGTTGTGGTCGATTATCGATAATACAGTCGAAGAATGGATCACAACTAGTTATTAACGAGGTGAGAGCAATGAGAATTAATAGCTTTTTCATGGGTTGGGTTTGATAAAAGCACATCAAACCTCAGGTCATTTTATTATTTAGGAGGCTTTTCTTATGAAAACCTTTCCTTCTTTCACATTATCAATAAGCTCAATATCTGTAATTCCTTGCGATTCTTCAAAAGAATAATTTTGATCATCAATTTTAAAAGACAGCTTGTAAATACTGTTATTACCTACTAAAGTTTTGTATTCTAAATTTGAAAAATCATGTCCAGACTCTACTAGGTTTTTCACTAAATCTTCAAACTGTTTTGCCGTGTATTGAGCGGTAATGGTATAGGTCTTATTAGTTCTAAAGGATAGTTGTTCTGCTACGTTTTGAGTATTTTCAATAATCAATACATTACCATTAAATTTATAATTGCGACTTTTCTTTTTATAGAAAACCTTACCAGTAATCAATTCCTCTTCATAAGGCAAGTCTAGAGTTAAAAGCTCTCTTCCCATGGTATTAAAAATTATCGTTCTATCTTTATATACGGTATAGAAACACTGCTCTGCTTTAAAAATAAGAGTTCCCTCGGCTATAGGTTTTTCTACGATATTTTCTTCGGTAATAAGATCCGTGCTCTCTTTCATCAAAGATTCTAATTTATCGAGTCCGGCTAGGCGTTCTTGATAGTTCTCGTTGATCACATTAAGAGTTTTTTCGGCTAGATCTCGTTCTCTCTGTATGCGATCCAGTTCTTTTACCATCTCTTGTTCTTTGAGTTTTTTAGAAATTTCTAAAGCTTTGGCTTTTTCATATTCTAACTTTTCTAACTCTACTTCTTGGTTTCTTCTTACTGCGTCTAGCTCCTCATTTGCGAGTCTTATCTCTTGCTTTTTAAGCTCTTCGGCAGTGAGGCGTTGTTTTTCAAGAGCCTTTGATGTCGCTCGCTCCTCTCGATAATCTAATTTTCTCGCCTCTTTTATTTGAGCAAGACTTTCTTTAGATTCTTTCATATTTTGATCCTTGAGATTTGCAACTCTTTGTGCAGCCTCTCTATCTTCTTTTATTTTTAAAAGTCTTTCTTGTTCGATTAAATTTGTGCGTCTTAACGCTTCTGTTTCCTCAATTATACGCAAGCGTTCTTCTTCTAATTTTTCTATTCTAGCAGCCTCTTTCTCACGTTTTTGTAGCATTTGCTTTGCCTGTAACTCTTCTTGTTTTCTTTTACGTAATTCTAGTGCGGCTGCGGCTGCCTGAGCCTTGCGTTCTCTTGCCTTAGTAACTGTAGTGGCGAGGCGCTCTTTTTTTTGTAAAAGTGCGAGTCGTTTTTCTTCTTTTAGTTTTTCAGCTCTAGCTTTGGTTATTTGAGATCTTAGAGCTTGCTTTTCTTTTTTTGCTTTATTTATCTCATCCTTTAGAAGCACCATTTCTTGTCCATTTATCTGTGCCAGTTGTTCTTGTACTGACTCTAAATTTGTATTGGTACTTTTAGGCTTTTTATCATCTATTTGTTGTCTGTTGATAATGGTAGTATGAGTTGCAATGCTAGAATCGTTTTCTACATCACAATGATCAAAATAAATGACGCTTTTAGTTAACTTATCTATCTCTAGGCATATGTCTTTTATACCATCACTATTCTCTTCAAAAACATGATACACAACACCAGTACTACTTATTAGCTCTATACCTATTTTACTTGTAACTCCAGATTTACGTTTATATGCGTTTATAGAACAAGATATTCCATACTGCGATTTTAAATCTTTAAATAATGAGAATATTTGGTCGCGATCTACCGTTAGATCTAGCGTATACGTTTGTGTGTTTGCGATAGAAAAGTTGTTGCATAGAACTGTTGTTGGATGCGTTTCCGCTTTCGCGAAAGCGGAATTACCCAAAACAAATAGCAATAAGCACAACTTCCATTTCCCTAATAATGAAGTCATGTAATATAGAATTGAGAAATAAAAGTACGTAAATATCTTTATAACAGCCTATTCCCTAGGTACTAAAAACGATTAAAGAACTTAAAAAACTGTTGAATTAAATAATTGCAAATTTCTCTAAAGAGTTTACCTTTACAGCACATATTTTGTAGTTATGATTAACATTACATTGCCAGACGGCAGTATTAAAGAAATGGAAAGCGGCTCCACTCCTATGGACGTCGCAATGAGCATATCACAAGGACTTGCTCGTAACGTAATAAGCGCAAGCTTTAATGGTACTAAGGTAGAGACCAAAACACCTCTTACAGAAGATGGTAACCTGGTTCTATTCACCTTTAGTAATCCTGAAGGAAAAGAGGCTTTCTGGCACTCTACTTCTCACATTATGGCACAAGCTGTTGAAGAATTATTCCCAGGAGTAAGTCTTACAATAGGACCTGCAATAGATAACGGTTTTTATTATGATATCGATTTTAAAGAGCACTCGATCTCTGAATCTGATATACCTAAAATAGAAGCTCGCATGCTAGAAATAGCTCGTGGTAAACATGAGTTTACTATGCGTAGTGTTTCTAAAGCAGATGCTATTCAATTCTATAAGGATCAAGATAATACCTTTAAGGTAGAGTTAATTGAAAACCTTACTGATGGAGATATTACTTTTTGTGATCACGATACTTTTACAGATTTATGTCGCGGTGGACACGTTCCTAACACAGGAATAATCAAAGCGGTAAAAATCATGAGTATAGCTGGTGCATACTGGCGTGGTGATGAGAACAACCAGCAACTGACACGTTTATACGGAACTTCTTTCCCAAAACAGAAAGACTTAAAAGAATACCTTGCCCTTATAGAAGAAGCAAAAAAACGCGACCATAGAAAATTAGGTAAAGAATTACAATTATTTACTTTTTCTCAACGTGTAGGTCAAGGGTTACCTTTATGGTTACCTAAAGGTGCTGCACTACGTGAGAGACTGGAAGATTTCTTAAAAAAGGCTCAGAAAAAAGCTGGTTATGAAATGGTGGTAACACCTCACATAGGTTCTAAAGAACTTTATGAAACATCTGGTCACTATGAAAAATATGGAGCAGATTCTTTCCAACCTATTACAACCCCTAATGAAGGTGAAGAGTTTTTATTAAAACCAATGAACTGCCCTCACCACTGTGAGATTTATAAAAGTACACAATGGTCTTATAGAGATTTACCAAAACGTTTTGCAGAATTCGGTACGGTATATAGATATGAGCAAAGTGGTGAATTACATGGTTTAACTCGTGTACGTGGTTTTACTCAAGATGATGCACACATATTCTGTATGCCAGAGCAACTGGATAAAGAATTTAAAGCGGTAATAGATCTCGTACTTTATGTATTCGGTTCTTTAGGATTTGAAAACTTTACGGCACAAGTAAGTATACGCGATCCTAAAAAGCCAGAAAAATATATAGGTGATACTAAAAACTGGGAAATTGCAGAAAATGCAATTATCAGTGCGGCAAAAGATAAAGGTCTAGACTATGTGATAGAAGAAGGTGAAGCTGCCTTTTATGGTCCTAAATTAGACTTTATGGTGAAAGATGCCCTAGGAAGAAGCTGGCAGTTAGGTACTATACAAGTAGATTACAATTTACCAGAACGCTTTGATCTATCATATAAAGGCGCTGATAACGAGTCACATAGACCAGTTATGATACACAGAGCACCTTTTGGTAGTATGGAACGTTTTATAGCTATTTTATTAGAGCATACTGGCGGTAATTTCCCACTATGGCTGATGCCAGAGCAGTGTACTATTCTGTCACTCAGTGAGAAATATGAAAATTATGCTAAACAAGTGGCAAATTCCCTAGAAATTAACGAAATTCGCACAGCAGTTGATAACCGTGCAGAAACCATGGGTAAAAAAATCCGTGAGGCAGAAATGAATAAATTGCCATATATGCTTATCGTAGGTGAGCAGGAAGAAAAAGATGGTACAGTTTCTGTTAGAAAACATGGTGGAGAAGACTTAGGAGCAATGAGTGTTGCAGATTTTACAGCACTAGTTCAAAAGAAAATCTCTGAAACGATAAAAACATTTGAAGTTTAATTAAAATTATATAGTCATAGCAATACGTAGACGCAGAAGCCGTGGTCCGGCTCGAATTATCAAAGAAGACAAGCACGCAATCAATGAAAAGATACGTGCGAGAAAAGTACGCCTAGTAGGCGATGGAGAACCTCGTGTTATGGATACACGTGATGCACTTAAGGAGGCGCAGGAAAAAGAACTTGACTTAGTTGAGATCTCTCCTAATGCCGACCCACCAGTTGCAAAGATCATGGACTATAAGAAATTCGTCTATGAACAGAAAAAGCGTGAGAAAGTAATAAAGCAAAACGCTAGTAAAGTGGTGATTAAGGAGATCCGTTTTGGACCTAACACTGATGATCATGATTACGAGTTTAAAAGAAAACATGGTGAGAAGTTCCTTAAAGAAGGTGCTAAATTAAAAGCTTATGTATTCTTTAAAGGGCGTTCTATTATCTATAAAGATCAAGGAGAAATCTTACTTTTAAGACTTGCTCAAGATCTTGAAGAACTAGGTAAAGTAGAACAAATGCCTAAAATGGAAGGTAAACGTATGAATATGTTTATCGCTCCTAAGAAGAAATAATCTTACTAGTTACTGTTATTGAAAAATGATAGTAACGTAGAAAGTAGATATTTAAAATTTAAAAGACTGTCTCTGAAAACGAGACAGTCTTTTCTTGTTTCAATAATTCAAGTAATTAGAGATTACTTGAATTAGATCTTTTACATCCAAAAAGAGAAGTCTGCTACACGCATGCCACCTAAACTACGTGCTAGTTATCCAGAAAGCATGAAGGAAGATTGAAACTCTATTTACCTTAAAGCTACATGACCATAACTTAATAATGAGGATAAGTAACAAGAAGGAAAACAAGCTATGAAAATTCAATGATCGAGTAGGAATAAATTGATGTTTTGTAATGCCATTTCTAAATAAAAACCTATTTTTGCAATCCTTAATTGAGGACCGTGTATTTGTATCTTAATCATCTCTAATAACTCACTGATTTAATAGGGTTTAAGAAACAAAAAGCAGTTTAAGAGAAAGGAATACGAGAATTTAAAAAAGGAAATTATGCCTAAGATGAAAACAAAATCTAGTACTAAGAAGCGTTTTAAGCTTACTGGTTCTGGAAAAATCAAAAGAAAACACGCTTTTAAAAGTCACATCCTGACTAAAAAGAGTAAGAAACGTAAGTTAGCTTTAACGCACTCTACACTTGTGCACAAAGCAGACGAACCAAATATCAAGTTACAGTTACGTCTTAAGTAAGACATTTTTGTAAACCTTGATGGTTTATTAATTCACACAATAACCCAATAGTAGAGCACAATAAAAGAATCTAGAAATGGATCGCCTGCTGTTAAAAAATTAAATTATGCCAAGATCAGTAAACGCAGTAGCTCGTAGAGCTCGTAGAAAAAAAGTCCTAAAACAGGCAAAAGGTTACTTCGGACGTCGTAAAAACGTATGGACAGTAGCAAAGAATGCAGTAGATAAAGCTATGGCTTATTCTTACCGCGATAGAAGAAACAAGAAAAGAACTTTCCGTAGACTATGGATCACGCGTATCAACGCTGGTGCTCGTATGCACGGAATGAGCTACTCAGCATTCATGGGAGCTGTTAAAAAGAACAACATCGAGTTAAATCGTAAAGTTCTTGCAGATCTTGCTATGAATCACCCTGAAGCTTTTGAAGCAGTAGTAAACAAAGTAAAATAATTAGGTTTAACAACCATCTCTCGTAATAAAAATCCTCATCAGCAATGATGGGGATTTTTTTATGCCTTAATTTAAATGAATTATATCTAGCACTACTCAATTAAATCTTGCCTTATCGGTAGCTCGTATTTTTAGACAACACATTATAGTTAACTGACACTATATGTTCATTGCTTAAGAGTTCTTACTCTACACTTTATTTACTTAAACTAGAGAACAAGGTGTTTCGATAAGCTAGTTTTATACAACTCAGTTAAATGAAAACAGAAAAACTCTGACATAAAAAAACCGATGCTATAACATCGGTTTTTCAATTATCAATTATGGAGTGATTACTATTTCTTCATTTCTAAATCAGTAATTTTATTTAAGCCTTTAATCTCTTCTTCATATTCTTCTGAGGCATCTTGCATGTTTTTACGATACGATCTATCGTTCTCGATTTCTTCCATATATTCTTCCATCGCGTCTGCTTGTACATTATTATATTCTTGTACAGTCTCTCCTACTTCTTCTCTTAAATCCTCATACTGCTCGATAACTTCTTCTAGATTTTCTTCAAATTCATGACTGGTCATTTTTGTACCATTCATTAACTCTACATAATCTTTTTGCACATCCATGACATCTTCCATAATCTCCTCGGTCATTAACCACTCGGGCATGGTGTCGTCTAGCATCATGATATTAGAACTCATTAATGGTATAATCTCTCGTGTCGTATCAAAGTCTTTACCTTCTAGCATGTATACGTGATTTGACAGGGTATTAAAACTACTCCATCCACTCACTCCTACTATACCTTCATCTTTTAAATCGTCGGCAGTACCGTTAATATCCTTAGTGACTCCTGTGTTTACACCTTCGGCAGGCTTGTAGGTTTCTTGTGCATTTACATTTGAAATAGTCAATAATCCTGCGATTGCTAGTGTTGTTATGATTGTCTTTTTCATTTGTCTGTATTTTTAAATTAGTTATTTATTACAGTACAAAGTTACAGGCTATAAGAAGTTAGGTCCGCATAGAAGTTCACAATGGTTTTCTAAAAAAGCATCATTTTTTAACAGAATTAAGGAAAATAGTAGTTAAAATGGTCAAATTACTTATAAATATGCCAAATTAAGCGCGTTTTACAACTTATCATATTTCTTAAATTAGTTAAGATATAAGTAGATGGATGGTTGTTCCGCTTTCGCGAAAGCGGAATTATAAATAGCCTTTATAAAAATAAATTAATTGATATTATAAACACCACTTATGTTAAGGTTAGTAAACTGACCAACGCTTAATTGTGTGTTTAAATTCCACCTAGGGGCGATTTGATAGGCAGCGCCAGCATCTACCTTAAATGAATGCTTAGTCTCGCTAAGAGTGGTAAGCACGTTATTGAAAAGGTTGAAAAATATACCGTCTTCTCCTGTTAAACTGTAATCCACCCAACTGGTATTATAATTAACCGCTGTAGAAAATGTCCATTTATTGACATCTTTACTAGCCACAAGTCCAGCGTTTATGGAGTGGAAATCAATAAGCGATCCATCTATAATTGCTAATGGCGCACCACCATCTTGTGGCTCTAAATCCAGTGGCTCATCATAACCTAGGTTAAGATCGGTAAGACTGTAGTTGGTATAAAAAGCCAAATCAAAACTGCGATTTTCTTTAAAAAAGTATTGAGATAGATTGTGTTTAAGGCCTACTCCATAAACAGCATAACTAGAACGCTCGATAGTGATTTGAGGCGCATATCTTAAAGTTAGCTCTGTCTCTTTCCATAATCCTACCTGTCCTTGTATATAAGGAAAGGCAAAGAAATCGGTATTTAAACCAGAAAACGCCTGAAATTCATAGGTCTCACCATCTATCATAAAATCAAAAAACACGCGTTTCTGTCCACCTAATGCTGTAGGTATAGATGCCTGGTCTTCACCTCTTATATCTAGATTATTAAAGTCAGATTCTTGTACATTGAAACTCTTTTTATTAGAAGGAAAAGGAAGACCGCTTATACCAGCAGAGACGTTAATTTTAAATTTGTCCAGAGATTTTGCGGTATGGAACCATCCTGCGCCTGTTTGCATGACACTAGCCTCTGCAGCAGGATCGTTATAACCGTCTAGAATAAAGAGTATATCTGTTAGGACGTTCTCTACGTCTGTCTGAGCATTACTATTCTTAAAACTAATTAATGAAATTAAAAAAACGGTAAGGAAGTAATAATTTTTCATGGATGGGCTTATGAGTCAAATGTACAAATGTTAATTGAGATTATTATAGGAGATATTTTTAGTTGATTTTCAATCATAATTCCTCTATTCAAATCATATTTCCTTTTGAACAATCAAAAGTCAAACAACACTTTAAAAGCTTTTATATTCTAAGAATTAGACTTAAAACCTCTACTTTTTATAGTCTTCAATAACCTTTGCAATCACATCTGATGTGAGCTCATAACCGGTTAATAAAGGGTAGCCTTCCCATCTCACTATACCATCAGGATCTATTAAAATGCAGTGAGGTATACCTCTTACTTCTAGCTCATTGTTTAATCTACTTTGAGTATCTATAGCGCTGTAATATTCTATTTTTGGTCTTTTATGCTTTTTAACCTTTGCCTCTGGTTCATCACTTAGTCCTATTACAACGAGTTTATCTTTAAATTCTTTTTGATATGAATTCAATTCTGGAATTGCTTTAATACATGGTCCACACCAGGTAGCCCAAAAATCTATAAGAACAAATTTCCCTTCGGTATCTGGAATATCTGACAGCCATTTCTCTACTACTAGTTCAGGCGCTTTTTCATTAAGAATGGATTTTGCCCACAACTCTTTTTCTTGTGCATAGGTTGAAATGGTGAATAAAGCAATAAGTAATACGATGAAGTTTTTCATGTGACGGTTGGTTTTGATTGGTTCAATTTACTATAAAAATACAACTCCATCTAATAAGAATTTATATCGTCATTAGTTCCATGTTTACCATCTGCTCCAGCAGATGAGATAAAGAAACTTTTCCCATCATCAGACAAAGTAAATTGATACTCTCTTTTCCAAGCGTCTGTTTTCCATTCTTTACGAATAGGATTACTACCTATCAACTCTTCTAAAACACTAGGATAACTACCATTTATCTCATACCAATTCTCTACCCTACCTGCAATGACCATTATTTCTTGTTGGGTATTTTTAGGATAGGTAATTGTTCTTTGATAAGTTATAAAAAGTATCATTAATACTAGAGCAAGAAATAGAACGATCAAGTATATAACAACACTGGGCCGCATCATATATTTTTGAAATGGTCGTTTAATACCATCTTCTTTTTCTAACTTTTCTATATTTTTTCTAT
Organism: Nonlabens sp.; assembly: GCF_039941875.1. Lineage (GTDB taxonomy): Bacteria > Bacteroidota > Bacteroidia > Flavobacteriales > Flavobacteriaceae > Nonlabens. Next base: position 76,286 of record NZ_JBDVDQ010000019.1, on the reverse strand, counting down.
GCTTATAATCTTTGCGTAACAAAGCAAAATCTACAAGAATAGAAACTAAATCGTACATGATTGTATAGATTTTAAGAGCCAGTAAAGGTTTTGTGTATGATGATGGATATAGAAGTGCTTGTAAGAAATTTAAGTGGAGTTCGCTTGTTTTTTAGCGCGGTTGTTTGTTAGCAATAGTAATTTATTCGAATTGCTTCTCCATTTCACTTCTCTGCGCCTCAACAATCCAATTGTCAAACTTAATTAAATTGGCTTTTAAATCTGATTTTTCTTCGCTAAACATTAAACAACCTCTGTCATCATACATCCAAAACCATTTTTTCGTTTGTGGTTGAAAAAAGTATACTAATTGATGAATTTTTGGTGAAAATCCCATTTCGGTATTTGCAATCCCATTAAAAATTTTAGAGTACTCAATTTTGTTTCTATCCGCCAAATAAATTGTCAATTTTCCTTTTGTCCATTCAATATCTGTTTCATGCGCAAAATATCGCAAAGCTAATTTTTCATTATAAGTTTCGTGTCGGATTTCATCCTTGCTTAAAAGTTCGTGAATATGATTTTGCGTTCGAGCAAATATTTCGTCATTTAAGTCATAAATAATAACATACAAATCAGACTTTTCATTGATATAATTTTCAAATAGTTCTGTTGCTCTTTTAGTTGCTTGGTTTACTCGTTCAATAGTTCCATTTTCGAGTGGGTCTCCCAATTCAAATCTCAAATGATATTTAAGTTCACGTTCAATTGAATTAAAATCAGTCAGTTTGATTGATGAACCTAAATAGTTTAATTCTTGTTCGAGAGTTTCTTTCATTATTATTGTTAACGGCTCAGTATATGAAATGTAGAGTAAAAAAAGATTCTACATTTCAAATTAAGGATAGAGCCAATTTTGTACATTTTGTTATTTATCTTTTCATTCTTAAAAGCCAAATTAAAATTTGTTGGTTTCAGCAAATAAAACCATAGCCTTTCGATTAAAAACTAATCGCCCTATTTGCTAAATATAGTATTGTGTACAGTTATTTATCCATATTATCGAAGGTCAGAACTACTTTTGGATTTTGAGCATCCATAAACATTTTAGTACGTCCGAAAAGACAGATTTTTCCGATTTCATTAAATACGTTATGTTCTCCGTTTGCGTTAATCAGAACTTCGTCAGTACAAATTCCGTCAATATGATTTTTGTCAATATATTTCCAGTGATTTTCAATTTCCTCTTTAAAAACAATATTGAAGGCAGGCTCATTATATTGAATAGTATAATTTCCATCATCCATTTCCGTTGGGTTAAAATCAGGATGAGTATTGTAAATTTTATCAAGTGTTTCTAAAGCAGAGGAGTTAATGTCAGAAACTCTTTCAGGAAACATTATTACAGTTCCATTTTCAAAAACCGCAATCTGTATTTTTTTATCAGTATAATACTTAGATTTTTCTAAAATAAGATTCAAATCGATAGGTAAATTCGGTTTCCATTTAGGTATAGGAGGAAAATCAATTACTTCCTTTTTTTTGTTAAATAATTTATCAAATATCCCCATTTATTTTGGTTTGTTATAATTATACACAACAGCCAAAGCTATCATACGAGTGCGGCATTACATTGGTAAGCTTTTATTTTGGTTAAGGTTGTAGATGTGAAAGTACAAAACAAATTAAGAATTTATGCGCCTTACAGGTGTTCTATAGGAATGAGTTATAATAGAAGAGCACTTAATTTTTAATGGAAAGTCAGGACTGCTATAGAAGTGTACTTGTTAGAAATTAAGTGAAATTTGCTAGTTTTTTATCGCAGTTCTTTGCTACCCATAGTAATTATTCGCGAATGTCTATTTTAATCTGCTTATTTTCTGGGTCATTTATCTCAATTGAAATTAAGTTTTCATTGTTATAATTCAAATTAATTTCAGGGTTCTCTTCGGAAAACCAGTAAACATAATTTGTAGTCGTTTCCCAGATATTCGGTGTCAAATGATTTGGTGCGATGTAGTCATATAGATAGCCCCAAGCTTTACCAAGTTTTTTCGGCATATTTTTTCTCAGAAAATCGATATAGACAAAACCATCCTTGAAATAAGTGAAATCGGTTAAGTCCTCACATTCTTTTGGAAATTCAATTGAAAATTCGTCGTATTGGGTTAAAGTCAATTTAGATTCTTCACTGCTGAAGTTTCTTTTTTTAACCAATATTCCATTTATGTCATAGACAACTAATTGGTATGGATTCCAAACAATAATATTTGAGATTCCGACAATGTGTTTTTCGTTTTCTGAAATCGTTATTTTCGTCAAAGCTGTACTTGGCTTTTTGAAAATTACTTTACCTGTTTTTTTTTCAATTAATTCTATATATCCGTAGTTGTTGTTTTCATCAAACGGATTTTGGTCAGTCGATATCATTTCATATAATTCGACTTTCGTATCAGAAGTCCAATTATGATAATGATTAGCGATAAAATTTTTAGATTCTGTTGTTATTAAAACCTTTCCGTTATACGCAAATGGGTCAGCCTTAGCAATCAGAGACGATGCTAAAAAGACTAAAAGTATGATATTAGACAAAGGTTTCATCTTATTACTGGCAACGGTTTTGTGTATGGCTCGTAGCGTGTAAATTAAACAATTATTTTCGGATGAAGCACAAGCCGAATTTTTAAAATTTACTTATTATTTTTTCTCAATAAGCCAAATTTAAAAATTTGGCGACTTCGCAAAGCTGTGATTGCGTTCTAAAATATATTCAAATTTATATTATTCAATTCCTTCGTGGTCAAAATTTAGTTGTCCAATATTGTCTATAATATTGGGGTCAATGTCAAAAGTTACTGGAATGTTATGTGGCTTTCCCAATAAATTAGTTCCGTTTAAAAAATTATTTTTTTTAGCTGTGAATTCATTCTCATACCAACAATCAAAGAAATTTACAAAGCCATAAAATTCATTATTTGATATTAAAACAGAGTTTCCAAATTGATTATGTCCGCCAGCTTGAAAATCTAAATAGCTATCAAAAATGCAATTGTCAATTTCTAAACCACCCAAAAAATATGTGAACACGAATTGACATTTTTTAAATCGACTATTAGTTATACTAACAGCTTTCTCAAATTGGGTTACGCTACCAGAAAAATATTCGATTATACAATTTTCAATAACAATTTCTTTATTCCAACCGTCAACCGTTTCAATTTTCAGTTCGCCTTCCACATAATAATCTTTTAGTGTTATTCCGTTATTTAATAAAGCGGTAGCTTTTTCTTGAGAAATATTATGTTTCGGTGTTTTTGTCATATTGTGGTCAATAGCCAAAAGTATAATGCGAGTGCGGCATTACATTGGTAATTTATTGTTTTGGTTAAGGTTGTAGATGTGAAAGTACAAAACAAATTTAAAATTCATTTGCCTCAAAGGTGTTCAAAAAAAGCAAAATCAGGATTAATATATAATAATGGATATAGAAGTGTACTGGTTAGAAATTAAGTGAAATTCGCTTGTTTTTTACCACAGTTCTTTGTTGTGTGTAGTTTTTAATTCAGTTTATTATATTCAATTCGCGCCTCATTCATTGTTCTTTCAATAAAGTCTTCGCCATATTCTTTTTCAATTTCATAGTTCATTGATTCTGCATAACATTCTTCTAAAATTGAAGGTTGGTCATTTGCTTTAATTATAATCTTATATTTTTCTTCCATAAATTTCCAGTAAAATTGCTCAAATTCAGTCATTTCAACTGTTCCGAGTATATCATATTCTCGAATTCCATTTTTGAAGTCAGTTTCAGCTTTTTTACTTATCGAATCACATTCAATAAAGATTGGTTCATTCAATTCTAAAGTTGGTGGTTTTTCTCGATTATTTTTACATCCGAAAAGGATAAAGACAAGTATTAAAATCCGATAATTCATATGTTAGTTTTTCGGTTGAATTGGGTTTCTCAAATTACACACAACTAGTATATCTGAGAACTATCTCTCATCCCATAAATTTAAACATAAATCAACCCAATTTCTAACATTAATTTTAAAACTTGTTTTTTCAATAATAACAGTCGGTTAATAAGATATAACCATTTACAAACGTAAATAAACGTAAACAAACGTTTAAAATACAATTGAAACTTTGATACTGTCACATCTTTGCACCGTCATCAATTACAAACGATGGCGTTAACTAATATATAATCCATACAAACAAATTTATTATGAGTAATCTAAGCAACAAAGTACAATTGATCGGTAACCTAGGACAAGACCCAGAAACAGTAAATCTTAATGACGGTAAAACGCTAGTTAAGTTTTCTCTTGCCACTACAGACCGTTATACTAACAAATTAGGTGAGCAAGTAACTGACACCCAATGGCACCGTATTGTTGCCTTTAATGGTACGGCAAACATTATATCTCAATACGTAAAAAAAGGAAATAAAATAGGCGTAGAAGGAAAACTAGTCACTAGACAGTGGGAAGATAAGTCTGGAGAAAAACGCTATACTACAGAGGTAGTTTGCGACCAGGTCTTAATGTTAGGCGGTAAAGCATAATCGTACTTAGAACAATAAGAAAAGATAAAATCAGTCCTTAATCAAACAGTCCATTATCTCGCGATAATGGACTGTTTTTTATTTTAAAATAAAACTCGTTACAAGCAATTATTTTACTTCTCTTCTATTGCCTTAAGAAATGGCTCTAATTCTAATAAATCAATATCATCTCTTTTACGTAACTCTCTTAAAAACCATCCTTTATGACCAGCACCATAGGTAATTAAAATTCGCTTTCCTTCATAACGGTGTTTTTCTAGCGCTTTTTCAATATTCCAATAGTGTGCAATATTTATATTTTCCCAACCACCGAGACCTAGCTCTTCATTAAATAACTTGTTATACGTCTGTAATCCTATATCTTGTATGCTATCATAGGCATTTGTATGAATAAAGTATGGATCATTTACCTTTCCTGTAGCTTTATAAATAGAATCTGATAATCTATTTGCATTGCGATAGGCAGCCCAATCTTCTGTTCTAGAAGTATCCTGACTTATGGCTCTTAACTTTTTACTACGTTCCTGCGCCATGGATAAAGACCAGCCAGCCGTAGGTATTATTTCAAAATTCATTTCCTTAGACAAAGGAAAAACAACATCTGTATATTCTGGAAAACGCGATACCCTAGATTCAGATATGGAATCATTTTTCTTAAACCCATCCATCGCTTCTTTAAAACTACTAGGCGGGATTTCTGTAAGAATAAAATCAGGATTAATTTCTCTAATAAGCTTATCAAGATAAGCTGTGTTATAAACACTATCTGTTAAGTGACCACCATGAATAGTTCCCAAAACTAGAACTTCATTTTTAGGTTTTTCTACAGCTTCTTTGCGATCATTAGAAGTTGTCTCATTACAACTACTAATAAGTAGTGTTAAAAATAAGAACGGTAAGAATTTAAGGGTCTTTTGCATGTTTAATAGGGGATTATAATTGTTTAATTCTTTTCATCTCGTTAAAATAAAAATAGTAGATTGTTCACATAAACAACCTACTATTTTTAAATATTGATATTTTTTTTTCTCTAGATTCCTCTTACAAAGTCACTGTATAAATCATTGAATTGATATCCTTCTGTAAATCTCTTTTTACTCAGTTTATCAAACTCCACTAGTGACCAAAGAATAAATTCTTTCATAAAATTACGATCTTCCTTAGTGGTTTGTGGCTGGTATTTTTGCACAAGATCTTCTAGCGGTGTTACCTGATCGATCAATACTTGGTAATCGCTATCATTTAATTCGTCCAGTAATTCTAGCCCTTCATTATTAAAGAACCATTCGATCAATTTATCGTATGGTGTAACCTCATCACTTTTAACTAGTTTCTTAATTTCTGGAAAATACTGAGGAAACAATGTTTTAGTCGCCGCACCTATCAATTCATTTGCTACAAAAGCTGCACCTTCCTGTTCTCCCTCATAAACCAGTTCTACCTTACCTGTAATCGCAGGTATAATACCTGTAAAGTCAGAAAAACGTATCGTAGTCTTATCGTCACCATTCATTAAAGAACGACGCTCTGCAGTGCTTAAAAGATTTTCAAAAGCAGTAATACTCATACGAGCACTTACCCCACTTTTCTCATCCACATACTCACTATTTCTAGCACTGAAGCTTATTTGTTCTAACAAATCTTTAGCTAGTTCTGGTACATAGACAGCATCGGCAGTTCGTGAATCGTTCTTTGCCTCTTGTTGAGTAATTGTTTTCGCAATAGCCATATTCTCAGGATAATGAGTCAAAATTTGAGACCCAATTCTATCTTTAAGAGGTGTAACGATGCTACCACGATTGGTATAATCTTCAGGATTTGCTGTGAATACAAATTGCATGTCTAGCGCCAGTCGCAATTTAAAACCACGTATCTGTATATCTCCTTCTTGTAAAATATTAAAAAGTGCTACCTGTATACGTGCCTGTAAATCTGGCAATTCATTAATCACAAAAATACAGCGGTTTGCACGCGGTATCATACCGTAATGAATCACACGATCATCTGCATAGCTTAGTTTTAAGTTCGCCGCTTTTATAGGGTCTATATCACCTATTAAATCGGCAACAGTAACGTCTGGTGTTGCTAGTTTTTCATAAAAACGATCGTCTCTATGCAACCAGGATATAGGTGTTTTATCTCCATGCTTTTCAATCAATTCTTTGGCCGTTCTTGATAGCGGTTGTAATGGATCATCATGAATTTCACTATCGGTCACATAAGGTATGTATTCATCTAACAGACCAGTCATGAGTCTCGCAAGTCTAGTTTTTGCCTGACCTCTTAAACCCAATAAATTAATATTGTGACGCGATAAAATAGCACGTTCTAGTTCTGGAATTACAGTGTTTTCATAACCATGTATTCCCGTAAAAGAATTCACATCATTCTTAATGTTATCGATCAGGTTATCCCTTAATTCTTCCTTAATAGACTTTGATTTCCAGCCGGCTTCCTTCAGCTGCCCTAACGTACTTATTTTATTATAATCCATAGTTTTTCCTTCGTAATCGTGTACAAATTACAACCCAAGCCCTACTCTAGCAATCATTAAAGAGATTTTTAACGTTCCTGTTTAATAACCGCGACATTCTAGCCGCTTAAATTCCACATAAAATAGTTGTTGATCTCGCTTTCGCGAAAGCGGAATTAAAAAAATAACAATAAACATCTATCAGGGATTAACGTAGTTTGAAGTACAATAAATTAAAACAACTTTATTTCTTACTTAAAGCAAACACTATAACACAAAGAAAAGATTTAAACTCCTTTCCCTAATTAAGGAAAGGTGGGCATAAAAAGCGGTAGCGATTTATGGTCGGAAAGGTTTTAGGGTGCTGGTCTAGAGAATAAATGATAACCTCATCGATTAGATCAAGCATCTTTTAAAAACTTAACTTATATACTTCCAAAGTCCTTTTTTGTTTTGTAAAAAAGACATGACGCGTTTTACACCTGCATGTTGTTCTAGTTCTATTTTTACATCTTTGGCGAGTAACTTTTGCGCTGCTTCTCTTGCTATGGCGAGTATGTGATTATCTTTTACAATATCTGCAAGTCTTAAATCCATGACACCACTTTGCTGCGTTCCCATAAGGTCTCCTGGGCCGCGTAGTTTAAGGTCTACCTCAGCGATTTTAAAACCATCGGTAGTAGCAACCATGGTGTCTAATCTTGTTTTAGAATTGGCACTGAGTTTATGACCTGTCATTAAAATACAGTAACTCTGGTCGCCACCACGACCTACTCTACCACGTAACTGGTGTAATTGAGATAGTCCAAAACGCTCGGCACTTTCTATAATCATTACACTAGCATTGGGTACATTTACACCTACTTCTATTACTGTAGTTGCGACCATAATCTGAGTCTCACCGTTTACAAAGCGATTCATTTCATAATCTTTGTCTTCTGGCTTCATACGGCCATGGACTATACTTACATTGTATTTAGGTAAAGGAAATTCTCTAACGATACTTTCATATCCATCGTGCAGGTCTTTATAATCTAGCTTTTCAGACTCTTCTATTAATGGATAGACCATATAAATTTGTCGTCCTAGCGCTATCTCGTCACGTATAAAACCAAAAACAGCCAGTCTATTTTTATCATAACGATGTACGGTTTTAATCTCTTTACGACCTGGCGGCAACTCATCTATTACAGAGATGTCTAGATCTCCATATAAACTCATGGCAAGTGTTCTAGGTATAGGTGTTGCGGTCATAACCAGCACATGCGGTGGTAATTCATTTTTCTTCCAGAGTTTTGCTCTTTGTGCAACTCCAAAACGGTGCTGCTCATCTACGATAGCAACGCCTAGATTTTTAAACTTTACTTTATCCTCAATAAGTGCATGTGTACCTATTAAAATATCTAGAGTTCCATCTTCTAGTGCCTCATGAATAGTACGACGTGCTTTAGTCTTTACAGATCCTGTCAATAAGGAAACCGTAATCCCTGTACCTTCTAGCAATTCTGATACGCCACTGTAATGCTGTTGTGCAAGAATCTCTGTAGGTGCCATAATACAAGCCTGAAAATCGTTATCTAATGCTAGTAATGCTGTGAGAACGGCTACTATAGTCTTACCAGAACCTACATCACCTTGAAGCAATCGATTCATGTGCGCGCCCGTACCCATGTCGGCACGTATTTCTTTTACTACGCGTTTTTGAGCACCTGTAAGTTCAAAGGGCAAATGATTTTTATAGAAGTCGGTAAATTTATCTCCTACATTATCAAAAACATAACCTCTTATCTTCGTTTTTCTAATTCTATTTTGCAGCAATAATTCCATTTGAATAAAGAAAAGTTCTTCAAACTTTAATCTATAAATAGAATGCTTTAACATCTCTGGTGTGGTAGGAAAATGAACATTTAGCATGGCATCATTTTTACCTATCAATTTATAATGCTCACGCATATCGTCTGGCAGCGTTTCTACAAAGGCACCATTGATCTCGCTAAATAACTTGCGCATGCATTTAACAATGTAAGTGTTGGTTATCTTACGTTTGGCCAGCATTTCTGTACTCGGATAGACTGGTGTCATCGCACTTTGTTTACGCGACTTATGATCTACTAATAATTCCAGATCTGGATGTGCAATATTATATTGAGAACCATAACGAGCTACTTTACCAAAGGCTACATAAGGCTCATTTACTTTTAAGCTATCTCTAAAATGTTTCTGACTGCGGAACCAAACCAACTCCATGCGTCCTGTCTCGTCTGCAAAAGTGGCAACCAGTCGCTCTGACTTACCAGACCCTGCAGTTTTTATATTGATTATTTTTCCTAGAATCTGTACTTGCGCACTATCTGGCACCAGCTGATTGATCTTATAATATTTAGTTTTATCTATATATCGATTAGGAAAAAGATTTGCCAGATCTCCATAAGTATGGATGTGCAATTCACTACGCAACAGTTTTGCCCTTTCTGGACCTATGCCAGCGAGGTAATCTATAGGTGTAGAAAGAAAGTTAAGTGGCAATGGTAAGTTGTTTCTAGTGTGTATTCAAAGATAAATGGACTTGATGAAATTGTCAAATTAATCATCATGTGAATATATGATTTCCTGACACATTCCGACTGCATTCTTGAAGGTTTAATGTTGCTTGTATTTTATATCTTAAAGCTGCATCATAGACTTCTAACAATTTCTCAATAATCTGATATTATGATTTTTTGAAGACACATAAAAAAAGCCTTCAATGAGTTTAATTCATTTTAGTTTGCGAATAAAAAAAAACCGAAACTCAACATTGTTAAGTTTCGGTTTTAAAATATCTATTTAGTTGTCCGTATTATCCACGACGTCTTTCTAGAAGAATCATCATCATAAGACCTAACATTACTCTTTCTTTATCATCTTCGTCTATATCTGCCACTTTTTCAAGTTCAAATTCTTTTCCGAAGAAAGAAGGCATTTTCTTTAATTTAACTACTATCTGTCCTGCTTTGTTAGTCACATTATAAGTAGGATTAAATAAATAGCCTGTAAAAGCACCTAGTACAGGAATCTCTCCTATCATAGAGTCTGCAACACGTACCCACGCGTTTGCTTCTTGTACCTTATATTGTGGCTGGTTATTTTGATCTACGATATCATACTCTGCCTTCCAGATAGAGCGCCATCCTTTACGAGCAATTTTACCTATTTCTTTACCGCTAGCGTCTGTCATAGAATATGCTGCACTAAAGTCCAGCCATTTATTTGCCGCTATAGTGAATAAAACTTGTGATTTACTCTCATCACTGTAAACTGTAATCGCTTCTTTAAGCTTAAACATTTTTTGCTTTACATAAGCAATAGTTTGTCCTGAAGCATTTTTTGCTGTAAAATCATTACTTAGAGTAGTGATCTTAAAAGAGAATTTAATAGGGTATTGTAAGTTATTCATTCTGGTTTAATTAGTGGTTAAATGTACTATTATAATTCCGCTTTCGCGAAAGCGGAACTCAAGATTAACATCTATAGATTCATTTCTATCCTACCACATCTAATTTAGCAAATCTTAGAAGTAATTTCTTAAGACCACCGACATTAAAGTTTATTTCGGCTTTTTTCTCACCACCAGCACCTTCTAGATTAATAACTTTTCCACGACCAAAGCGCGCGTGTTCTACTATCATACCTGGTTGCAAGTCTCCTTCAAAACCAGAAGGAGCACTAGAATTACTACCTGCACGACTTACTGGTCGCATTTTTCTTAGTTTTCTAATTTGCTCTTCATTAGGCTGGTTAACACTAGGTGGTGTTCCATTCTTAGGTTTAGACTGTCGTAGTTTAGACTTATCTGGCTCATCCCAAAGGTCATTATTCATCAATGGTTTATATCGATAATTATCTATGGGCGTGGTGTATTCTATATAATCTTGATTGATCTCTGTAATAAAACGACTAGGCTCTGCATCTACTAGTTTACCCCAGCGATAACGGCTCAAAGTATAAGTTAAATAAGCTTGATGCTCTGCTCTGGTTAATGCCACATAGAACAACCTTCTTTCTTCTTCTAGGTCCTCGCGAGTATTCATACTCATACCACTAGGAAAAAGGTCTTCTTCCATACCTACTATATATAGGTAAGGAAACTCCAGTCCTTTAGAAAGGTGGATGGTCATTAACGAAACGCGGTCATCGTCTCCTGTATCTTTATCAAGATCTGTTGCTAGTGCGACATCTTCTAGAAATTCTGATAGAGCACCTCTTGCGTCTGCTACTTCTTTTTGTCCTTCTACAAAGTCTCGCATACCATTAAGAAGCTCTTCCATATTTTCTATACGAGAGATTCCTTCTTGTGTACCGTCTTTCTTGAGCTCAGTTAACAAAGCGGTTTTCTTTAAGACGTATTCTGTCAGTTCAAAAACGTTTTGAGTTAGATCTAGCGCTTGAAAACTCTTAATCATAGTCACAAAGTTTTTCAACTTTGTTTTTGTAGAACTGTTTATTCCAGCATCTACTCGATCTATGTTTTCCATGACCTCAAAAATGGTACGGTCATAATGTTTTGTAGCCGCTATTAAACGGTCCATGGTCGTAGCACCTATACCTCGAGCAGGATAATTGATAACTCGCTTTATAGCTTCTTCATCTTTTGGGTTTACCACGAGACGTAGATAAGCAAGTACATCTTTTACCTCTTTACGCTGGTAAAAGCTAAGACCTCCATAAATACGATATGGAATATCACGTTTACGCAATGCGTCTTCCATCGCACGTGACTGTGCGTTTGTTCTATAGAGAATGGCAAATTTTCCATTATCTAACTGGTGTTGCATTTTATTTTCAAAAATAGAACCAGCTACATAACGACCTTCTTCGGCATCGCTCATGAGTCGGTGGACTATAATTTTAGGTCCATCGTTATTTGCTGTCCAGACTACTTTATCTAATTTAGTTTTATTGTGCTCGATAATTGAGTTTGCCGCTTCAACAATGTTTTTTGTAGAACGGTAATTTTGTTCCAGACGGTATGCTTTTACATTATCATAATCCTTCTGAAAGTTCAAAATATTATTAATATTTGCCCCACGGAAAGCATAAATGGACTGTGCATCGTCACCTACCACGCATATATTCTGAAATTTATCTGACAGTGCTTTTACTATCAAATACTGTGAGTGGTTGGTATCCTGGTACTCATCTACCAGTATGTATTGAAAACGGTTTTGATATTTTGCTAGAACTTCTGGAAAGCGGTTGATCAACTCATTAGTCTTTAATAATAAATCATCAAAGTCCATCGCACCTGCTTTAAAACAGCGCTCTACATATTCTTTATAAATCTCACCAAAACGTGGACGTCGTGCCATCGCGTCTGCCTCTTGTAAATCTGCATCATTATAATAGGCACGTACGGTAATAAGACCGTTTTTAAGAGAAGAGATGCGAGACTGTATTTGCTTGTATTTATAGACATCTTTATCCAGTCCCATTTCTTTTATAATGGCACTCGTAAGACGTTGTGAATCTTGAGAATCGTAAATAGTAAAGTTAGATGGATAGCCTAGTTTATCTGCTTCCATACGCAATAACTTTGCAAAAACAGAGTGAAAAGTACCCATCCACAAATTTTTAGCCTGTCCAGCACCCACGATATCACCGATACGTTTTTTCATCTCTTTGGCCGCTTTATTTGTAAACGTAAGAGATAAAATATTAAACGGATCTACACCTTGTTGCATCAAATATGCAATACGTATAGTAAGCACACGAGTCTTCCCAGAACCTGCACCAGCAATGATGATCATAGGACCTTCTTTTTGTAAAACTGGTTCTCTTTGGGCGTCGTTAAGCTGGGAAATATAATCTTGCACAGGTCTTCTTTTTATAGATTATAAAGATAAGGCTTGTGTTGTTCTCGCTTTCGCGAAAGCGGAATAAAAATCTAGCGTTTTTTCAACATATAAGAGATGGAATTGTATAATTTCATTACAGTTATCACACATCTTCTATAACAACTATTGTATTTTTAGCTCTTAATTATTTTTCATGGAACAAATTTGGGATTTTATTGCAAACATAGCATGGTACTGGTACCTCATCGCTTTTATAATTATCGTTGCACTTTTTGATATTTTCAATAAGAAACATATTATCCTCAGGAATTTTCCTGTAGTTGGACATATTAGATACTGGCTAGAAGGTATAGGTCCAGAATTGCGTCAATACATCGTTGCAAACAATCGAGAAGAACTTCCTTTTAATAGAGTTGAGCGTGGCTGGATATATGCCAGTGCAAAGAATGAAAATAATTACGAAGGTTTTGGTACAGATCGTGACATCTACTCGCACCAGTATATTTTTATTAATAATGCCATGATGCCTTTTAAGCTTGATGAGAATCATGTTACTGCTAAAGATCCTGGATTCTTGCCTTGTGCAAAGGTTATGGGAGCTGCAAAAAATAGAAAAAGGCCATTTAGACCTAGAAGTGTGATTAATGTGAGCGCCATGAGTTATGGTAGTTTAAGTGCCAAGGCTATTGAGGCTTTAAACACAGGATGTAAGGAAGTACACGCTTACCACAATACTGGTGAAGGTGGATTATCTCCTTATCATAAAACTGGTGCTGATGTTGTCTTCCATTTTGGTACTGGATACTTTGGAGTACGTGGTGACGATGGAAAATTTTCCATGGAAAAATTAAAACAACTAGTTAAAGACCATCCACAAGTAAGAGCAATCGAGGTAAAACTATCTCAAGGTGCAAAACCTGGAAAAGGTGGTGTACTACCAGGTTCTAAAATCACTAAAGAAATAAGCGAAATACGTAATGTCCCTATGGGAAAAGACGTTCTCTCTCCTCCTACTCACAGCGCTTTTGAAGGAATACAAGGCCTTGTAGACTTTGTTGAAAAAATAGCTCTTGAAACTGGATTACCTACTGGTATAAAAGCCGCGATAGGTAAACTAGAACAATGGGAAGAACTGGCAGATATTATGAAAGCTACTGGAAAAGGTCCTGATTTTATCACTGTAGATGGTGGTGAAGGTGGTACTGGTGCCGCTCCACCTAGTTTTGCAGACCATGTATCGCTTCCATGGGTGTATGGTTTTAAAGATCTTTATCAAGTATTCCAGAATAGACAAATGACTGAAGATTTGGTTTTTATCGCATCTGGTAAATTAGGTTTTCCTGCCAAAGCTGCAATGGCATTTTCTATGGGAGCAGATGTTATTAACGTAGCTCGTGAAGCAATGATTTCCATAGGTTGTATACAAGCACAGGCCTGTCATAACAACACCTGTCCTACTGGAATTGCTACTCAAAATAAATGGCTGCAACGTGGTATAGTCGTTCCAGAAAAAGCTGGTAGACTGGCTAGCTATTTTAAGAAATTCAATAAAGAAGTGCTAGAGATTACTCACGCAGCTGGTTATGAGCACCCATGCCAGTTTGATATGAGAGATGTAGATGTAAGTATAGGAGATAGTAATATGACACAAACTCTAGAGCATACTTATAAATATCAAAAAACAGTCGTACCATTTAATGGTATGCAAGAATTAAAAGACTGCATACACTTAGGTGGTAAATAAAATAAGCTGCTCAATGAAAAGAGCAGCTTAATGTAAAAAACTAACCAAATAAACTTATCATCTCGACAATTAAAAAAACTCCGAACTGCAATTAGCTAACTCGAAGTCTTTTTAATGAAGTATTATTCTTTAAAAATAAAGCAGACTGATATGCAAATAAAGTGGCAACAGATGAAACCACTTCTTCATACTATAAAACACTTATATCGCTAGATGAATAGAAATAGCCATATAAAATTACTTGTTAAATAAAATATCCTATTATTTTTGAACGTTCCAAAATCTTAAAACCTAATCATGCAAGAAGCAATTTTACCTTTACTCCAAACTTTATTACCTGCATTTATTGTTGCAGTAATCTCTTATTATTTCTTTTCGTCATTTATGAAGAATGAAGAAAAAAGAAGACGTTTTATAACCGTAAGAGAGTCGCAGGCAAAAACACTTCCTTCTCGTATGGCTGCCTATGAGAGATTAGTTCTTTTTCTTGAACGCATTAAACCTGCTAGCCTAGTCGTTAGAACTAAACCTGGTAATTTATCTAAGTCTGATTATGAACAAGGACTTATAGCAGCTATAGAACACGAGTTTGAACACAACATAGCACAGCAAGTCTATGTGAGTGAAGAGTGCTGGAACATTATACGTGCCGCAAAAAACACAACTATACAAAAACTACGTCAAGTATCAATGACTGATAAAGTCACTACTGCAGACGGTCTACGTCAGGCTATTCTTAATGATCTTATGGACAAACGTGCACCTAGCGCCACTGCGATAAGCTTCTTAAAAACTGAAGTAAATGATTTGTTTTAAATAAAAAAACATAGCATATTTAAAAAATCCAGATCTGTAATAGATCTGGATTTTTTTTATGACTGTAGTTATACTTAGAACTATAAACCTCTATTTACAACTACCTAAATTACTTGATATCTAAAATCTTACTCAAACGTTTTTGATTTTCTGAATTAAAATGATCAAAAGATTGATCTATAAGAAACTTACCATTCTCTCTTTTATATTGCGCTTTTAAGATATCACGTGAATTTTCATAAAACCTCCATACATGGTGCAAGCTAGCCTGCATGAGATCTATATAATTTTGCTGACTCATCGCATCTAGGTTGATTAAATAGTCAAATGCAGCCGTTCTAGTCTCTGTACCATACACTGGTCCTGTATAAGATTGCAACTTAGTTAATAAAGGCAATAACTCTTCATTGCTATACCCACTAGAATTGAGCGCAAGTACTATCCATGCCATGTCCAGACTAGAATTTACTTGTTCCCATTGCTGTTTTGTTTCTTCTAAGAAAGTTCTTTTATCGCTCACATCATTCCATAAAAGAAATAATGTCGACTCTCGCGTTACATAAGAATCGTCGTTGAGCATACTTTTTATCAACTCTCTATTTTCTACATTTATACTAGGCGTACTTAAAACTATTAATTGATTTACTTCTATATTATCTAGTGCTGCTGCCTCTCTTAACAACTCATATTTCTTATTCGTATTATGAATACTTAATTGAGCTACCATTTCTTTAACCAGTTCTAGTTCTATCGGTTTTTCTAGTGTTTCTTTATAAGAATAATAAGACTCATCAAAGCTAGATATACGTCTAGCTGCCAGTTGCAAAAAGTCTTCCATAATAGGTTCTTTTCTCAAGACTTGTAAAGCATCGGCAGTCGGAAATGTAGTAGATGTTAACCATGTAGATTTAAACTCATCTAGATTTTGATTGCTTACTTCTTCTACTATATCTAGAAAATCATTTGTAGTTACATTGCTGTATTTATTCTTTATAAGGTAACGTGTTACGCTTTCGCGAAAGCTGATCTCTCCAACTTGATCCTTTAACGCATGTAAAGCCCATGCTCCATGCTGATAGAAGGTAAGTGAATTTGCTTCAGGATCTAACAATGCCGTACTTTTACCTCTAGCACTTTGCTCGTTTAAGGCCTCGGCATACTCGTATAATTGATGTTGAAAATAGGAATTACCATACAAATCTTTTTCTGCTAGTAAAGCGTAATAACTCGCAAACCCTTCGTGCAACCAGTGGTGTTTTGCATCTGTCTCTGTAACTAAATCGCCAAACCATTGATGCGCTAGTTCGTGTGCATTTACGTTAACATAACTGCGGTCATTTGCTCCTAACTCATCTGTAAAAAACACATCGCTAAAAACGGTTAAACCTGTATTTTCCATCCCAGAATATAAAAAGTCCTTAACAGGAATTTGCTTATATCCTTGCCAGGGAAAAGCTACCCCTATCTCTCCTTCTAAGAAATCAAAAATCTCTTTAGAATGTTGATAGGTAGATGCTACTTTATCTTCTTGATTTTTATAATAGTAATATTCTAGAGATACCCCAGAAGAGCTATTCTCTTTTTTCACCTCATAATCTCCAACAACCACAGCCAGTAAATAACTAGACATAGGTTTTTGCATGGTGTATTTCCACGTTTTTACATCTGTACCATCAGTCACTTGTGATAGCACACCGTTAGAAACTGCAAGTTTAGAAGCAGGTGCGGTAATAGACGTATTCCAGATGATCTTATCATTCATATCATCTATGCTAGGCAGCCAGTTACTGGTATATTTACCTTGTCCTTGTGTCCATACTTGATCCCACAAGCGATCATCGTCTATGTCTATATGGTACATAGCCTTTGATGGGTAACTGGTAAAAGAGATTTTAAGGTCGTGCTCCTCACCTGCTTTAAACGGTGACTGTACTACAAGTTTCTTCCCATCATACATCATTTTCACTTTCTTATCATCTAATAAAGCGCTGTAAGAGACTAGATTTTTTGCATCTAGAAAAATGGATGGTACATCATTTAAGATTTCAAGATGATAGTCTACCGTACCTGTTATCTCATTAGAATTTGCATCTAGATTAATAGATACATTTGCCTGTTTAAAATCTACCGTTGTTAACTGGCTAGGCGTGTTTTGTGATTGAGAAAAAAAAGCTCCCAAAAGAGCAACTAGTGTGATCCATTTCATAAGGGCGAAAAATACAAAACATGTACCGCAATTAATCACTTGTGATCCATGCTTAACTTTTATTAACGGAAAGACTATGGCTACCGCATAAAGTTTTAAGAAACTGATCTTACTCTACGAGTATAAATCTCTATTTTCGTAACTTAAATTAAGCACCATTGTACGAGAACAGTTTCCCTCATAAAAGATTTGGATTAACCCTAGAGTTTCTAGAAAAACACATCCCTAAAACAGATACCATTCTAGATTTAGGTGTTGAAAATCCGTTTTCTGTTATTATGAAAGATGCCGGTTATAAAGTACAAAACACTACTGGACTGGATCTAGATGACGACGTCAGTGAAATTGAGAATTTTAATGGCAATGTCGTTACGGCTTTTGAAATTTTTGAACATCTAGTAAGTCCTTACACTTCTTTAAAAGCTATTAAAAGTAATAAAGCCGTGATAAGCGTCCCTTTAAAACTATGGTTCTCTAGTGCTTACCGTAATAAAAACGATATAAGAGACCAACACTATCATGAATTTGAACCCTGGCAACTCGATTACGTTCTAGAAAAAGCAGGCTGGAAAGTGGTAGATCGCATGAAGTTTACAAATCCTATCAAAAAAATAGGAATACGTCCCTTGCTTAGAAGATTTACAGATCGCTATTATTTGGTCTATTGTGAAAAAGTGAATCCTTCATAGCCGTTGAAAATAGCCATTATCATACCTGCTCATAATGAAGAACAATTCATTAAACTAACCTTAGATAGTCTAGCGCAACAGACTTTTAAGGCAGCACAAATAGTAGTTGTAGATGATAATTCTACAGACGCTACTTATGACATAGCTTGCTCCTACTCTACACTCTTACCTATTAAAGTGGTAAAGACCTCTTCTAGTGCCCAGAATATTCCTGGTTCTAAGGTGATCAATGCCTTTAATTATGGATTATCACAAATAGATATCGAGAACTTTGACATTATCTGTAAATACGATTCGGACTTAATTTTTCCAGATCATTATTTAAAAGATGTGGTGACTCGCTTTCGCGAAAGCGAAACAACAGGAATGACAGCCGGACATTGTACCATTGATAAAGATGGCACCTGGCAAGTAGAAAATCAAAACAATCCTGATCACATAAGAGGTGCTTTAAAAGCTTACAGAACAGAATGCTTTAAACAAATAGGTGGACTCAAAACTAGTATAGGCTGGGACACTATCGATGAGATGCTGGCGCGTTTTTACGGCTGGAGTGTTGTTACTATTCCTGGTTTACATGTTAAACATTTAAAGCCTACTGGAGCGGCTTATAATTCTAGATCCAAATACCTACAAGGAGAGGCTTTTTTTAAAATGCGTTATGGGAGAATGCTCACCTTTATTACTGCCGCAAAGATGGCATGGAATAAAAAGCAATTTCAGCTTATTGCAGATTATCTAAAAGGTTACCGACTGGCACAAAAAAAGAACCTTGCTCCACTGGTAACAGTAGAGCAAGGTCGTTTTATAAGAAATTACCGCTGGAACGGTATAAAATCTAAGTTGGGCTTTTAGAAATTAAAAGCAAGTCCTACACTTACATTGAACTGATTATAAAGTTCTTCTTGTATAGTTAAATCTCCAGATTTATATTTTGCTAGTGGAAAAGCAGCCTCTGTATAAAGACCAAAACCGTCTGTAAAGAAATATCTAGCACCTACATGACCACCAAAATTCTTTGTTCCAAAAGCAAGACCTGGATAAAAATCAAACATAGGATCTATATTGATCACGTTACCTATGTTTGCGTTAAAACGTAATTTTACAGTTGCTCTTTCATCAAAGTCTGCATCTATACCGTCATCTAGACCTAGTGCATAGTTGACACCTAGACCCATAGAAAAATTCTCTGCAAGACCATAATCATAAGTCCCTTGAATACCAGTAGCACCTGACTGAAAGTCTGCACCTATTTGTACTTTTTGATCTCCTTTTCCTGCAAATATTTGAGCATTTACAGTTACACCAGCTATAAGAGCTGCGATTAATAATATTTTTTTCATGTTGTTAGTTTTAATTTTGCGGTTGCAAATATAAGATTATCAAGTTAAAACGATCCTAATGCTTTAACACTTCGCTTATAGGATTACCAGTAGCACCATTAGGAAATCCTATTTTTAAAAGACTAGATATAGTAGGCGCGATATCTATAACCTCTGTGCGTTTACTACTAGATCCTTTATTAATTCCATTTCCATAAAATAATAATGGTACGTGTGTATCATAACTTTGAGAACTACCGTGTGTAGAACCAGTTTTAGAATAAGAAATTACAGCCGGTTCTAGTACATAAATCACGTCACCACTACGCTTGTGATGAAAACCATTTTGAATCAACTTTCCTGTTCCATCCTGCATCGTCCCAGAAACCAGTGCGTTTCTAGTAAATACCTTATCGATGTGTTTATAATCTGTTATAGTCATTGCTATAAAATTTTCTAGATCGATAGGGTTGATATTATTTTTAATCAGGTTTGCTTTATTAAAGAAAATCTGATCGTTAGAAATATTAGAAATTAAATCTTCCTGACCATACTTATTAAGTATCGCTTTATTAAGATCATCTCTAAAATTAGATCTATTAAAATAACCTGCGTTTATCCTTCTAGTTTGAAGATAGGCAGGATTGTTAATCGCACCATGGTCTGCGGTAAGGAAAATGGTATAATTCCCTTCTCCTACTTCTTTATCTAGTGTAGAAAAAAGACGCTCTAAATCTTTATCCAGTCTTAAATAGGTATCTTCTATTTCTATAGAGTTAACTCCATATTGATGTCCTATATAATCGGTACTAGAAAAACTCACTGCAAGAAAATCAGTAACCTCATCTTTACCCATATTTTCTGCTTTTATAGCTTCTATAGCAAAATCTGCTACGATGGTGTTACCATAAGGTGTCGCTTTTATAAGACTATAGTTGTCATTTTTCTCTCTTAAAGTGTTTAAATCATAAGGAAAAACGGCGTTAGCTTTGCCTCTAGGTGCTTTTTCAAATTTATTAAGATCTGTACCACTAGCTGTATACGTTTCTATTGGGTAAAGCGTGTTCCATGCTTTAAGATAATCGTCTGCTTTTCTAGAGGCATTAAAATCTGCCGCCCATTTAGGCAGTTGTTCCAGATAAAAGGTACTAGAGATAAAACTTCCTTTATCACCACCTTCGAACCAGTAAGCAGCATCTGCCGCGTGCCCTGCAGGTAAAATTGCACCTCTATCTTTTACAGATATCCCTATTACTTTTGCTTCACCTTGAGTGTGCAACTCTAGTTGATCTGTAACTGTAGTGGTTAACATTCTACGAGGCGACATTTTACCGTCGTCACTTAAAGAACCTACACCACTCACCTGATCGTCACTTGCATTATAAATCACTTTTCCTTGAAATTTATCGTACCAATTATTTCCTATAATTCCATGATTCATAGGTGAAGTACCTGTATAAATAGACGCATGTCCAGGCGCTGTGTAAGTAGGCACATAATTATAATGATTATTAGTCAGGTTAAAACCACCATTCATTAGTCTTTTAAAACCACCATCTGTATAGCGATCATAAAATCTGGATAAATAGTCATACCTCATTTGATCTACCACGATACCTACTACCAGTTTAGGTGCCTTTTCTGTAGCACTAGATTCTGTCATGGAGGACGTAGATGGTTGTTGGTCTCGCTTTCGCGAAAGCGTGCTACAAGAAGTCAAAAAGACAAAAAGAAGTATCAGAGAAAGTAAATTCTTCATGGAAAAATATTTTTTACAAAAGTAAACCAAGAAAAAATGAACAAGTTTAATAAAGCATTAAATTATGTAGGATTATTTTTATCTATTTTTACCACGATGAGATTTTTAAGACACATAGGACGTTATATGATCATGTTGTACGGCGTTTTTAAACGACCGACTAAAGCAATAGTTCTTAAGGAATTGATCCTTAAAGAAATAGACGACCTTATTATAGGCTCTCTAGGTATAACCGCATTTATATCTTTGTTTATGGGTGCTGTTGTAGCGTTACAGACGGCGCTTAATCTAGACAATCCATTGATTCCTAAATCATTGATAGGTTTTGCTACAAAACAGTCTATAATTCTAGAATTTGCCCCTACATTTATATCTGTTATTATGGCTGGTAAGGTAGGTTCTTATGTTACTTCTAGTATAGGTTCTATGCGTGTTACTGAGCAAATAGATGCTCTAGAAGTAATGGGTATTAACCCTTTAAATTATTTGATTTTCCCTAAAATTATCGCCCTACTTTTCTATCCATTTTTGATTGCTATTATCATGTTCGTAGGAATAGCTGGTGGTTATCTAGCGGCTGTTTATGGTGGCCTTTCTAGTTCTGAAGATTTTATAGTAGGATTACAAGATAGTTTTATCCCTTGGCATGTTGCTTATGCTTTTATAAAAACGATGGTCTTTGGATTAATGCTTGCGACTATACCTAGTTACCATGGTTATTATATGGAAGGTGGAGCGCTAGAAGTAGGTAAAGCGAGTACGACCAGCTTTGTATGGACTTGTGTGGCTATCATAATAGCAAATTATATTCTAACTCAATTACTTTTAAGCTAATGATACAGGTAAACGATTTGCGCAAGAGTTTTGGTGATGAAGAAATTCTGAAAGGAATTACAGCAACCTTCGAAAAAGGAAAAACTAACATGATAATAGGCGCCAGTGGATCTGGTAAATCTGTTTTTCTTAAAAACATGTTGGGTCTTTTTGTACCTGATAGTGGTGAGATTATTTATGATGGAGAGCCACTTAATGAAATGCAAATAGAACGCAAGAGTAACTTGCGTAAAGAAATGGGAATGCTTTTCCAGCACAGTGCATTATTCGACTCACTTACAGTAGAAGAAAATGTAATGTTCCCTTTACGTATGTTTACTAAAATGCGTTTAAAAGAACGTCAGGAAAAAGCAAACGAGATTCTAGAACGTGTAAATCTAGTAGGTCTTAATAATAAAATGCCGAGTGAAATTTCTGGTGGACAGCAAAAACGTGTCGCACTAGCAAGAGCAGTAGTCAACAACCCAAGATTTTTATTTTGTGATGAGCCTAATTCTGGTCTCGATCCTAAAACAGCTACGGTAATCGATAACTTAATTCAAGAAATCACACACGAGCGCGATATCACTACAGTAATTATATCTCATGATATGAACTCTGTAATGGAAATAGGTGAAACCATAGTGTTCTTAAAAGATGGAAAACTGGCCTGGAAAGGAACCAATAAAGAAATCTTTAAAACTGATAATGAAACCGTAACTGACTTTGTATACAGCTCTAACTTATTTAAAAAAGTGCGTATTGCACAGAATAAGGGGCTTTAATCAATATCTTTAAAAAGGGCTTTTCTATTTATTGCTTCAATCAAATTAGTTTTCT
Source organism: Nonlabens sp. (assembly GCF_039941875.1). Classification (GTDB taxonomy): domain Bacteria; phylum Bacteroidota; class Bacteroidia; order Flavobacteriales; family Flavobacteriaceae; genus Nonlabens. The sequence continues at coordinate 53,241 of NZ_JBDVDQ010000019.1, read as the reverse complement.
CTTTAATTTCTGAAGAGTTAAACTCTTGATAGGATTCATCTACTTCATGAATTAAAGAAAACTCATCATTTTTATATTCATAAAGAATTCTCTTACTACTCCTAGCAATACCATTAGCGACTGAAATATAAAAATCTTGAAAATCACCATTTTCATTAACAGCAAGTTTTTTAAGGTGTTCTAAACTATTTACCAGCATTTTTGTTGAATTTAGATATAAAAAAATTATCCTATAGAAAGTTTAGCAGCATCTTTCCATAGATAATTAGGCATTGGTTCCTCTAAAACCCAGTTAATACTCATAGGTTTTGAACCGTAATGATCTTTTAATTTACCTTCACCGATAAAGACATAGCCTATACTTTTTCCAAATTCATTTTTTTGTTTCTCTCGCACAAAAAGTAAAATCTTTTTTGAGTTTTTTTCATGTTGAATATATGATATTCCTTTGCCTGTATTTGGTCCTGCCTCATTTTGAGTTTGCCAGTGAAACAGGGATTCTGTAACTGCATAATCGTCGTACATAGTGGTAGGTGAAAAATTCTCTTCTGACTTAACAAGGTTGATAAAAAGCACTTCTGTTTTTAATATTTTATTCTCTGCTGCTCCTTCTCTATTAGATGATTTTTTTTCAAATGTGCTTAAACCAAAAGCTACAAGTATTTGATCTCTAGTATACCGACCATGAAGTTGTAACGGTTGTTCATAAGGTAATTCTAAAGGTTTTTCCCTAAAATTAATTCCTTCGATAAGCAACTCTAAAACTTCTTGTATTTCTAGAACAAGCACAGTGTTTAAACCTATAGCTTGTATACTTTTTTCAATTGTGTCAAACCCTCCTGCTTGTTGCCATACATCGTAATGCAGCATCAAAAGCATTAATTTTTCTTTTTCATTAAATGTTGAAATTTCAATTTGAAAATTTTGCTTTGCAATTTTCAAAATGAAGCTAAAATAAATCAAAGAATTAGTGGATAACCATTTATTTGAAATTGCAGAAACAATCACTTTTTCATTTGTTGATTCAAAATCATCAATTTTGCCTGCAATTTGACAAAGCCTTTTCCAACTACCTCTCTTATAAAGAGTTTCAACTGGTATATTATAAAATTGAGTGAAATTTCTAATATTTAATTGAAGGTTTGTTTCGTTTTGAAATTGCTGGATTTTTTTAATTATCCGTTTTTTATTAAAAGAAGTGGTTGAAGCTATATTACTTAAAATAGATTCTTTAGCTTTTTTCTCTAATATGATAGAACAGCCTAATGGTAGATGAGGGAAATTATCTTCTAATTCTTTAATAACTGTAGTATTTGTTTTCCCTATTAAAGCTCTGAATTTACTTTCAAAATTGTATTCCGAATGTGCATTACCAACGAAGTCTAAAACTGTTAAACAATCTTTATCTTCAAAAAGTCGCAAACCTCTACCTAATTGCTGTAAGAATACAGTTAAACTTTCTGTAGGTCTTAAAAATAATATTGTATCAATTTGAGGAATATCAATTCCTTCATTAAAAATATCAACGACAAATAAATAGTTAATCTCCTTTTTCTCTAACTTTTGACGGATATTTTCTCGATCGTTACTATTACTACTTGCTAAATAATCTGATTTTAAACCGGCTAGAGTAAACTTTTCACACATATACTTCGCATGTTCTATAGAAACACAATACCCTAAAGCTCTAACTTCATTAATATCCTTTGTGTACTTTTCTAATGCATCTATAATTTCTCTAACTCTTCTATCGTTTTCTGTATAGATATCAGTTAATTCACTTACAATATATCTTCCTCGAGTCCAGTTTACACCGGATAAATCAACACTATCTGTAATACCAAAATATTGAAAAGGACAAAGCAATTTTCTATTCATTGCTTCGGGCAATCGAATTTCTGCAGCTATCTTATTGTCAAAATCCATTAGGATATCACCACCATCCATTCTTTCAGGTGTAGCTGTGAGACCTAAGAGAATCTTTGGTTTGAAATAATTGATTATAGAGCGATAAGATTTAGCCGTTTGATGGTGACATTCATCCATAATGATATAATCGTAGTAATCTGCAGGTATATTACTAGATTCAAGCTGATTACTAACTGTTTGAACTGATGCAAATACAATTTGAAAATCATTGGGAACTTTACCATCAACCCATAATTCACCAATATTATTATTCCGCAAAACACCTTGGAAAGTTGAAAGTGACTTTTGCAAGATTTCTTTCCTGTGAGCTAAAAAAAGTAATTTTGAGGAATCATTCTTTTGCTTAAAACGCTTATAGTCAAATGCAGATATTACAGTTTTACCAGTCCCTGTTGCAGCAACAACCAGATTTCTGTATCTGTTATGAACAACTCTCTCAACATCTAATTTTTCTAAAACCTCCTTTTGGTAAGGAAATGGGGTGATGTCAAAAAAAACTGTATTATTTTCAAAAGGTTTACTAAACTTACTTTGCTTTAAAGCACCTATCAATTTTTCTTTGTGAATAGATTCATCAAATAACTCAAAATCTTCACTTAACCAGTAAGTATCAAATGTCTTCTGAAACTTATTTATAATGTGAGACACTTCTTTAGTGGTTATTTTCAAATTCCATTCTAATCCATCAGTTAATGCAGATCTAGAAAAATTAGAAGAACCTATATAAGCAGTATGAAACCCTGTATTTCTATAAAACAAATATGCTTTTGCGTGTAATCGCTCATTCTTTGTATTATATGAAATCTTAACCTCGGTATTTGGTAATCGAGCCAGTAGCTGGATAGCTTTATAGTCCGTTGCCCCTATATATGTAGTTGTAATTATATTGAGTTTCCCACCACGTTCTGTAAACTCCCTTAATTCCTTTTCTAGAATTATTATTCCTTTAAACTTTATAAAAGATACCAATAAATTTATCTTGTTCGAAGAAAGAATCTCTTTTTTGAGCTCACTTTCTAATGACAAGCCTCCATTTCCACCTGTGAACAACTCACTTTGAGTTAATGTAGTATAAGGTGTTATTTCTTTAAGATGTAAATCTAAATTTGAGAAATGCGTATCTGCTTTGGAAAATACAGCTTTTAAAACTTCTCCTTCTATATTAACAATGTCGTCATCAAAACTTTGACTTTGAAGTTCTTCTTTAAGTAATCTAATTATTTTATTGGCGATTTCAATTTGAAGCTCAATTTTATTACTCCCTTTTATAACCTTAAAAGCTTGTTTAAGTGTTTTCGAAATATGCTTAGATAAAATAGTTGAAGCTTCCTCCTTATCTATCGCAACTTTCTTTAAATAAAAATTCTGCTTATCAAGTTCATTTAATTTTTGAGACACCAGTTGAGTTACTAATTCTTCATATATCCCTTGATTCATAATTTTTCTAATTTTCTAAAACAAATGACTTAATTTGATAATAAAATCAATTTTATTAATTGAAAAAGCTCTCTAGAATAAAGTTCTTGAGAGCTTTTTTTACTTCTATCAACTACCTACTACTTCCCTGTATTTTCTATTACAGGAAAAGACTCATTGATTTTAATTTTTCTTGTTTTCATGCGGTAGGACAACCAGTCTGTCATGGTTTTCTTAATCGCTTGTGTATCGTTACCGGTTAAGGTAGAATCCTTATAGCTTATAGTAAACACGTCTGTAGTGTCATACGTTTGTGTTAATAGATCTTTCTTAATCTCATGGGCATGTGCGATACTAGATAACTGCGGATATATCAACGCAGCCTCTTCACTTATCATGTCTAGTTTTTGCGTTTTACCATTAAGTATATCCAGCTCGTTTTGTAAGGCGATAATGCGCTGGTCTTTATTTTGCAATTGCTTTATATCGTTGATACGCTCTTCTTGCAGTTTTTCAAAATTCTCGTTTCCTGCAGTTAGAATCGTACGGCTACCTTGATAAATTTCTATTTTACTTTCTTCAAAGCCGTCTATTTTGGCAAATCTTGCTTTCCAGTCATTGATTAACGACTCTGGCACTTCTTTACCCAAAAGAGTTACATCTAGTTGTTTCTTTTCTTGATCCCATTCTGGTGTTGCTCTAGTACCTTCATAAATCATGTTTTCTTGAACAAATTTCTTTGAATCAATAATAAATTTTTGCTTTTCATACAATTGTATAAAAAACCAAATAGAAGGAGCCAAAACTATAAAACCTACTAGTGCCGCTATACGAGACGTACGTTTTCTTTTTGCCTCGTTTGCATATTTTACCATAGGAAACTGCAATAATTTACAAACTACATAGGTAGTAAGTGCAATAAAAACAGCGTTGATACAGAATAAATACATCGCCCCACCGAAGAATCCCCATTCTCCATTTGCAATACCAAAACCTGCCGTACACAACGGCGGCATTAAGGCTGTCGCAATAGCTACACCTGCAATGGCGTTAGAAATAGTCCCTTTTTTTGCCTTAGCAACTATTAGTGCCAGACCACCAAAAATGGCCACCAATACATCTAGAATGTTGGGCGCAGTTCTCGCAAGTATCTCACTTTCTGCCTCTTTAATAGGAGAGATAAAAAAGTACAAGGTCGCTGTAAGAAGTGACAGTACTACCATTACACCTAGGTTAGTAAGAGAACGGCGCAACATTTTACTGTCATTAATAGCCGTACCTAATCCCATACCTACTATAGGACCCATAAGTGGTGAGATAAGCATGGCGCCTATCACTACCGCAGTAGAATTAGCATTTAAACCTATAGAAGCCACCATGATAGAAAATATCAAAATCCAGGCATTATGTCCTTGAAAAGAGATATCCTTTCTTACAGAATCTATCGTTTCATGACGGTCAGAGTCCTCACGTATATCTAGAAGATTATGTAAAAACTCCATAATATTCTCCCAGATTCCAGATATCTTTTGCTTATTATCCTCGAGAACATTCTCTTCTACTTTATTCACATTCTGCTCTTCCATTAACCTATATTCTTACCATATTTTTCCATGGCTTTATTGCGTATTTCTTTGATCTCCTGCTCTGCAGTCATAGGAATAATCATCAACACATCATCTTGATCTACTACTATATAATTTTCTAATCCTTGAACGATCACCTTCTTACCAGCCGCCGTTCTTATCATATTTTTACTGGAATCTATCTCTGTAACAGACGCATTTACTACCGCGCTGTCCTTATCATTTTTATCTAGCTTTTCATAAAGCGAGCCCCATGTACCTAGATCATTCCATGAAAAACGTGCAGGTAGTACATAGACATCCTCACTTTTTTCCATGATCGCATAATCGACAGAAATATTATCGGCTTTTGGATAATTTTCTTCCAGCCATTCTGTTTCCTCGTTAGTATTAAAAACAGATAATCCATTTTTAAATAAAGAGGTTAATAGTGGTTGCGCTTTCGCGAAAGCGGAAACAACACTATCTACATTCCAGATAAAAATCCCTGCATTCCATAAAAAGTTACCTGCAGCAATAAATTCTTGGGCGGTTTTAAGATCAGGCTTTTCTCTAAATTGAGATACCTTTTTCACTTCACTTGCCTCCTTATTAAATTCAATATATCCATAACCAGTATTAGCGAATGTAGGCTGAATCCCTAAGGTCATTAACGCATCTGGATATTCTTTACAGAAATCAAATGCCGTATTAAGATCTTCATTAAAGATATCTTCTTCGGCTATATAATGATCGCTAGGTGCGACTATCATACTCGCCTGCGGATTCATTTTCTGTATCTTTAAAGCAGCCAGTAAAATACATGGAGCGGTATTGCGCATAGCAGGCTCTGCAACGATGTTGTCAAAGTTCATGTCGGGCAATTGCTCCTTTACAAGGTCTACATAGGCCTCGTTAGTTAATACTAATATGTGTTGCGCTGGGATTTGATGCTTTAATCGATCAAAGGTCATCTGTAAGAGTGACTTACCCATTCCTAACATATCGTGAAATTGTTTAGGAAAAGATTGCTTACTTACTGGCCAGAATCGAGAACCAACACCGCCAGCCATAATTACTGCGTAGTTGTTGTTATTCATAATGTCTTTAATACTTCTACTTGCGCGTTAGGTTGGAAAAGATACACTTTTCCGCTGCTTATTTCTACACAACGGTAGCGTTTACGCAATTTACTTCCTTTTTGGAATTTTCTACCGCTAGGTCCTAAAAAGATAGTCCCTTCTTGTATTTCAAAGATATAGCTTTTATCACTTTCTGGGTCGTATGATTTTAGGGCGACACTCATCATCGCATCTGTATCGCTACTCGCCTTAGGGTTTTTAAAATGTCGTGCCAGCACAGGTAGTAAATCCTTAGGAAAAACATCTGGTCTTAAAAAGGGCAACATCAGTTTTTGAAACGTATGTTTCCACTCCACTCCATGGGGCTTTATCTGTCTACCATACTTTTGAAAAGCCACTAGATGTGCTATTTCATGTACGAGAGTAATTAAAAAACGGTATTTGTTAAGATTTGCATTTATGGTTATCGCATGAGAACCGTCAGGGTTTTTGCGATAATCTCCATGCCTGGTCTTGCGCTCATTTACGATTTTAAGATGCACCTCATTTTGCTCCAATAATGCAGTTATCGGTGCTGCGGCAAGCTTGGGAAGATACTTCTCTAAAACTGACATTATTATTAAGTGCTATTCTTGAACTGCGATATTAAAAATAATTAGAGGGAAATCATCGATTTTACACCATTAATAATTTCTAAAATTTACAGTAAACTGATTATTTATAAAAGCATAGTCGTTATGTTTGTAAGTCAGTCTACGAAGTTATAGATTTATAAAATTACATTAAAAATTTAAAGTACAACAATGAGAAAAGAAACAAGAGAAAAAGGTTGGAATGACTTAAAGACTAACGATAGCTGGGCAACCTTTAAGATATTATCTGAATTTGTAATGGGATTTGAACGCATGAGTCGTATTGGGCCTTGTGTATCTATTTTCGGTAGTGCTAGATTAAAACCAGATAATGAATACTATCAACTAGCGACAGAGATAGCTGGTAAAATAGTTGATAATGGTTATGGAGTTATTACAGGTGGTGGACCTGGTATTATGGAGGCTGGTAATAAAGGAGCTCACCTAGCTGGTGGTACGTCTGTAGGTCTTAATATCGCATTACCATTTGAGCAACACGATAACCCATATATTGATAACGACAAGAGTCTAGATTTTGATTATTTCTTTGCTCGTAAAGTAATGTTTGTAAAGTACTCGCAAGGTTTTGTAGTGATGCCAGGTGGTTTTGGGACATTAGATGAGTTGTTTGAAGCTATTACATTAATCCAAACTAATAAAATAGGTAAATTCCCTATCATACTAGTAGGTACAGATTTCTGGAGTGGTTTACTGGACTGGATAAAATCTACTCTTGATAAAAAATTCTTTACTATATCGCCACAAGATATTGATTTACTACATGTAGTAGATACTAGTGACGAGGCTATTGAAATTATCAATGATTTCTACTCTAAATATAGCTTGAGTCCTAATTTCTAGAGTTATTGCAATTTAAAGTTCAAGTCTTTGTTATATTAAGAGGAAACTCTTGTGATATTTTTACATTAGACTTGAACTTCATTTTAAATTATCTATCATTCTATCAAAAGCAAATCTTAAACAGATTATGACTAAAAAGCTAGTACTTCTTTTGCTTTTGTTTACTTGTGTCCTTAACGCACAGCATAAAACAAATATTATCGCACATCTAGATAGCGATAAAGACTTGCTGTCTATAAATCAAGATCTGGAAATTCATAATGACAGCGATGTAACCTGGGATTATATTATACTTTTAGACTGGGCAAATGCATTTTCTTCTACAGAAACACCGCTAGCAACACGCTTTGCCGAAGATTTTAAAAACAAATTTCAGTTTGCAAATGAAGAAGAGCGTGGTAGAACAACTATCACTACAGATTCTAATTTTGACCAACATTACCGCATCGAGCGACTAGATGGTCAACAAGATATTATAAAACTTTATTTTAACGAGCCGTTACCACCTGGCACCACTCGCAACATCGATTTAAATTACACGGTTAAAATCCCTGAAGACGATTTTACTGGCTATGGGAAAAATTCTAAAGGAGAATATTCATTAAAACACTGGTACCTGCACCCTGCTCCTTTTAAAGATGGAGCTTGGGATTATTATTCTCATAAAGACCTAGATGATTTCTATGGCGCACCCATGGATTTTTCTATCTCTTTACACATACCGGCAACACATCGCGCGATAAGTAATATAACGACTGTTCAAGAAGCTTTACCAGAGACACGTCACAGTTATTTATTTACAGCAGACCATAATCGTGGTGTTATTCTTCACGTACTCAATGATATCGATATTTTTAAAACCTACAGTGTACCAGGCGTTAACATTATCACAGACATTGATGATACCGACGTACCTCTAGAAATGAAAGTGATTTTTAACGATAGAATCGCTAGTTTTCTTCAGACTAGACTAGGTGCTTTTCCCGAAAAAGATGTTTTTGTCTCCGACCGTTATTACCGTGAGAATCCTGTTTATGGATTGAGTTCTTTACCTAGCTTCATAAATCCGTTTCCTGCTGGTTTCACTTACGAGATTAAAATGCTCAAAGCATTATCTCGTAAATGGGTGGATACTGGCATCCATGTAAACCCTAGAGATGAGGCGTGGATACAACAGTCCATCATGGTGTATTTAATGATGCAATACCAGCAACTTTATTATCCAGATCTTAAAATAAGTGGTAAACTTAGCAATGTATGGGGATTAAGAGGTTTTAATGTCACCCAACTCAAATTTAGTGAGAGCTACCCACTACTCTATCTTAACAGTGCGAGACGTAACCTAGACGAGGCTGTTAACACGCCCGCAGACCAACTGGTAAAGTACAATCAGCAATTAGGAATCCCATTTAAGGCTGCCATAGGCTTAAATTTCTTAAACGATTATTTAGAAGGCAGTAGCCTTGAGAAATCTATAAGAGATTACTATACCGCAAATCATAATGCTTACACAGACGTTTCTTATCTTAGAAAAATAGTTCAACAAGATGCTTCTAAAGATGTCAACTGGTTTTTTGACGACTACATCACTACCCATAAACAACTGGACTGGACGATAAGAAACGTTCATAAAACTAAGGATTCTGTTTCATTTAAAATCAAGAATAAATCACAACTTAACATTCCTGTTCCTGTCTATTTACTGGATAATGATAGCATAATAGGTAAGAGATGGATAGAAGGAGTGAGAGGTGATAGTGTGATCTCGCTTTCGCGAAAGCGTGCCAACAGAATAGCTATAAACTATGAAAAGCTCATAACCGAGTTTAATCCACGTGATAATTACAAGACCCTAAAAGGCTTCCCTTCCTTAAACCGTCCGTTAGAATTCCGTTTATTTAAAGATGTGGAAGATCCAGAGCGTTCTCAAATATTTTTAATGCCAGATATAGAGTTCAACATCTATGACGGTCTTACTCTAGGAACACGATTTTACAATGGAAATTTATTACCTAAGCCACTGCGATACAGTATTAAACCGGGCTATGGAACTAATTCTAAAAAAATTGTTGGATCTGTTAGTTTGAGCTACGCACATCCTGTGCAAAATCGAGAAGAAAGACTGTATCAAGTAAGGTATGGAGTGAGTGCAAATACCTTTTCTTATGCTGACGATCTATTATACAGACGTGCAAGCGGTTTTTTACAATTCAGTTACCGTCCTAAAGATTTACGTAGTAATAAGAGACAGTCCTTAAGTTTTAGAAATGTTTATGTAGATCGTGATCGCGACCCATCGAGTCCAGTAGATGAGCCAGATTATAACGTTTTCAGTATGAATTTCTCTCATTCTGATAATAATTTGAAACGTGTTTTTAATTATAACATAGGAACAGAGGTCTCTAGTAAATTTACCAAAGCAACTTATAGAATGCGATGGCGCAAGCTGTTTAAAAATAACAGACAGCTAGATTTTAGAGTTTTTGCTGGTGCTTTTCTATCCAACAATTCTCAGTCTAACGGCGATTTTTTCTCCTTTGCACTCGACAGACCCACAGATTATTTATTTGATTACAACTACTACGGTAGATCTGAAGATAGTGGTTTATTCTCTCAACAATTAATCGTGGCCGAAGGTGGTTTTAAATCTCAATTAGAACCAGCATTTGCAAATCAATGGATCACAACTGCAAATGGATCCTATAGTTTATGGAATTACATACATGTTTATGGAGATGTAGGATTTGTAAAAAATAGAGATCGTGACGCAAAATTTGTCTACGATTCTGGAATCCGTTTAAATTTATTACAAGATTATTTTGAGCTGTACTTCCCTGTTTACAGTAATAATGGATGGGAAATGGGGCAAGATAATTACGACCAAAAAATACGTTTTATAGTCACTCTAGACATTAACACTTTTGTAAAACTTTTTACCAGAAGGTGGTATTAGCTTTGTATTGTAACTCGCAGGTTAAAATTGTACCTTTGCGGTAATGGAAAAAACGATGCAAAACTCAGTTAACGGACAACAGCAACTAGCTAGAGAAGACTTTAAAGAAGAACTACTTAGTGATTATAAGGTGGCGGTAACCAGTAGAGAATGTAGTCTCTTAGGTCGTCGAGAAGTTCTTACAGGTAAGGCTAAGTTTGGAATATTTGGTGATGGTAAGGAATTACCGCAGCTAGCATGGGCGAGATCTTTTGAAAATGGAGATTTTAGAAGTGGCTATTATCGTGATCAAACATTTATGATGGCGATAGGAGAACTTACTATCGAGCAATTTTTTGCTGGCCTTTATGCAAATACCGATATTAATGATGAGCCTATGAGTGCCGGTCGCCAGATGGGTGGACACTTTGCAACGCACAGTCTTAATGAAGACGGTAGCTGGAAAAGACTCGTTGACCAGAAAAACTCTAGTGCAGACATTTCTCCTACCGCTGGACAAATGCCTAGATTATTAGGTCTAGCACAAGCATCTAAAGTTTATAGAAATAATGACCTTATTGCAGCAGACAACGGTTTTTCTAATAAAGGAAACGAGGTTGCATGGGGTACCATAGGTAATGCGAGTACAAGTGAAGGTCATTTCTGGGAGACATTTAATGCTGCCGGAGTTCTTCAAGTACCGATGGTAATAAGTGTATGGGATGACGATTATGGAATCTCAGTACATGCAAAACACCAGACTACCAAAGAGAGTATCAGTAAAATACAAGCAGGTTTTCAAAGAGATGAAAAACACGATGGTTTTGAAATCATGGTGGTTAAAGGTTGGGATTATGTCGCTCTAGTAGAGACTTATGAAAAAGCTAGCAAAATTTCAAGAGAACAACACGTACCTGTATTAATACACGTGGACGAGCTTACACAACCACAAGGACATAGTACCAGTGGATCTCATGAGCGTTACAAAGATGAAGACCGTCTTAAATGGGAACGTGAGTATGACTGTAACGTTCAATTTAGAAAATGGTTGATCGACAATGATTTTGCGACAGAAGAAGAACTTTCTGAACTAGAAAAATCCATAAAAAAACAAGTAAGAGAAGGAAAGAAAGCTGCATGGAATGCTTACTTAAATCCTATTACTACCGAGCGTGATGAGGCTGTAACTCTTATCAATGTGGTTGCAGACATTTCTTCAAATGGTGTTTTTATTAAACCACTTGCTGAAAAGCTTAAAGCAGAAAAAGAACCTTATCGCAAAGATACCTTTGAAGCTGTAAGAAAAACTTTGAGATTTACTCTTCAAGAAAAGCACGATGCTATTACAGCATTGAATAATTGGCTTACTCAAAACAAAGAAAGAGTACAAGAAAAATACAGCAGCAATTTATATAGTGCATCTATAGAAAAAGCCATTAACGTAGAGGCAGTTGCCCCTATTTATGATGAGACTAGTGAAGACGTAGATGCAAGACTTATTATGCGTGATAACTTTGATGCCTTATTTGCAACCCATCCAGAAATCATGGTTTTCGGTGAAGACGCTGGTCGTATAGGTGATGTAAACCAAGGTCTAGAAGGCATGCAAGAAAAGTATGGCGAGTTAAGAGTAGCCGATACTGGAATAAGAGAAGCAACTATACTAGGTCAAGGAATAGGACTAGCTATGCGCGGATTAAGACCTATAGCAGAGATTCAGTACCTAGATTACCTACTATACTGTTTACAATTAATGAGTGATGACCTTGCTACGGTTCAATACCGTACAGCTGGTAAACAAAAATCTCCAGTAATTATAAGAACTAGAGGGCATAGACTAGAAGGTATATGGCACAGTGGTTCTCAAATGGGTGGTATTATTAATCTAGTGCGTGGTATACATGTTCTCGTACCTAGAAATATGACCCAAGCAGCTGGTTTTTACAACACACTTATGGCAGGTGATGAGCCTGCACTAGTTGTAGAATGTCTTAATGGTTACCGATTAAAAGAAAAATTACCAGTGAATCTTGGAGAATTTAGAACTCCTATAGGTAAAGTAGAAACTCTAAGAGAAGGAAAAGACATTACTCTAGTATCCTACGGTTCTACTTTAAGAATAGTAGAAGAAGCAGCGACAGAGCTAGAAAGAGCTGGTATAGATGTAGAAATTATAGATGTACAATCACTTTTACCATTTGATTTAAACCATGAAATTGTTGAAAGTGTAAAGAAAACTAATAGATTATTAGTAATCGATGAAGATGTACCTGGTGGAGCTAGCTCTTACATCCTACAAGAGATCGTAGATGTACAAAACGCGTGGCCACACCTAGATAGCAAGCCACAATGCATAGCTGCAAAACCACACAGACCAGCTTATGGAACCGATGGTGATTACTTCTCAAAACCTAGTGTAGACGACGTTTTTGACAAAGTTTATGACATTATGAATGAAGTAAACCCTACTAAATTCCCTAAGCATAGCTAATTTATGGCTGTGAACGATAGACATATTTCCAGTAAGTGGCGTCGTAAGATTCATGAAGTCATTTATGAAGCAGACACGCCTGCAGGAAAGTTTTTTGACATTCTACTACTAGTAGTCATCATAATCAGTCTTGTACTGGTTATGGTGGAAAGTGTCCCTGCTTATGGAACAAAATATGCTCAAGAATTTATTATTGCAGAGTGGATCATTACCATATTCTTTACTATAGAATACATACTTAGAGTTATCTCTATTAATAAACCCACTAAGTATATATTCAGTTTTTACGGTATGATAGATTTATTATCGACCATACCACTTTACTTAACTTTCTTCTTCGGTGGGCTCAATGCCCTACTGGCAGTAAGATCTTTAAGATTACTTAGAGTATTTAGAATATTAAAAGTAACTCGCTATATAGGCGAGGCAGATAAGCTGAGCAAAGCTATAAGATCTAGCGGTCCTAAAATTGCCGTTTTCCTATTTGCTGTACTCGTAGTTTCTATAATCATGGGAACACTTATGTATCTAGTAGAAGGTCCTGAGAGTGGTTTTGTAAGTATACCAGTGTCCATTTACTGGTGTATAGTAACGTTAACCACTGTAGGTTTTGGTGACATCGCACCTGTGACACCATTAGGTCAGTTTCTTGCGACACTAATTATGATTATGGGTTACGGAATCATAGCTGTACCTACAGGAATAGTAAGTGCAGAATATACTCAAAGTAAAAAAGAGGATAATGCACCAGAAAATGATTCTGAATACCGTCATGTAAACACTCAAATTTGTCAGAATTGTCACTGTCAAAAACACCAAGACGGTGCTGCTTTCTGTCATAAATGTGGATACTCCTTAGATGAATAATAAGACCCTTTTATGCATAGTAGGTCCTACTGGAATAGGTAAGACTGCTTTAAGTATCGCTTTCGCGAAAGCGTACAAAACATCCATCATCTCCTCAGACTCTAGACAGTTTTACAGAGAAATGACTATAGGAACAGCGGTACCTGAACCTGAAGAACTGGAAGCGGCAACCCACTATTTTATACAAGACAGAAGCATTCTTGAAGATTATTCTGTGGGCGATTTTGAGAGAGATGTAGTAGAATTATTACCTACGCTTTTTGAGAAAAATGATGTCGTTATTATGGTAGGTGGTAGTGCTCTTTATGAAAAAGCAGTTACTCATGGCTTGGATAAATTTCCTGACGTATCTATAGAGATTCAAGAATCTTTGAAAAAAGAATTTGAGAGTAAAGGGCTCTCCTGGTTACAAAAAGAATTGCAACAAATAGATCCAAAATACTACAACACGGTAGATATTCACAATGCTCATAGATTATTAAGAGCCGTAGGTATATATCGTGCAAGTGGTGATAAAATGAGTGACTTAAGATCTGGCGATGCTCAAAAAAGAGATTTTAAAGTAGTTAAAATAGGACTCGAAGCAGATCGTGAGGATTTATACGATCGTATAAATCGTCGTGTGGATATCATGTTAGAAAGAGGACTTGAAAAAGAGGCTCACGAACTTATAGTCCACCAACATCTTAACGCGTTACAAACGGTAGGCTATAAAGAATTTTTCGGCTATTTTAATAAAGAATATAATCGTGATGAAGCCATACGATTGATAAAACGTAATACTCGCAGGTTTGCCAAACGACAGTTAACCTGGTATCGCAAAGACACCTCTGTAAAATGGTTTCACTATGAAACTCGCCATACAGAAATTGTACAGCGAGTTAGTAGTGATTTACTTATGGGGGATAATCTTAATTAATAATCTACCTGATCTTTAACTAATAAACGGAAACCTTCTCCGTGAATGTTAACGATCTCTACATTATCATCTTCTTTAAGATATTTACGTAATTTTGCAATATATACATCCATTGATCTAGATGTAAAGTAATTATCATCTCTCCATATTTTAGTTAATGCTAGTTCTCTAGGCATTAAATCATTAAGGTGAAGAGCAAGTAAACGAAGTAATTCATTTTCTTTAGGAGAAAGTTTTACTGGTTCTTTTTCACCTACAGATAAGAATCTCAACTTAGAATTTAAGTGAAAACTACCTATCTGAAATTCAAATTCTTTTGAATCTGCTAGACTATCCTGACCCTTACGTTGCATGATGGCTCTTATTTTCATAAGTAACACTTCACTATCAAAAGGCTTATTCAGGTAATCATCTGCACCTACTTTGTAACCTCTCAATACATCTTCTTTCATCGCTTTTGCGGTTAAGAAAATAATAGGCACTTCTTCATTCTTTTCTCTAATCTCCTTTGCAAGTGTAAATCCGTCTTTATAAGGCATCATTACATCAAGAATACAAAGGTCGTAATTATCTTTCTTGAATTTCTCAAATCCTTCCATACCATTTTTAGCATGTGTTACATCAAAGTCATTCATTAAAAGATAGTCTTTTAATACCGTTCCAAAATTTGGATCATCTTCTACAAGAAGTATTTTTTTGTTCTCAGTTTCCATAAGTAATTATTTTAAAATTAAGTTATTATAGGTAAATGAATACTAAATGTACTTCCCTTACCTTTTGTACTCTCTACATGGATCTCTCCATTGCAGTCGTCTAGAATTCTTTTAGAATAAGCTAGACCTAGACCATGTCCCTTCACATTGTGAATATCACCAGTATGTTCTCTAAAGAACTTTTGAAATACTTTACGTTGTGCTTGTTTGCTCATTCCTATTCCTTGATCTCTAACTTTGATCACAAGTTTATCTTTCACATTTTCAGTAAACACATCTATAACCGGGCTACCCTCAGTATATTTTATCGCGTTTTCTAAAACGTTTACTATTACATTAGTAATATGACTCTCATTAACGAGTACCTCTGTTCTCAATGCTCCAAAATGAGTTTTCACTACTCCACCTCTCTCTTCTAGTATTAATTGGATATGAGAAATACTATCTATCATGATATCATCCATATCATGACGTTCTTTTTCTATATTTAAATCGTCTTTCTCTAATTTAGAAATACGTAACACATTTTCTACCTGACTGTGCATACGTTTATTTTCTTCACGTATCATCCTATGGTAATTTGCTACTTTTTCAGGATCTGAGGATATTTTAGGATGCTTTAAGGAGTCTAATGCTAAGTTAATGGTAGCTATAGGCGTCTTAAACTCATGCGTCATATTATTTATAAAATCTGTTTTTATTTGAGAGATTTGTCTTTGCTTAAAAATTTGCTTTATGGCATTAGAATAAGCTACGACTATTACTGTAGTAAATATAAGTGATAATAGAGCCATTCCTGTTATAGAAGAAAGAATGTAAATTTTTCTATCAGGCATGCTTATATATAACTCATACGGTTCTGTATCTAGGTTACCATTTTTATAAATAGAATAAGCCCAAGTCCCACTAGGTATAAAATCAAAATCATCGGACTGAATACGTGTAGCAAAACCATCTTGATAAATAGCAAACTCAAACTCTGTTTCTATAGATCGATTAATTAATTCTTCTTTTATTATAGACCTTAACTCTTCTTTACCTATACGCTGTGAAATAGGTAGTAGACTGTTATAATTGCTTATTATCTCGGCATCTAATTCTTTCTTATACTTATCTAATTGAGATAGTTCTTTAAAGGTCTTCTTTTTCTTGACAGAATCAGAACCTTTAGCTAATGAACTCTTTTTATTAAGCAGTTTATTAAAAGTAAGACTATCTAAATCTAAATCCAATAATTGCGGATTCAGTTTATAATTTTCATTAATTAAACTATTACTATAGGCCGATGTTTCATCAAGATTTTGATTGCGTTGTATAAGCATTAACTCACTTATCGTTCTAGAATCTGGCTGTACTCCCAGACTATCCCTAATGTGATCTAGGACATTATAGACTTTTTCTACTTCTCGATTATCTAATTCTGAAGATACAGAAACTAGCGTCTGACTAACTGCAAATGAAAATTGATCTTCCTTATCATTAACACTATTGATAATCCAATATATCTGGACCACCACAATACCTGCTAAGGATAAGCTCATCAAAGCTATTAAAGAATATAAAACTCGTTTCTGCACGGTGCAAATTTAACATATAGCTAAAGTGTTAAAAACTCTTTAACCATATATTAACTTTGTGAAATTAACAATAGTCTCTAATTTTTTAACAAAACATCGTGAATACTTCTCACAAAACCCCTCAAATTTTGAAGATCTTCATTTACGATAACAAAATCACTCAACATTATTCTTTGAGAATCAGACCATTGTTTGCTCATTCTCAACCTCACCTCTTCTTCTGTAACTTTGTCACGGGCCATAACCCTTCTATATCTTTCTTTTAAAGATGCAGTTACCAAAATAATCTGGTCACAAATTTCATTCCCTTTAGTCTCAAATAAAATTGCTGCTTCATAAATTACATAGGGTGCATTTTGTTCACTTACCCAGTTATCAAAATACTGTCTTACAGCAGGATGAAGTATTTTATTCAAAGAACTCAATAATCCCTGATCATTGAAAACCTTTGAAGCTATAAATTTCTTATTCGGGATTAGTTTGCCTACATTATCAACTGTATAAGATTCGTCACCTAATAGATCTTTAACAGCACTTATTACAGTTTCATCAGTAGCTAATAGCATTTTAGAAGCATTATCTGCAATAAATAGAGGAAGGTTTAGTTTTTCAAATTCCTTTGCTACTGTAGTTTTACCACTACCTATACCTCCTGTCAACCCTATTATTTTCATTTACTTAATAGTTAGAACTTGAATTTGTTTAGGTAATATACGAGAAGAAATCATATTTTCATTATTTAATCTCACCTCTGGTACTATTGCCGTATTGAGATCATTAACCTGTTTATAATCAACTATAACCCTAACATCACTATCATTTATTTTATCAAACTGAGCTATTGGGGTAGAATAAACTACAGTCACTTTTTCTGGTATAAGCTTCACCTCTAAATTAATAGGTGCATTAATTAATTGCACATAAGATTCTATACTGCCTTCTGTCATTTGAGTAGAGACAATAGTAAGAGCAACATTAGGGTTCTCAAATCTCAAGTCTGGATATTTTTCATTAAGATTTACATTAATAGAAGTTATAGAATCGCTTACAATTATTGGTTTACCAGCAACCCTTATCTCTTTAAGTCCAGCTACGGCAGTATCATTCCCTGTTACTGTAACACTATCCTGCGTAAAAGCAGGTTCTCTCAAAGGGACAAAATTTGAACTATACTCAATTTTAAAGTCATTAACCAGAGGTACTCTTTTTGAATCAAATCGTTTAACATTGATAGGGATCTCTTGATCTTCTACATTAAGAATCTCATATGAAATCTCCTTGGAGCGTTTCATATTTTTTAGACTTTTAGATGGATTAAAGAATAACGAATCATTCCTACTGTATGTATTTTTCTTAAAATCTAGATTTAACCTGTGACCAAAAGTTTTTTCCCATATAAGAGTAAAGCCACTGGCGCTTATTTCTACCGGAATTAATATTTGATTAATCGTAGAGTTAACAACGATATCTTCTGGCACGTTGATAAAGTTAACATTAAACTCAATCTCTTCCTTATAAACATCTTTATACTTTGAGATAAACCATAAACTAGCCACTACAATTACAACTAATGGAAAACCGACATATTTTTTATACCTCATTATAATCTATTTAAAAAAAAGTTTTGGGAATGCTTTTTTTTCATCTTGGCCTAAAAGATTAATTTTTAACCAAGAATGTAAAAAACCTATTCCATAACCCAATAGCTGGATCATAGCTGCCACAGTAGCTCCTAGACCTACTTTTAATCCATTTTTAATCCCTGCATGTATAAAAATAGTGAGTATATATATGAGGTACAATAATATAGGCACCCCATATCCTAATGTACTTAAAATTAAAGAAACTATAAAAAACAGACTAAATAAAGTAGGGAACCAATATGTTATTTTTCTAGTCTCTGGATGCCATTTATTTAATATTACCCTGACTTTACCAAACTTATTGACTTGCTTGTAAAACAATTTCCATGAGATACGTCTTTCATGATAGACATAAGCATCTTTAATCAATACAGTTTTAAAACCCTTATTCCATAATCTAATACTTAAATCTGGATCTTCACCTGGATGGATTTTACCAAAACCTCCAGTAGCAATAAATGCCTTTTTACTTATCCCCATATTAAAGCTGCGAGGCTGGAATTTACCTAACTGCTCACCTCCACCTCTTATACCTCCAGTAGTAAGAAAAGAAGTCATTGAATAATTAATAGATTTTTGTAAATCAGTAAATGTAGCATGCGCAGCATCAGGACCGCCAAAACAGTCTACATAATTTTGCTTTAAATATGTGTCCACATTTTGTAAATAATTTTCTGGAAGTATACAATCACTGTCTAGAATTAAAAAATAATCGCCTATAGCATGGCGCATACCATAATTTCTAGAATCACCTGGGCCAGAATTAGGTTTAAATAGATAGTTAATGTTTACGCTTTCGCGAAAGCGAGAACAAACAGACTCACTACTTAAAGTAGAGCCATCTTCTACAATAACAACTTCAAATTCAGTGTCAAAATTTAAAACAGAAATACTATGGAGAAGTTTTTCAATCTCGTCCGGCCTGTTAAAAACAGGAATTATAATAGAATAATTTATCACATTCACAATGTCAAAAATAGTCAATAAAAAAAGGCCATTCTGTAAAGAATGGCCTTTTTATTATTTAGGTATAAGAATCTAGTTTCTCAACACTTTCACCGTTTTGTTTTGCTCTCCAGAGATCACCTCTATAAGATACATTCCAGAAGGGAAAGTAGATAAATCTATTCTAGTAGCAGACGCATTAGGTTTTACAACTAATAGTTGCTGTCCTAATAAGTTTCTTACTACTAAACTATCAATAACTTGTTGACCATTAAAGTCAACTATATTATCTGTAGGGTTAGGATAATAAGTGAAATCAAAAGTATCCACATCATTAACACCAGCAGTACCATCTACAGTAAAGTTATCTACAAAGAAGTGAATATCTTCTCCATCTGCCACGGTACCATTAGTAGCACGGAAACCAAATCTAACAACACCAGAATAAGCATTAAGAGGGAAAGTCTCTAATTGACCAGTTGCAGATACATTATCAGAAGCTTCAAAAGTTTCAATTATGCTCCATGTAACACCACCGTCCGTAGTAATCAAGAATTGAACCTGATCATCACTACCAAAATTACTAGCAAAAGTATCGTCAAACTCAGTTAACGCAACATCAAAACTAGCAGTATATGAACCACCAGCAACTCCTAAATCAATTTCTGGAGTTACTAACCAATCACCATCACCACCATTGTTCCAAATATTAATACTTGCCGCTTCACCAAATACATTAGTTGGATCATTAGCAAAGTCAACATTTGTCCAATCACCATCTAATCCATTAGGACCAGTCGCAACATCAGTATTATCTCCTTCTCCCCAACATATTCCAGGGAAAGTTGCAAAATCATTACCTGGCGCACCAGCAATTGTTCCGTAAGGAGCCATAAAAGCAACACAATCTGTAGAGAAGCTTTCTACTACTGACCAATCACTAAATAGTCCACCACCACAATCTGCACGAACATATACATCGTAAGGTGTACTAGGAGATAAAGCTGTCACTGTATAAGGATTAGTTGTCACACTTGTTCCGTTAGAAGTAGGCACTCCACTTCCTGAAGTAACAACAGCAACTTCCCAAGTTGTAGCATTACCGTTCTCTGTCCAATCTATTACCGCAGAATCACCAGTGATTGCAGAAACAGAAACACCATCAGGAGCTAAACAGAAAGCGCCACAAGTTTGAATTCTCATTAAATCAACAGCAAAATCACCTACGAAACCACCTTCATTACCAGGCTCTTCAGTACCAGTAATTTGAATATAGATAGTTTGACCTATTAAAGAAGAAGGTAACATTGCACCCACTTCTGCATAATCATCTGCTCCAGAATTTTGTAGTTGTCCTACATAAGTAAAGACACTTGTAAAAGGACCAGTTGCACTAGTACCATAAGCCACATCAAAAATAGTTTGATCACCACCAAAGGAATGAATAAATAGAGAAAGCTCTAACTCAGCATTTGCCCCTGTTGTTAGATCAATAGGAGGAGAAACAATAGATGCTGGACCTACATTTGTTCCTGTTGTTTCAAAAAACAAGTAACCTGCACCATCATGAGGACCATTAGGTCCTGTTCCCGTAGAACCAGTAGCAGATGTTCTACCAAAATTCCAATCACCACTAGTTGTACCAGTACCCACATCTCCAGTCCATGAAGTAGCAATGGTATCAAAGCTATCTTCCCATATATAACCAGGAGCACCTGTAGCACATGAAACACCTTGAGGTGAAGCCGGGAAAGTTCTTACCGGTAAAGGGTTAGTAGTAGGACTAATATCCATAGGATTACACACAGAAGAAACTCTTACTTCATAAGGAGTATTTGGAGATAAACCATTTAAAATATAATTAGTGTTTGTCATAACACCTGTAACAGCGGTTGCTGTACCTGTACTAAAATCTGGAGTCGCATATTCTACTATCCATTCTGTTTCTGACAAACCAGCTGTCCAAGATAAATCAAGATTATCACCACCAATTGTATTCACTACAACTCCTGTTGGGTTAGGACATGATGGTATTAATTCATAATTGATATCATCAAGATACATTGCATCAAAACCAGCTACTTGAACAAATCTAAAAGCAATATGACCACCTGTTGTTGTCAACGATGTGAAATTAACCGTTTGTTCTGCATAAGTATCATCTGGTAAATCAGCATCAACAAAAGTTTCTACGACAGTAAATGTTGAAATATCATTAGGGTCAGACATAACACCCACTTCAAGACCACCATTATCTCTATCATATGCAAAGAATCTTACTCTCTTTGTAGCATCAAGATCAGAAAACTCTGGCATTACATAATACACACCTGCAGAGGTATCGCTACCACTGTATAGATATATATGTTGATTACCACTATTTGCAATTAAATCTTCCACTTCTACTAAAGGAGCTGTTGTACCTGTAGCATTAGTAAGTATTCCATTATCACATACAAATAAATCGTCTAAAGGATCATTTTCATAATCTGTAAAATAAGGAGCTGTAAATGGCACACAAGTAGTTGTGAATTGGAAAGGTCCAACCCAGTCACTTGCAGATGTTGCACTACATACAGTTCTATAATACACCTCATATGGAGTCGCTGCTATTAACGTATTATCTGTAAAAGATGTGGTCGCTATAGCTGTACCTGGCGAAGTAGGTATTCCTGTACCATCTGCTTGAATAACGTACTCATAAGAACCTGCTGGAGTTCCTAAAGTGTCATTAAAACTAAAATCACCACCTGTTGTTCCCAAGTTAGAAACTGCAAATGAATCAGGATTAGAACAAAATGCTCCACAAGTTTCAATTCTCATTAAATCAAGAGCTATATCTCCTACAAAACCACTAGTAGGATCTACAGCCGTAAGCTGTATATAAATAACTGAGCCCAATACAGATGCTGGTAATTGCGCACCGATTAAAGCAAATGAATCAGCTTGAGCAGTTTGAATAGGTCCTACGTAGCTAAAGACGCTAGTAAATGGTCCAGTAGCAGAGTTAGAAACTCCTATTTCAAATTCTGTAAGATCACCTCCAAAACTGTGATAGAAAAATGAAAGTTCTGCCTCATCAGTAGCTGCTGTTAAATCAATAGGAGGAGAAACAATTGAATTGTTACCAGCCGCAGTTCCTGAAGTTTCAAAATATACATAACCAGTACCCTCTTCAGGTCCATTAGGTCCTGTACTACCAGAAGGTGTACCACCAGCTCTACCGAAATTCCAGTTACCACCTGTTGTTCCAGTTCCTACATCACCAGTCCATCCATTATTAGCATCAAAATTATCTTCCCAAGCAAAAGCGTTGTCATTGTTAGAGCAAGAAACACCTTGAGGTGCCGAAGGTAAAGTTCTAATCGTAGCAGGGTTTGTAGAAGGACTAATATCACCAGGTCCACAAACTGCAAATACTCTTATCTCGTATGCAGTATTAGAAGTAAGCATATCTAATAAATAACTAGTACTAGTCATTACACCTGTTTGCGTACCTAAAGAACCTGCACCACCTGGAGTAAACCCTGGTGTACCATATTCTACTATCCATTCTGTTTCTACTCCACCTGCTGTCCATGATAATTCTACAGAGCTGTCTGTTAAGTTATCTAGGGTTACAGCACTAGGTTGAGGACAATTAGGAATCTCTTCATAATTTACATCATCTAAGTACATAGCATCAAAAGTTCCTGCAGGATTAAATTTAAATGCTACCCAACCACCAGTAGTAGTTAAAGATGTAAATTCAACTGTTTGCTCTGCATACGTATCATCTGGTAAATCTGCATTTGTAAAAGTTTGAGCTACTGTAAAAGTAGTAGCATCTGAAGGGTCAGTCATAGTACCTACTTCTAAGCCACCTAAATCTCTATCATAAGCAAAGAATCTGACACGTTTAGTTGCATCTAAGTCTGAAAATTCTGGAAGAATATAATAAATCTCTCCAGATGCTCCAGCAGAACCACTGTACATATAAATATGTTGAGACCCTGAATTTGCGATTAAATCTTCTACTTCTACTAAAACACCAGTACCAGAAACAATGCTGTTATCACAATTACCTAATCCATCTATTGGATCAGATTCATAATCTGTAAAGTAAGGAGCTGTAAAAGCTGCACAATCCGTTGTAAAGGTAAATGGTCCAATAAAAATACTTTCATCACCAGGAGCACAAACCGCACGTACCCAGTAATCATAGTTCGTATTTGGAGACAATCCACTTACTGTAGTTAAAGGAGAAGTCGTTACATCTATTACAGTACCTATTTGAGCACCAGTATTTGGAACAAAACCTGGCGTACCTACTTCTACATCCCATTCAGTTTCAGAACCACCAGCAGTCCAAGAAAGATCAGCCGTTGTAGAAGAAACAGCATCAACAGCTAATACATCTGGAGAAGGACAAGTAGGAGCCGGAGCACAAGTTACATTTGCTGTCCAACCATCTCTTAGCCCAGATCCATCAGTAGACCAAACCAAAGTTATACAACCAGAAGCACTTGTACCGATTAGAAGTTCTTGAGTTAAATCACCTGTACCAGTTGTACCATCCCAGCACCATTCTGTATCTCCACTTGGCGTATTAATAGTAGGAAAAGTTGTATCTGGTCCATCATAAATAGTTAATCCGTCAAAACAACCACTAAAACTATCTTCCATTTCATTAGTAAGGAAATTTAAATAAACTACATCACCTATATTATCAGGACATATATTATAAACAATATCTTCATTATTTTGATACTGTCCAGAAGCACCTCCGGAATCAACAAATAAATCCCCTGCGCAATAGTCCGGAGTCGTTGATACAGTACTACACGATTGTGCTGACACATCATTAGTAGCACTGTCACAAATAGCTGTTACACAAATTTCATATTCTGTATCACTAAGTAACCCACTTAGTACAACATTTTCGACAGTAGGATTAGGTGAAACAACAGTAAAAGCAGTTGTACCAACCTCTCTATATTCAACTAAGTATTCCGCAGCGGTTGAATTATTTGTCCAAGAGAAATCTAAACTTGAAGACCCTACCGTACCGAATACCAATTGTGTTGGTTCTGGACAAGATGGTGCCACTTCGTACGTTACATCATCAATGTAAATAGCATCAAATGTTCCTGCTGGATTAAATTTAAAAGCAATATAACCACCTGTAGTAGTTAAAGAATTAAAATAAGCTGTCTTTTCTTCATAAGCATCATCGACTAGATCTGAATCCGTATACGTAACTAGAGAAGTAAAGGTTGAGATATCAGAAGGATCTGACATTACTCCAACTTCTAACCCTCCATTATCTCTATCATTCACATTGAATTTTATACGCTTATCAGAGGATAAATCAGAAAATTCAGGAAGAATATAAAAAATATCTGCTGTAGCATCACTTCCACTATACATGTAGATATGATTAGAACCAGAGAAGGCGATAATATCTTCAACCTCTACCAAAAGATTTGTACTACCAGTAATTATTAAAGAATTATCACAATTATTCAAAGAATCAACAGTGTCCAATTCATAATCAGTAAAATAGGGAGCAGTAAGCGCAGAACAACTAGTTCTGAATTCAAATGGACCGACCCAATTACTTGTACCATCTACACCACAATTAGATCTAACATAAAATTCATAGACCGTATCTGGTGATAATCCAGACACACTATAAGGATTAGTAGTTGAAGAAGCTGCGATAGTTGCAACTCCAGAATCTACTACAAAACCAGCAGCACCTATTTCTAGATCCCAGTTAGTTGTTGATCCTAACTCTGTCCAACCCAAATCTACGGAACTACTAGTTAAAGCTGAAATATTTAAATCATAAGGATCTACACAAGGAGGAGATTCTAAAACTAATAAATTATCAATGGCCATATCACTAGTAAAAGAGGTACCACGTGTACTTCTAAATACTACTTGAATATTTTGCGATGCAAATGAAGCGATAGGAATAGCTACGGTTGTGAAAGGATCATCTTCATCTGTTTGTTGTTGTCCAGATAAAGTAAATACAGTAGTATCAACTCCACCTGATCTAACTACAATCTCCAAGGTACCCATAGTTGCGCCATACATATGATAATCAAAACTAATTGCAGGAGTGGTAAGGGCCGATAAATCAATAATTGGTGAGATCAAATCAGTAATGTCACCTGTCGTTCCTCTAGAAGATTCGGTAATAAAATAATTACCACTTGAAACACCAGGACCTGTAGAACCAGAACCTGTTACCGCTGTAGCAACAGCAACCCAACTGTACGCAGAAGGACTATCTGCAGACCAACAATTTTCATTTTCAAAATTATCAGTAGTAGCTGGTGAACCTGTAGCACGTACTGTAAAACCTGTTTCAAAATCTTCACTAAATGGAGATGTAAACGGCAAACACAAAGTAGAAAAAGATTCTTGAACCCAACTACTGTAATCTGGTTGTAATGGATCACAAACTGCGCGAATAAACACATCATAGGTTGAAGCATCTGTTAAAGCATCTATTAAAAGAGAAGTGCTTGTAGGATTAGGAGACACAGTTGTTCCTTGCCCTGTACCTGGAGCGGTAATTGTACCTGCTAAAGCATATTCTACTTCCCATTCAGTTTCAGCACCACCTGCTGCCCAAGAAATATCTAAAGACGAATCAGTAATAGTTGCAGCCTGAATACCTGAAACAGCTGGACATGAGATTAAAGTTGTCGCAGTGTAAGGTCCTTGCCATAAGCTAAAATCCCCCATACCACAATCATACCTTACATAAAAACTATATTCTGTATCTGACATCAAGTTATCTACAGAAGCAAAAGTTCCAAAATTTGAAGTAACTGTAGTTCCAGATGGATCTCCTTGATTAAATGGAGTTGGACCATAATTAACTTCATAATTTGGACTAGTATTTCCATTTGCATCCCATTGAAACTGAACACTATTTGCAGTTTGTGTAACAGGACCAAAATTAGAAGGAGAAGGACAAGATTCTGTAGTAGTAAAAGTCACAGGGCCTACTGGATTACTTAAATCAGAACCTGCAACACATACTGCTGTCACATAAACATCATAAGTAGTTATACTACTCAAACCTGATATTGTTGCAGGATTAGTAGTTGCTTGAACCGTTACACCACCTGAACCAGGAGTATAAGGACTTACACCATACTCAATTTGCCATTCTGTTTCAGAACCTCCATTAGTCCAACTGATTTCGGCATCATTTGCAGTAACCATAGAGAAGCCAGTATTAGTCACTACAGGACATGTAGGACAAGATGCAGTACCAACAAAAATATCCATCATTGAAGTTTGCGCAATAGGAGTCTGATAAACCAATAAATCCTCAGAGTCTATTAGTTGAAATTCTCCATCACCTGTAAGAAATGGAGCTCGGTAATCAATATCTATTGTAGACATATTATTTACCGAAATAACATAAGTTTCAGTCACAGGAGCACCTGTAGGACTAGCATTTAAAACACGATAGGTAGTTAAAACACCATCAATGGTGACATCAACTCCTGCGTTAGCGGTGGCATTATCCCCACTAACCCAATCATTACCAAAAAAATCTGTAACCTCTAACGTATAATTACACTGTGCTTGTGCATTAAAAGATAAGGTTAACAGAAATAAGGTAATTACAGTAACATAAATTTGTTTCATAATTATTATTTAAGGTTTTTTTTAAGAAGGCCCTTAAACTAAATAAATAAATGTAATAACCAACTACAATTGTTAATTTATCGTTAACCTGACTTTAATTTAGGTTAAAAAAAAAAGGATCACCGTTAAGTGACCCTTTTTAAAATAAACTTTAATAAATACTACTCCTTAATAAACCTAAAAGTTTCAGCAGCAACATCACCTTTGATTTCAATTAGATATATACCAGAAGGTAACTCATGAACATTGATTTCTGCACTATTTTCTATTTCTCTAGACTTCACAATCTGTCCCATGAGGTTATAAATAGTCAATTTATTAACAGAAACATCAGTTTGTACATAAAGTGTTGTAGAAACTGGGTTAGGGTAAATTACAAATTCCGCTTTCGCGAAAGCGTTATTACTAGCAGCACCATCAATTTCAAAAACACCCACATGGAAATCATAATCTTCAGCGTCATCTATATTTCCGTCACTAGCCAAGAATGCAAATTGAACCGTACCTGTATAACTAGACAAGTCAATAGTTGAGCTAGTTCCAGTAACAGCAGGTTGATTAGCTAGATTCCATGTCATTAACGAAGTCCATGTAATTCCATTATCAGTAGTTATTAATAAATCTACCTGATCATCAGAACCCATTACATCCGTATCAGCGGCTGTCGAGCCACCAAAACCAAAATTAGTAACAGCTACTTCTACCGTTAACACATCATTACTTGAGCCTGACATATCAAATTGCTCTGATATCAACCACTCTCTATCGACATTTTGCCAAAGATTGATAGCGTTAGAAGGCACAACTACTCCTGCAGAATTTTCATAAGACCTACCTTCTCTCCAATCAGAGCTTCCTAATCCTATAGGACCATCTACAATCTCACCATCAATAGCTTCGTTCCAACATTGGTTAGGAACATTAGTTGTAAAGTCCGTAACGTATGGATATTGGGTAACAACATCACATAAAGTCGTAAATGTTACTGGCCCAACCCAGTTTGAAAAATCACCTGACCCACAATCAGCTCTTACGTAAAGATCATAAGTGGTTTGTGCCGATAAGCTAGAAATTGCTTGTGGATTTGTAGAAGTAAGATTTTCATATACCGCACCAGCTGTGCCTTGAGCTACAGTTGTAGGTTGAACTTCAACTTGCCAAACTGTAGCAACACTTAAGGAAGACCATGATGCATTTGCAGATGTAGAAGATATTGCATCAACTACTAAACTTGAAGGCTCTAAGCAAGAAGGAGGCGCAGAACATGTATATAATGCCTCCCAACCTGCATTAGCTATAGAACCATCAGAAGTAAACCTAATAGTTATTGCGCCATCTGCATTATTAGCTCTAAAAGTAGCAGGACTTTCTAAATCATTAGTAAACGGAGTAGCTGTAACATCTATTCCATCAAAAACTTCTAAAGTATCACAACAAGTTTCTACATCTACCAATGTAAAATCTAATGTTACTAGGTCCCCTACATTATCAGGGAAATAAGTAATTGTGTAGCTCTCACTATTTTGATAATCACCAGTTGAACCACCAGTATCATAAATAGTATCTCCACAAGCAGCAGTGGTTGTAAAACTTAAAGGCCCAGTAAACACGCTTGTTCCACTACCACAGTCAGCTCGTACATAAAAGTCATAAGCTGTGGCAGTAGACAATCCTGTCGCAAGATATGCAGTACTAGTAACTACATCAGTTGGAACTCCTGTAGGAGTAGTTCCTGCTGGAACAATCTCTACATCCCAAGAAGCCTCTCCACTTCCACCAGAAATCCATGAAAAGTCTGCAGTATCTGAAGTTACGTTTGCCACATTTAAGCCAGAAGGCTCTGTACAAGCAGGTAAATCTTCAACAACAAATTCATCTATATACATATTCCATCCATCTGTTCCATTAGGTGGTATTCTAAATGCTATGTAAACATCTCCTGTATAAGCAGATAAATCAATTATCTCTTCTTGATAAGTAGTATTACCATACATAGCAACAGGTAATAATGTAGCTGTAAAATCTGCAGCATCAGTTCCTGTAGTGGAAAGTAACACTTCCATATCGTTAGGCTCTCCAGCAGACTGAGCCCTATACATATACTTTAATCTCTGAGCACCTGTTAAAGTAAGTGCTGGAGAGATTAAATAATCATCATCCACTCCACCATTAAAATCTGTATTAATAGAAGCCGCTTGATCACCAGCTGCAGTTGTAGTACTATCTAAAATCCACTGATCGCCATCTCCATTCTCATCTAATACCGTCCAACATCCTTCTGTCGTGCTAGTAGAATCAAAAGTTTCTGTAAACGGAACAGCAAAGGCATTACACGCTGTCTGGAAATTACTTGTCGCTGACCATGGGCTAAAGCCTCCTGAAGCACATGCTGATCTAATATAAAAATCATATGAAGTATTATCAGTTAAACCACTTAAAGTATAAGGGTTTGTTGTTGCAGTAACAACAGTACCTGTACCAGGTGTAAACCCTGGAGTACCATATTCTATCTCCCATGAAGTTGCCGTTCCTCTTTCTGTAAAGGCAATATCTGCTGATGAAACTGTAAATCCAGAAGTTTCAATCATAACAGGCTCATCACAATCTGGAGTTATTTCAAAACGTACATTATCAATATACATTCTCCATCCATCTGTCGTTGTAGGAGGTATTCTCCACGCGACGTAAACATCTCCTGTATAAGCAGAAAGATCGACAACCTCTTCAGCATATGCTTCGTTAGAATACAATGTAAGCGGCACCAACGTTGTAGTAAAATCTGCAGCAGCATTACCTGTAGTAGAAATTAAAACTTCCATTTCGTTAGGCTCTCCATTTGATTGTACTCTATATTCATATCTAAGTCTATCAACACCTGTTAATGTAATAGCAGGAGAGATTAAATAATCATCATCTGCACCAGCATTAAAATCTGTATTGATAGCAGCCACTTGATCTCCTTCACTAGCATTAAATGCATAATTTAGATCCCATTGATCACCATCTCCATTTTCATCTAAAACGGTCCAACAATCCTGAGTTGCACTAGTAGAATTAAACCCTTCTGTAAAAGGCACTGTAAATGCTACGCAAGTAGTTCTTCCAGTGACAGGACCTAACCATGCACTTTCATCACCTACTGAACAAACTGCTCTTAAATAGAAATCGTAAGGTGTATTTGCAACTAAACCAGTAACAGTTGCTGGGTTAGTTGTTACAGGAACTAAAGTACCTGAACCTTGAGCCGCTCCTGCATCTACATATTCTATCTCCCAAGCTGTTTCAGCACCTCCATTAGTCCATGACAAACTCACACTATCAACCGTAGAAGAATCTACAGCAAGTGCTAAAGCTGCAGGACAAGATGGAGCTTCATCAATCGCAACATTATCAATTGCTATATCAGATTCAAAGCTAGTTCCTCTTATTGCTCTAAAAACAATTTGAAAAGTCTGACCTGAAAATGCACTCAATGCAACATTGAAATTTATATAAGGATCTGTGTCTGCAAGTTGCTGTTCACCAGTTATTGTAGCTACTAGAGTCTCACTCGCTCCTGATTTTACCAAAACTTCTAAAGACCCAATGTCAGATCCAGCCATATGATAATCAAAACTCAAGGCTGGAATAGTCAATGCGCTAGTGTCAAAAGAAGCAGTATTTAACTCTGCAACATCCCCAGTGATTCCACTTGAACCCTCTGCATAGAAATAATTACCTGTTGTAATTGATGGATCAGGACCTGTATTACCTGAACCAGTTAGAGTTCCTGGAGCAGCTATCCATGCATATGCAGAATTTACTGCTGAGTAACAATTTTCTGAATCAAAATAATCTGCCGTACCAGGAAAATTACTCGTAGTAGTTGTGAACCCTGTTTCGAAATCTTCAAAATAAGGTGCTATAACTGGATCACATTGCGTAATACCTGTAACAGGTCCTACCTGTAAACTTTCATCACCGACACCACAGTAACCTGTAACGTAAAAATCATATATCGTATTTTGAGTTAAACCAGTTATCGTTACTGGATTAACAGTAGAATTAACAACAGTTCCCATTCCTGGTGTAAAACCAGGAACACCATACTCAATATTCCATTCTGTTTCAGAACCACCTGCTATCCAAGAAAGATCTATAGTAGTATTAGTGGAACCATCAAATGAAAGACTCGTAGGCTCTAAACATGAAGGAGGAGCTGCACAAATATACTCTGCTACCCATCCTGCCCTAGCAACAGAACCATCAGAACTAAATCTTATAGTTATCGCACCATCAGGATTAGTTGCTCTAAACATAGCTGGATCTTCTAAGTCAGTAGCAAATGGTGTTGCAGTAACATCAAGTCCATTAAAAACTTCTAAAGTATCACAACAAGACTCTACATCAACTGAAGTAAAATTCAAGGTAACCACATCGCCTACATTATCAGGTGTATAGGTAATCGTATAACTTTCGTTATTTTGATAATCTCCAGTCATACCTCCTGTATCAAAAATATCATCGCCACAATTTGCTGGAGTAATTAATGTATCACAAACTGGTGTAGATCTATCAGTAGGTGCACAAACTGCAATTACACAAATATCATATGATGTCCCAGAGGAAAGACCTGTTAATGTAAAAGGATTAGAAGTAGCAGTAACTAAAGTACTAACACCTGCATCTGTAGTGTATTCTATTTCCCATTCTGTTTCAGTGCCACCATTAGACCATGCAATATCGGCACTAGTTTGATCTACATTACTAAAAGCAATTCCAGAAATATCTGGACATGATTGCAATGTAGAAGCAGTATAAGGTCCTGCCCAACCACTAAAATCACCCATTCCACAATCAATTCTTACATAAAAATCGTAAGATGTATTTGATGTCAGACCAGTTACTGAAGCAAATGGAGCTGAAAAACCAAGAACAGTTGTCCCACCTGCCCCTTGTACATAAGGTGAGGGTGCGTATTCAATTTCATAATTACTAGAAACGTTACCATTTGTATCCCAAGTAAACTGAACAGTATCTGCTGATTGAGTTACAGGATTAAAAGCACTAGGTACTGGGCAGGAATCTGTAGTTGTAAAGTTCAACGGCCCTTGATTGCTACTTATATCACCCATTCCACAGTCAGCTCTCACATAAACGTCATAAGATGTGCTCGCAGACAACCCTCCTATAGTCCAAGGATTTGTAGTTGCATTATCAACAGTACCGGATCCTGGTGTAAAACCTACTGGCCCATACTCTACTTCCCAAGCTGTTTCTGTACCAGTTGCTGTCCATCCTATCTCTGCCCCTGTAGCAGTTAAATTATCGGATGTCAACATAGTCACAGCAAAACATGTAGGACAAGTAGCAGTTCCAACATAGATATCCATCATAGATGCTTGATTGATAGGTGTAGCATAAACCTCTATACCTTCAGAATCAATAAATCTAAAACTACCATCTCCTGACAAAAATGTAGCTCTATAATCAATGTCTATAGAATCACCATCATTGACTGTTATAGTATAATTTTCTACAGCTGGCGCACCGCTCACTGTTGCTGGATCCATAATTACATAAGTTGTTGTCGTTCCTGCTATGGTCACATCGACACCTGCATTTACACTCAAGTTATCACCGGAGTCCCAGTCATTCCCGAAATTATCGGTAAGCTCTAGTGTATAATCACATTGCGCCATAGACACTGTTGTAATTAAAAACACTAATATTAATAGTAGTTTTTTTCTCATTTCGTTTTGGGTTAAATTATTGAGCTTCTAATGTAATGATTTTAGTATTATTAACATTGACTTAATAGTATATTTTATTATTTGAATAGCAATTTAACATTTACGTTTTCGCGAAAGCGATAAAACACAAAAAAGCCTTATCAAATGATAAGGCTTTAAATAATTTAAAATAAATATAAATTTAGAACTTTTCAATTACTTCCTGACTTACTCCTGTATTAGAAAAACCTCCATCATGGAAAAGGTTTTGCATAGTAACTTTTTTAGTATAGTCAGAAAATAAAGTCATAGTATACTCAGCACAATCCTGCGCCGTCGCATTACCTAACGGACTCATTTTTTCTGCATAATTTATAAAACCATCAAAACCTTTAACACCACTACCAGCTGTCGTAGGTGTAGGTGATTGAGAGATAGTATTTACTCTTACCTTCTTATCTTTACCAAAGAAGTAACCAAAACTACGTGCAATAGATTCTAGATATGCCTTATTATCTGCCATATCATTATAATCAGGAAAAGTACGTTGCGCAGCCATGTAAGTCAAAGCTACAATACTTCCCCACTCATTCATCGCATCATTCTTATGCAACGTTTGCATTACCTTGTGAAAAGAAACAGCACTCACGTCCCATCCTTTTTCAGTGTATTTATAATTTTGATCTGTATAAAGATTTCCTTTTCGGACATTTACACTCATACCTATAGAATGAAGGACAAAGTCTAATTTACCTCCTAATATCTCTACCGACTTACTTACCAAGTTTTCAAGATCTTCAATACTTGTTGCGTCTGCAGGAATAATCTCGCTTCCAGTTTTTTCAGCAAGCTCTTTAATTTGCCCCATACGCATAGCTACAGGAGCATTAGTAAGTACAAATGCAGCTCCTTCATCATGAGCTAATTGTGCTGTTTTCCATGCAATAGAATTCTCATCTAGAGCACCAAATATAATTCCTCTTTTTCCTTTTAATAAATTGTAAGCCATAATTCTTGATTAGGTAGCAAATATATAAAACTAATTGAGTAGCGCACGAGCATTTTCTCTCGCAGCGTCAGAAATTGTCCCACCACTTAACATCTGGGCTATTTCTTCTAATCTTGCGTCTTCATCAAGTCGCTGAATAGTACTCACTGTCTTATTATTTTCTGTTATTTTTTTTACGATTAAATGATCATTTCCTGACGCTGCTATTTGTGGTAAATGTGTAATAGCCATCACTTGCATTCCCTCACTCATAGACTTCATAATAACCGCCATCATAGTAGCGATAGAACCACTGACACCAGTATCAATCTCATCAAATATAATAGTAGGTAATCTTTTACATCTAGCAAGTATAGATTTAATGGCTAGCATTAATCTAGACAGCTCCCCTCCAGATGCTGCCTTATCTAACGACAACAACTGCGAGCCTTTATTTGCTGTGAAAAGAAATTGTATTTGATCTATCCCTGTTTCTCCATAAAAACCTAACGGTGTTATATCTACTTTAAACTGAGCATCTGGCATTCCTAATTCCTTAGCTATACCCAACACATCTTTTTCTAAAGCTGCTTTGTACTGAATTCTTTCTTTAGAAATTTTAGCTCCTAATTTTGTAAGATTTAATTCAGCATCATTCAATTTCTTTTCTTGCTGTTTTATCTTTTTATCGAGACCTTGAGAAACAAAGACTTTGTCTGCCAGCTCATCTCTAAGCACTTTTAGAGAATCTACCGTATCTACTTGGTGCTTTCTATACAGATCTTCTAATAATCTTATAGAATTATTAATTTGAATTAAACGTTCTGGGTCTGCCTCTATTTTATCTGCCTCTACAGAAGAATCTTGATATATATCTTCTAGTTCTAAAAGCACAGAAGAAAGCCTATCTTTTAAAGAAGAATACACTGTTGAGTATTCACTAATTTTTGAGAAATTATTTTGCAAATGCCTTAACTTATCTAACATACCTAGATCATCCTCAGAAATTGCGTTATTGAATTCTGTAAAAACCTCAGTAATACTCTCTACATTACTTAACTGCTCATTCTCTTCTTCTAGTGCAACTTGATCTAATTGATCTAAGCCTGCCTCTTCTAATTCTGATAATAAAAAATTATTATAATCTAACTCTTTAGAAAACTGAGCTTCCTGACCTTGTAATTTCTTAAGTTCTTTCTTTGCATTATTATATACAAGTAATTCATTTTTATAACTACTGAATAGTTGGGACGCAGGCTTTTTTGAGTCCTTAGTGTTTTCAATAAGAAACGCATTCAACACCTCTATCTGAAAAGTATCCTTAGAAAGTTGTAATGTCTGGTGCTGAGAATGAATATCTATAAGACGCTTACCTATATTATTCATAACAGAAAGAGTCACTGGAGTGTCGTTAATAAACGCTCTACTTTTACCAGAAGGCAAAATCTCTCTGCGCAAAAAACTTAAGTTTTCATAATCGAGATCTGCTTCTTCAAATAAATGCTTTAATTCTAAATCTGAAATATCAAACTGAGCCTCTACAAAACATTTGCGTGAAGTATCTCTTATAGCACTTAAATCTGCACGGTTACCTAATATCAATCCTAATGCACCTAATAAAATTGATTTACCTGCACCAGTTTCTCCAGTGATCATGGTAAGTCCATTTTGAAGATCTAATTCTAACGAATCGATCAGTGCAAAATTCTCTATTTGAATATGATTAAGCAATTTGTTTACAGCTATTTAAGCAGTTAAAGAACCACCAGTTTATAAAACATAAATCTAGGTAAAAAGAAGGAAGTAAAAAAGTGCTTACACCTTAATATTGCGCCATTTTGAAGACTGATTAGGCGCTAGCTTTTGCAGTGAGCTTTTTACATTCCTTATATCTACAGCCGGTCCAGAAGAGTAAATACTCATTATCTCGTCTGCCTTTGCATCAAAAAATGTACGCTGCAATAGACTATTAGGCCTGCGACTGTGCAACTCCTCAAATTGCATGATGTATTTCTTTAATTTTATTTTACCAGTCTTAGAATCTTTAGAAAAAGCATCTAATCCTTTTATATGGTAATCATACATCACATCTCTATACTCTTTATAGGTATCTGAAAGCATATCGTCATTAAGTCTAAATCTACTAAGCAGCCCATCACTAGCTTTCCATCCAGTAACTCCTTGAGAACTTTGAGCTAGATTTACAATAGTTTGCGCTTGCTCGTGAAACTCCTGCCCACCTCTTTGCTCAAAAGTATCTGCATCTATACCTAATGTAGTATAAGCATAGAAAGAAATGAGAGATATTAGATTATTTTCAAATTGATTTGCATTATAAAAAAATGGCGCATATTCCACATATTCAAAGGCGATATCATTGTCCTTAAAATTGAATATAGGAGTAGAATAAGAAGAGTTATAAACTGGTCTAGAAACAGATATTTGAAAATTCCCACTAAACCTATCGTTGTCATAATTAGTAACCACAAAAACTAGAGAAGCATTAATTTTTTCTATCTCTTTAAATTTTTGATCTGTCCACTTTGTATTATTTAAAAACTCCTGCATTGAAGTTTCTAAAGTCGTAAAAATAGTCTGATTAGGCTGTGCCACATTCTGGGCATTTACCTGTACAGTAAAATTAAGCTCTTGAGCGCTTACAGTTAACACTGCACAGAATAAAACAAGAAAACTATAAAATCCTTTTAATAATTTCATCTACGATATCTTTTGCTACTTCAGTTTTCGGTTTAGTCTCAAATCTTGAGACATTTTTATTCTTATCTATAATCGCAATTTTGTTAGTATCCACACCAAAACCAGCACCTTTATCTCTCATAGAGTTTAATACTAGTAAATCGGTTTGTTTCTTTTCCGCTTTCGCGAAAGCGTGCTCTAATTCATTCTCTGTCTCTAAAGCAAACCCAACTAAAAATGGTTTTTGAGCCATAGCTCCCACACTAGCTAAAATATCTGGATTCTTGACTAACTCAATAGTTAACGTATCAGACTTCTTTTTTATTTTTTGATCAACAGGATTTGCTGGTCTATAATCTGCAACGGCTGCACTAAATATAGCAATATCTGTTGTAGTAACCATGGAATGCACTGCGTCATACATTTGTTGTGCACTTTTCACATCTACCCTATCTATGAGATTATGATCTGTCTTAACATGACTAGGCCCCATAATCAGCTTTACCGATGCGCCGCGATTTGCTAATTCTAGCGCAATGGCAGCACCCATTTTACCACTACTATGATTTCCTATAAATCGCACAGGATCTATAGCCTCATAAGTAGGACCTGCTGTAATTAAACAAGTTTTATTTTTTAAAGGTAATTTACTTGAGATTTCATTTTCTATGAAATTGATAATCTCTTCTGGCTCTGCCATACGGCCTTTACCAGACAACCCACTAGCTAGTTCTCCATCACCTGCAGGAATCATAAGATTACCATAGGCACTGAGTTGATCAAAATTCTTTTGGGTAGAAGGATGCTTATACATATCCAGATCCATCGCAGGAGCGTAGTACACAGGACATTTTGCACTACAGTATACAGCTAACAGCAAATTATCTATTATACCATTTACCATCTTGCTCATGGTATTTGCAGTAGCTGGAGCTACGATCATTAAGTCAGCCCAAAGACCTAATTCTACATGGTTATTCCATGTATCATTATCATCTTCTTGATTTGTAAAATGACTTAAAACTGGATTTTTAGAGAGTGTAGATAAGGTAAGCGGTGTTACAAACTCTCTGGCAGCTGGGGTCATAACCACCTTAACAGCAGCGCCCGCTTTTACAAGCAGGCGCACTAGATAAGTAGTTTTATAAGCAGCTATACCACCAGTTACACCTAGCAATACATTCTTACCACTTAATACAGACATAATTTTTATTGAATTATCCTTCAGTAGAACTTGTATCTCTAAAATAGATTTTACCTTCTAACCATTCTTCAACTGCGATAGCAGCTGGTTTAGGTAAACGCTCGTAAAATTTAGAAACTTCGATTTGTTCTTTATTTTCAAAAACCTCTTCTAGAGAGTCGTTGTAAGTAGCAAATTCTTCTAGTTTTTCAACAAGTTCTTCTCTTACATCAGTATTGATCTGTTCAGCACGTTTTGCGATGATAGAAATCGCTTCATACATATTACCAGTAGGAGCAGTTAATTCATCACGGTTATAAGTAATAGTCGTGTTAGGAGCTGTTAGGTTTTTAGTATCCATTGTTATATTTTACTTGTATTCTTTGAATTATAATCCTCTATTTTAGCGTGTATATCGTCGGCATCTTCTTTATACTCACTATCAGGATAGCGTTTTGCAAAGGTATCATAATATTTCTTAGCAATGGCTAGTCTTTCAGGAACTAAGTTAGAAAAACTATTCATAGCATATTCATATTGAGATTCTAGCAGATAATACTGAGCATCATCTTGATACTCTGAACCTGGATGATCTACTATAAAATTCTCAAAAGCACTAATAGCCGAAATATAACCACCTCTAAAGTTACCAAAGTGATGGTACTGTTTTGCCGTCTCGTATGCTTTTTTATCTAACTTAGACCTTAATTCGTCTACCAGTAGGTTAGTCTCGTCAGCAAACTGACCAGAAGGATAAAGATTAATATACTCCTGCAGTTTAGCAAGCGCTATATTCGTATCATTTTGATCTTTCGAGTATATAGGAGACATTTGATAATGACTCTTTGCAGCCATAAATAAAGCAAATTCTGCATTAGGATCTGCTGGATGAGATTGTATAAAACGCTCATATTGATAAGCACTATTTACATAACTTCTATCTTCGTATAGAGCCTTTGCATATTTTATAGCCATAGGCGCAGCGCTATCTGTACCTCGATAGGCTGGTATAATTTGTTCAAAAAGCATTAAACTTTTTCCATACTTCCCTTTTGCAAACAATGTATCTATCATGGCTACTTTGACAGCGTTATCTTCTGACTTTAGAGCTTTTTGATAAGAACTACAACTAGCGAGGGTTATGGCTAGAATTAATACTATTACAAGGTTTTTCATACTTAACTTTAATGGGCTGCAAATGTAACTTTTTCTATGGAAAAAGAAAGCCCGTTCACACTGCTTAACGTAATGACTTTAATTCTCGTATAGGTCTAAAAAAGATTTTAATCTTGAACTTAGGTCTTCATCTACTTTTACTAGTGGTAATCTAACGCTGTCGTCACATAAACCTAGATGATGTAATAATGTCTTTATCCCACAAGGATTACCTTGTTCAAAAATCATATCTATACTTGCTGCCATTTTATAATGCAACTCATAAGACTCTCCTACATCTCCGTTTAATGAATAACGTATCATATCAGAAAAATCTTGTGCCATAGCCTGACCTATTACGGATATAACACCTGCTCCACCAGCTAGAGTCATAGCATTTGCAATCATATCATCTCCAGATATTACCAGAAAATCTTTAGGAGTATACTGTATCATATTCATAGCTTGCACTAAATCTCCTGCAGCCTCCTTTATAGCAACTACGTTATCAAATTGAGATAGCCTAACTACTGTCTCAACAGCCATATTAGAACCTGTTCTTCCAGGGACATTATATAAAATTACAGGCAAAGGACTAGCCTCAGACACAGCTTTGAAATGTTGAAAAATCCCTTCTTGAGTAGGCTTATTATAAGCTGGCGATACAGATAAAACTGCTACAAAACCTTCTAAGTCTGCCATTTTCAACTCATTAACTACTACAGCAGTATCATTACCACCTACCCCTATAACTAGAGGTAAACGACCATCATTTGCGTTTTTAATAGTTTTAATTACTTCATGCTTCTCTTCTTTAGAAAGTGTCACACTTTCCCCTGTAGTACCCAGCACGACTAAATAATCTACACCATTATCTACTTGATGGTTAACAATACGAGACAATGCCTCGTGATCTACCGCTCCTTGAGCGTTAAAAGGCGTTACAAGCGCAACACCGGTACCTATTAAATCTTGCATGTTAATTATTAAGAATTTTTAAATATTTCGCAATTTCGGAGATAAATAGCTCTTGATTAGTTAATGGAACGTTAACTGCAAGATCATAAGAACATTCTTCATGAGAAGGATAACCTACTTTAAAACCACTATCTAACTTTAAAGACACATACCGAGTCATTACACTAGGTGTTTCAAAATAGTTGATCTGTAAATCATAAGACTTACCTAATACATTTTTAAAATCTTCTGATGAAATACCGCCAGTCCATTTAACAAGGTTTTTATCAAATAAAACAGCTCCTTCTACACTGTCTTTCTTTGTGTCTTTAGTAAAACCTAGAAGTGTTAAATTTTCTTTAGGAATATGTAAAGTGTTAGCCCACTTTTTAAAAATCTCTATATCAGATGTTTGAGCTGCATCAAAAACCACAACTAGCGTTTTAGGCCAGTGCGGCCTGCGCTCTCTCAAACTATTTTCTAATTTAAGGAACTCTTTACGTAACCATCGCTTTTTTAAAACGTCAAAAATCATGTACTTTTACTACTTATTCTACTTCACAAAAGTAGCACAATAGCACGAAGCTTTATGAAAAAAAATAAGTTAGTAAACAGTAAGGTGATATTTAATTATTCCGCTTTCGCGAAAGCGGTATTATTATCCACCATCTTTCTAGTTTCCTGCAGTCAGAAAGGGTACCAACTTAAAAAAGTCTCAGGAAATCAAACAGCCGTAGACTCAAATTTAAAAAGCACTGAAGAAATCGAGGCTTTTATCGCCCCTTTCAAAAAGTCTTTAGACGGACAGATGAATGAGCAGATAAGCTACAACACTACTTCAATGCATAAGAATGACTATAAGCTCAATACTCCTATAGGCAATATGATGGCAGCTATAGTGAGAACGCAAGGAGAACCTGTTTATAAATCGAGAACTGAAAAAAACATAGACATCGTATTACTTAATCATGGCGGTATACGTGCTGGATTAAATGCCGGACCGGTAACCATGCGTAATGCTTATGAAATCATGCCATTTGACAATGAAATAGTTGTTGCAGAATTAAGCGGCAAACAGGTTAATGAAATGATTAATTACCTAATAGAACGTAAAAGTGCGCACCCTATAGATGGTTTACAAATTTTATTAAATAAAGACGGCTCAGTTAACACGATACTTATAAATAAAAAACCTTTAGACACAGATAGAACGTACACAGTAGCAACTAACGACTATCTTTATAGTGGTGGTGATAATATGAGCTTTTTTAAAGGAGCACCTCTCACTAAAATAGATTACAAAATAAGAAATGCCGTTATCGATTACTTTAAAAAAGTAGACACGTTAAATTTTAAGAGGGATAACAGATTTGACATCCTAAAGTAATTTCACCCCAAAGCAAATAAAATGGAAAGAAGGAAATTTATACGCAATACCAGCGCAGGAATTGTAGCAGGAACAGCTTTATGGTCTAATTACGCTCTTGCAAATGGCATCTTTGCAGGTCCAGAATTAGAACTTGGGACTAAAAAAATAACCATACTACATACTAACGACACTCACTCTCATATCGAGCCCATTTCTGGTGGTCGCAACGATGGTCGTGGCGGTGTAGCCCGCAGAGCTGCTTTAATTAATACAGTAAGAGAAGATAATCCTAACACATTACTTCTAGACTGTGGTGATATATTTCAAGGCACACCTTATTTTAATTTTTATGGTGGAGAATTAGAAATAAAATTAATGACCATGATGGGTTATGATGCCGCTACCATAGGTAATCACGACTTTGATAACAGTATAGATGGACTCTACAAACAACTGCCTAACGCTTCTTTTGACTTTGTAATTTCTAACTATGATTTTTCCAACACCATAATGGAAGGTCATATTAAATCGAGAAAGGTTATCGTAAAAGACGGCGTGCGCATAGGTCTATTCGGTGTGGGAATACAATTACAAGGCCTTGTAGATCCAAAAATGTATAAAGAAACGATCTATAACGATCCTGTTGAAATCGCAAAAGACCAGGCAAGGTTATTAAGAGAAGAAGACAATTGTGATCTAGTAATTTGCATGTCTCATTTAGGTTATTCTTATAGAGGCGACAAAGTATCTGACCTTACACTAGCCGCAGCTACATCTGGTATAGACTTAATTATAGGTGGACACACACATACATTTTTAGATGCTCCTGAAATAGTAAAGAATGCCGCCGGAAAAGATGTTATGGTAAATCAAGTAGGCTGTTATGGAATCAATCTAGGTCGCATTGATTTCTATTTAAAAGAAGGGAAGATTGATAAAGGTGTAGATGTTGTTTATGAGGTATAAACACACCTTTTTATAAAAACCAAAACGACAAACAAGAGCACACCAATCTTTAAATAGATTAAAATAACATATTCATAATTTTACCCCTTTAAAATTACCATATCACAACCTGAAAACAACTTAAATCAATCTTATACCCTATTTTAAATAGGGTTACACATATTTAAATACAATATTTAAGATTGAAGCTCTATATTTGAAAAAAAATCAACTAA
Source organism: Nonlabens sp. (assembly GCF_039941875.1). Classification (GTDB taxonomy): domain Bacteria; phylum Bacteroidota; class Bacteroidia; order Flavobacteriales; family Flavobacteriaceae; genus Nonlabens. The sequence goes on along the minus strand of NZ_JBDVDQ010000019.1, from coordinate 10,769 downwards.
TTTCAAAATGGGCAGAAAAGTCAACTTCATTATTCTTGCAGTATTAGTATTAATCAGCTTATTCTTCAGTAGTCCTTATACAGAAAACGGAGATATGAGCGCTATAGATAGCGGCGATACTGCGTGGATGTTAATCGCATCTGCATTCGTTTTATTAATGACGCCAGGTCTAGCCTTTTTCTATGGCGGTATGGTGAACAAAAAGTCTATGATTTCTACCATGCTACAAAGTTTTGTAGCACTAGGCGTCGTGAGTATCGTTTGGGTACTAGTAGGTTTTTCTCTTGCTTTTGGAGAAAGTTGGCACGGGATTATAGGAAATCCTATGACCTTTTTCAATTTTAGAAACGTAGGTCTAGCACCTAATCCAGACTTTGCAGGCACAGTTCCGTTTTTAGTTTTTGCTTTATTCCAACTCAAATTTGCTATCATCACACCAGCACTTATTACTGGTAGTTTTGCAGAGCGTGTGCGTTTTAGAAGTTACATATTATTCATGGTACTATTTACCATATTCATATACACACCACTAGCCCATATGACTTGGCATCCAGATGGTTTACTACGCAACTTAGGTGTTTTAGATTTTGCAGGTGGAACGGTAGTACATATGAGTGCAGGATTTGCAGCTCTTGCTGGAGCCGTTTATTTAGGTAAACGTAAAAAAATAACCCACGACCCTGCAAACGTTCCTTATATTATTTTAGGAACCGGTTTACTATGGTTTGGTTGGTTTGGTTTTAACGCTGGTAGCGCACTAGCAGCAAATGCAGATGCTGTTATAGCGTTTGCCAACACTAATATTGCTAGTGCAACAGCTATGATTACTTGGATGTTTTATGAGAGATTCAGCAATCGTAAAATGAGTGCCGTAGGAGCATGTATAGGCGCTATAGTAGGACTAGTTGCAATAACTCCTGCAGCAGGATTTGTAACTATATCTCAAAGTATTTTTATAGGATTCTTTGCTGCTATAACTAGTAATCTAGCTATTTCATGGTTTTCAAAAACAGGAATAGACGACACACTAGATGTTTTTCCTAGTCACGGTGTCGGAGGAATAGTAGGTATGATTCTTACCGCTGTATTTGCAAAAGAAGTAGGATTTGTGAATGGCGAGACAGACACGCTAATGTGGCATGTCATCGCATTAATAGGCGTTTCTATATTCACCTTTTTTGGTAGTCTTGCGCTATACAAAATTGTAGATTTATTAATACCTATAAGAGTAAGAGACGATCAAGAAGAACGTGGTCTAGACGCAAGTCAGCACGGAGAAGAAGTAAGTTAATTGATGAAAAATAGATTTTAGTTCCGCTTTCGCGAAAGCGGAACTAAATATAACCACTTTAATAATCTCCAATTTTACTCATAAATAAGCTAAAGTAATTTTGTGTAAAATTTAAATATTAAGCCATTTTTTAAAGGAAGCTGCTTTATTTTTCCCTACAATAATTTCATGTTCTACTTCTGGTTTTGTTTTTAACTTAAGTTGACTATTACCGTATTTAGATATCCTATCAATAGCTGTTATGGAGACTATAAATTGTCTATTTGCTTTAAAAAATATTTTAGGGTTTAAGGAAGTATAAATAGTGTCTAAACTCTCATTAGATGTTGATTTCTTACCGTTAAAACTTAAGAAATAAGTTATTGTATTATCGACATATATAACCGCGATATCTTCACTAGCTAGAGAAACCAGTTCATTGCGTACATAGGTTAAAACACGAGATTTATAATTATCAGCATCTTGGATTTCTGTTTGATCAGTAACTATTGTCGCTTTGGATTCTAGTGATTGCTGTGGAATATTAACTTTCATTCCTTTTTTAACTTTATCAAGTTCGTGTAATAGACTCGCTTGGTGTAGTTCTAGGTTTTTATTGAGTGAAGCAATGTTAGAAACACTTGTAGAAATCTCTGACTGTCGTTCTTCTAGTTCTTTTTCAAATATTGATTTTAAATATCTCAAACTTAATAATGTTAACATAGTAAATATCAAACCAATGATTAAAAAGAGAATAATATTTTTAAATAAGATGTCATTTTTTAATTCTTGCAGTGCTTTTACTTTAATATGAGTTGCTATAATCCAGTCTGTGTTTATCACAGATGAAATATTAATAACCTGATCTTCTTTATAGTTCCCTAGGTCACTGTATATTTTTTCTATGGAAAAGGAATCATCTTTTTTTAAAATGGATGCATCGTAATAATCCACATCATCATCTAGTTTTACCGCGTCTGGATGAGCAATAATTTTACCAGACCAATTAAAAACGGTTAGATATGTATATTCATGAGATGTTTGAGATAAAGCCTTCTGCACCGATTGTTGTATTTGTGAAGGAGACACATTGTTTGTAACTATATCACCTATAATTATAGAAATATGCGCATTAGTATTTTCTGTTTGATACAATTGTGCATCTAGAGCGGTAATCATCTCTTGCCTAGTCAAATGAAAAATTGCTACTATAGACACTATAAATACAATAACTATATTTATAATACCTATTTTTTTATACGGTGTGAGAAACATAAGTAAATTAAAATTATAAAGATATAAAAGCAATTGTACTTGTGTCTAAATTACATTAAATCATTTTTAAATATAAATTCTCACTTTAGACCTTTTAAACTACTTTACAAAGTATTAATTTTTAAAGAAATACAAAATCATCCTATTTTTACAGTGACAGATATAATTTTTACATAGATAATTATAATGAACAAGCAAGTTAAACTTATAAGTTTTACAGTAATTATAGTAATGGTTGCTTTTATAGCATATAATTACACCAACTTTAACGAGGACGTTGTATTGACGTCAAATGAACTAGTCGATAAAGCAACCGTGCATGACTCATTAATAGATAAGTCTATTGTTGTTTATGGTACCGTAAAAGAAAAACTATCTGCAAACAACAAATATGCGCTGTTACTAGAAGGTAGTAATGAAAAAAATATATTATGTCAACTCAATGAAAATCAAATAGTAAAAACAAAAAAAATAGAGATTAATGAACAAGTAAAAATACGCGGCATATATAAAGGTAAATTATCTGATTTAATTCTTTTAAATTGCGAGCTGTTAGATCATACTTATGATTAAATATTCCATTTTATTTATACTATTGCTGCTTAATAGCACACAAGATGACAGACTTAAAAAGCAGTTTATCACAAAACAAGGTCAAGTCACTTTTTTCTCGTATACAACAGTTGAAAACATTCAGGCATCAAATAATACAGTTTATAGCATAGTTGATGTAGAAACAAATGAAATTGCTGTATCCATTTTAATGAAGGCATTTGAATTTAAAAAATCGCTGATGCAATCGCACTTTAATGAAAGTTACATTGAATCTGATTTACACCCCAAAGCCACGTTTACCGGTAAGATCATTGATTATGACAAAAATTTTGATGGAATACAGACTAGAATCATTAAAGGAGATTTTACAATGAGAGGAATCTCAAAATCTGTAGAAATTAAAGCTCAAATTTCTAAAATAGATAATAATATTACCATAAGTGGTGAAACACAGCTGATGGTAGAAGATTATAAAATTAATATCCCTCCAATTTTAAGACCTAATATCGCAGACAATATCAAGGTTTCTTTTAATCTAATACATTCACTAAATGAAAAATAGCCTAGGATTAATTGTCTTTTTCTTTTTTTTTCAATTGGGAAATGCGCAAAGCTTATTAGATGTTTTAACATCACAGCAAATTGACACTACTGCGGTAACGCTTTCATTTAAAGGTACTCGCATAGGTCTAGGTCATTCTATAGAGACTAGAGATCGTAACACATTTGAATTATCTATAGGCCAGCGATACTGGAATACACCTAACGAGGAAAGTAGTGGCTTTTTAGTGGATCAAATATGTACCACATTTGCACTTGATTATGCTTTTACAGATAATTTAACGGCAGGCTCTTCTATCAGCACTTTAATGACGGCTGCAAACGTCTTTGGGAAATATAGATTAAAACGACAACGCAATAATGATAAACTGCCGTTGAGTTTTACTTTTGTACAAACCGTAAATTATAAATCAGAGTTTTTTGATATTACAACTACCAGAGGAAGTTTTGGTGAAAAACTAGCTTACACCAGTCAACTGTTAGTTGCGCATAAATGGGATGATAAATTTACCGCTCAATTAAGTCCTACTTTTATTCATAGAGGTTCTAATAGATTTGAAGTAGACCCTACAAATCAGTTTGCTATAGGAGTGAGTGGTAGGTATAAGTTATCATCACATGTTGAATTATTCTCAGAATATTTCTATCAAATTAATCCATTAGAATCTATAAAGACTTTTGATGCTTTTTCTTTAGGAGCAAATTGGGAAGTAAGTGATCTTTTACTACAATTTATGCTTACTAATAGCAGGCCTTATTCTGAGGATCTCTTTATTACTAATAATCAACTGGAGTTTAACGTGAGAAATAGAAATATGACCTTTGGGTTTAGAGCCACTTATACTTTTCAACTCTAGATTTCTTTATAAAACCTTCTCATTTGTTAATTTATATTTAATAGCTAAGAATTATTAGCCTCTATCCTTTGACCTGTACTTCCTATTTACTCTATGGTAAGTAGGGTTTCATTCACAGATCCATCTCTCTATCACCTTTTCTATCGTGTAAAGCTTTATTAAAATTAACGAAGCAACATAATTTATAAATAAGAATTTATCATCTCATTTTATTCTCCGATAAACTTTAAATTTTATAAATGTTTTAAACTCAAAAGGTCATTTCACTCATCTACTATTAGGTTTTTATGATTAGATAGATCTCTCTAGTGGTAAAACATATTAGAAAAACTATTCTACTCAATTTTTATGTTAACCTAACTCATATGAACAAGATTTTTTAGATAATAACCGCATTTTCTTGTAGCTGTTAGATTCAATTCATAAGATAATTTCATTTTAAAAAGATCTTCATTTTAAAAATCAGACTCCTGATTTCACTTTTAAAGTGATTATTTCACTTTTAGGAGCAAAAAAACATATTTAAATAACTCATTATACTGATTTTCAGATATTTAAAAACACAATCTAATCTTTTCATTTTAAGTGGTTGTATTTCCCTATCACTCATAAAAAGTTTTTCTAGCCTCAAAACACCCACATATTTGCACTGTCTAACAACAACAAATAATAATAACAATTTAAATAATTAAAAATGAAAAAGACCATTTTAACCCTATCGGTAGCTGTATTAGCAATATTAGCTTCTTGTTCTTCAGATGATGATAGTATCAATCAAGATATTACTCCTGAATTAACTACAAACACATTTAGATTAACATTGCGTAACGCTATCAATTATGTAAGTGTAAAGAAAATAGGTGACGCTCCACTAACCATGACTGGACAACAATTTACCACCACCTTTAAAGCAACACAAGGAACCTACCTGAGCTTTGCAAACATGTTCGCACAAAGTAACGATTGGTTTTTTGCTCCTAGCAGTACTGGTATTAAATTATGGGATGGAACTACTCCACTTACAGGAGATATATCTGACCGTATTATAGTATGGGATGCAGGAAGTGAAGAAGATGAAGCCTTCTTAACAGATTTCCCTAACACGGTTAACACAGCCCCTAATCAAGCAGCTCCTAATACTGGACCTGCAGATGATGATAATACGGTAAGAAATACAGGACGTAACATCTTACAATACCTATCAGCACGTTTAGATTATGATACTACTGCTAGAGAATTTACTCTAACTATAACAAAAGCAAATAGAGAATCCTTACACAATCCTGGATTTGTAACTCCTGGTATTTTAGTAGTGCACACATTAGATAACGCATTATTCATAGGTGGAGAAGCACTTAACAATAATGGGTTTGAAAGTTTAGCAGAAGATGGTTCTCCAGCAGCAGTATACGACTGGTTTACCGAGGCAGGAACAGCAGGTGCACCATTAAGATTATCATCTTCTATGTCTGTATTATCTCCTGCAGTGGCTTATGTACACGATGGTGAACAAACTCCTTTATTTACAAATAATCAACCTATCAATGCTGTAAATGGTCTAGAAGAGCTTGCCGAAGATGGTAATTCTCAAATAGCTTTTGATTATTTAAACGCCATGGAAAATGTAACAGCACAACGTAGCACTGCACCATTAGCTCCAGGAGAAAGTTTTTCTTTTGAAATTGAAGCAACACAAGGACAGCGTTTAAACTTTGCAACTATGTTAGTATCTTCAAATGACTGGTTCATTTCTAATAACCAGGCTGGTATTGAATTATATAATGCAGATGGTAGCCCTAAAGTATCCTTTGATGTAAACAAAAACTACTTATATGACTCAGGTACTGAAGTAGATGAAATCGTAGGTTTAGGTGACGGACAACCTATGAGAGGTAACAATCCAGTAGCCGCTGATTCTAATACAAATGTAAGAAGAGTAACATCATTAGAAGATGTACAATTCGGTAAAGGAGTTATAAGCTCTGCAGCTGGTGTAACTCAACATAGAGAAGAAAGAGGTGGATATAATTTAATAGAAGTTTCCGTTGAATTAGTAAACTAATAACAAATAAGTAAGTAAGTTTTGGTTGATTAGTTAGTTTGGAAAGGCGCTCTGTGATGGAGCGTCTTTTTTTTATGGTAAATGGTATAAGGAATTCCGCTTTCGCGAAAGCGGAATTAAAACAAATAGATTTCTTTAAATCAATAAACAGAGACTATTTTACCATTTCTAGAAACTCCTGTTCACTTATCATAGTAATCTCTAACTTCTCTGCTTTCTCGAGCTTAGAAGGCCCCATTTTATCACCGCGTATAAGGAAATCTGTTTTACTAGATATAGAACTAGAGTTTTTACCACCATTATCTTCTACCAGTTTTTTAAGATTATTTCTAGACATTTGAAATACCCCAGAAATAACAAAGCTTTTTCCGGTTAATTTTTCTGTTTGCCCTTCTAGTTGCTGTTCACTTAATGCCAGCTGTAATCCAGCTGTCTTTAATCGATCTATGAGTGCAATATGATAATCGTCCTGTATAAATTCCACAAGTGATCTAGCTATGCTCTCTCCTATTTCTGGCACTGAAGTGAGTTCTTCGATTTTCTTATCTGCCGCACTAGTAACATCAGCAAAAAGATCTAAGCCGTTCTTTTCTGGCTCGGCAGGCATTTTTATAAGTGCGTCTATATTTTTATAATGTTTGGCTAGTTTTTTTGCCACAGTCTCTCCTACATACCTTATCCCCAAACCGAATAACAACCTTTCAAAAGGAACTTGTTTACTCGCAGCTATTCCATTGATCATATTTTCGGCACTTTTTTGCGCCATACGATCTAGTGGTAACACTTGCTCTACAGTTAGGTCATATAAATCTGCATAATTATGAATCATTTGAGCCTCTACTAATTGATCTACCGTTTCAGCACCTATTCCATCTATATCCATTGCTTTACGAGATATAAAATGCTGTATACGTCCTTTTACCTGCGGTGGACACGCCATTTCATTAGGACAGTAATGTTTTGCATCTCCTTCACTGCGCACTAATTCTGTATGACATTCTGGGCAGTGTGTCGCATAGACTGTAGGAACAGAATCTGCTGGACGTTTTGATAAATCTATGGCTACTATTTTAGGTATGATCTCACCTCCTTTTTCTACATATACCTCGTCACCTACTCTTATATCTAACTTTTCAATCTGGTCAGCATTGTGCAAACTCGCTCTACGCACGGTAGTTCCAGAAATCTCAACCGCTTCTAGATTTGCGACTGGTGTTATCGATCCTGTACGACCTACCTGATAAGTAATTTCTTCTAGTCTAGTAGAAACTTGCTCTGCAGCAAATTTGTACGCCATTGCCCATTTAGGTGCTTTGGCAGTGAATCCAAGCTCATCTTGTTGATCTAATGAATTCACTTTAATCACTACACCATCTGTTTCATAAGGCAATTCTTTTCTTGCCACATCCCAATGATTAATAAATTCAAAAACTTCTTCTATAGAATCAACTAACTTACTTTCTTTAGGAGCTTTAAAACCCCATTTTCTAGCATATTCTAAGGAGTCATACTGTGTCTTTACAGGCAAATTATTCCCTGCCAGTGAGTACAATAAACAGTCCAGCGGTCTTTTTGCAACCTCTGCACTATCCTGTAATTTTAAACTACCACTAGCCGTATTGCGAGGGTTGCGATATAAATCTAAGCCTTGCGCTTCACGTTCTTCATTCATTTTATGAAATCCATCCCATGGTAATACAATCTCACCACGTATCTCAAATTTCTCGGGAATATCGTCACCTTTTAACTGCAATGGTACAGACTTAATCGTTCGCACATTTGCAGTTACTTCATCACCTTGATTTCCATCGCCACGAGTTACGGCTTGTACAAATTTGCCTTTTTCATAATGCAAACTAATACTCGCACCGTCGTATTTGAGCTCGCACGTATACCGAATATCACCATCGATTATCTTCTTAATACGCGTTTCCCAATCCTGTAAATCTTCTAATGAATATGAATTATCGAGCGAGTACATACGGTTAATATGCTTTATGGTATGAAAGTTTTTTGTCACTTCTCCACCTACACGCACTGATGGACTCGTTGCATCATAAAACTCTGGATGAGCTGCCTCTAACACTTTTAACTGCTCTAACTGCTTATCAAATTCAAAATCTGATATAGTAGGATTATCGTTTACGTAGTAGTTAAAATTATGTTCACGCAATTCATCGCGCAAGGATTGTATTTGTTCTTTTGGACTCATAGAAAACGTGCTATCTATTGCTCTAATTATAAGATTCTAAAATACAAAAAGGGCCGCTTATTTATTAATTCTTTACAGTATGATATCAACACTATTTTGAGACGATATCAACAATTCATTTAATTCTTACAGTTCTCTTTTTTGAGCCTTCATCATTCTATAATTACCGTTTAAATCTTTATACACTTGAGATTCAAAACCTAATTTTGTCGCTAGATTCTTCATCTCTTCTGGTAGGTATTGATTAATTTCAAAATACAAAACTCCTTCTTTTTTCAAGGCCTTTTGAGCTAGTTCCAAAATTTTACGGTAAAAAATCAAAGCATCATGATCTTCTACAAACAAGGCCAGATGAGGCTCATTTTCTAGAACATTATCATGAATTTCTTGCTTTTCTAAATTCCTAACATAGGGCGGATTACTTACTATAACATCATACTGCTCTGGTAATTCATCTAAAGTTAGTACATCTTGTAAAACAGTTTTTATAGGTATTTTAAGTTGAACAGCATTAGCTTGTGCAGTTTCTAGCGCCTCACTAGAAACATCCATCAAAGTCACACTACAACTAGGCATAGCAGCTTTAAGCGATAATCCTATACAACCAGTTCCTGTACCTATATCAATTATGTTGAGATAGGTATCTTTTTTATGATTCTCGATAATCATGTGTACCAGCTCTTCCGTTTCCTGACGTGGTATTAAAGTATCCGAATTCACCATAAACTCATGCCCGTAAAAATGAGCTTTTCCAGTTATGTATTGAACTGGCTTTGAAGTACGCAACTCTCTTAAAGATTTATGGAGAATCTCTTCTTGAAGATGACTCATCTCTTCTCTATCATTGATTAAAAAATCAGATCGAGACCAATTCAACAAATCTTCACAGACTATCTGTAAAATACTGTGAATTTCATTTTCTGGATATAATGGAGCGAGCTGCTCTTGATAAAGAAGCTTGAATTGATTTAAAGTCATCCGACAAAGGTAAAAGCATTTTTAAACCTTTTTTACCATATTTAAGTAAACTCTCACGTAATATAAACTATAATCGTTTTAATGTACAAATATTATCAATCAACACTTGTAAATCATTAACTCATAGGTTGCCCATCCTTACCATGAGGCTCGTTATTTTTATCAATACCTTCCTTAACAGACACACTTATATCTAACATATCCCATAACAATGAAAATATCTTAATCAATGGCCAGAAGAGAATTCTTAACAAAATTTCTAACATTTAATGTTCTTTAAAACCTCTTCAACATTTGTACTGGACATGAAAAATGCCCTGTATCGCCTAGTGGCGCTTTTAATAACTCAAAACCTACGTGTTTATATAATCCCTGGGCTTCATACATATTATCCATAGTTTCTAGATAAATGCTTTCAAATTTTAAACTAGCTGCGTACTCTAGACAGGTCATCATCATTTTTTTACCATAACCCCTTCCGCGAGCTTCTGGTTTAAAATACATTTTTTGCAACTCACTCACATTCCCTTTATAATTATCTAAAGGAGCAACACCAGCACCACCTAATACAACACCATCTACCTCTAATACATAATATGCACTACGCGGTTTTTGGTATTGCGCATACATAGCTTGCGTTGCAGCATCACTGTAAGCAGTTCCTACTTTAGGCGCTCCATGTTCTAGGATAGACTCTTGGATAATTTCTTTTATAGCTTGATTATCTTCAGGTAAAATTTTGCGAATTTTCATAGTGCGAATTTAAAGTTCCCTTTCCAAATAATATCTAGAGTTATGAATTTATTAGAATCTCATCACCTACTTCTTAAAACACTATTAGGTTTTTTATTTTCTATTTTTGTCCCGTCCTAGAATAGCGATACACTAAAATCTTAGTGTAATGAAAACACCTATAAACATTGGTTATGTGAAACGTACCCAAAAAGACTACTCGCTTTCTTTTAAGCTTCAAGTAGTAGAAGAAATTGAATCAGGACG
>NZ_JBDVDQ010000018.1:0-67358 GCF_039941875.1 Nonlabens sp. | reverse complement strand
GTCCTGATTCAATTTCTTCTACTACTTGAAGCTTAAAAGAAAGCGAGTAGTCTTTTTGGGTACGTTTCACATAACCAATGTTTATAGGTGTTTTCATTACACTAAGATTTTAGTGTATCGCTATTCTAGGACGGGACAATAGAATCAAATAAAAACCCTCAAAAGAATAATTTCTTTTGAGGGTTTTTATTTGATTTTGTGTGGTGAAAATGATAATTTCCTTACCAAGGTTTAGGGTATAATTTTTCAATTATTTCTATATATTTTCTCTTAGCTTCTGTTTTAGTAAGAGATTGTACCTGGATAAGTGCATTCATCTTAAAAGCGCTCCTCAGGTCGTTAGATTCAAAGCTGCGATTGTTAACATAAGGTTCGTCTATCGCGCGCTTATAATAGGCGTATAGATGCAATTGCAGGTCTGGTGGCACCAAAGATTGTTCTTCAGTGGATGCCTTGTCAAACGCCTTATTAAAAGCTATGTCTATATCTTTTTCTGTCATTTAAAATGTAGCCAGTACAGTTTCTCCTCCTTTTACTTTTTCATTCAGTTTTACGGTCACTGGAGTGTCTATAGGTAAATAAACATCCACACGACTACCGAATTTAATAAAGCCGCTATCGCTTCCTTGCACTATTTGCTCGTTTTCTTGAGCATAATTTACAATACGTTTTGCAAGTGCACCAGCTATCTGGCGATACATCACTTGTATTTGGTTCTTGTGATTAATAACAACAGTAGTTCTTTCGTTTTCTTCGCTAGCTTTAGGGTGCCATGCTACTAGGTATTTACCAGGGTGGTATTTGCTGTAAGCAACTTTACCAGAAATAGGGTATCTAGTCACATGAACATTTATAGGAGACATAAAGACAGATATCATTAATCGTTCTCCTTTAAAGTATTCATTATCGGTAACTTTTTCTATAACAACCACTTTTCCATCTACTGGAGAAACTATCGTTTTGTCATTTAATTCCGTATTTCTTTTAGGGTTTCTAAAAAACTGTAGAATTATAAATAAGAATCCAATAGTAACTACCGATAATCCTATTTGTAACCATTCAGGTATGCTCACTATCCATATAGTGCTCATTATTGCAAAAGTTAATACAAATGCAATTAAGATTATTTTACTTCCTTCTTTATGAAACATGATTGATAATTATAAATGTTGCGTAAGCAAATGGGGCTGCAAATATAATACTATCCATACGGTCAAAAATACCACCATGTCCAGGCATTATACTACCGCTGTCTTTCACCTCAGCCTGTCTTTTAATTTTACTTTGTATTAAGTCTCCTATCGTACCAAAAAATGCTACTACAAATGCGATAATCATCCAGTCCCAAACGGTATAGTTAATAATACCTATGTAAAGTAGATAGTAATATAGGCCAGCACCTGCTGCAATAGCCATAACCAGTCCGCCTAAAAAGCCTTCAATAGTTTTTTTAGGAGATATGCGCTTCATTAATTTGTGCTTACCAAAGTTTTTACCAAAAAGATAAGCAAAACTGTCATTAGTCCAGATAATAGCAAAAATTCCAATTAATAATTCTGGTTGATACTTTGGTGTTACTAAATCTAGTTGTTCTACAACATCTGGTATGAGTGCTAGAAACAAGCTACTACCTATAAGGTATAATAAAGCAATGATGTGCTTTTTTGTATTAAACAGAGCAATCCTATCTACCAGTACTAGATCTCTTATCAAGTATATATTTACTAATAAAGTAGCACCTAACAGAACATAAATAAATTCCATCGATACACTTTTCCACACAATAAAATAATAGGCAATAGGTAGAATAGGGTATATAAACCACTGTTTTAGCCTTATCATAGGCATTAACTCTAGAAGGCAGATAAATGCAAATACACAAAATAAAACGATGAATACATCCCTAGAGAATAGGGCGCTTAATACCACTAAGGAAACGTAAACGATTCCTGATATGGAACGAGTTATTAATTCTCTCATTTACAAGTCTTCTAAAAGTAAAAGATATACTCTTTTATTAGGTGTGCCGTAGTCCATTAAATCTTTTTCTTGTTTAAGAACTTTTTCTTTAAAGTTTTTAAGCGTCGTGATATTTGTAGGAATATGAGCTTTACTATTATGTTTAATACCTCTCAATCCTTCTCCTATAGATTCAACTATCTGGCTTGTACTAGCTAGAATTACATAAGTGTCTGGTAATTCAGCTGGTTTCGTTTCTTTAATTTGTCTAGAAGAAAAAAGTATGGCTCCATTATTTGCAATAACATTTTCACAAGTTCCTAAGAAAAATTCTCCATCTAGCTTTGTAGATGAAAATTTAAGATTGAAACCCTGAAAACGTCTGCTTAGTTCTTGATCAAAACACAATACATTTTTTTCAAAATAATCGTGCTCTACAAGAATGTCTTCAAAATGTTGCTGAATCTCTTTTTCATCTATAGCATAAAGAAATCTACCACCTTGATGCTGGAAATTGTGAATAAACTCCTCGTCAAGAGGAGGTTTTTCTTCGGGCATATATTTAGAACGTTCCGGTCCAGAACCTTCAACAGGTTTAGATTCAGTGGATTTCTTGAAAAACTTTTTAAATATACTCATTGCCTATGACAGCATTTATTTAGGGATGAAATGTAAATATAGTTACTATTACTTATGCTAGCAAACTATTCTTCCTCATCCACAGATGGAGTACTGTTCAAAACCGATCTATTAGATGATTTTAAAGAGATCGCTTCTTCTTTAATAAATGGACGTTTTCCAAATATTTTTTCTAGATCATCTTTGAAAATCACTTCTTTTTCTAGAAGAATTTCAGCCAGCTCAGTTAACTTATCTTTATTTTCATCAAGAATCTTGATAGCGCGCTGGTATTGTTCTTCTATTATTTTAGAAATCTCTTCATCTATAACTACAGCAGTTTGTTCACTATATGGTTTGGTCATAGAATACTCTTGTTGACCACTAGAGTCATAATAAGTAATATTACCTACTTTATCATTAAGACCATAAATAGTAACCATAGCTCTTGCTTGTTTAGTTACTTTTTCAAGATCGCTAAGTGCGCCTGTAGAAATATTATTAAAAATAACTTTCTCTGCAGCGCGACCACCCATAGTAGCACACATCTCATCTAGCATTTGTTCTGGACGTACTATTTGTCTTTCTTCAGGTAGATACCATGCAGCACCTAAAGACTGTCCGCGTGGTACTATAGTTACCTTGATTAGTGGAGCAGCGTGTTCTGTCATCCAGCTAACAGTTGCGTGACCAGCTTCATGGTATGCAATAGTTTTCTTTTCTGACGGAGTGATTAGTTTGTTTTTCTTTTCTAGTCCACCTACTATACGGTCTACCGCGTCTAAGAAATCTTGTTTTCCTACAGCTTTTTTACCATTTCTAGCAGCGATTAGAGCAGCTTCATTACATACGTTTGCAATATCAGCACCAGAGAAACCAGGTGTTTGCTTTGCTAAAAACGCTGTGTCTAGTTCATTTTCTACCTTTTTAAGAGGTCTCAAGTGAACTTCAAATATTTGCTCGCGTTCTCTTACATCTGGAAGATCTACATAAATCTGTCTGTCAAATCTTCCAGCACGCATAAGTGCTTTGTCCAATATGTCTGCACGGTTAGTAGCTGCTAATACAATTACGTTAGTGTTAGTACCAAATCCGTCCATCTCGGTAAGAAGTTGATTTAACGTATTTTCTCTTTCATCATTAGAACCTGACATGTTTGATTTTCCACGAGCGCGTCCTATAGCATCGATTTCGTCTATAAAGATAATCGCAGGTGATTTTTCTTTAGCTTGTTTAAATAAGTCACGTACACGACTAGCACCTACACCTACAAACATCTCAACAAAGTCAGAACCACTTAAAGAAAAGAAAGGAACCTTTGCTTCTCCAGCAACAGCCTTAGCAAGTAATGTTTTACCAGTACCTGGTGAACCTACAAGTAACGCTCCTTTAGGTATTTTACCACCTAATGAAGTGTATTTTTCTGGGTTTTTAAGGAAATCTACTATCTCTTGTACTTCTTCCTTAGCGCCTTCTAGTCCTGCAACATCTTTAAATGTTGTTTTTATATCAGTTTTTTGATCAAATAATTTAGCTTTTGATTTTCCTATGTTGAAAATCTGTCCGCCGCCACCGCCAGCGCCGCCGCCACTCATACGCCTCATTAAGAATAGCCATATTCCTATGATAAATATAAACGGTAAAAAAGAAATTAAAAGATCGATGATTCCTTCATCTTCACGATCAAAAACTAATTTAGTTTCTGGGCTGGATTCATTTATTTCAAGAATTAATCTTTCTTCAAAAGTCTTAGCATCACCGAATTCTACTGTGTAGTTAGGTAGCTTAATGCCTCCTAGAGATGGGTCTTTTTTCGCAGCTTTGTGTTCTTCTAGTTTTAAAGCCTCTTTAGTAAGATATACTTGAGCGATACCTCTGTTGCTAACAACAACTATGCTGTCAACTTGTTTTGCATCTATAGATTTAAAAAACTCTAAGTAATTTAATTTCTTAGTTTGATTAAACGTGCTGTTAAATACACTGTACCCTACAAAAAGTAGCGCGATAGGTACTACTACCCACCATATACTATATTTAGGTTTTCCTTGTCCAGGCATTAAATTAGGACGTTTTTTATCTGAATCTTTATTTTGATTTTCTGACATTACGTGGTGTGATCTTAATTAATAAGTACTTTCTATAACTGTAGATTTTGCATCGCCCCAAAGTTCTTCAAGGTCGTAATATTCTCTAATTTGCTTTTGAAATACATGAACTACGACGTTCACATAATCCATTAAAACCCATTCTCCTTGATCGGTACCCTCTACATGCCATGCATTTTCATGAAGTTCTTTACGCACTCTTCTTTGGACTGAGTTTACTATTGCATTTACTTGAGTGTTAGAGTTACCATTGCATATAATAAAATAACTAGTAACAGTGTTTTCTAGTTCTCTTAAATCAAGTATTGTTATGTTATTTCCTTTTACATCCTCTATTCCTGCAACGATTTGTGCGATAAGGGCATCTGTAGAAACTTCTTGTTTAGTCATCAAATATTTTTTGTATTCACAAATTTATTCTTTTTTTGAGCTGGATTTGCTAAATAACCCATAAACTCGCGAATAAATTTTCGTTTTGAACATAGTCAAATTACATGCCACTACATCTACTAATGATGAGTTGAAATCTCGCTTTCGCGAAAGCGTGCTTCCACATCTTACTGCTATCTATAGTTTAAAGCAAACGAGAGGTAAAGGACAGCAGGGTGCAAAGTGGGTAACGGAAGATGGTAAAAACCTGACGTTTAGTGTTTTGATTACTGAAAATATTGTCGATTTGACTCCTTTTTTAATTAATCAAATCGTATCTGTCAGTATAGTTGAGTGGTTAAAAAATGATTTGCAGATTCAGTCAAAAATAAAATGGCCTAACGACATACTGTCAGTTAATCATAAACTAGCTGGCATTCTCATAGAGAACAGTTATTCTGGCAATGTTTTGTCAAATAGTGTCGTTGGTATAGGTCTTAATGTAAATCAGGATGATTTTGAAGGACTGCCTAAAGCTATTTCTTTAAAAAATATAACTGGAAAAGAATTTGAGCTAGAAGTGTTATTGATAGGTTTTTTAAATGTTCTTAAAAATAATTTGCGCGACCCTTTAAAAGTCGCGCAAGATTATAATAAATATCTATTCAAATACCGTCAGGTGACCAGTTTTAAGTCTAATGACATCATTTTTGATGGCAAGGTAGAAGGTATAGATAATGAAGGTAAATTAGTTTTAAAAGTCGATAACAAGTTAAGAGTTTACGACCTTAAAGAATTAAAATGGATGTATTAAATTTTTTCAATTCCGTTAGCAAGCTGCTCTAAAAACTTTTTGATAGGACCCTTAATCATCATAGCCATCATCGCATTAAAGTCACCATCAAAATGAAGTTGTGCTTCAGAGCCTGATGCTACCTCATTTATGTTACAGGTTAATGTGAAGGCTAGTTTATCACTAGTAGAACCTAATACTACTTTAGAATGAGGTGTTTTTTCTTTTAATCCTAGAGCTATTTCTGGCATACCTTTAAGACCGAATAAGAACTTGTCTTCTCCTTTGAGTTCAAACTTAGTGTCTTCAGGCATCAAGTCTTTAAAATTTTCTACTTTAGTTAAAAAGTTATATAATTCTTCAGGACTCTTATGTGTCTTTGCAATACGGCTTTCTAGATTCATCTTATATAATTATGCGTTCCAGTTGCTAGGATCTTTTCTCCAGCTTTTTAATAATTCTATTTCCTCATCTTTAAAATGACCTGCTTGTGTAGCTTGTTCTATAAGATGGTTGTAATCACTTAGAGTAGTTAGCTCTATGTTATATTCTTTAAAGTTCTCTACTGCAAAATCAAAGCCATAAGAGAAAAGTGCTAACATTCCTTTTACGTCAGCGCCAGCTTCCTTGAGTGCATCCACGGCATTTAGGCTACTTTTACCTGTGCTTATTAAATCTTCTACAACTACGACCTTTTGACCTTTTTCTAGATGTCCTTCTATTTGATTCTTACGACCGTGCTTTTTTGCTTCTGGTCTTACATATATGAAAGGAAGATTCATATAGTCTGCTACTAGCATACCTATTCCTATTGCACCTGTAGCCACTCCTGCGATAACATCGGGCTTGCCATATAATTCTTCTATACGTGCTGCAAGGTGTTCTCTTAAAAAGTTTCTAATCACTGGATATGATAGAGTTACTCTATTATCACAGTAGATTGGTGAACTCCATCCGCTGGCCCAAGTAAATGGTGTTTGCGGTTGCAGTTTAATTGCTTTAATTTGCAACAATAACTCAGCAGTTTTTATTGCTATATCCTTATCTCTTACCATGGCACAAATGTATAAAGTTTTTGTGAAAGAGGTGGCTATAATCGTCACTTCAGATAAAAGCAATTTTAAAGATCACAATACCTTTAATATTAAAAAGGTTGATTTTCATAAACTGGTAGAACAGATTGAAAACAAAGAGCTTACGAATGTTGTTTTGTATTCTAAAAATGAATCCAAGCTTTTAAAGAGGCTTCATAAATTGCTGCCTATGGTTATTGCAGGTGGTGGACTGGTATTAAATCAAGAAAATGATTTCCTTTTTATTCACCGCAATGGAAAATGGGACCTCCCAAAAGGTAAGGCAGAAGACGGAGAAACTATCGAAGAAACTTCTATAAGAGAAGTGGAAGAAGAAACCGGTGTTAAAAACCTGGGAATTACTAATTACCTAGGTCATACTTACCATACTTTTTCTAGAAAGGGCAAGCTTAAATTAAAGCTTACCCACTGGTTTATTATGGAAACAGACTCTGTAAAAAAATTAAAACCTCAAAAGAAGGAAGGAATCGATAAAGCGGTATGGCTTAATAAAGAAATGGCAACCATGGCATTAAAAGATTCTTATGCTAATATAAGAGAGCTTTTTCCTGATGATATGTTAGTCCATAACGCGAGAAAGGTCTAAGTAATGGCTCAATTCAAAAGCGTTTATCTCGATTACTATCGTGTTGTTTAAAAAATCAAATTCTTTAGGTAATTCAACTATTTTAGATACTCTTATTTTTTTAGAAACATCACTTTTAAAATCAAGAGAGAGACCGGTGTTTTGAAAATCTGCGGTATCAAATTGGTAGACTTTATTTAATACCTGTTCAGTAAACCTATTCTGTACTTCTCCTTCAGGTAATTCTAGTGCTAGGTTTGCAACTGCCTGTTGTAAATTTGCGTCAAAAATTATTTTTACATCTCTTCTTTTTTCTTCTGGAATAAGATCATTAAGATATATTTCTTTGAGCTCTGGCTTTAAATACGTTTTTAGTAGTCTTCCTTTGCTATTAACTTTACTGTATTCTATTTCATAACTAGTGAACTCAGTATTGTCAGTTACAAAAAGTGTTTCTAATTGAGTAAAACCCTCAATTTTTTTATCATCACATAATATGCGTTCTCTACGCGATGTGAATGTTTCAAAAAGAGATTTTAAAGGAGTACCCTTTGCATATGTCACATCTATAAAGTCTTGGGTGATTAAGCTGGTTATTTCATGATTTAAAACAAGGTCAGCATCTGTGTTAGAATTAAAATTAGGAATAGAATACTCGTATGATGTTTTGTTACACTCTATTTTTTTATTTAGAATTTCATGAGATAATTCTCCGGTTATTTGGACTTCTATTTGTGGTTTTTTTATTTCAGTTTTTTTTGATTCATTACAAGATAGCAATGCTGCACAACATAGAATTAGGGCTGTTTTTTTCATTATTTGTTCCATTTGTAGATTGGGTAATTAAGGTGTGCTGGTTCATAATTTACGCTTCGTTTATGAATCCAGTTAAGTTGTAGATTGTTGTTTTCTTTAAAATTTTCATCGACTTTCTTTAAGGAGTCAAATTCTCTTTTCAAAGATTTGTTTTCACTCAATAGTTTACGAGCTGTAGCTTCAAATACGTAGCTAGAAAAACCTTCTTTTTGCTGTAAAATAGTATCAAAGTAATTCCATTTAAAGAAAGAATCTTGTCCAGCTGGTTCTAGTGTTTCAATGATGTATCTAATGCCAGGTTGACGCGTTGGGATGATTATATCGCTTTCGCGAAAGCGTAACTCAACAACATCTTCTTTTACATCAATACCGCGATGTGGATAGTGACCTTCATATGCGGTAGTGGCCGTTTTGTAGTTTGCTATTCGATATTTACTTACGGTAAGGGTAGTGTCCTTAGTTAAAAACTCTAGTTGTATGTTATTGCGTCGCATTAATTCAATTACTTTCCACTGACTTTGTGGTACTACGTAATAATCTGGTATGGATACACTGTCGGTTGCTACAAAGTAATTGTGGTAAACTGTTTTTTTATTAAATGGTTTACTGCGATCATATGTAAGTAAATCATTTCCTGTAACGTCACTCTTTCCTATTACTGCTTCATAACCTAGAAAGTCTAATGTGTCTGCCTGTGTTTTATCGATGGAGTAATTAAGCGTGTAATGCGTTGATTTCTCAAAATTATTGAAGGAGTTTTTGCGGGCCTTTTTTATAGTGTCGATATTTTCAGATCCTATGGCAATCATTTCTTCCATGATGGCTTTAGTTCCTAATACTCGGTCTTTATAAGGTTTTAACATGTGCGTTTCTACCATCATGCCTAGTGTATTCCACAAGCTGGTATATCCAGTAGAATATCTTGGATAGTCCATGAATTGTGAAAAACCCTTTACAGGAGATGCGTTGTGCACGTTTACATAAGGCGTGATAGGTAGATCGCGAGCTGCCAGTCTTTTTTCTAATTGTGGTTGTAATTGTGTATGTAAATAATCACCGGCCGCACTACCTAATTTATTGTGTTGTGTAAATAGATGTGTGAGTGTGTACTGGTAGTCTGCACCATTACTTACATGGTTATCTATAAAAATATCTGGATTAATTTTATGATAGACATCATAAAAAGCTAATGCATTGCGAGAATCTGCTTTTATGAAATCTCTATTAAGATCATAATTACGAGCATTACCTCTGAAACCATATTCTTCTGGACCGTTTTGATTGGTACGTGTGGATGTATTACGATTTAATGCACCACCTATATTATAAACAGCTATTGTGCTGAATATTAAATTATCTGGAGCGTCTATAGCACCTGTTGCTAGGTCTCTCATGAGCATCATGGTAGCATCTATGCCATCACTTTCTCCTGGGTGGATACCATTATTTATTAAAATTTTAATTTTATCTTCATTAGCGCTATTCCAGTTGATGGTATTCTTAGAAAAGCTTATTAAATGCAAGGGTTTCCCGCTATCAGTCTGGCCTATTTCTTCTAGCTCGATGTTAGAAAAGTCGGTAGAGAGTTCTTCGTAAAATTTAATAACTTCATTATAGGTAGCAGTTTGGTTACCGTTACCTAGTTCAAACGCAGTTGGGTATTCTTTGGCTTCTTGTATAGCTTCTTTTTGAGTGGTCTCCTTACAAGAGTAGAATAGAAGTGTTGCAGTAAATAGTGCTATAAGTTTATTCATGTTTATATTCTTACAGTGTCTGGTACTAAACTGGTGTAATCACCATTGTTTCTAATAACATCTCTTACTATAGAAGAAGAAATGTAGCTTTTACCAGAACTAGTAAGTAAAAATACGGTTTCGATTTCAGATAGTTTTCTGTTAGTGTGTGCGATAGCTTTTTCAAATTCAAAATCGCCTGGATTGCGCAGTCCTCTTAAAATAAATGAGGCCTCTTGTTTTTTACAAAAATCTATGGTCAGTCCTGAATAAGTCATCACTTTTATCTTAGGCTCATGTTTAAAGGAGTCTTCTATAAAACGCTTGCGCTCTTCTAAGGAGAACATGTATTTCTTATCTGCATTTACACCTATGGCGATAATAATCTCGTCAAAAAGGCCTAAACCTCTTTCGATAATATCAAAATGACCTAGTGTTATAGGGTCAAAACTTCCTGGAAAAACGGCTCTTTTCATTAGTTGTAATGTTTGATGGTGTTTTCAATTATTGCTGTAAATACATTTTTCATAGTATCTCCAGATGCTCTTATTTGTTGTGGTATTATACTCTCTTCACTCATTCCAGGATTAGTATTAATCTCAATAAAATGTGGTGTGCCATTGTGAAAAATAAAGTCGGCACGTGCTAGTCCTTTAAGTTTAAGGACTTGATATATACGTCTAGTGGTTTCTTGAACTACACGTGTGTTTGCATCTGTAATGCGCGCAGGCGTTATTTCTTTTGATTTGCCTTGATATTTTGCTTCGTAATCAAAGAAGTCATTTTCACTAACAATTTCAGTAGGTAGTAGTACTTTAATTTCATCATCTATTTGATAAGCACCTACAGATACCTCTACACCATCTAGAAATGATTCTATAATAATCTCGTCATCCACTTCAAATGCTATTTCTAGTGCAGCATCCATTTCTTTGGTCTTGTAAACCTTTGTTACGCCAAAACTGCTTCCGCTACGATTTGCCTTAACAAAACAAGGTAGACCTATGTTGCGAGCAATAATTTCTGCATCTATTTGATCACCTTGGTTCAGGTACATGTGATTACCAGTGGTGATATTCCATGGTTTTAAGATAGCGATGCAATCTCTTTTATTAAAGGTAATTGCACTTTGATAAGAGTCACAAGAAGTTTGTGGAATGTTTAAAAGCTCTAACATAGCTTGTATTTTTCCATCTTCTCCTGGGGTACCATGAATTGTGTTATAACAACAGTCAAAATGGATTTTATCGCCGTTAACCGTTAGACTAAAATCATTCTTATCTATTTCATGACACTTGCCAGCAGCATCTTTATAGTGCCAGCTATCTTGTAAAATAGCAACTGGATACACTTTATATAAGGCAGAATCTAAATTCTGAGCAATGACAGCGCCACTCTTCATAGAGATTTCCCACTCATGAGAATAGCCAGCCATTAAAACTGCGATGTTTTTCATTAATTAATTTTATAAACAAGCTTAAACAACAAAGTTAAAAAAGATGTCGTTCTAAGAACGTTTTCTATCCTTATCTTTGTTCTTTTATTAACGGTTAAAGAAAAATACATCTTTTCGAGCCTATAAAATCATTTTATCCTTATGAATTTCTTCAGATTCATTTTTACTAAAGCCTTTTGGATCCAAGTAGTAATTGCTGCATTGGTAACTGTGTTGCTATGTTTTGCATATTTATTTTGGCTAGACTGGTACACTAATCATGACCAAAAAATTAAAGTGCCTAACCTAGAAAAGCTTACACTTACTCAGGTAGATGAGCAATTAGAACAACTCGATCTACGTCGCAAGATTATAGATAGTGCTAGTTTTAACCCAGCTTATGCACCTAGAACGGTAATAGAACAAGACCCACTAGCAGATAAGTTAGTAAAAGAGAATAGACAGGTTTATATAAAATTAAATGCATCTGGTTATGGAAAAGTCACGGTTCCAAATTTAATTTATAAGACTAAAAGACAGGCTATACCTACACTAGAAGCACTAGGCTTTAAAATAGGTAATATTACTTACAAGCCCAACATTGCAGAGAATACAGTGCTAGAAATGCGTTATAAAGGTAAGAAACTCGAGCCTGGAACACAGTTAAGTAAAACATCTACTATAGACTTAGTATTAGCAGATGGTAGTAATCTTTAAGCAACCCAAGAATCGAGTAACTAATGAATAACGAGTCTGAACACGAAGAGTTAGAGGGAAATGTAAAACACGAGCATCATCATTTTGTTGCAGGTAGTGGACAAGATCCTTTACGTATAGATAAATATTTAATGAATTTTATAGAGAATGCAACGCGTTCTAAAATTCAACAAGGCATAAAAGAAGGAGCGGTTACTGTAAATGGTGAGGTTGTAAAATCTAATTATAAGGTAAAACCTCTTGATGATATTAGAGTTTCATTCGATCATCCACCGCATGAATCACTTCTTGTGGCTGAAGATATTCCATTAAATGTAGTTTATGAAGATGACCATTTAGTAGTCGTTAATAAGCCTGCAGGTATGGTAGTGCATCCAGGACATGGTAACTATTCAGGGACATTAATTAATGCTTTGATTCATCATTTTGATAATCTACCTAACAACACCAGTAATAGACCAGGACTGGTACATAGAATAGATAAAGATACCAGTGGTTTACTAGTTGTTGCAAAAACTGAAGAAGCAATGGCGCATCTGTCTGCTCAATTTGCTGCAAAAACTAGCGAGAGAGAATATATCGCTATAGTATGGGGTAGCTTTAATGAGCCTAAAGGAACGGTAGAAGGTAACATAGGACGACACCCTAAAAACCGTTTGCAAAACACGGTATGGTTAGGTGACGATGCTTATAAAGGTAAGGTGGCAGTTACACATTATGAGGTGACCGAAGATCTAGGTTATGTAAGCGTTATAAGCTGCCGTCTAGAAACTGGTCGTACACATCAAATACGTGTACACATGAAATTTATAGGACACACCTTATTTAATGACGAGCGTTATGGAGGTCATAAAATTCTTAAAGGAACTAACTTCACTAAGTATAAACAATTTGTAGATAATTGTTTTAAAGTTTTACCACGTCAGGCTTTACACGCTAGAACATTAGGTTTTGAGCACCCACATACTAAGGAGTGGATGAGTTTTACAAGCGACGTTCCATCTGATATGGTAGAGTGTATTGATAAGTGGCGTGTTTATGCGACTAACTCTAAGGATATGTAAATTGATTAGGATTATCTCGCTTTCACGAAAGCGAGATAATTACTTTTACTTATAGTTTATGACTATCACTGTTTTGGTTATGATAAATATTACCTATTAAGGTATCTAGAACTTAACTTGATTTTGAGTGCTTATTTATATTACCGATACTATTTTTACGACTCAAAATAGAAGTCATGAAAATCCTACTTTCTCCAGCAAAATCACTTGATTACAAAACCGACTTGCCTACTAATAGAGCTACACAGCCTTTATTTGTAGAAGACGCCATAAAGATAAATGCAAAGTTAGAACGCATGAGTAAAGGCGAGGTAGGTGAATTAATGCATATTTCTGATAAGCTAGCAGATCTTAATTACCAACGCTATAAAAGTTTTGAGTCAGAATTTAATACAGAAAATGCACGCCCAGCGATTTATGCGTTTTCAGGAGATGTTTATACTGGTTTTAACGCTTATGATCTAGATTCTAAGCATTTAGATTATGCGCAAGATAACATTCGTATATTATCTGGAATGTACGGTTACTTAAGACCGTTAGATTTATTGCAACCTTATCGATTAGAAATGGGAACTTCTTTACCTATAGAAAGCAATAAAAACCTTTATGAATACTGGAAAGATAAAATTACTCCAGCTTTAAATAAAGAAATGAAAGAAGGTGAGTTATTAGTTAATCTAGCTAGTAATGAATATTTTAAGGCTATAGATAAAAAACAACAGCATGGTACGTTGATCTCTCCTGTTTTTAAGGATTTTAAAAACGGTAAGTTGAAAATCATTTCTTTCTTTGCAAAAAGAGCGAGAGGTACCATGGCGAGATATCTGGTAGAGAATAAAATCGACTCTTTAAAAGGGATTCAGGCATTTGCGATGGATGATTATAAATACTCTGAACAAGAAACCGTTAAAGAAAACGAGCCGGTTTTTGTGAGATAAGTTCTATCTTTCGTTCATGGAAGAAGAAAAAGCTCATTTTTCTATTAAAGACTGGTCGCTCAATGATAGGCCTCGAGAAAAATTGTTACATAAAGGTAGTTCATCACTTTCTGAGGCAGAGTTAATCGCTATTTTAATAGGTAGCGGTACACGTAAAATGAGTGCTGTAGAATTAAGTCGTATAATAGTTAATGACGCTCAAAATTCATTAGATATATTAGGTAAAAAAAGCCTTAAGGAACTTATGAAATATAAGGGGATAGGAGAGGCTAAGGCTATTACCATCGCAGCAGCAATGGAGTTAGGAAAACGTCGCGCAATGGAAATGCCTATAACGTTACCTAAGATTAAATCTAGTAATGATGCTTTTAAAATTATGCAGCCTATTCTAGGAGAATTGCCTCACGAAGAATTCTGGGTCTTATTGTTAGACAATAGTCATAAAGTTTTGGAGAAAAAAAATATAAGTATAGGTGGCATAACTGGTACGCTAGTAGATACTAGATTAGTATTTAAAAAAGCGATAGAAGCAGGTGCAGTGGCTATGGTATTATCTCATAATCATCCTAGTGGGAATTTAAAACCTAGCCATCAGGATAAAGCTCTTACTATGAAACTGGTAGAAGCAGGTAAATTATTAGATATTAAAGTTCTAGATCATATAATTATAACACAACAAGGCTTTTATAGCTTTGCAGACGAAGGCCTGATGTAATGATATTAGTTTACTGTTCTCATATAACACCTAGAAAGGAATATATTTTCAAGCATATTTTCCGTAGAATGATGATGCAAGAATATAAACTTACATCAGATGTAAGTGAATTTGTAAGTCACTCTGGTGTAAAGTTAAGTTATGGAGTTAAGCCTCTAGGAGATGAGCTTTTTATATGGTCTCAGGGCTTGCTAGATGAAACTGGAATAGATTATCATGAGATAGATTTTCATAAATGGGATGAATTACCTATTTTTTTTAAAGCACCAGATAGAAGTGATATTCCTTTTGATATATTTTCTGCCGCTTTTTATTTAATTACTCGATATGAAGAGTATTTGCCACAAGTTAAAGATGATTTGGGTAGGTATAGCGCTAAGGAGAGTGTAGCTGTTCAAGGTAGTTTTATTTTATTACCAGTGGTAGATTTATGGGTTAGAAAACTTCTAGACATCTTGAATAGAAATTTTGAGGTCTCATTAACCAGAAAACAGAAGCTTAAAACAACTGTCGCTATTGAGGTATCCTCTTTTTTTAAATATAGAGGTAGAGGAGCTTTGGATAATTCAATGATGCTTTATAATCATTTGAGGAGATTAAAAATCAGACCTTTTTTTAAACAAATAGTAGTGTTACTTGGGTTAAGGGTAGATCCTTTTAAAAACTATGAAGAGTTAATCACAACCATAAGAAAGAAATGGAAATTCGGTAAGAAATCTACTAATGCTGCACAAAATATGATTTTCTTTTTTCATTTAGGAAGTTATAATCGTGTAGATAACGGTATCAATTATACCTCTAGAAAATATCGTGAGGCCATAAAGCAAATAGGCGATTATCTAGATATAGGTTTGCGTTTTTCTTTCTATTGTAGTGACAATGAGGTTTTAAATCAGGGTAGAAAGTTTGAAGAAATATCTAATAGATCTTTACATAAAACAATGGCAGCTTATTCTAAAATAGCAACACCTGGTCATTATAAGCGGTTAGTAGATTTAGAAAAACTAGAAGATTACAGTATGGGTTATGAATCCATGCCTGGTTTTAGAGCTAGTACGAGTCATCCTTTCTATTTCTATGACTTAGATTATGAAGTTCAAACTCCTCTTTTAATATATCCATATGCTTTGCATTACAAAAGTATATCTAGCAATATGCTTAATGGGCAAAAACAAGTCGTACAACAATTAAAAAGAAGGGTAGAAGAGGTGTCAGGACATTTTATTGTAATGTTTAATTATGCACAATTTGAGAAAGGATTAAAAAGTCATGCGACTACCACGTTAGAATATATATACGATAATGAAGTTTAATAAAATAGAACACATTTTTTTTGATTTGGACCATACATTATGGGATTTTGATCTGAACAGTAAATTAACCTACCAGCAAATTTTTGAGGAGCATCAGGTTGATTTAGATTTAGACAAATTCATAAGTATATATGAACCACTTAATCTGCAATTTTGGCGCATGTTTAGAGAAAACAAAATCACTAAAGAAGATTTGCGTTTTCAACGACTTAAAACTGCTTTTGATGCATGTGATTTTCCATTAACAGACGCGCAAATACATCTCTTTGCAGATTTGTATATCAAATACCTGCCCAATCATAATCATTTATTTGATGGTTGTATAGAGCTTTTAGACGCGTTGTATGATAAGTATCAATTACACTTAATTACTAACGGATTTAATGGTGTACAGCAAAATAAAGTGAAGAATTCTGGATTGTCAAAATACTTTCAGGTAGTTCTTACAGGTGAGACTGCAGGTGTGAAAAAACCAGCACCACAAATCTTTTACAAAGCACTAGAAATGGCAGGTGCCACGATAGAAAATAGCATCATGATAGGAGACAGTCTAGAAGCAGATATAAAAGGAGCTCAGAATATAGGCTTACCGACCATATGGTTTCATGTCACTAATGAAGAAATAGAAGAAGGAGAGGTAGTAGTACATCGCCTTAAGGATATTTATCCTTTATTATCATAATCATAATGATTTTTCCATCGTTTCTGTAAAAAGTCCCTTTGCGATTGTTCTCTAGGGTTATTACCAGGCTCGTAGAATTTTGTTTTACTTATCTCTGTAGGTAGAAAATCATAATGAGCAAAATTACCTGGATGGTCATGTGCATATTTATACTCTTCACCATAGCCTAATTCTTTCATAAGCTTTGTAGGAGCGTTTCTTAGTCCTAATGGAACAGATAAGTCGCCAGTTTCTTTTACGGCACGTTGAGCGTTCCCTATAGCCATATAGCTAGAGTTACTCTTTAGCGAAGTGGCTAGATAAACTGCACACTGGCTCAAAATAATGCGAGATTCTGGATATCCTATGGTTGATACTGCTTGGAACGTATTATTAGCCATAATTAATGCAGTAGGATTTGCGTTACCGATATCTTCAGAAGATAGAATAAGCATTCTACGTGCTATAAATTTTAAATCTTCTCCACCTTCTATCATTCTTGCTAACCAATACACTGCTGCATTAGGGTCACTACCTCTTATAGACTTTATAAATGCACTTATAATATCATAATGCTGCTCACCAGTTTTATCATACCTAGCAGGGTTTGCTTGTACTTGTGATAACACCATTTTATTGGTGATTATAATTTTTTCTGCAGTTTGGGCATTTACTACTAATTCAAAAACGTTGAGTAATTTTCTTGCATCACCACCGCTTATTCTTATTAATGCATCTGTTTCTGCTATTTCTATATGTTTTTTAGATAATACTTCATCGATCTCTATGGCTCTGTTTAGTAGATTTTCTAGATCCGCTTTCGCGAAAGCGTCTAAAACATAAACCTGACAGCGAGATAAAAGTGCTGGTATGACTTCAAAACTAGGGTTTTCTGTGGTGGCGCCTATCAGTGTAACCCATCCCTTTTCAACAGCTCCTAATAGTGAATCCTGCTGTGACTTACTGAAACGATGTATCTCGTCTATAAATAAAATCGGATTTTTAGTAGTAAAAAGTCCTCCTGAGTTCTTTGCTTTTTCAATTACATCCCTAATATCTTTTACACCGCTATTAATGGCGCTAAGTATATAAAATGGACGTTTACTTTCTGCTGCAATAATTTGTGCAAGTGTAGTTTTACCTGTGCCTGGAGGACCCCATAGAATCAGAGATGGTGTGGTGCCGTTAAGAATATGTTGTCTTAAAGTTCCCTTATCACCTACTAGATGTTGCTGGCTTAGGTATTGATCAAGATTAGACGGACGTATACGTTCTGCTAGAGGTGTGTTTTGCATGGTGCAAAATTAAAGTTTCTACCTTACGGATACAATTTGATTAACAATAGTTTTGTCGTTTATGTCATGACATTCTTGGTAGATATACGTTTGGCTTCCATATTGATAACTGTTTTGTAATGAAAGATTCTGATTATTTTAAATTTGATATAGTAACCGTAGTGCCTGCTTTGCTTTTTGTGCTTATCATGTGGGGCGTGTATTGGCTAGAAGTGAGATTTCATCTAAGATTCAATAGGCATGGGATACTACCACAAAAAATATCTGGTTTACAAGGTGTCGTTTTTGGTCCTTTTATTCATTCAGGTCTTAAACATTTATGGAGTAATTCATTGCCTAGCTTGATACTATTAACAGCGCTTTCCTTTTTTTATAGAAGAATTAGCTTATTTGTTCTAATCACCGGGCTGTTGTTAACAGGTGGTCTTACTTGGTTAATAGGTAGGCCATCGTATCATATAGGAGCAAGCGGAGTGGTGTATATGTTAACAGCTTTCTTGTTTTTCAAGGGATTGTTTACTGGTCATTACAAACTATTATCATTAAGTTTTTTAGTTGCTTTTTTCTATGGTAGCATGGTTTGGTATGTTTTTCCTATAGAAGAAGGTATATCTTGGGAAGGACACTTGAGTGGTGCCATTTCTGGAATAGTATTAGCAATTTTTACTAAAAATAAACTCCCACAAAAGAAAAAGTATTTGTGGGAGTTAGAACATTATAATGAAGATGAAGATCTGTTTATGCGTCATTTTGATGAAAACGGAAACTTCATTGAATTCTCTGATGAAGAAGAGTAGAAGTATAAGCTTATAGCTTTTGTCTTACTACTTCATATAACATTGCTCCACATGCTACAGACACGTTTAACGATGCAATGTCTCCTTGCATAGGTAATTTTACCACGTGATCTAGAATCTTTAAAGTAGATGGGTTAATACCTCTGTCTTCACTACCCATAATTATTGCTAGTGGTATGTTGAGATCTACATCATATATTAAATTTGTAGTTTTCTCATTGGCCCCAGCAGTTTTCACACCGTATGCTTGTAATAAAAATACAGCGTCTTTAATGTGATTCACTTTACAAATAGGCATGTTAAATACAGCTCCTGCGCTTGTTTTTACAGTAGCTGCATTTACAGGAGCACTTCCTTTTTCAGATACTATAATGGCTTTTACTCCGGTACATTCTGCTGTGCGTATAATGGCACCAAAATTTCTAACATCGGTCACTCCATCTAATAATAAGAACAATGGTTTGCTCTCCATATCTGTTCCTTCTAATAAGGTTTCTAGATCATGAAAGTTAACAGGTGATATACTTGCGGCTGCACCTTGGTGGTTTCCACCTTTTGCAATGTGTTCTAATTTCTCGCTAGGTACATAAGAAACTGCTATATTGTTTTTACGTGCAGTATTTTGAAGCTGATGCATTAGAACGCCGTCTGCCTCTTTAAGAAGGTATAGTTTAGAGATTTCTTTACCACTCTCTATAGCTTCTATAATAGCTCTTATTCCGTAAATGTATGTAGTCTTTTCCATGCTGCAAAGGTAGTAGTAATTATTTGAGTTTATGGTATAAAAAAACCCAAGCCTAAGCTTGGGTTTCTAAATTTATAATGTGTATCAATAATTACTGATTTACACAGAAAGGTACTGATTGACTTGCGCCGAAAGAACCACCACCTGAAGCAAAAGTGATAATTGAACAGGTAAGTGTGAAGTTACCATCAGGATTAGTTCCATCAACTTGACCATCTCCAAATGAATCTGTAATTACAGCTGTGTAACATCCGTCAGCTAAGAAGATATCAGTTGTAAATGTTTGTACACTATTAGCTAAAGATCCAGTAGCTAATTCATAAACAACCACACCGGCATCATCTATTATTTGAAATCCAGTTTCCGAAGCAAAACTATCTGTATTGATAGTAAGTGTAGCATCGTTACATACTATTTCACGGAAGTAAGTTAGGTTTACAATATCAGCATAAGCAGTAGCACCTTCAGAAGGTGTTAGCTGTATAGATGCTTCTCTTAATTCACCATCATTACCACCAATAGCAGCAAAATCTATGCTTATGTCCAAGGCGCCTTCATAAGAATCAGCAGGGATAACAACAGATCCTAAAGTAATAGCGGCAGTGTCATCAGCTTCTAATAAAGAAACGTTATAAGTTCTGTTTTCTGTAGAAATAGTTGTTATTTCTACAGGTACAGTTACTGTTACACCAGCTTGGGGTACTGATGTTTCAAAATTAGTTTGTTTGAATGAAACAGCTGTATCTCCGTTTACATTGTCAAATACAACAGCATCATCATCACATGAAGCAAGTAATGCTATCATACAAACTCCAATAAATTTTATATAATTTTTCATTTTTTTAAATTTTAGATATTAGTAACCATTATTCTGTTGTGCAGCGATAACAGTATTAGTTCTAGTTTCATCCTGTGGAATAGGAAGAGCTTGAACTCTAAAGTCATTAAAGCTTAAATCACATTCTGCAGATGGATAAAGTGTACAGTCTATTTCATTTCTGTCATAACCTTCACCTGCTAAATCACCGATTCTTTTTACATCAATATATCTATGACCTTCAGCAAAAAACTCAATTTTTCTTTCAGCTAAGATATCACTAAATGCTTCGGTTTGACTAGCGTATACAGGAGCAGGAGCAGGTGTTGTGTAACGTGCATCTCTGATGATTTTTATTTGTTGTGCAGCAGTTGTGAAATCACTTCTACTAGCAGCTTCTTCAGCAAGAATAAAATGCATCTCAACTACTCTCATAGCTTTGGTGTCATTAGTATAACCAGCAACTAAACCTGTTAATGTAGGGTCACCAGGGTATTTATCAACAATTAATACATCTGCAGTTCTTGGATTAGCTTCGGCAGCATAATCTGGAGAAACTACTGAAGTTGCATCTAAATAAACTTCTCTTCTGATATCTCCAAATGCTGTAGCGTTTGCATCTAAAACATCAAATAAATTTCTACTCATTTCATAGTTTACAGCTCCATCAAAATCACTTTCGTTAGTGTTGTATATCTGGCCTAATCTTGGTCCAGTGTTTAATGTAGTTTCAAATTTAAATATAACTTCATTATTACCAGCACCTGGTGTGTCAGTCCATACATCACGGAAAGCAGCTTCGTCAGCTGTTGTTGGTAAAGTGTAGCTAGCTAATACAGAGTTTGCAGCAGCAGCAGCAGCAGGATAGTCTTTATTATATAAAGCCATTCTAGCACGTAATGCTCTTACAAATCTGGCGTCAATAAATGTTTGAGAAGAAATAGTTCCTGCCGATGTAAACAAAGCTTCAGCTCTATCTAAATCATCATTTATCAATTGCATAACTTCTCCTACTGTATTTCTACCAAATTTATCAGTTGGATTCGGTACAAAATCAACAGCAATTACACCTAAAGATGAATCATCTGCTAAATCTTCAGCATAGAAACTAAGTAGTCTACTATGTCCATAAGCTCTTAAGGTTAATGCTTCTGCAACACTCTCATCATATACTGCTTGTTCTGCTGCGTCAGTAGCGTCAGGAGTAATACCCTCTGCTGCTGCTAGCAATACGTTAGCTCTTAAGATAAGGCTGTAATTATTAACCCAGATACTACTTGCAAAGCCAGTAGAAGGGTTTAATGCATAACCATGTAGTGAAGAACCTTGTCCACCTACTAAACCTACAGCGATTTCATCTGTAAATTGTGATGTAAAGTCTATTTCACCAGATGTATTCCCTGCGGAATATACACCTAATGTTCCTATTTTTAAATCGTCAACTGTAGCAAATGCATTTGCTGCACCTAACTCTCCTGGTTGAATTATATCTGTAGCATCCTCACAAGAAAATGTGATGGCTACAGCAGCTAATAATACTATTATTTTTTTCATTGTTTTTTTTTTTAGAAGTTTAAATCGATACCAACACTAATAGTTCTTGGTGTAGGAAAGTTATTTCCTGATACATTAGAAGGACGTTCTGGGTCACTTCCATTCCATTTAGAGAAAGTTAATAAGTTCTCAGCATTAACATAAATTCTTCCTGAAGTTAGGAAAATTTCATTTGTTAATTCTGTAGGGAAATTATAACCAATCTGTACAAAACGTAATCTTAAAAAATCAGAGTCAGTTAAGAAACGATCTGTGTTAATACCATTTGCAGTTAAGTTCGTAGCTGCAATTGCAGGTACATCTGTAACTCTATTTGTTGGAGTCCATGCTCTGTCAAATGCAGAAGTTACTTGGTAAGTTCCGATGTTTGTCGGATCAAAATATGCATCTAGGTTAGTGTCAAATCTAGAAATACCAGTCATGAAACTAAATTGCGTTTCTAAGAAAAAGTTCTTATAACCAACATTTGCTCCAAAACCACCCTGGAAATCAGGATTTGAATCTTTACCAGTGTGTCTTCTATCCTCACTAGTAATGTTCTCAGTTAAGTTACCATTAATGTCTTCAAACAATAGGTTACCATTTGCAGGATTAACACCACGATAAGGCACAACGAAATATTCATTTAGCTGATGTCCAACTTCAACAACGGTTCCTGAAGCACTGTTATCTTGTCTACCATCTGGTAGGTCTACAAAAGTAACTTCATTTTTGTTGTATGCTAAATTACCAAATACAGTAGCGTAAAAATCATCATCTTCAACTCTCTGTACTAAATCATAACTTAAGCCTAGTTCAACACCACGATTGTACATGTCACCTAAGTTAGCAGTTGTAGAATAAGCACCATTGATTCCTGAAATAAATTGACTAAAGAATAAATCTTCTGTGTTTCTGTCGTAAACATCAAGAGTACCTCTTAACTTGTTGTCAAACATTTGAAATTCTACACCTAAATTCAAAGTAGAAACGGTTTCCCATTTAAGATCTGGGTTAGCAATAGTTCCACCTCTTACGAAAGTTTGTGTATCATTATAACCTGTAAATGTTGCGAAAAGTTGTCTTGTGTTACTTGCTGCTGCATAATAACCACCACCTAATCTATCGTTACCAGTTACACCATAGGATGCTCTTAGTTTTAATACATTAATTACTTCAGAATCTTTTAAGAAATCTTCTTTATGTAAATTCCAACGTCCTGCTACAGAATAGAATGTACCATACTTATTGTCTCCTGTAAATCTGTAAGAAGCATCTCTTCTTAAAGTTGCAGTGAAACCATATTTTTCATCATAATCGTAATCTACTTCACCAAAGTATGAGAATAGACCTGCTGTGTTTTTTCCAGCAAATACTGTTGGTACATAGATGTCATTAGCAGTACCATCAGTTAAATAACCACTACCATCACCGAATGCAAATGTTCTTGGGTCTAAACCATTTTGGTTATAACCAAATTGCTTTAAATGCCCTTTTACATATTCAAGATAAGCGTTTGCAATTACAGTATGTTTTTTCTCAGATTCTTCTCCTTGACCAAATTTCTTCTTCCATCCTAAATTTAGGTTAGAGTTAAATCGGAAATCTCTTAGGTAAGTTTCGGATTGATCTCCTTCTAAGTTAGCTCCTCCTCTAATTCTAGATAATGCTGACGTTGGTGGATTAGCTCTTAATCCCACTACGCTTTGATAATCTACACCTATACGGTATCTTAAAGTAAATTCGTCATTAATGTCATATTCAGCATTAGCTCCGATAATCATCTTCAACTCATCTTCGGTATTTCTGTTTTGAGTGGTATTATCAATTAAAACAAATGGGAAGTTAGCTAGTCCTTGGAAATAAGGTATATAAATGTTTGGATCATAAGTTGCTGGATCTAAATACGGTAATGCATTATTAGCTCCGAATAAAGAGTTGAAGTAAATGAAATTACTTCTATCATTGTCAGGTTCAGTTTGAGAAGCATTCTTTGAATAACCCATGTACACATTAGTACCATATCTAAATCTTCCATTTTCAGACTTACCAGTAATGTTATTTCTCAAACTAAATCTCTTCAATGAACTATTAAGTATAGTACCTTCTTGATCAGTATAGTTTATAGAGGTAAACTGAGAAGCATTTTTACTTCCCGATGATAATGATAAGTTATGAGATTGAGAAACACCAGTTTGATAGAAAACATCTTGCCAGTCAGTATTTACTCCAAAAGCTTCAATTTCAGCATCTGTAAGAGTTGCTCCTAAACCAGCATTTTGGCTTTGTTCTAGTCTCAGGTATCCCTTAGCATCATAAAGATCATAATCGTTATCGATTAATTCTGAAAAAGAAGTAGTACCTGTATAGCTAACTTTTAAAGGAGAGTTGAATCCTCCTGATTTAGTTGTTAAGATAATTACACCATTTGCACCACGATTACCATAAATAGCAGTACCTGCAGCATCTTTAAGTACTGTTGTACTCTCGATATCATTAGGGTTAAAAGATCTAAATACATCTTCATCTACTGGCACACCATCTACTAAGATAAGTGGCTCAGTATTTCCAAGTATTGAACTTGGTCCACGTAGTTGAATTGTAGAGTTTGAACCAGGTTGTCCAGATCCTGTTTGTACATTTAAACCAGGGATTTGACCTTGCAATCTCTGTATTATAGAGGCGTTAGGTCTGTCTTTAGTGTCTTCACCAGTTACTGTAGTACTCGCAACATTACTAGTTGCTTTTGTAGTAGTACGGTAAGCTTGAATAACTACAGTATCTAATCCGGCTTTCATAGCTGTATTGATAACTGTTTGATTACCTACTAGTATGGAAACTGTATCGTAACCTGAGTAGGTGAAAACTAAAGTGTCCTCTGGTCCAGCTTGGATCGAGTAGTTTCCATCAAAGTCAGTAGTTGCGTTAGCACTTCCTCCTTTTACGGATACAACTGCTCCTAATAGACCGCCATCGGCATCAGTTACCTTACCGGTAACAGTTTGCTGTGCAAAAGCTACTTGCACAACTAACGCTAGTAAAAGCGTCAAAATTCCATTTAATTTTGTTTTCATGTTTAGATTTATTTGAATTAGCCAGCTCCAAAAATCAAAAAAAGAAGTTAATAAAACAACTTTTAAGTGTTCTATTTATACTATTTCTTAAGATCTCATTAACATTAAGCTAACATGTTAGAAGGAGATTTTCAAGTTTATATGGGCTATTGTGCTGGATAAGTCCACTTTAGCGTCTTCAAATCGACCGTTTGCTATGCTTAAGTTTAATATTCCAGCTTGTGTTAAAATTGCAATTCCACCTCCAAAACCATATAGCTTATCAAGGTTTTTACTGTTAAAATTCTCAAATACCCCTATATCTAGAATGGTGTGAAGGTATATTTGATCGTTTAAACGGTATCTATACTCTGTAGCGAGCGTTGTATAGAAAGAGCTGTCGATGCTATTTTGATTAAAACCTCTAATGCTTCCTGATCCTCCAAACTGATAAAGTTCATTAAATTGAATGCCATTTGATTTTAAATAATAGCCGGTAATCATACTTATAAATTTACTTCTATTAGATAGATGCCATAATTTTAAAAAGGTTGCGTTAAAATTTATTTGTTTTTCAATATTTTCTAATCCAGTTCTTTTAAAAAGTCCAATGTTTCCTGAAACTTTAAAGTTTTCTGGCATTAATGGATCGTTCGACTGATTTTGATAACTAGATACTATTTCAAATCCATTTTTTTGGTAGTTCTCTAAATTGATATCGCTTTCAGTTGCGTTTGATGTTGTTGCCTTGTAGTTTATTCCTATACTGCTTGTCCAGTTCGGTTTGTAAAATAATCCTGTACTGAAAGATGTACTTTGATATGTGCTGTCTCTTCTTTGTATATTTAATTCGGTAGTTATGCCTATTGGGGTTTTCCAGACATATGGCAGGTTTATGCTTGTTTGTAGATTGGTCTGATCTCCGTTATCGTTTCTGTATTGTAATATAAATGTCTCAGCTCGATTCAGATTGTTTTGTAATTTAAGATCGATATAACCGTTAAGCTCAAGTTTTCCGTCAGTGCTGTTGTTAAAACCTAATAGCCCTTCCGCAGTGTTGGTTTTTATTTTTTCTAAATAGAGAAAAACGTTAGTAGAATCTTTTTTAAACAACACTTCAGTTTTTTTGGTCTGTTTAGCAAAGGGTGTGTTATTTATGATTTCATCGATTTCTTTAATGGTTTGTTCATTATAGGTTTTTCTTTTGTTACTGGATGTGCTTATTGCTGTTATCGGGAAATTAGTGTACCCTTTTAGAATGATGTTGTCGATATATCGCTTTTTAATAATCTTGAAATTCAAATTGGCTGTTATAGTATCGCTGTCGTTTAGGTTTATATTCGAGAATTTTACTTCGTTAAAAGGGTAGCCTATTTCTTTTAATTGCTTATTGTAGTTGTTAATAAATTTCTTTTGATCCTTAATGGTTATTGTGTTTTTTCGCTTTCGCGAAAGCGAATTCATAATCAAACTATCTTGTTTGTTTCTAATTTGAAGAATGTATTTTATATAGGTGTATTTCTGATTTAATATAATATTTACTTCGGAGTTATTATTTGTTATTTTTTTAGGTCTTGAAATTAAGAGGTTTAAATACCCTTGATTTTTCAGCTTAGACTTTATGCTATCGGTTACTTTAAGAGGAGTAGAGGAGTTGTTTATTTTTATAACTCTTGTAGAGTCTATTTTTGTTGTAGTGTTGTTTTTATACTGTAGTATGACTTCTTTATTTTGTGAGAATAAAGAAATGGAGGATAGTATATATATAATAAGGACTATGAATGATTTAATTTTCATTAAGATCTATTGTTTTTTATCATTTTGTAAACGGTTGTTTTTTCTTGTTTCTTATGTATTTTGAAAAGATATTCTAAATATTTGAAACTGAGGTTTGAATAACGTTTTTTTATTCCTACCTTTGCCGACTCTTAAAAAAGGGAATTAATTTATTAGCGTAAAACAATATGCCAACGATTTCACAATTAGTACGTAAAGGAAGAGCCAAAATAACCAAGAAGAGTAAATCGGCTGCTTTAGATTCTTGTCCTCAACGTCGTGGAGTATGTACACGTGTTTACACAACTACACCTAAGAAGCCTAACTCAGCAATGAGAAAGGTTGCAAGGGTTAGACTTACTAACGGTAAGGAAGTAAATGCTTACATCCCAGGAGAAGGACATAATCTACAAGAGCACTCGATAGTATTGGTTAGAGGTGGAAGGGTAAAAGATTTGCCAGGAGTTAGATATCATATCGTGCGTGGGGCACTGGACACCGCTGGTGTTGCAGACCGTACACAACGTAGATCTAAGTACGGAGCAAAACGCCCGAAGAAGTAAACCAATTTTTAAAGATTCTAGCAATACTCTGTTAGGGTTTTTTAATTAACAATTTCAACAAGAAGAAATGAGAAAAAGACAGGCCAAGAAACGTCCTATCCTTCCGGATCCACGTTTTAACGACCAGCTAGTGACACGTTTCGTTAACATGATGATGTTACACGGAAAGAAGTCAACAGCGTTTAAACTTTTCTATGATGCAATGGATATTGTAGAAGAGAAAAATCAAGATGAAGAAAAAACTTCTTTGGAAGTGTGGAAAGATGCGTTATCTAACGTTATGCCTCACGTTGAAGTGCGTTCACGCCGTGTAGGTGGTGCTACGTTTCAAATTCCAATGCAAATCAGACCAGATAGAAAGATATCTACAGCAATGAAGTGGTTGATTAGTTACTCTCGTAAGCGTAACGAAAAATCTTTTTCTGTAAGATTAGCTTCTGAAATCCTTGCTGCGGCCAAGGAAGAAGGTGCTGCTGTCAAGAAAAAGGTGGATACTCACAAGATGGCTGAAGCAAATAAAGCATTCTCACACTTTAGATTCTAAGAAATGTCAAGAGATTTAAAATTTACTAGAAACATAGGTATTGCTGCTCATATTGATGCAGGAAAGACAACTACTACTGAGCGTATCCTTTATTATACAGGGGTTTCTCATAAGATAGGTGAGGTTCATGATGGTGCTGCTACTATGGACTGGATGGAGCAGGAGCAAGAGCGTGGTATTACCATTACATCTGCTGCTACTACTTGTACATGGAAGTTTCCATTAGAAAATGCTCAAACTACTCCTGATACAAAGGATTATCACTTTAATATTATTGACACACCTGGTCACGTTGATTTTACTGTAGAGGTTAATAGATCATTGCGTGTATTAGATGGTTTGGTTTTCTTGTTTAGTGCTGTAGATGGTGTTGAGCCACAGTCTGAAACTAACTGGAGATTAGCAGATAATTACAAAGTGCCACGTATTGGTTTTGTAAATAAAATGGATCGTCAAGGATCTAATTTTTTAGCTGTTTGTCAACAAGTTAAAGACATGTTGAAATCTAATGCGGTGCCGATTGTTTTAAATATTGGTGACGAAGATGAATTCAAAGGTGTTGTAGATCTTGTAAAGAACCGTGCTATTGTATGGCATGATGCTACACAAGGTTCTACTTTTGATGTAGTTGATATCCCTGAGGATATGAAAGAGGAGGCTAGAAAGTATCGTGGGTTGTTAATTGAAGAGGTTGCAGCTTATGATGAAAACCTTCTTGAGAAGTTTATGGAAGATGAGGATTCTATATCAGAAGA
The DNA here is from genome assembly GCF_039941875.1 of Nonlabens sp. GTDB lineage: Bacteria > Bacteroidota > Bacteroidia > Flavobacteriales > Flavobacteriaceae > Nonlabens. The sequence continues at coordinate 38,585 of NZ_JBDVDQ010000018.1, read as the reverse complement.
TGAAGTGCATGCTGCGCTTCGTGCTGCTGTAATGGATATGTCTATCATTCCTATGATTTGTGGTTCTGCATTTAAAAATAAAGGTGTTCAGTTTTTATTAGATGCAGTATGTCGTTACTTACCTTCTCCTACAGATAAGGAAGGTATCGTTGGTACAAATCCTGATACTGAAGAACAAGAATTACGTAAGCCAAGTGTAAAGGAGCCTTTTGCTGCTTTGGCATTTAAAATTGCAACGGATCCTTTCGTAGGTCGTCTTGCATTCTTCCGTGCTTATTCAGGTCGTCTAGATGCTGGTTCTTATATTTTAAATAACCGTTCTGGTAAAAAAGAACGTATTTCACGTATTTATCAAATGCATTCTAATAAGCAGAATGCTATTGATTATATAGAAGCTGGTGATATTGGTGCAGCGGTAGGCTTTAAGGATATCAAGACTGGTGATACTATGTCTGATGAAAAACATCCTATTGTTCTAGAGTCTATGGACTTTCCGGATCCAGTAATTGGTATTGCTGTGGAGCCTAAAACTAAGGCTGATGTTGATAAAATGGGTATGGCTTTGGCGAAATTAGCTGAGGAAGATCCTACATTCCAAGTTAGAACTGATGAGGCTTCTGGTCAAACTATTATATCTGGTATGGGTGAGCTTCACCTTGATATTATAGTAGACCGTATGCGTCGTGAATTTAAAGTAGAGCTTAATCAAGGTGCTCCTCAAGTGGAGTACAAGGAAGCTATTACAAGATCTGCAGATCACAGAGAGACTTATAAAAAGCAGTCTGGTGGTCGTGGTAAATTTGGAGATATTGTCTTTACTATTGAACCTGCCGAAGAAAATGAAGAAGGTAAGGTAGAAGAAGGTCTTCAGTTTGTAAATAAGATTAAAGGTGGTAATGTTCCTAAGGAATTTATCCCTGCAATTGAAAAAGGTTTCCGTGAAGCTATGAAAGCAGGTCCTCTTGCTGGGTTTGAAATGGATAGTATGAAGGTTACTCTTACAGATGGATCTTTTCACCCTGTAGATTCTGATGCTCTTTCTTTTGAATTGGCGGCTAGAATGGGTTATAAAGCCTCTGCTAAATCTGCAGGTGCTGTTATATTAGAACCTATGATGAAACTTGAAGTTATCACACCTGAAGAAAATATGGGTGATATAGTTGGTGACCTTAACCGTCGTCGTGGTCAAGTGAATGATATGGGTGACCGTAATGGTGCAAAAGTTGTAAAGGCTGATGTTCCTCTTTCTGAAATGTTTGGATATGTAACTACGTTACGTACTCTTTCTTCAGGTCGAGCAACGTCTACAATGGAATTCTCTCATTATGCTGAGACGCCTTCTAATATTAGTGAAGAAGTAATCGCAGCAACAAAAGGTAACAATTAATATTTCAAACGATGAGTCAAAAAATCAGAATTAAACTCAAATCATACGATTATAATCTGGTAGATAAATCTGCTGAAAAAATCGTTAAAACTGTAAAAAGTACTGGTGCTGTTGTAACTGGACCTATTCCACTTCCTACGCACAAGAAGATTTTTACCGTGTTAAGATCTCCTCACGTTAATAAAAAATCGCGTGAACAATTTCAACTTAGTTCATATAAGAGATTATTAGATATTTATAGTTCTTCTTCTAAGACTATTGATGCTCTTATGAAACTTGAACTTCCTAGTGGTGTTGAAGTTGAAATTAAAGTGTAATTACTTTAATTTATTAAATCAAAATTTGGTTCCGCCTATTATTAGGCGGAACTCTTTTTAAAATTATATATAACAATTATTAATTAATATAAATATGTCTGGGTTAATAGGAAAAAAAGTCGGAATGACTAGTATTTATGATGAGAACGGCAAGAATATGCCTTGTACGGTCATAGAATTAGGTCCTTGCGTGGTTACCCAAGTCAGAACTGAGGAGGTAGATGGATACTCTGCTTTGCAATTAGGTTTCGATGACAAATCAGACAAGAATGCTTCTAAAGCTGCTCAAGGGCACTTTAAGAAAGCAGGAACTGCTGTCAAAAGAAAAGTTGCTGAATTCAAAAGTTTTGATGAGGAATACAAATTAGGAGATTCAATTACTGTTGATATGTTCTCTGAAGGTGAATTTGTTGATGTTTCAGGAACTTCTAAAGGTAAAGGTTTTCAAGGTGTTGTTAAACGTCACGGTTTTGGTGGTGTTGGTCAAGCTACACATGGTCAACATAACCGTTTGAGAGCTCCAGGATCTATTGGAGCTGCATCTTACCCTGCTCGAGTATTCAAAGGAATGCGTATGGCTGGACAGATGGGGAATGAAAAAGTAAAAGTTCAAAATTTAAGAGTTTTAAAGGTTGTTGTTGACAAGAACCTGCTTGTGGTTAAGGGTTGTGTACCTGGTCATAAAAATTCTTATGTAATCGTACAGAAATAATGAAGGTAGCAGTATTAGATATTAAAGGAAAAGAAACTGGACGTCAGGTAGAATTATCTGAAGAGATTTTCGGTATTGAGCCTAGTGAACACGCTATTTATCTTGATGTAAAGCAATACCTTGCTAATCAACGTCAAGGAACGCACAAAGCTAAGCAGCGTGCAGAGATTGCTGGTAGTACACGTAAGATCAAAAAACAAAAAGGAACTGGTACAGCTCGTGCTGGTTCTATTAAATCTCCTGTATTTAGAGGTGGTGGTCGTATTTTTGGTCCTGTACCACGTAGTTATTCATTTAAGTTGAATAAAGGGCAGAAGAGATTGGCTCGTAAAAGTGCGCTAAGTCAAAAGATGATTGAAGGTTCGCTTTCTATTGTTGAGAATTTCAATTTAGATGCTCCAAGTACGAAGGATTTTGTTAAGGTTTTAGAGGGTCTAGGCCTTGAAAATAAAAAATCTCTAATTGTCTTGGGGGAATCAAATAATAATGTATATTTGTCTTCGCGAAATTTAAAAGGTTCTGATGTTGTACTTAACTCAGAATTAAGTACTTACAAAATTTTAAATGCAACTAATGTTGTTCTTTTGGAAGGTTCGTTAGAAGGAATTGAAGAAAATTTAAGTAAATAAGCTATGAGCATTTTAATTAAACCGATTATTACTGAGAAGGCAACTAGAGATAGTGAGCTTCTAAATCGTTATGGTTTTGAGGTGTCTTCAAAAGCTAATAAAGTACAGATAAAGAAAGAGGTTGAAGCGACATATGGTGTTACTGTTCTTAAAGTTAGAACTATGAACACTCGTATTGATCGTAATACTAAATATACTAAATCAGGGATTCAAGTTGGTAAAACTAGCGCTCGTAAGAAAGCGTTTGTACAACTTAAAGATGGTGAAACCATTGATCTTTATAGTAATCTATAATTAAAAGACAATAATGTCAGTAAGAAAATTAAAACCTGTAACTCCTGGACAGCGATTTAGAGTTGTGAATGGCTACGACGCTATCACGACTGATAAGCCGGAGAAGAGTTTACTCGCTCCGAAAAAACGTTCAGGTGGTCGTAATGCTAGTGGTCGTATGACTATGCGTTACATAGGTGGTGGTCATAAGAGACGCTACCGTATCATTGATTTCAAAAGAGATCGTCACGGCGTTCCTGCAACCGTAGCGTCGATAGAGTATGATCCTAATCGTACTGCTTTCATAGCTTTGGTTAATTATCAGGATGGTGAGAAGCGTTATGTTATTGCACAAAATGGTTTGAAGGTTGGTCAGAACATTGTTTCTGGTGAATCTGCAACTCCTGACGTGGGTAATGCTATGAAGTTATCTCAAATGCCTTTAGGTTCAATTATTAGTTGTATTGAGTTGCGTCCTGGTCAAGGGGCTGTTATAGCTCGTAGTGCTGGTTCTTTTGCTCAGTTAATGGCAAGAGATGGAAAGTATGCAACTGTTAAAATGCCTTCTGGTGAAACTAGATTGATTTTACAAGAATGTTTAGCTACTATTGGTGCTGTTTCTAACAGTGATCATCAACTTGTTGTTGGTGGTAAGGCTGGTAGATCTAGATGGTTAGGTAGAAGACCTAGAACTAGACCGGTTGTGATGAATCCAGTTGATCACCCTATGGGTGGTGGTGAAGGTAAGTCTTCAGGAGGTCATCCAAGATCTCGTAATGGTATACCTGCTAAAGGTTATCGTACACGTGATAAGAATAAAGCTAGTACTCAATATATAATAGAACGTAGAAAGAAATAAATTATGGCTCGTTCACTTAAAAAAGGACCTTACGTATTTCATAAACTTGAATCTAAGGTGGCTCAAAATGTTGAGTCTGGTAAAAAAACTGTAATAAAAACTTGGTCTCGTGCATCTATGATTACGCCGGATTTTGTTGGTCAGACAATTGCTGTTCATAACGGACGTCAGTTCATACCAGTGTATGTTACTGAGAACATGGTTGGACATAAACTTGGTGAATTTTCACCTACTAGATCTTATAGAGGTCATGGTGGTGCTAAGAACAAAGGTAAAAAATAATCTAAGCTATGGGAGTTCGTAAAAGACAAATGGCTGAAAAGCTAAAAGAAGAGAGAAGTAAGATAGCGTTTGCAAAATTAAACAACTGTCCTACATCTCCAAGAAAGATGAGATTGGTTGCTGATATAATTAGAGGTAAAAAAGTTGAGGATGCTTTAAATATCCTTAAGTTTTCTTCTAAAGAAGCGGCAAGAAGATTAGATAAATTAGTTCTTAGTGCTGTTGCTAATTGGCAAGCTAAGAATGAGGATGCTGATGTAGCTGAAGCTGGACTCTTTATTAAGGAGATTAGAGTTGATGGTGGTGCTATGTTAAAAAGATTGCGTCCTGCGCCTCAAGGTAGAGCACATAGAATAAGAAAAAGATCAAACCACGTTACTCTTGTGTTAGGTCAAACTAATAATTTAGAGGTTAACTAATAAAGGTATGGGACAGAAGACAAATCCAATAGGAAATCGTTTAGGTATCATCAGAGGATGGGAATCTAATTGGTATGGTGGGAATGATTATGGCGATAAACTTGCTGAGGATGATAAAATACGTAAGTATATTCATGCTCGTTTATCTAAGGCTAGTGTTTCACGTATCATTATTGAACGTACTTTAAAGTTAGTTACAGTTACTATTACTACTGCTAGACCTGGTATTATTATCGGTAAGGGTGGTACTGAGGTTGATCGTTTAAAGGAAGAGTTGAAAAAGATATCTGGTAAGGATGTACAGATCAATATTCATGAAATTAAAAGACCTGAGTTAGATGCACATTTAGTTGGTTCTAGTATTGCTAGACAAATCGAAAATAGAATTTCGTACAGACGTGCTATAAAGATGGCAATTGCAGCGGCGATGAGAATGAATTCTGAAGGTATTAAAGTTCAGATTTCAGGTAGACTGAATGGAGCTGAAATGGCTCGTTCTGAATCTTATAAAGATGGTCGTATTCCTCTTTCTACTTTTCGCGCGGACATAGATTATGCTTTGGTAGAATCTCATACAACGTATGGAAGGATTGGAGTTAAAGTATGGATCATGAAGGGCGAGGTTTATGGCAAAAGAGATTTATCTCCTTTAGCCGGCTTAGCAAAGAAACAACAAGGTAATAAAGGTGGTGGTGCAAACAATCGTGGAGGCAACCGTCGTCGTAGAAAATAATAATAGCTAGAAATGTTACAACCTAGAAAAACAAAGTTTAGAAAACAGCAGAAGGGTCGCATGAAAGGTGATTCAGGACGCGGTAACCAACTAGCCTATGGGACATTTGGAATTAAATCTTTAGATGCAAATTTCATTAACTCTCGACAAATTGAGGCGGCGCGTATCGCGGCGACTAGATTTATGAAAAGGGAAGGTTCTTTATGGATAAAAATATTTCCAGATAAACCTATTACGAAAAAGCCTCTTGAGGTACGTATGGGTAAAGGTAAGGGTAATGTTGAGTATTGGGCTGCAGTAGTTAAACCAGGAAGAGTTCTTTTTGAAATCTCTGGTGTACCTCAGGCAGTTGCTCAGGAAGCTTTAAGGCTTGCTGCTCAGAAATTACCAGTTAAAACTAAATTCATAGTCGCTCGCGATTATCAAGAATAGATTTGAGTTATGAAACAATCAGAAGTTAAAGGATACTCCCTTGAGGAGTTAAAAGATAAGCTTGTAGAATCACAAGTTGCTTACGGAGATTTGAAAAGGACTCATAGTATGTCACCGCTGGATAATCCTTCGCAGATTACCAAGTTACGTAAGACTATTGCGAGAATCAAGACTGCTATCAACAATAAATAGTACGACAATGGAGACTAGAAATTTAAGAAAAGAACGTGTAGGTGTTGTTAAAAGCAACAAGATGGACAAGAGTATTGTCGTAGCTGAAGTTAAAAGACAGAAGCATCCTATGTATGGTAAATTCGTTTTGAAAACAAAGAAATATGTTGCTCATGACGAAAATAATGATTGCAACGAAGGAGATACGGTTCGTATTATGGAAACTCGTCCTTTGAGTAAGTCTAAGAATTGGAGATTAGTAGAAATAATAGAAAGAGCTAAGTAATGGTACAACAAGAATCTAGATTAAGAGTCGCTGATAATACTGGTGCAAAGGAAGTTCTTTGTATTCGTGTTCTTGGTGGTACTAAAAGAAGATATGCTTCTGTTGGTGATAAGATCGTTGTTTCTGTAAAGGAATCAACTCCTAACGGTAATATAAAAAAAGGTGCTGTTTCTACAGCAGTTGTGGTGCGTACTAAAAAAGAGGTAAGAAGACCTGATGGTTCTTATATTCGTTTTGATGATAACGCCTGCGTTTTATTAAACCCTACATCTGACATGAGAGGTACTCGTGTTTTTGGACCGGTAGCACGTGAATTACGTGATAGACAGTTCATGAAAATTGTATCACTCGCTCCAGAAGTACTATAATAATTGTTATGGCAAAGTTAAAAATTAAAACCGGAGATACAGTTAGAGTAACTGCTGGTGAGCATAAAGGTGCTGAAGGGAAAGTAACAAAAGTTTTTATTGAAAAGAATAGAGCTATTGTTGAAGGTGTTAACATGGTTTCTAAACATGAGAAACCTAGTGCTACTAACCCACAAGGAGGTATAAAAGAGAAAGAAGCTGCATTACACGTTTCTAACCTTTCTTTAATTGATAAGAATGGTAAGAATACTAGAGTTGGATATGAATCTAAGGATGGTAAAAATGTTCGTTTTGCTAAAACAACTAAAGAAGTAATATAATCATGTCGTATTTACCAAGATTAAAAGGAGAATATAAAGAGCGTATTGCTGATGTTTTACAGAGGGAGTTTGCTTATAAAAATGTAATGGAGATTCCAAAGCTTCAGAAAATTGTACTTAGCCGTGGGGTTGGTGCTGCTGTAGCAGATAAGAAACTTATCGATTATGCTTTGGAAGAACTAACAACTATAACTGGACAGAAAGCTGTTGCTACTTTATCTAAAAAAGATGTTGCAGCGTTTAAGTTGCGTAAAGGAATGCCTATTGGTGTTAAAGTAACATTACGTGGTGAACGTATGTATGAATTTCTGGATCGTTTTGTAACTGTTGCTTTGCCTAGGGTTAGAGATTTTCAAGGAATTAAAGCTGATGGTTTTGATGGTAGAGGAAACTATAATTTAGGTATTACTGAGCAAATTATATTCCCAGAGATAAACATAGATAAGGTTAACAAAATTTCAGGTATGGATATTGCTTTCGTAACCAGTGCTAATACTGATAAAGAAGCAAAGTCATTACTTACGGAACTAGGTTTACCATTTAAAAAGAACTAAGTAGAGATGGCAAAAGAATCAATGAAAGCGCGTGAGCGCAAGCGTCAAGCGTTAGTGGATAAATATTCTGCTAAAAGAAAGGCACTTAAGGAAGCTGGCGACTACGAGGAGCTACAAAAGTTACCTAAGAATGCGTCTCCTGTTAGATTACATAATCGTTGTAAATTAACTGGAAGACCTAAGGGTTATATGAGACAATTTGGTATTTCTCGTGTAATGTTCAGACAAATGGCAAATCAAGGTTTAATCCCAGGCGTTAAAAAAGCTAGTTGGTAATCGCTTAAAGATATATTTATGAATACAGATCCAATCGCAGATTATCTAACAAGAATTAGAAATGCTGTAAGAGCAAATCACAGAGTAGTTGACGTTCCTGCTTCAAAATTAAAAAAAGAGATTACAAAAATCTTATTTGATCAGGGTTATATTTTAAGCTATAAGTTTGAAGATAATACAACTCAACAAAATATCAAAATCGCTTTAAAATACGATAGAGATACAAAAGAATCAGTAATAAAAGATTTACAACGCTTATCAAAGCCAGGTTTACGTAAGTATTCTGGAGCTAATGATTTACCACGTGTTCTTAATGGTCTTGGAATTGCAATCATATCTACTTCTAGAGGTGTTATGACTGACAAACAAGCTCGTTCTGAAAATGTAGGAGGTGAAGTTCTTTGTTACGTTTATTAATATACAGCTATGTCTAGAATAGGAAAAAATCCAGTAACTATACCTGCTGGTGTTACAGTAAAAGTTGAAAACAACGAGATAGTTGTGGAAGGAAAGTTAGGAAAGTTGGTTCAGCCTTTTTCTGACGTATCAATTGAGGTTGATTCGGACGAAGTTATGGTTACTAGACCTTCGGATGCTAAAGATCATAGAGCTAAACATGGTTTGTATAGAGCTTTAATTAGTAATATGGTTGAAGGTGTTTCAGCAGGATGGACTAAGGAATTAGAGTTAGTGGGTGTTGGATATAGAGCATCAAATCAAGGACAGAAATTAGATCTATCTTTAGGTTTCTCTCATAATATTGTTCTTAATGTAGCTTCTGAAGTTACTGTAGAAACAATTTCAGAGAAAGGTAAAAATCCTCGTATCAAACTTACCTCATTTGACAAACAATTAGTAGGTCAGGTAGCTGCTAAGATTCGTGGTTTCCGTCCACCAGAACCTTATAAAGGAAAAGGTGTTAAGTTTGTTGGAGAAATTATTAGAAGAAAAGCTGGTAAATCAGCATAATTTATAGATATTATGGCATTTTCAAAGTCAGCAAGAAGAATAAAAATTCGTAGACGCATTCGTAAAACAGTTAATGGTACGGCTTCACGTCCAAGATTATCTGTTTTTAGAAGCAATAAGGAGATTTATGCTCAAGTAATTAATGATGTAGATGGAGTGACCATTGCATCGGCTTCATCACGTGAATTAAAATCTGCTGCTGGAAAAGTAGAGATGGCTAAAGAAGTAGGTATAGCAGTAGCGGCTAAGGCTAAGGCTGCTGGTATCGAGTCTGTTTCTTTTGATCGTGGAGGATATTTGTACCACGGCCGTATACTTTCTCTTGCAGAGGGTGCTCGTGAAGGTGGTCTTAAATTTTAATTTGAAACATTTAATATAATGTACCAAAAATATAAAAACGTAGAAACGGTAAAGCCAGGAGGACTTGAGCTTAAAGATCGTTTAGTAGGTGTTCAACGTGTTACTAAGGTGACAAAAGGTGGTCGTGCATTTGGATTTTCTGCAATTGTTGTTGTCGGTGATGAAAATGGTGTTGTAGGACATGGTTTAGGCAAATCTAAAGAGGTTTCTGAGGCTATTTCTAAATCGGTTGAAGATGCTAAAAAGAATTTAGTACGCATTCCATTGTTAAAGGGGACTATCCCTCACGAACAAAAAGGTAAGTTTGGTGGTGCTAGGGTGTTATTAATGCCTGCATCAACTGGTACCGGAGTTATTGCTGGTGGAGCAATTAGAGCTGTACTTGAGGCTGTTGGTGTTCACGATGTACTTAGTAAAAATCAAGGTTCTTCTAATCCTCATAATGTTGTTAAAGCAACTTTTGATGCTTTATTGCAATTAAGAAGTGCTGAAACGGTAGCTAAGCAAAGAGGAATCTCAATGAATAAAGTATTTAACGGATAATTTCTATTATGGCTAAGTTAAAAGTGAAAAAAGTACGTAGTGCTATTAATAGGACTGCAAGACAAAAGAGAACTCTTGAGTCTCTTGGTCTAAGAAAAATGAATCAAGTTGTAGAGCATGAAGATAATTCTGTTATACAAGGTATGATAGCAAAAGTTCAACATTTGGTTTCTGTAGAGAAGGCTTAAAAATATTTATAATGGGTTTACATAATTTAAAACCGGCTGAAGGTTCTGTAAAGAGATCTGCAAAGATTATTGGTCGTGGTCAAGGATCTGGTAAAGGTGGTACTGCAACTCGTGGTCACAAAGGAGCTAAATCTCGCTCAGGTTATTCTAAGAAAGTAGGTTTCGAAGGTGGTCAAATGCCTCTTCAGCGTCGTGTACCTAAATTTGGTTTCACGAATATTAATCGTAAAGAATATGCTGGAGTTAATTTAGATGTTATTCAAGCTTACCATGAAGCTGGAAGATTTTCAGATAATATCACTATAAGTGATTTAATTGCTGAAAGATTGGTTTCTAAAAATGACCTGGTTAAGATACTTGGTCGTGGTGAGTTGAAAGCTAAAGTTAATATTACTGCACATAAATTTACTTCTACTGCAAAAGCAGCTATAGAAGGAGTAGGTGGACAAGCACAAACAATTTAATTTTACTCGATGAAGTTAATTGAAAATTTAAAGAATGTTTGGCAAATAGAAGAGCTAAGGGATCGTATTTTAATGACCTTTAGTTTGCTTCTTGTTTATAGATTTGGTGCTCAAATAACCTTACCAGGTATTGATTCAACACAATTAGTTGGTTTGGCTTCTAATTTTAAAGATGGTATTGGTGGTATACTTAACGCTTTTACAGGTGGTGCTTTTGCTAAAGCCTCTGTTTTTGCTTTAGGTATTATGCCGTATATATCTGCGAGTATTGTAGTTCAGTTAATGGGTATTGCCATACCTTATTTGCAAAAACTTCAAAAAGAAGGTGAGTCTGGTAGAAGAAAGATTAATCAAATAACTAGATGGTTAACGATTGGTATTTGTTTAATACAAGCACCTAGCTATATGTTGTCTTTAGGTTCTTTAGGTGTTCCTGAATCTGCATTTATGATGCAGGATCAACAAACTTTGTTTTTAGTAATTAGTACAATAATTTTAGTTACGGGCTGCGTTTTTGCTATGTGGCTTGGTGAGAAAATTACGGATAAAGGTATTGGTAATGGTATTTCATTACTAATCATGGTTGGTATAATCGCTACGTTGCCTCAAGCATTTATTCAGGAAATAGGTTCTAGAGTTGATGGAGTAGGTGGTTGGTTCTTAATTATTGTTGAAGTTGTTATTTGGCTACTTGTGATAGCGGCTTGTATTATGCTTGTTATGGGGGTTAGAAAGATTCCTGTTCAGTATGCTAGAAGGTCTGCAACTGGCGGTTATGAGAAGAATGTTTTTGGTTCTCGTCAATATATTCCTCTTAAACTTAATGCTTCTGGCGTTATGCCAATAATTTTTGCTCAAGCTATTATGTTCGTACCGTCTGCTATTGGTCAGATGGATGCATCTTGGGCTAAGTCTATTGGTACTGCTTATGGCGATATTTTTGGTTTTTGGTATAATTTGACTTTTGCCTTATTAATCATAGTTTTTACCTATTTTTACACCGCGATAACAGTTCCAACTAATAAGATGGCTGATGATCTTAAAAGAAATGGTGGTTTTATACCTGGAATTAGACCAGGGACTGAAACTTCTGAGTATTTAGATCGTATAATGTCTCAGATTACATTACCTGGTTCTTTGTTTTTAGCAGCAGTGGCTATTTTTCCTGCAATTATATCTTTAATGGGAGTTACTCAATCATGGGCTTTGTTTTATGGTGGTACTTCTTTATTAATTATGGTTGGAGTTGCAATAGACACAATGCAACAAATTAACTCTTATCTTCTTAATCGTCATTATGATGGTTTGATTAAGACTGGTAAGAATAGAAAAGCAGTAGCATAATGGCAAAACAATCAGCGATAGAGCAAGATGGTTCTATCATAGAAGCACTTTCTAATGCAATGTTCAGAGTTGAGTTAGAAAATGGTCACGTCGTGACTGCGCATATTTCAGGTAAAATGCGTATGCACTATATTAAATTATTACCTGGTGATAAAGTGAAATTAGAAATGAGTCCTTACGATCTTTCGAAAGCAAGGATAACTTATAGATACTAAAATGAAAGTAAGAGCGTCAATTAAAAAAAGAAGTGCTGACTGTAAGATAGTTCGTCGTAAGGGCAGGCTATACGTCATTAACAAAAAGAATCCTAAATTTAAACAAAGACAAGGGTAAGCTATGGCTAGAATTGCAGGGGTAGATGTACCTAAAAATAAACGTGGAGAGATAGCATTAACTTATATTTACGGTGTAGGTAGAAATCGTGCTAAAGAGGTTCTTATGGCTACAGGTGTAGGTGTAGATAAGAAAGTTAGTGACTGGAATGATGATGAGATCAGCAAGATTCGTACTGCTATTGGAGAATTTACTATTGAAGGTGAATTAAGATCTGAAACACAGTTGAATATTAAACGTCTTATGGATATAGGATGTTATAGAGGTATTCGTCATAGATCTGGTCTTCCATTGAGAGGTCAGCGTACAAAGAATAATTCTCGTACACGTAAAGGAAAACGTAAGACTGTTGCTAATAAAAAGAAAGCAACTAAATAATAAGTAACTGATATGGCAAAGTCTAAAGCGGTAGCTAAAAAACGTAAAGTTATAGTGGATAGTGTTGGTGAAGTTCACATTTCATCTTCTTTCAATAATATATTGATATCTCTAACGAATAAAAAAGGTGAAGTGATCTCTTGGTCATCAGCTGGTAAAATGGGTTTTCGTGGTTCAAAAAAGAATACACCATATGCTGCACAACTTGCGGCTGAGGATTGTTCTAAAGTAGCACACGAAGCTGGTTTGCGTAAAGTGAAGGCATATGTAAAAGGTCCTGGTAATGGTCGTGAAAGTGCTGTTCGTTCAATACATAATTCTGGAATCGAAGTAACTGAAATAATTGATGTTACTCCATTACCACATAATGGTTGTCGTCCTCCGAAAAGAAGAAGAGTTTAATTTAATTTTAATATCGAGTGATTATATGATCATTGAAGGATATAGACCTGAATTCATGATACATCACTCACAAAATTTATAGAAATGGCAAGATATAGAGGTCCTAAGGCAAAAATTGCTCGTAGATTCAGAGAACCAATTTTTGGCCCTAGTAAAGCATTGGAGAAGAAAAACTATCCTCCAGGTATGCACGGTAACGCAAGGCGTCGTGGTAAAGAGTCTGAGTATGCTGTTCAGCTCAAAGAGAAGCAAAAAGCTAAATATACTTATGGTATTTTAGAAAAGCAATTCAGACTTATGTTTGACAGGGCTGTTCGTAGTACAGGTATTACTGGTGAGGTTTTACTTCAACTTTGTGAATCAAGACTTGATAATGTTGTTTATCGTATGGGTCTTGCTAGAACAAGAAGAGGAGCTAGACAACTTGTTTCTCACAGACATATGACAGTTAATGGACAGTTGGTTAATATTCCTTCTTACCAGTTAAAACCAGGTGATGTTGTTGCAGTTCGTGAAAAGTCAAAATCCTTAGCTACTATTGAAGATTCTTTATCAAGTAACGAGCGTGTTTACGATTTTATAACTTTCAATAAAGCTTCTTTATCAGGTACTTTTGTTAGTGTTCCAGAACGTTTGCAGATTCCTGAAAACGTTAAAGAACAACTGATTGTAGAATTGTACTCTAAATAATAACCAATTCATTAAGTAATCTTATGGCAATATTAAATTTCCAAAAGCCGGATAAAGTAATCATGATTGATTCAACTGATTTCGAAGGAAAATTCGAATTCAGACCGTTAGAACCTGGTTACGGACTTACCGTTGGTAATGCACTTAGAAGAGTACTTTTATCTTCTTTAGAAGGGTTTGCAATAACTTCAATTCGTATTGAAGGAGTGGATCATGAATTTTCAACAATTGAAGGTGTAGTTGAAGACGTTACTGAAATTATTCTTAATTTCAAACAAGTTCGTTTTAGAAGACAAATCGACGAAGTAGATAGCGAGGTTGTTAATGTATCTTTTTCAGGTAAGAATCAGTTTACTGCTGGAGATTTGCAAAAGCATATTTCAGGTTTTCAAGTATTGAATCCTGATATGGTTATATGTAATACTGAAAGTAGTGTTAGTCTTAATTTAGAGCTTACTATTGAGAAGGGTCGTGGATATGTTCCTGCAGAGGAAAATAAAAACGTAAGTGCTGCAATAGGTACTATAGCGATAGATTCTATTTTTACACCTATTAAGAATGTTAAATATAGCATTGAAAACTATCGTGTAGAGCAAAAGACGGATTTTGAAAAATTAGTTTTTGAAATTGTTACAGATGGAAGTATTCATCCAAAACATGCATTAACTGAAGCTGCTAAAACTTTGATTCATCACTTTATGTTATTTTCTGATGAGAGAATAACGCTAGAGGCAGATGAAATAGCTCAAACTGAAACTTATGATGAAGAAAGTCTTCACATGCGTCAGTTGCTTAAGACTAAGTTAGTAGATATGGAGCTTTCTGTAAGAGCTTTAAATTGCTTGAAAGCTGCTGAAGTTGAAACATTAGGTGATCTTGTTTCTTATAACAAGAATGATCTAATGAAGTTCAGAAATTTCGGTAAGAAGTCTTTAACTGAGTTAGAAGAATTAGTAAATGTCAAAGGCTTAAACTTTGGTATGGATCTAGCAAAATATAAATTAGACCGTGACTAGGTTTTTCCTAGTTCAAGAATATAATACAAAATGAGACACGGAAAAAAAGTAAACCATTTAAGTAGAAAGACAGCACACCGTAAGGCTATGCTTTCAAATATGAGTTGTTCTCTTATTGAGCATAAACGCATAAATACTACTGTGGCTAAGGCTAAAGCGCTTAAGCAATTTGTTGAGCCATTGATAACAAAGTCTAAAGAGGATACAACTCACAATAGAAGATTGGTATTTGCTAAACTTAGAAGTAAGGAAGCAGTAACAGAGCTTTTTAGAGATGTAGCTGCAAAGGTAGGTGACCGTCCAGGTGGTTATACTAGAATTATCAAGTTAGGTAATAGACTTGGTGATAATGCTGATATGGCGATGATTGAGCTTGTTGACTATAACGATATTTATAAGTTAGAAGCTGGTGCTAAAAAAGCAACAACTCGTCGTAGTAGAAGAAGCAAATCAGCTTCTGCTGCAGCTGTAGCTGATACAAAGACTAATGAAGAAGAGTAAATTTCTTTATAAGATGTAGAAAAAGGATCAATGATTATTTCATTGATCCTTTTTTTTTGCATTTTTTTTAGATTATTTTTGAATATAAACTGATTATGGGATATTTAGAGAAAAAAGACGCCATTATATTGTTGGAAGATGGAACCATTTTTCACGGTAAGGCAGTAGGTAAGGGTGGAACATCCACCGGAGAAATTTGTTTTAACACTGGTACAACTGGTTATCAAGAGATCTTTACAGATCCTTCTTATTTTGGCCAGATCATGGTTACTACAAATGCACATATAGGTAACTATGGTGTCACTAACGTTGATGAAGAGTCGGATTCGGTGAAAATTGCAGGTTTAATTTGTAAAAATTTTTCTGAAGAATTTTCTAGAGCAGCTGCGCAAGGTGATTTGTTATCTTATCTAGAGAAAGAAGGACTTGTTATTCTCTCTGATGTTGATACTCGTGCGTTAGTTTCATATATTAGAGATAATGGAGCGCAAAACGCTATTATTTCTACTGAAATTGATGATTTGAGCAACCTTAAGAAGCAACTAGCTGCTGTACCTTCTATGAAAGGGTTAGAATTATCTTCTAAGGTGTCTTGTACAGAGCCTTATTTCTATGGTGATAAAAATTCTAATATTAGAATTTCAGCTTTGGATTTAGGTATTAAAAAGAACATTTTACGCAACTTAGCAAGTCGTGGCGCTTATATTAAAGTTTTTCCATTTGATTCTACTTATGAGCAAATGAAGTCTTTTAATCCGGATGGTTATTTCTTATCAAATGGACCTGGTGATCCAGAACCGTTGACGCAAGCTATCCTTACTGCTAAAGATATTTTAAATGCTGAGAATCCTTTGTTTGGAATATGTTTAGGTCACCAAGTTATTGCTTTAGCTAATGGTATTTCTACCTTTAAAATGCATAATGGGCATCGTGGTATTAATCATCCTGTAATGAACGTTGAAACTGGTAAAGGGGAAATCACCTCTCAAAACCATGGGTTTGCAATCAGTAGAGAGGATACTGAAAGTAATTCAGATATTTCTATCACACATTATCATCTTAATGATAATACAGTTGCAGGTATAAAACATAATAGTAAGCCATGTTTTTCAGTACAATATCATCCAGAAGCTGGCCCTGGTCCAAATGATGCTACTTATTTATTTGACCAATTTATTAATCTTATTAATTCAACAAAAGAAGTAACAATATGAGTACAATTATAGAAGTTCACGCAAGACAAATCTTTGATTCAAGAGGTAATCCTACTGTGGAGGTAGATGTAGTTACATCTAACGGTATTATGGGTAGAGCAGCGGTTCCATCTGGAGCTTCTACCGGTGAGCATGAAGCTGTAGAGTTACGTGACGGTGGTAAAGCCTTCATGGGTAAAGGTGTAAGTAAAGCTGTGAATAATGTAAATACCATAATAGCAGAAGAGCTTTTGGGAACTTCGGTTTTCGAACAAGCCTATATCGATCAATTAATGATACAATTAGATGGTACGCCTAACAAAGCTAGTTTAGGTGCAAATGCTATTTTAGGTGTTTCATTAGCTTGTGCAAAAGCTGCTGCTAGTGAGCTTAACCAGCCTTTATATAAATATATAGGAGGTATGAGTGCAAGCACTCTTCCAGTGCCTATGATGAATATTATTAATGGAGGATCCCATAGTGATGCCCCTATTGCTTTTCAAGAATTTATGGTAATGCCTGTGGAAGCAGAGAGTTTTTCTCATGCTCTTCAAATGGGTACTGAAATCTTTCACCATTTAAAGAAAGTTCTTCACGATAGAGGATTAAGTACTGCAGTGGGAGATGAAGGTGGTTTTGCACCTACATTAGACGGAACAGAAGATGCTTTAGATACTATATTATTAGCTATCAAAAATGCAGGCTATGAACCAGGTACACAAGTGATGATAGCTCTTGACTGTGCAGCTGCTGAGTTTTTTGTAGATGGGAGATATGACTACACTAAGTTTGAAGGTGATACTGGAGTTATTAGAACTTCAGAAGAACAAGCAACTTACCTTTCTGATCTGGCAGATAAATATCCTATTATCTCTATAGAAGACGGAATGGATGAAAACGATTGGGATGGTTGGAAGTTTTTAACAGAAAAAGCTGGCCACAAAGTACAACTCGTAGGTGATGATTTATTTGTTACCAATGTAGAAAGACTTTCCAGAGGTATTGAAAATGAGATTGCCAATTCTATTTTAATTAAAGTAAATCAGATCGGTACGCTTACTGAAACTATTGCAGCCGTAACTATGGCTCACAAAGCTGGATACACATCTGTTATGTCTCACCGTAGTGGAGAGACTGAAGATAATACTATCGCAGACCTTGCTGTGGCGTTATCTACAGGACAGATTAAAACAGGATCTGCATCACGATCAGACCGTATGGCAAAGTATAACCAACTTATTCGTATAGAAGAAGAGTTAGGTGATGCTGCTTATTACCCAGGTAGAAAAGCATTTCAGTTTTAATATAATAGATAGTATTCCGCTTTCGCGAAAGCGGTAAAAACACAAGCCACCTAGAAGATAGGTGGCTTTTTTATTGATATATGTTCATCTCATTGATTTTTAAAATCGATTAAATACATTAAAAGCCATTTAAAAGCGTTTATTATAGACGAAACAACAAATAGTTAGACGAACTGTTGTTTATTTGTTATCCCAAAAATTTACAACAAATGAACAGAATTCTATTTTTTGCATTTTTAATTCTATTACCATTTTCTATTTATTCACAAACCATTTGGAGAAGTCCAGATATGTCTATAGTAGGTAAAATATCCAAAGATTTAAGACCGATACAGCCTAATAAATTTGACATCTTTGATATTGATATAGATGAATTATCTACAAGGTTAGATGGAGCAGTCGATAGATTTGATGGAGGAACAGCTATAGAAGTAGACTTTCCATTAGGTAATAATCAGTTTGAAACATTTAGCGTTTACACCTCTGGTGCTGTTTCTAAAGAGCTCCATGCTCAATATCCACAGATTCAGTCTTATGTAGGGCAGAGTAAAACAAACCTTCTAAATAAAATATATTTTACCATAACACCTAAAGGTTTTCATGGTTTAATAACTGGAGAGAAGATTATTTATATGGATCCATATTCTAAAGTGTCTCCAGAATCTATTATGATCTATAATAGAAAAGATCTTAACCGTGCTAGTGACGATAATTTTGCGTGCGATGTAGTGGAAGATAATTTAGATCTTTTAAGTAAATCTCACGCAGATGTGCATATTAAGGCGTTTAGAGATAGAACATTTAGAACCTATAGATTAGCAGTAGCAGCAACTGCTGAATATACTGCTTATCATGATGATGGAGATGCAGGTAATGGTGGTCCAGTGGATGATGCGATTGCTGGAATAGTTACTACCATAACAAGAGTAAATTCTATTTTTGAAAAAGAAATGTCTATTAGATTTTCGCTGGTAGGCAATAATGGAAGTATTATCTACACTGACCCTAATAATGATCCTTATGATAATTATAGTCCTAGCCAGCAAATAAGTGTTAATACTAATAATATAAATGAAGTTTTTGGTGGTGGAGCAAATAATACAGCTAGATCTGCTGGTGCGGCTTTGTATGATGTAGGTCATGTGTTCTCAACCGGTGGTGGTGGTCTAGCGAGTGCTATACGATGTGGTGGTAGAACAAGTTCTAAAGCTAGTGGTGTAACCGGAATAGTTACTCCAGAGTTTGATCCTTTTGATATTGATTATGTTGCACATGAGCTAGGGCATCAATTTGGTGCAAGTCATACTTTTTATAATGGCTGTTTTGGACTAAGTCCTTCGTCTCAGCCTTATGAAACTGGAAGTGCTTCTACTATCATGGGATATGCTGGGATTTGTGCTCCTAATGTTCAAGATAATTCTGATGCCTATTTTCATGCAATAAGTTTGCAACAAATGCATACCAATATTGCGTCAGATACTTGTGATAGTCAGGTATCCTTAGCATCTAATAATCCTACAGCTCCAAATGCGCAAGATTTAGCAGAGAAATTCATGCCCATAGGTACTCCATTTAAGTTAACAGCGATTTCTTCACAAGCTCCTGATACTGGAGAAATTTATACGTACCGTTGGGATCAGCTAGATACTGGCGCCGCTGCTAATACTGGCGCTACTCAGCCACCTGTAAGTTCTAGTACTAAAGGGCCTATGTTTAGGTCAAAGTTTGCTACTACCAATCCTACAAGATATTTCCCTAATCAAGAAGAAGTATTGAATGGAGTTGATGATATATGGGAGACACTTTCTACTGCAACAAGAGAAATGACATTTGTATCTACTATTTATGATAATAATATTAATGGTGGTCAGACAGATCAGGCAGAAGTTGTTGTGAAACCTAACACAGCTGCAGGACCTTTTGTCGTAAACGATCCTGTGGAAACAGATATATGGCATGAAGGAGAAGTAAGAACGGTAACATGGGACGTTGCAAATACTAACCAGCCTCTATTAGCGGAGCAAGTAAATGTAAAATTATCATTAGATGGTGGATATACCTATCCTTTCATGTTAGCAAGTAATGTAAGTAATACCGGTTCAATAACTGTTACAATACCTAGCGGATCAAAAACGACTACTGCTAGAATTATGGTTGAGGCTGTAGGGAATTACTTTTACAATGTAAATAATGGGAATTTTAAAATCAAAGAAGGGACATTTGAATTAACAACTAACACAAATGATTTTTCATCTTGTCAACCTACTAACGGTACAACTTCTTTTCAGTATAATGCTGCGCCAGGTTTTAATGAAACGGTTACATTTAGCGCGGTAGGTTTACCAGCAGGATTAATAGCAAGTTTTAGCCCTAGCACAACTACTGTAGATGCTACAGTAGATGTTGTAATTTCAGGAACATCTACGGTAGATGCAAATCAGTATGATTTCATTGTAGAGGCGCAATCTTCTACAACAACTATAGTTAAAGATTTTACCTTTAAATTATTTGATAATGATATAGGAGATGTTCTTCAAACAGTACCGGTAAATGGTGCAGGAAATCAAGTGGCAAATCCATTATTGGAATGGGAAGATCTAGCAAGTGCTTCTAATTATTTTGTTGAAATATCAGAAAGCCCTAACTTTTCCACTATGGTAGAATCAGGGATGGTGTCTTTTGTTAATTCATATCAACCAACTGTATTGGAGGCAGGTAAAATCTATTACTGGAAAGTAACGCCTTCTAGTGATTGTGTTGTAGGTTCAGTGACTTCAATAAGCTCTTTTCAAACAGCGCAAGATGTTTGTATTACCTATGATAACGAGACTTATGAGAATACGGCTCAAAATACATCAAACCAAAACGTATGGAATACTAGTGTAAATGCAGTTGCTGCCAAAGTAATCGTTACTGATGATATTCAAGTGACTAATCTGAGCTTTTATATGAGAGCTACTCATGGAGATACAGGTCACATTAAAATGCAATTAAGCGCTCCGACAGGTAGATTTGCAGAGGTGTACAATCGGGAATGTGCCGCAGGTGTAAATTTTGATCTTACGGTAAGTGACCAAGGTACTCAAACTTTCGGTTGTAGTCCTGGTTACACAGGTGCTTTAACTGGTAATCAAAGGCCAGGACAGGCATTTACAAGATTTAATAATGCCAGTGCTCTTGGAGAATGGACGTTACTTGCTACTGATAGGGTTAGTGGTACTGGTGGAACATTTAATGAGTTTTCTGTTACTGTTTGTGGTAGATTACAATATGTAAATGATATCGATAATAATCGAAACTTAGGATTAACAACTGCTTTTAATGCAACTAGCATCATTGATAATACATTATTAAGATCAGTTCAAACAGGGTTCACTAATGCAAACTTAGTCTACGTAGTAACTAACGATGTAGATTATGGACAGATTCAATTAAACGGTGTAGATCTTAATGTAGGTGATACATTTACTCAAGGAGATTTAAATAATAGTAATATTCAATATTTACATGACTCTACCGAGTTGGTGAATGAAGACTCATTTGGATATACAGTTTTAGGTAATTCAGATACTGTTTTATTAGGTGATGTGTTTACTATTAATATAGAAGATCCTACACTTACATATGACGCAGGTGCATGGTCTCCATTTGCTCCTCATGCAGAAACAGGAGATTTAAATGCTCAAGTATTAAGTGGAGTAGCTCCTATCGCTGTTAATTCTATAATTAATAATATGGATGTTATAGGTG
This sequence comes from Nonlabens sp., assembly GCF_039941875.1. Lineage (GTDB taxonomy): Bacteria > Bacteroidota > Bacteroidia > Flavobacteriales > Flavobacteriaceae > Nonlabens. The sequence continues at coordinate 17,132 of NZ_JBDVDQ010000018.1, read as the reverse complement.
CTATGAGTACTCTAGATATTAATGCAACACTTGCTGTAAAAGGCAACTTGACTGTAGAAGGTCTAGTAGATGCAACAGATGGTGTTCTAGAAATAAATGGAATAGTTAGTCAGACAGTAAGCGGTCCTGGATCTTTGGACCTAGATACTCTAGAGGTTAACAACACAGTTGGGGTAAGTTTTGATGCGGTTACAAATATTTACAATGTCTTAAAACCTCAGGGGTCTGTTATAAATGCCAATAACAATATTATTTTTAAGAGTAATGCTGCAACAACTGGACAATTAGATGACGCAAGTCTGGCAACTATTAACGGTAGTGTAAAAGTGGAGCGTTACATACCAGCAAAACGAGCTTTTAGATTTTTAAGTTCTTCAGTTAATTCTACCGCTAGTATAAGAGAAAACTGGCAAGAGAATGGAAATGTTGTAACAGGGCTAGGTACGCATATTACAGGAGCTAACGCTGCAAATGGTTTTGACGTTACCTCTACAGGAGCTAATTCTTTATTCACATTTGATAATGATAATTATTTATGGAGCGCAGTGCCTAACACTAACATAGAGCAATTAGTTATAGGAACTCCTATGAGAATGCTAGTAAGAGGTGATCGTAATACAGATTTAACAAATAACGCTGCGACGCCTTCTAACACGACATTAAGATCTAGTGGAGTTTTACATACAGGAGATTATGCGGCATCTTATGCAACTAGTAATGGAGAATTTGCGATGATAGCAAACCCATATCAGGCAGTAGTAGACTTTAAAAGCGTTTTATTAGATGCAGCAACTAGTGGCGTGAATGCAAACTTTGTTTATGTATGGGATCCTAATTTAAATGTACGTGGCGGTTATGCCACTGTAGATTTAGGAACGGTAAATGGTGATGCTATACCTATGTCTAGTACCGCAAATAAGTTCTTACAACCAGGACAGTCTCTGTTTGTTTCAACTAGCGGTGTGAGTACATTAACATTTAAAGAATCTCAAAAAGCAGTTAACCAGCCGCTGACTCAAGTTTTCGGAGTTTATGATTTAGATAATGAGATAATTATTGGATTAAAGGATGCAGCTACCATGACCATTCTAGATCAGGCAGTGATGCGTTTTAATAATTCATATAACGATCAATTAGATAATAATGATGCATTAAAGTTTAACAACTTAGATGAAACTCTTGCTATATCAAACGGACTTGATATTCTTAGTGTAGAAAAAACACCACATCCACAGGCAGGAGACGTAACATCACTACATATTTCTAATTATAGATTAAATAACTACGTGATGGAATTAGATCTCAATTTAAACAGTGGTGTAACAGCGACTCTAGTGGATAATGAAATAGGAACGCGCACAGTTTTACAAAACGGTATTAACGTTATTAATTTTAATGTAAATGCAACAGGTAGCAGTAGTAACAACAGGTTTAAGATAGAATATGGTGCCGCGATACTTTCGCTAGAGCAGTCGTTATTAGAAAACGATCTAGAGGTTTTTCCTAATCCAGTTGTTGGGAATTCTTTTCAAGTAAACAGCACTTATTTAACTGGTAAAGAAGTGACCATGACCTTGTACAATACCTTAGGGCAAAGAATTTACACGCATACAAATCAGTTTGATGGTTCTCAAACTATAAAACCATCTACCGTGTTAAGCGCAGGTATGTATATTTTAAAAGTAGAAACAGATGAAGATGCTGCTGCTATACAGCTTATAGTGAAATAATTTTTTGTTAGTTTTTGGGACTACAAATTGCTTTACGGCGGCCTTTTTAGGTCGTCGTTTTGTTTTTAAGATGGTTTTAGTTTCGCTTTCGCGAAAGCGGAATTCAAGTTAAAACTGTGCTTATTCGTAGAATATTCTAAGTTATCGACCTAAATAGATGTATTAAAGATTAAATATTTATTAAATAATTAAACTTCACTTCTATATAGTATGAAAATTAAAGGTTGTGACGTATTTTCGTAGACAGAAAATCCAAAAATAAAAATGGCAGACAAGGCGATATTAGAGTTTGAAGGCAAGAAATACGAGTTTCCTGTTATTACTGGCTCAGAAGATGAAAAGGCAATAGATATTAAAACACTAAGAGGTGCAACAGGTGGACTTACCACTATTGACCCAGGTTATAAAAATACTGGTAGTTGTACTAGTGCAATAACATTCTTAAACGGTGAAGAAGGAATTCTTAGATATAGAGGTTACTCTATAGAAGACCTTGCAGATAAAGCTGATTTCCTTGAAGTTGCCTATTTATTAATCTTTGGTGAGTTACCTACAACTACTCAATTAGAGAAGTTTCATAGTGACATCAAAGCTCAATCTCATGTAGATGAAGACGTAAAGAAAATCTTAGACGGTTTTCCTAAAACGGCTCACCCTATGGGAGTACTTTCTTCTTTAACAAGTGCACTTATCGCATTTAATCCATCTTCAGTAAATGTAGATAGTGAAGAAGATATGTACAAAGCTATTGTGAATATTATGGGTAAATTCCCAGTTCTAGTAGCATGGGCATTAAGAAAACGTACAGGACAGCCACTTGATTATGGTGATGATAGTTTAGGTTATGTAGATAACATCCTTAAAATGATGTTTAAGAAACCTAATTCTGAATATAAAGTAGATCCTATTGTTTCTAACGCACTAGATAAATTATTAATCCTTCATGCAGACCATGAGCAAAACTGTTCTACAAGTACAGTACGTATCGTAGGTTCTTCTCATGCAGGTCTTTTTGCTAGTTTAAGTGCTGGTATATCTGCGCTTTGGGGTCCACTTCACGGTGGTGCTAACCAGGCAGTTCTTGAAATGCTAGAAGCAATAAAAGAAGATGGTGGTGATACTAAAAAGTACATGGCTAAGGCTAAGGATAAGAATGATCCATTCCGTTTAATGGGATTCGGACATAGAGTTTATAAAAACTTTGATCCTCGTGCTAAGATCATAAAAGTAGCTGCAGACGAAGTTCTTGAGGCATTAGGTGTAGAAGATCCTATCTTAGACATCGCCAAAGGTCTAGAACAAGAAGCCCTTAATGATCCTTACTTCGTAGATCGTAAATTATATCCTAACGTAGATTTCTATTCTGGTATTATTTACCGTGCTATGGGAATTCCTGTAGAGATGTTTACAGTAATGTTTGCATTAGGACGTCTTCCAGGATGGATCGCACAATGGAAAGAAATGAGAGAAAATAAAGAACCTATAGGTAGACCACGTCAGGTTTATACAGGTGAAAACTTAAGATCTTTTAAAGAAGCATCTGACAGATAATTTCTTTAAAGTTAGATATTTAAAACTCCCAAAAGTAAATACTTTTGGGAGTTTTTTAATTTTATGAAGTTTATAAGTTGATCTTTAAATGATTATAAAGCGTTGATAAAAGCATTGTGATATTAGTAGAAAAGACTAGTGGTAATTATTAAATTCGCATTATGGAAAAAATTAATCTTCATGTTAATAACGAGACCTCAAGGTTAAGGTCGGTAATTTTAGGTACAGCTAGGAGCAATGGTCCAGTGCCAGATCTAGTAGATGCTTATGACCCTAAGTCTAGAGAATACATTATAGCAGGTACCTATCCTAAAAATGAGGATATGGTAATAGAGATGGAAGCGGTTGCTGCTGTGTTTGAGAAATATGATGTAAAGGTTTTTAGACCTGAGCAAATAGAAGACTGTAATCAGATCTTCACTCGTGATATAGGTTTTGTAATTGATAATGTTTTTATTAAGGCAAATATTCTTCCAGATCGTGAAGAAGAAATAGAGGCTATACAATACGTGATAGACCAAATTAATCCTGAGAACGTAGTAAGACCTCCAGAAGAGGTTCATATAGAAGGTGGAGATGTGATGTTGCACAACGATCATATTTTTGTAGGGACCTATCGTGGTGATGACTATGCCGATTATATCATAGCCCGTACTAATGTTCAAGGTGTAGAATGGTTAAAAGAAACCTTTCCTAATAAGAAAGTAGTCTCTTTTAATTTAAGAAAAGATAATCTCGATCCATACAATAACGCATTACACTTAGATTGTTGTTTCCAGCCGGTAGGTGATGGTAAATGTATTATACATAAAAATGGATTTTTACAAGAAGAAGAATACCAGTATTTAATAGACTTCTTTGGATCAGAAAATTGTTTTGAAATCTCTCAAGAAGAGATGTATTACATGAATTCAAATATTTTTTCTATTGCTCCTGACGTAGTAGTGTCAGAAAAAAACTTTACAAGATTAAATACATGGTTGCGCAGTCACGGTATTACCGTAGAAGAAGTACCATATGCTGAAATATCAAAACAAGAAGGTCTTTTAAGATGTTCTACCTTACCCTTAATTAGAGATTAATGAGACAAATTACTGATACCATTTTCATGGTACGCCCGATACAGTTCCGTTTAAACGAAGAAACTGCCGTAAACAACTATTACCAAGATGAAGGTGTTAAAATCATTGATCAAAATAAGAAAGCGCAGGATGAATTTGACGCTTTCGCGAAAGCGTTACAAGATAAAGGCATCAACGTCCTGATTGTACAAGATCGCATAGAATTTGATACTCCAGATTCTATATTTCCTAATAATTGGATTTCTACCCATGAAAATGGAGATGTAGCTCTATATCCTATGTTTGCTGAGAACAGACGTAGAGAAAGAAGACCAGATGCTATGGAATTAATGGAGGCAGAAGGTTTCCAAATCAACAACGTTATAGATTATACTAGTGCTGAGGACGAAGGTATATTTCTAGAAGGAACTGGTAGTTTATTATTAGATCGTGTAAATCGTAAAGCATACTGTAGTTTATCCGCTCGCGCAGACGAAGAAATGATGATCGAGTTTTGTGAAGACTTTGAATACACACCTGTCATTTTCAAAGCTTATCAAACAGTAGGAGATGAGCGTCTATCTATTTATCATACTAATGTTATGATGGCTCTGGGAGAAGATTATGCTGTAATATGCCTAGATTCTATAGATGATAAGAAAGAAGCTAAGAATGTTCTTAATCACCTTAAAGAAGATGGTAAAGAAGTTATAAAAATTACCGAAGCACAAGTAAATGCCTTTGCTGGTAACATGATGCAAGTACATAATGATAAAGGTGAGCGCATTCTAGTCATGAGTGATCAGGCTTATAACTCGTTAACTGCTGTGCAAATAGAAAAATTAGAAACATACAACGAGATTTTACATCCATCTATTTCTACTATTGAAACTCTAGGTGGCGGCTCTGTTAGATGTATGATGGCTGAGGTTTTTTTACCTAAAGCATAGATGTTTTCATTTTTTAGATAAAGCTTTTCAACTCTTTTTAACTTTTAAATGATGTCTTTTTAACAACCACTGTTAAAGTTGTAGCGCTTATTTATAAACTTATAGTATCTATAATTAGAATGCTTAAATTTATAGAAATAAGCGTAATACATAATATTAAAATTTGATATATGAGTTTTTTAGAATCGATGCAATGGAGGTATTCCACAAAGAGATATAATTCTTCAAAGAAAGTAGCGGTAGATAAAATGGAAGAATTGAAAGAGATTCTTAGGTTATCACCTTCTTCTATAAATAGTCAACCATGGAATTTTACATTTGTAAATGATGCCGATTTAAAAGATAAATTAGCTGAAGCTTCTTACTTTAATGAACATAAAATCAAAGATTGCGATACTCTAGTTGTTTTTAATAGAGTTGATAATTTAGAATTTTTTGAAGAACAAATAGAAAACTCATTACCAGATGGCTCTGTAGAGTATTATAAAGATGTTTTAAAGCCGTTGCCAAAGAAAGATATAACTGCGTGGTTTGATAAGCAAGTTTACCTTTCTATAGGTGTGTTATTAAGCGCTTGTGCTCAAATGAAAATAGATGCTACACCCATGGAAGGTATCGATGCTGTAAAATATAATGAAATTTTAGGGCATGAGGATTATCATTCTGTAGTGGCAGTTGCCGTTGGGTACCGCGATGAAGATGATAGTAATCAAGTAGACCGAAATCCTAAATCTAGATTACCTATAGAAAAAGTGGTAACCTCTATTTAAATAAATATCCTCACGAGAGAAAGAAATGTATCTATCTCTCGTGAGGATTTTTAGTACTACTTCCCACCAGCAATATGCCTCAACATACCAGCAAAAATAAAATAGTGAAAAGGTAACATAGAAAACCAGTACAATCTGCCCCAGATTCCCTTGGGTCTAAAAGTTGCTGTTTGATGTACAACGTTATTGTCATCTATCTCAAACTCTAACCATGCCTCTCCAGGTACACGCATTTCAGCAAAGAGTAACAATCTTTTTCCTTCCCGATCTGCAACAAGAACACGCCAAAAATCTAAAGCATCTCCAGGATAAATTGTGGTAGGGTTGGTACGCCCACGTCGCAATCCTACACCACCCAAAAGCTTATCCATATAACCTCTTATTTTCCATAAAAATGTTGCGTAATAGTAACCGTTTTTACCGCCTATGGACCATATTCTCTCTAACGCTGCTTTAGGATCATTTGTGGCTAGTTTTTGAGCATCCTTCAGACATCCATAACTTGGGACCTGTTTATATTTATTGAGATTATATTTAAATCTACCGCTCACCATAGAATCTTTCCAGCTGCTTACTACTTGATTCTGCTCAATTTTTGCAAAAGCCATAGTAAGCGCCTCTTGATAATCGTATAATTCTATGCCTAATCGTTGAGCAAGATCATTCTTAGAAGCGATTACTTCTATGGCCATGCTGTTTACTAGATTTTGAGCAAGTTTATAACTCGTGCTAGTTACAAAGTACAACCAGTAACTACTCAACTTAGGCGTCATCACAGGCACTGTAATTATAGCTAGTTTTAAGTTTCTGTTTTTAGCATAACCTTGCATCATTTCCTTGTAGGTTAAAACGCTTTTACCACCTATGTCAAAACTTTGACGATAACAATCTTCTCTGCCCAAAACACCTATCAAAAAACTCATTACATTACGTATAGCGATGGGATGGGTTTTAGTATTCACCCATTTAGGAGTGATCATTAAAGGTAACTTTTCACACAGGTCGCGTACTATTTCAAAAGAAGAACTACCACTGCCCACAATTATTCCAGCTCTTAATACCGTGAGGTTGTAATCTCCTGTATAAAGTATGTCTTCAACTCGCTTTCGCGAAAGCAAATGCTTACTCAATTTATCCTCATTTACTATTCCAGAGAGATAAATAACCTGTTTACATTCTGTATTTCTTATTAGTTTTACAAAGCTTTGAGCACTTTGCGCTTCTAATTGATCAAAATCTTCTGTGCTCGATGTCATGGAATGGATCAAGTAATAAGCAGCGTCGATATCTTTAGGCAACTCGTCATTAAGATCTACTTCTAGAAAATCTACTTCTATAATTTCGATTTGATCTCGTATCTCCTGCGGCACAGATAGTCTCGCGGCATTGCGCACAGCACAAACCACCTTATGATCTGCTTTAAGAAGTTCATATAATAAACGGACTCCTATATAACCGTTTGCACCTGTAAGTAATACTTTCATGTCTTAAAGATACTACACTAGGTATTTACCTACAGCAATAGTTTGTTAAAACAAAAAACGCCATCTGGTGAGGATGGCGTTTTAAGACTATGATCAAAGTATTTTACTCTTCTTTTTTCTTACCGTCAGATTCGGTTACTTTTTTACGGTTATCATTAGTACCTCTATCTATTAGTTTGTTATAAGGGTCGATACCTACTTCTACAGGTTTCTTAGTAACGAGTATAGATTGATTATTTTCAATGTCAGTAAATTTTAGTTTCTTTAAAAACAGCACTTCTTCTTCACCAGTTTCTTCATTTTCTTCTCCAAATATTCCTATTTCTATATAGTCGGCAAGTGGTAGGGAAGAAATGGCTTTCTTTTTACCTTTTGGAGTAAAGCTAAGACTGTCACCAGTAACTGAAGCATAAGATTTCTCGCCTCTTTTATCAGACCTGTATTTACTTACCAGACTTTTTATGTTCACGAGATATTCATCTTCATTGATCTTTGTGTAGGTGGCGTCGGTAACTTCATTATCATAGAGAGTAATGGTTTCAAACATATCTTTTATGACATACTGTAATGAATCTGGAGTGACTGATTTAACGTCATCTACAAATTCTATAGCAGTAGGGTATGGGGCGCTTTTGAACTGATGCTTTTCAGCAAATCGTTTAATGACTCCATTAAACTTCTTTTCACCTATGTAATCACTCATGGCATATAATACTAGAGAACCTTTTTGATAATGTATATATTGTTGGTTTTCATTATACATTAAAGGATTTTCTTTAATAGACTCTCCAGTACGACCAGATAGATAACCATCCAGTGCATCTTTAAGAAATTTGCGCATTTGATTTTTACCATAGACCTTTTCTAATACTTTAAGACAGCTGTACTCAGACATACTTTCAGAAAGAAGAGTAGCACCTTTTGCATTTGCACCTATTACTTGGTGCGCCCACCATTGGTGTGCCAGTTCATGCGCTGTAATAGCTAGTGGATAATCTACTGCATCCTTGTCTGTATCATCAACATCGGCTATAAAACCTACACCTTCACTAAAAGGAATCGTGTTTGCAAACGCTTGTGCAAAACTTCCATATCCTTTAGGGAATTCAATAATGCGCGCCTGTCTGTGCTGGTATGGTGTGAAATTCTCATTATAATAATCCAGTCCTTCTTTTAAACCCTTCATCATGCGATCTAGGTTATAAGTATGATCTGGATGGTGATATATTTCTAGATTCACTCCATTGTGAACTTCTTTTTTTACGTCATATCTACCGCTCAAAAACGAATAGAAATTAAGCATCTTAGAGTCCATTTTATAATGAAAATACTTCTGTCCATTTTCTTCCCATTCTTTAATTAAATATCCCGGTGCGATCGCTATCTGATCTGGAGAGGTACTTACTGTAGCTTCAAAATCTATCCAGTCACTATTACCACCTATATAATTATTATCAGTTGCGCCAGGACTAGTTGCTGCAGGTAGCCTATCCTTAGGAAGTAGGTCATACTTCTCTCTTAATTTTACATTGCGCAATTCATAGGCATCATTATAACCTATAGATGGATACATGCTGTTATTTAAAAAAGTACCATTACTAGCAATAGGAGATTTATTATCCATAAATCTATTTTCTTCATTATGCATGGTAAATTTCATGATAAGCGTGTCACCAGGTTGCAGTGCTTCATTGAATTGATACATTCTATATTGATAATCTTCGTTATCATAGACCACTTCAGTAGCTCTGTCTAGTGTAAATTCTACAGGGTAATCTGTTACATTTACATGAAGAGTGTCTATCGCAACCATAGTCTGATTAATCAATGTATAGGTAGCACCAGCTTTAAAATCCTTTGTCTCAGGAAAAATGTCCATAAACGTATTTACAGCAACCAGTCTAGGTTGTGCAATGTTTAAATATTGTCCTAAATCTTTTTCATAATTCACACGACGCTCTTCTTGTTCTTTACCGGTAAGACGCTCATTGTCATAGTTGTTTATTTTCCAGATGTAACCACCTAAACCTATAAACCCCAATAAAGAAATGGATGCAATGGTTATAATTGATTTTGATAATCTCGCTTTCGCGAAAGCGATACGACCAGCAACATCTGTGCTCATACCACGTCTATAGAACAATAAAGCAACACAAAGTAACACGATGCCGAATAGAATCCAATACACACGATAGGTATAATAGGGTGCAAGCGCATCTCCATAACCGTTAAAATCTGATGGGCTAGGTTCTTGTACAGAATTAAAGTCAAAAATGGCTTGGTCTATTCCTATTGCTCCAGTTACTATAGGTATGGCAACACCTAGGATTACTAATACAGCAAGTCCTAACCATTTGTTTTTAATTAATGTATGTACTAACAGCGACATTAAAATCCATGGGATGTATTTCCAGATGTTAAGGAAAAACGCCTGAAACAAATAGAGGTCTATCTGATAATCATGAAATGATAAAAAGGATTGTGTTGCTATACCACAAATTATAAGTATAAACTGTAAAACGCCTAACATGAGAAACAACGCTGCTATATTAGAAACTAGAAACAGCCAGCTCTTAGTAGGTGTCACATCTACTATTTGTTTAATGTGAGCAGAGTTAGAACGATCTATTAAAAACCCTGAATACAAGAAGATTAATAAAAAAGAAAATAACAACACATAACCAGATGGTATGCCTAGCATAACCCATGTTTTAGGTAGTAATGGTGTGCTGAAAATAAGACCGCTATTAAACATCATTACAAAGGTTAACACTATTGTTAGAAAAGAAATAATGATAAACGGCCATCCATAAATAATGTATTTAGTATCGCTTTTAATAAGATGCCATAAGGTAGAAAGCTGCCCTTTTAAGGAGAAATCTGTGGAGACAGTAGGCAAGATTATTTTGCTTATTCCGCTTGTGTTTTCCTTCGTTATTTTTTTTGATTTTTTAGATTTAAATAAAGTCACTGCGTTTTGAGCAAAGTTAAATCTGGCAATAACGATACCTAGGATAAGAAGAGAAACACCAGCCCACAAGACTCTGTTCCATAAAATCATATCTTTAAATGGTAACATGAGATAGCTCTGTTCTATAGGTGTCCAGTACTTTGTAGTCTGATCAGTGGCTACTATTCCTAGTGGATCTGCAAGAGCGAGCCAGAATGGATCTTCTACTTGATCTACAAATGAGGTCACTATTAATTGCACAATAATTAAGGTAAGAATAGACATGAAACCCACATTCATATTGCGAGTAAAAACGATAATAGCAAAGACTATAGCGCTATAAAAAATCACGTTAGGAACTACAACTATGAGAAACGGCTGTACATAATTCCATAGATGAAAAGGGCCGAGAAGTTCTGGATTTGTTCCCGGTAGATAACCACCTATCATTAACCCCACGACTATTAGAAAAATAAGGATTAGGTAGATAGAAATACCGGCACAATATTTAGCCAGTAAGTATTCCCATTTTTTTATAGGGTAAGAGTAAAGCACGTTGTGCATGTTATTCTTGAAATCTCGATAAATGGTGCTACCTACAAATGTGGGAATCATCAAATAACAAAAAATAGATATAAGAGAAATAGATTTTAAGATCTCAAATGGACTGTTTATAAATGAATTGCTCGTAGTAGTTGCATTATCACCGTCAAAAAAACCTGCTGGCTCAGCCATTACCAGCATACCTAAAATTAAAAAGATTGCAGCAAATACATAAAAAAGCGGTTTCTTAAACCACGTTTTTATCTCGTGAATAAATATGGTAGAGAACATAATTAAACTATTTCTGGTTGGGTAGTAAATTTGTCACTACTTAGTGTGGTAAAGTAAACGTCTTCTAGTGTTGGATTCGCTTTCGCGAAAGCGGCACCAGGACTAACATCTCCATAAACACGTACAGTAAGCATGTTGTCTTCATTATAACTAGAAGAAATGACTTTGTAATCTTTTTGCATTTTTTCTATAGCCTCACGATTTACCGTAGTAGTCCATACTTTATCTTGTAGGCTTGCCACCATTTGTTTAGGTGTACTTTGTGCAAGTATCTTACCGCCGTTAAGAATAGCCATGTCGGTACATAATTCTTTTACGTCATCTACTATGTGTGTAGAAAATATAACGATATGATTGGTCCCTATTTCTCTAAGAACATTTAAAAAGCGATGACGCTCTGCAGGGTCCAGCCCGGCAGTAGGTTCATCTACTATTATAAGTTTTGGGTTATTTAATAATAATTGAGCGATACCAAAACGCTGTTTCATACCACCTGAATAACCAGCCACATGTTTATCTTGGACATCAGTAAGATTAGTCACCTCAAGAGCTTTTTCTACTATGGCTTTGCGTTCCGTTTTATTGGTGATTCCTTTTAAATTAGCAAAATAATGCAGCAAATCATGAGCACTCATTTTAGGATACACACCAAATTCTTGTGGTAAGTAGCCTAAGTTCTTTCTGAATTCGATCTTGTTATTTAAAATATCCAATCCTTCTAGATGTATACTACCAGAGTCAGGAGACTGTAAAGTAGCAATAGTTCTCATTAAAGAAGATTTACCAGCACCGTTAGGACCTAGTAAACCGAACATACCAGCGTTAATATCTATCGTTACATTATCTAGCGCTTTTACACCGTTGCTATATGTTTTAGAAACATTCTTTAAACTGAGAATCATGTGATTGAAATTTATTATTTAAAGAGTTAGTGTCTCCTTCATCTAATACGTTACATTTTTCTCTTATAAAGACGCAGATTATAAATCATCTATGTACTCAAAACCTTGGTCAGATTTTAATTGAGCGAGCTTTTCAAAAAACTTATGAATCTTTTTATGATCTGCTTTTACTTTAATAAAGTAGTTGTCTCTATGTATGCTGTACTCTTGTGCTTTTCCTTTATAAATAACCAGTTTATAATAAGGAATAGGAAGGGCATAGGTTTCTAGTAAAGATCTAAATCTTACAATTACACCATTTTTCCTTAATTCAACATTGCAAGAATTGATGTTGTTATCCAGCACTAATAGGTTGTGAATCTGTATGCTGCATGCGGTTATAAAAAGCTTGGGAGATCCAGATCCTTTTAATTTCCACCTTTCTTTTAATGTTAGAATAGTGCCAACTTCATTAGAAATGGCGCGTTCTATTTTAGGATTATTGTAAGAGACATTATGTAGCATATCGTAAAGTTACTTTCTTAGTAGTAGTAATTCCCTAAGCCTTTCATAATCCTTATCTTTGCGGGCTTAAATTTTTATTATGACACTGTTTCAACAACTGGAAAACGCATCAAAAGAAGCTGTAAAATCTATTTTTTCTATAGAATTAGAAAATGTGGAAATTACGCTTACGCGAAAGGATCAAAACGGAGACTTTACCATCATGGTATTTCCTATGTTACGTCATATTAAAGGTAATCCAGCAGCGATAGGTCAGCAAATAGGAGAATATCTTAAAGAGAATACCGATTTAGTTACCGATATAGAAGTCATTAAAGGTTTCTTAAACATAACAGTTGCTGCAACCGCATTCTTAGAAGACTTTAATCGTATTCTGAGTGATAAGAATTATGGTATAAAAGATCAAGATACGACGCAACCTGGTGTTATGGTAGAATACAGTTCTCCTAACACAAATAAACCGCTTCACTTAGGGCATGTTAGAAATAACTTACTAGGTTTTTCGGTAGCAAATATTATTGAGGCCACTGGACGCACAGTAAACAAGACACAAATTATAAACGATCGAGGTATTCATATTTGTAAATCTATGCTAGCATGGGAGCAATATGGAGAAGGCGAGACTCCAGAATCTACAGGTTTAAAAGGAGATAAATTAGTAGGTAACTACTATGTGAAGTTTGACCAAGAATATAAGAAGGAAATAGCAACTCTTATAGCTCAAGGTAAAACCGAAGAAGAAGCAAAGAAAGAAGCTCCATCTATTCTAGCTGCTCAAGAAATGCTTCAAAAATGGGAGCAGGGCGATGCTGAGGTAGTTGCACTATGGGAAAAGATGAACAGCTGGGTTTATGACGGTTTTGAAACTACCTATAGAAATCTAGGAGTAAACTTTGATAGTTTGTATTATGAAAGTAATACGTATTTACTAGGTAAGGATGTTGTACAAGAAGGTCTTGATAAAGGTGTTTTTGAAAAAGATCCTGATGGTTCTGTATGGATAGATCTTACAGAAGATGGGTTAGATAGAAAAATAGTTCTACGTAGTGATGGAACTGCCGTTTACATGACGCAAGATATAGGAACAGCTATACAGAGAGTAAAAGATCACAACATTAACTCTATGGTTTATACGGTAGGTAATGAACAAGATTATCACTTTAAAGTACTTTTCTTAATACTTAAGAAACTAGGTTTTGATTGGGCAGAGAACTTATACCACTTGAGTTATGGTATGGTAGAGCTTCCTTCTGGAAAAATGAAATCTCGTGAAGGTACTGTGGTAGATGCTGACGAATTGATGGAAGAAATGAATTCAACTGCCAAAACCATAGCGCAAGAACAAGGGAAATTAGAAGGTCTTTCTGAAGATGAGAAAGAACGTCTTTATAATATGATAGGCTTAGGGGCTTTAAAATACTTTATGCTGAAAGTAGATCCTAAGAAAAACATGATGTTCGACCCAGCAGAATCAGTAGATTTTCAAGGGAACACAGGTCCTTTTATTCAATATACCCATGCACGTATTCAGTCGATATTAAAGAAGACAGGATTTGATTCTAATAAATTAATGACTGCCACAAATTTAGAGTTGACAGATAAGGATACCGCAGTGATTATGTCATTACAGCAATATCCTAACATGATTCAAACTGCGGCAGATAAATACAGTCCAGCTTTAATTGCAAACTATGTGTACGAGTTAGTAAAAGAATTCAATTCTTTCTATCAAAACGTACCAAAAATAGTAGAAGAAAAAAATGCAGACTTGAAGCAATTCCGTTTGTTATTATGTTATAAGACAGCAGCTGTTGTAAAAAGCGCTTGTCATCTTATGGGAATAGAAGTTCCTGAGCAAATGTAAAATTCAATAAGAATTCATATCTATTGGTACTAAGCTTCTTTTTAATTCATCGTGAATTAAGAAGAAGCTTTTTTGTTATGGATAATTCATTGAACTGACTCTATCTCTTAATTTTTCTCACTATTTACTAGAATTAGATAGTTTAATTTAAGTTTTAAGCGCTGAGCCCATTTAGTATTTTAGACGAATGACATCCTAATTTATGTGATTTGAGCTGTATTTGGGTATTTATACCCATTAGGCTATGGGTGTAAGTACGTAATTTTAAGTCATCGCCCTGATAACAGGTCATAGCAGGCGTTTTTCAAGTGTATTTTTAGCATCTCAAACCTTAAAAATATAACCTGAAATTACTATTATGAAAAAAACTACTTTTATTTTATTATTCATGCTTTTAGGAAGCGTTTATAATGCGAGTGCACAAGATGGCTTCATAGGTGAAGTGAAAATGTTTGCTGGGAATTTTGCTCCTAGAGGATGGGCGCTATGTGAGGGACAACTTTTGGATATTGGTTCAAATACAGCTTTATTCAGTATTATAGGAACTACTTATGGTGGGAATGGGCGTACCACTTTTGGTTTGCCAGATCTACGAGGTAGAGTACCAGAAGGAGTTGGAACTGGTCCAGGATTATCTACTGTGCAATGGGGGCAAAGAACAGGTACTGAAACTGTGACTTTAACAACAGCAAATTTACCATCACATAATCATACGGTAAATGGTGTGTCAGAAGTAGGAACTACTAATGTTCCTTCAGGAGCTTATCCTGCAAATTCAGGTGTTTTTGATAATGAATATGGGACTGGAACTCCTACTCCTATGCATGCAGGTATGATAGGGTACACTGGTGGAGGTCAGTCAGTTAGTATCAAACAACCTTCTATAGGTATGCATTACATCATTTGTTTACAAGGAATTTTCCCATCAAGAAGTTAGTCATGAGAAATTTTTATAACACCTTATGGGTCAGTTTGATATTTCTTACTGGCTCATTTACTTATGGACAGATCACTCTTAATGGGTGTGATGTTCTATTTGGGGATCAAGATTTTATATTTAATAATGTAGGAACAGACGCTACAGGAAGAAATATATATCAAACAACACCTTTACCTCCAGCAGCTATTCAATCTTGCCCATTGGGCTTTTGCGAGCTCCAGATTTCATGGAGTATTCCAAATAATAGATGGGAACTTGTTGCAGACGATGGTGCGGATGCCACCTTTTTTAATGGAGAGAATTTGATCCAATACAATACTAGTGCATCTTTACCTAACCCTCCAGATTTAACATTAGGAACCTGGACAGATGCTACTCCTGCGGGAGGTTGTGGAGCTGATGGTTTTGACTCCTTAACTGGCGATGTACAGTCCTCTATAATTTTAGGAGATCAAGATCCAGAGGTGACTTTAGTAACACGTACCTTCTATTATACAGAAGGAGATCCAGCTACTATAGCTAATAGTACTTTAACTGTAGTTGACGCTAATAATCATCCTATTACTTCAGCAAGTGTTAGTATATCAGGATTTTTTATTGGAGATGAATTGGCAGTAACAACTCCAGGCCCGTATACTATAAGTTATAATTCAGTTACAGCGGTACTTACTTTAGTCGGTTCAGGGTCTCCCGCTCAAATGCAAACAGCACTACGATCAATAACGTATAGAAATACAGGTGATGATCCTGCAAACGGTAATACTCAAAACACTCGTTTTTTAAATTACACAGTCACAGATTCCACAAATGGTTCAGGTACAACTGGAGCAAATTTTGGTATTTCTATAACTGCAATTAACGATGATCCTACAATTTCTGGATTACCAACAGATATTAGTGTATTGGAAAATACAGCTAGTAATGTAGATCTATCAGCTGTTACTTTTATAGATGTAGATGCAGGAACTAATAATGTTACTTTAACAATCACTGCAGCTCAAGGAACATTATCAGCTTTGTCATCAGGTGGTGTTACAATAAGCGGTTCAGGTACAACAACTTTAACCTTAACAGGTAGTGATGATAATATTGATAGTTATTTAAATATAACTTCAAATGTTCAATACATTGGCCCAGCAGCCTTAATAGGAGATAACGCATCGACTTTAAGTATCATGGCAAATGATGGAGGAAATACAGGAATTGGAGGCGGTTCAAATGTGGCGTTAGGAATAATTAATGTCGATATACAAATGTGTAGTGATCCAGTTCCTGACGCAGCTACATTGGTTAATATAACATCAGAATGTGAGGTAGTTTCACTAACGAGTCCTACAGCTACAAGTAATTGTGGAAGAACAATAACGGTAACAAATGATGCTACTTTACCTATTTCTACTCAAGGAACTACAGTAGTAACCTGGACCTATGATGACGGTAATGGAAACACGTCTACACAAACACAAAATGTGATTATAGAAGATGTTACTGCTCCAGTCGTTACTTGTCCTAGTGATGTTTTAATTACATGTTCAGACAGTGCTGTAGTAAACTATGCACTACCTACGGTAACAGATAACTGTAGTTTACAA
>NZ_JBDVDQ010000017.1:0-51408 GCF_039941875.1 Nonlabens sp. | reverse complement strand
CTATTCAAATGCACAAACAAAATCAATTAACAAGAAAAACATACAAATCAAAAAAATCTCAACGAAGCTAGCTTCATTGAGATTTAAATAATAAATTTAATCCTTTAATAATCTGTATCGGTTATTTAGGACTAGACAATTCGATAAAGTACACAACACTAGTTAATCCTATAACAATTTCTTTTCTGAAGATGGTTAAGATCTTTCTAGCTACTATTTTTGCAGTAGAAAACAATGCGATGGAAGCCAATTTAATTTTAAGTAAAATAAATACAGTACGTGAACAGTTACTAAGTCACCAGTTATATAACCACATCAAAAATGATGAAGATCTAAGGCTTTTTATGTCTTCACACATTTATGCGGTTTGGGATTTTATGTCTTTATTAAAAGCATTACAAAATTCGCTTACCTGCACCTCTACCCCATGGGCACCAGTAGGTAATCCTGATCTAAGATATTTAATAAATGAAATAGTTCTCGCCGAAGAGACAGATATAGATCATTTAGGAAATAGGATGAGTCATTATGAGATGTATTTAAATGCTATGCAGGCAGTAGGAATTACTGTAGATATCCCAAAAAATGAAATAGATACACTTTCGTTATCTAGTGATATCCTAGACACCATTGATAACTCACAATTATCTCTACATGTAAAACAATTTTTGTCCACTACATTTACGATTATCAACAGAGGTAAAGACCATGAAATAGCTGCAGCATTTACCTATGGAAGAGAAGATTTAATTCCAGAAATGTTTACTGAAATACTAGACGGTATCTCTACATCTACATTTGATATAGATCTAGAACCTATCAAATACTATTTTGATAGACATATAGAGCTAGATGGAGATGAACACGGACCTATGGCGCATAAAATGGTAGCTTTACTTTGTGGTGATAATCAATCAAAGTGGGAAGAAGCTATACAGGTTGCAAAAGAGGCTTTACAATCAAGAATAGAATTATTTGACGGCATTTTAGAAGAAATAAAAGAATCTGAACTAGAGCTAATTTAAACACAAAAAAAAGCCGATTCTCACGAATCGGCTTTTTTTTCATTCTATTAGAATTACAACTCTACACTATCTCGTTGTTCTTCTTTTAATTCTTGACCAGAAATATCGGTAACACTTTCTATCTGTGGGGCATGCTTTTTAATAGTAAGCTCAACACCTGACTTAAGAGTCATTTGATTTACGTGACATCCCACACAAGTACCCAATAAGCGTACTTTAACAAACTTATCATCGTCTATAGAAACTAATTCTATATCACCATTATCTCTTTGTAAAAAAGGTCTTATCTCCTCTAATCCAGCTTCAACCGCTGTTCTTAATTCTGATCCAGTCATAATTATTTATTTGCGGCGCTACAACCTGCCATAGTAGTAATTTCAATCGCCTTTGTAGGCGGTAAAGCATCATTTCTACGCACCGTTTCAGACACTACTTTTTTAGTAATCTCAATAAATGCATTTTCTATATCTGTGCCTTCTTGCATTGCTGCTGGACGCCCTACATCTCCTGCTTCTCTTATAGATTGTATTAAAGGCAACTCACCTAAAAATGGAATTTTCAAATCTTCAGCTAGGTTTCTTGCACCGTCTTTACCAAAAATATGATATTTATTTTCAGGTAAATCTGGTGGTGTAAAATAAGCCATGTTTTCAACTATACCTAAAACAGGCACATTGATACTTTCTTGTTGAAACATTGCGACACCTTTACGAGCATCGGCCAGTGCGACAGTTTGAGGTGTAGAAACTACAACAGAACCTGTTAACGGTAAAGACTGCATGATACTTAAGTGAATATCTCCTGTACCAGGTGGTAGGTCTACTACTAAAAAGTCTAAATCTCCCCATGCTGCATCAAAAATCATTTGATTTAAAGCTTTAGCAGCCATAGGTCCACGCCATACTACAGCCTGATCTGGCTGTGTAAAAAAGCCTATAGAAAGAATTTTAACACCATAGCTCTCTACTGGTTTCATTTTTGATTTACCATCAACGTTTACTGATAATGGTTTTTCATGAACGATGTCAAACATTATAGTCGCACTAGGACCATAAATATCTGCATCTAGAAGACCTACTTTAAAGCCCATTTTTGCAAGTGTGACAGCAAGATTTGCCGTTACGGTAGATTTACCTACCCCACCTTTTCCAGATGCTACTGCAATAATGTTATCTATACCAGGAATCGCTTTACCTTTTATTTCAGGTTTTTTATCTGTCGTTTCTGGCGCTTCTACTTTAAGATTTACTTTGATTTGTGCTTTTTCATAAACTTCTTTATGAATAGCCTGTAAGATAGAAACTTCTGTTTTTTTCTTAGCCTGTAAACTGTGGTTGTTGATAGTAACATCTACCACAACCTCATCACCAAAAACAAGTACATTTTTAATTGCACCACTTTCTACCATATTTTGTCCTTCTCCAGGAACCGATATGGTTTCTAGTGCTTTGAGAACATCTTTCTTTTCTATTTTCATTTTGACGTTTAGAGTATTACAAAGATAACGATCACAGCCGTTAGTTAAAACCCATTCTAAATAAAAGAGATAGATAAAAATTATTCCGCTTTCGCGAAAGCATATCATATTATCAAAATAAACCGACGCAATGTCTTAAAACCCTTTACAAGAACATCTTAAATTGATAATTACTTAAACTAAACACTATTCACTACATCCTTTATATAGAGTATGAAAACGATATAAGAAACATAGGTATTAAAATCTAGAATTGATCCAGCTGGAAATTAAGTTGAGCGTTCGAGGATCAAAGGTTTCTTCTATCTGTCCATACTCGCCAGCACTTCCTGTTTGCGCATTTTGAAACAGGTGATTAAGTCCTGTTATTTTTTTTATCGTAACGTCTTTATTTTTAGAAAGCGCCTTTTCTATACCTGATAAATTGATTTCTGGAATCACCTGATAATCAAGAGAACCATTTAAAGCTAATACCGGGCACTTCACTTTTTTTAAATTAGATTCAGGATCATAGGATAAAAAGAAACGCATCCAGTCGTCAGAAAACTGTCTACTTAGACCTGATATAACTTCATCAGTATATTTGGCTTTTGAGATATCAGGAGCATTTGCAACCATTTCCTTCATCACAGTGATAAGCTTTTTTTCTAATAGCTGAGAAGATAATTTTTCAGAATCTATTATTTTTAAAAACATAGCATCCATAAGATTTGTTTCAAAATCTAAAGTATCACCCTTTACACCTTGAAACTTAATACTTCTTTCTATTTGAGGCAATAAAACATGATATCCATCTACTCCTGGACCAGCTAGCGAGACGAAGAATGCAACGTCCTTCTTATTATCAGCGATCACCATAGGCGCAATTAAACCGCCTTCACTATGCCCTATTAAACCTATCTTCTTGTCATTAATATCATGACGTGATTTAAGATAAGAAATTGCCGCTTCTACATCTGTAGCAAAATCTTCACTTGTCGCTCCCTTTTGAGTCCCCTCAGACTGCGCTACACCACGATCATCATACCTAAGAACAGCAATGCCTTTTTTAGTCAAATGGTCTGCAAGAACTAAAAATGGCTTATGATCAAAAAGCTCTTCATTTCTATCTTGCGGTCCTGAACCAGAAATTAATATCGCAACTGCAGGGTTTTTCACCTCCTTAGGTAACGTAAGAGTTCCAGCTAGTTTTATATCGTTTGCTTTAGAGTTAGTGAATGACACCTCTTCCATTATATAAGAAAATGGGCCTTTAGGCTCTTGTGGTCTATTAGGCTTTACTTCTACATATGCTTTTTTCTCTAAAATCATCTCACCAGAACCAGCTCCTTGAGTAAAAACCCCCATGATTTTACTATCTATTAATTCTCCTTGATATTTTATTTTATAAGCATCTAGCAGCATAGTAATTTGATTACCATCTACCATTATACTATTCATAGGAACGTAAGTTTTAGACTGAGTAGGGCTTTGCATCTTTGCAACGTACTCGCCATTACTATTTGAAATTTCAAAAACCAACGGCATTCCTTGAATCGCTCCAGTCCAAGAACCGTTAAACTCCTGTGCAAAGGTGATTAATGAGAATAATAGGGTTACTACCCATAAAGCAGAATGGAAAACAGTCTTCATAAATCTAAGTTTTTAATCTATATTAAAACTAGAGTATGAAGATAGTTATTTGTTACACAAAATGTAAGAAGATTAAATAAACGATATGGTATTGAATAAACTAGCCTCCAGAATACTTAAGCTTTTTGAATCTGCGCTTTTAATTCATGTAAGGGCTGTACACCTGCAGCTTTCCATACTTGCTTACCATTTTTAAAAATCATGAAAGCTGGCACGCCTCTTATAGCAAACTTCGTCGCAAGTGCTTTGTTTTTATCTACGTCTATTTTAAGAATACGAACTTGATCACCTAAATCGTCCTTTAATTTATCTAAAACTGGCATCATGGTCTGACATGGGCCGCACCATGTTGCAAAAAAATCAATTAATACCGGTGTATCACTATTAGTTAGTTCTTTAAAGCTAGACATAAATATTTATTTTAGATTATAAGTAAACCTCGATGCATTGTGCATCTTTAGAATCTAGAGTAATTAAATCAATTCCTGCAGGTAATAAAATACACTCTCCTTGTACTAGAGAGTAATCTTCTTTTTGATAAGTCAGGGTGGCACTTCCTTTTACACACATATAAATGGTGAAAGAATTAATTTCTGACAGATCTCTTGTTAGAACACCTTTAATCTTCAAGAAATTAGTTTTGAAGTAAGGCGAATTAATCAACTTATTAGGTTGATTTTTTTTACGGCTGTAATCGGTATGGTATTGGCTTTGCAAGTCAAAATCTATCGCATCTAGCGCTAGGTCTGTATGTAGCTCTCTCGTTTTCCCAGTTCTTTCATCTTTACGATCATAATCATAAATACGATAAGTCACATCAGAGGACTGCTGGATCTCGGCAAGCATCACTCCTGCACCTATAGCATGTACTCTACCAGTAGGAATGTAAAAAGCATCTCCTGCCTTTACTTTAAACTCATTGAGAACCTCTGTAAGTGTATTGTTTTCTAAATGTTTTTGATAAGAATCTTTATCTACTTCTTCTTTAAACCCTACAGTAATAGTAGCATCTTTATAAGAAGGCATGATGTACCACATTTCATTTTTACCAAATGAATCATGTCGTTCTCTCGCTAATTCATTATTAGGATGTACCTGTATAGAAAGCGGCTTTTTTGCATCAATGAACTTAATAAGTAATGGAAACTCTCCATTATACTTTTCATACACAGACTTCCCTAAAAAGTCTTCTTTAAATCGTTCAATTAAATTATTGATAGTCGCACCAGCATAAACGCCGTTTGAGACAACGGTTTCACTATCTGGAACAGCACTTATCTCCCAAGACTCACCTATGGATTCTTGATCATACTCTTTATTAAGGCTAGTCTTCAGCTGTTCACCACCCCAAATACGGTAGTGAAAAATAGGATTGAATTTTAAGGGATAAAATTTCATTTAGTACTTTAGGGTTACTGTTGCGCAATTTAACCAAACCGAATAAATATTCCTCTGTTTTACAGCTTAGTTTAGCCTTATTGCTAAGAATATATAGTGAAAATTAAGAATACTCATGTTTATAAATGGTAGATTGTTCCGCTTTCGCGAAAGCGAGAACACCTTAAACTTCTATTAAAATATATTCAACCCAATAAGCATAATCCCTATCTTTACTGTGCTATGGAAATACCACCTTTAGAGGTTCAGATTAAAACCCTACCCTTATCACCTGGAGTTTACTTATACTTTGATAAAAAGGACAAGCTACTTTATGTAGGAAAAGCTAAAAAACTCAAGAAAAGAGTCTCCTCTTATTTTAATAAAACGCATGACAGCTATCGCATAAAAACGATGGTTAAGAACATTTATCGCATAGAGCATATTGTGGTAGAGACAGAAACTGATGCTTTATTATTAGAGAACAGCTTAATTAAAAGTCGCAATCCACGGTATAACATCATGTTGCGCGATGATAAAACTTACCCATGGCTGGTTATTAAGAAGGAACGTTTCCCAAGAGTTTTTTTAACTCGTACTATGATCAAAGATGGAAGTGAATATTATGGACCATACACTAGTGTGAGAACAGTAAGAACACTACTAGAGCTGGTTAAAACTTTATACCCTATACGCACTTGTAATTATGACTTACAACAGGATAAAATTAATGAAGGTAAATTTAAACTGTGCTTAGAATACCACATAGGTAACTGTAAAGGCCCATGTGCAGGACTGCAACATGAAGTGCAATACAACAGAAGTATAGAGGCTATAAGAGGCATCGTAAAAGGAGATTTTAAAGAAGCTGTACGTTACTTTACTGACTTGATGCAGGAGCACGCTGCAAATATGGAATTTGAAGAGGCGCAACAACTCAAAGAAAAACTAGAAATACTAACTAGATATCAAGCAAAATCTACAGTAGTAAATCCTAATATTTCTAATGTAGATATTTTTACCATAGTAAGCGATGAAGCCGCAGGATATGTAAACTATTTACAGATTAATCATGGTGCGATTACACGCTCTCACACCATGGAACTTAAAAAGCAACTGGACGAAGATGATAAACATTTACTAGAATTAGCGATAGTAGAGTTGCGCCATAGATTTGACTCTCAATCGACCGAGATCTACACACAGTTTGATGTAGATGTAGGTGAGAAAGCAAAAATCACTATCCCTAAGTTAGGAGATAAAAAACGTGTTGTGGACCTTTCAGAGCGCAATGCAAAGTTTTTTAGGCAAGAACAGTTTAAGACTATTAAAATAGTAGACCCTGACAGACATGTTAATAGATTAATGGCACAAATGAAAGCCGATTTAAGACTAGGTGAAGAACCTAGACACATGGAATGTTTTGACAACTCAAATATTCAAGGAACTAACCCTGTTGCTGCTTGTGTGGTTTTTAAAAATGGAAAACCTAGTAAAAAAGATTATAGAAATTTCAATATAAAAACAGTAGAAGGACCAGACGACTTTGCTAGTATGGAAGAAGTCGTTTATCGACGTTATAGAAGACTGCTAGAAGAAGACCAGCCATTACCGCAACTAGTCATAGTAGACGGCGGTAAAGGACAGTTATCAAGTGGTGTTACTGCACTAGAACGACTAGGTTTAAGAGGTAAAATACCCATAATCGGTATAGCAAAAAGACTAGAAGAACTATTTTATCCTAACGATCCTGTACCTTTATATCTAGATAAACGATCTGAAACCCTAAAGGTTATTCAACAAATGCGTAATGAGGCGCACCGTTTCGGTATCACTCATCATAGAAACAAACGAAGCAAACAAGCTATAGAAACTGAGCTAGATGAAATAGTTGGTATAGGAGAAAAAACGGTTGTTGAATTATTAAAACACTTTAGGAGTGTAAAACGCGTTAAGAATGCTACAAAGAAAGAACTTACAGAAATAGTAGGGGTTTCTAAAGCTCAAAAGATAATAGACTTTTATAAAAATGAAGAAGAATAGGCTTTTATTATTTTTTATTGTTCTCGCTTTCGCGAAAGCGGACTTCACACTAGCACAGGAAAAAGAAAACAATTCTCGACCTAAGATAGGACTTGTTTTATCTGGTGGTGGCGCAAAAGGTCTAGCACATATAGGAACGCTTAAAATAATAGATTCTCTAGGTATAAAAATAGACCACATAGCAGGTACGAGCATGGGCGCCATAGTTGGGTCTTTGTACGCATCTGGTTATACAGGTAAACAGTTGGATTCTATTTTCAAAACTATAGATTTTGATAAAATCATATCTGACGACATACCTCGCAAATCAAAGACATTTTACGAGCGTAGAAATACTGAAAGATATGCGGTAACCTTACCTTTCAAAGATTTTAAAGTACAATTACCTTCTTCTTTAAGTAAAGGGCAAAATATTTATGACCTTCTATCCAGGTTGCTTGCCCATGTAAAGGATGTTGACGACTTTAATGAATTACCTATTCCTTTTTTATGCATCGCTACAGAAATCACCACAGGAGAAGAAATCGTTTTAGACAGCGGCTATTTACCTAAAGCAGTAAATGCAAGTGGTGCGCTACCATCACTCTTTGCTCCTGTTGAAATAGATGGCAGACTTCTTATAGATGGTGGTGTAATAGACAACTATCCCATAGAAAAATTAAAAGCAAAAGGTGTTGATATCATTATAGGTGTAGACGTACAAGACGATTTAAAATCTAGAGAAGAACTTAGTGGTGCTTTAGATATATTATCTCAAATCAACAATTTCCGCACCATTAATGCGATGAAATATAAAGCTCCAAAAACCGACGTTTATATCGCGCCAGATATTAATGATTTTAACGTCGTGTCTTTTGACTTAGGAGAAGAAATTATTAAAAAAGGTGAACAAGCCGGCAGGGCCAAAATAGATCAACTCAAAGAGCTTGCAGTAGATGACTATATAAAACCCAATTTAAAAAATATAATAGGCGATAGCATATATCTTAATAGAATCAATGTAAATGGAAATCAAAATTACACCAGAGCATTTGTAGTAGGTAGATTTAAAGTAAACACACCTGGTAAAGTGGCCTACACTGATTTAAATACCGGAATTCAAAACCTCCAGGCTACAGATAATTTTGCTAAGATTAATTATGAGATTATCAATGACGATAAAGGTGCTACTCTAGAAATAGATCTAGTAGAAAATGAAGTGCGTAATTATCTAAGATTAGGACTACATTATGATGAATTAACGCGCAGTGCGGCATTACTCAATCTGTCTAGAAAAAAAGTGATTTTTGATAACGACATAGTATCAGTAGATTTTATAGTGGGCGATAATTTGAGATATAACTTTGACTATTACATAGACAAAGGTCGTTACTGGTCGATAGGATTGCACAGTGAGTTTATGAGATTTCAAAAAGATGCTAATGCTACATTTATTGAAGACGCAGCTAACTTTGGTCCATTAGGAGTTAATAGTCTTGAGGTAAAATATAGAGACTGGACACAGCAAGTTTTCTTACAAACGAGACTTAATAGATCTGCAAATTTAATGGTAGGTGCCGAGGTTAAGACGCTTAACATCTTTACAGAAACCTTAATCACCACAGATCCAAATGATGATGATGTTACTGATTTTACAGACGGCACTCGAGGCAGTCTTTATGGAAAAGTACTGGTCGATTCTTATGATAATGCACAATTTCCATCAAGTGGCTGGAAGATTGATGGAGACTTCCATCTTTATCTATTTAATTCTGAATACAAAGAACGCTTTAAAGAATTTTCTATCGCCCAATTACAGATAGGTCATGCGCGCAATTTTGGTAATCTTACTTTGCGTGGTAACGCACATATAGGTATTACCATAGGTGATACTAACGACTCTTCTATGGACTTTTTTCTAGGAGGTTATGGATCGCGTAGAATTAACAATCTAATTCCATTTTATGGATACGACTTTCTAAGCATTAGTGGTGGCACCATGATGAAATTGCTACTAGAGGCAGATTATGAAGTCTTCAAAAAGAATCACATCATATTCAGCGCAAACATTGCAAATGCTCAAGATGATTTATTTGAACAAAACAACTGGTTTAGCGAGGCTAGATATACGGGATATGCCATAGGTTACGGATTAGAATCTTTCCTAGGTCCTCTAGAAATAAAATACAGCTTCTCTCCACAACAAGATGATGGACAAGTCTTTGTTAACCTAGGATTTAAATTTTAGAAACACTGAAAAGAATCTTTTATTTACCAAATATATTCAAGGCAAAGAGCCGACTAACACAAGTTCAAACTTCTGAATATCAATAAACAAACTATTTAAAAGTTAAATAATCTAGTTTATTCATGGAATGGTCTGAGGAATTTACGAAATTTGAGAGATTTAACTTTTAACTATGCCTTTCTACCACAAATTGGGTAAAATACCACCCAAAAGACACACACAATTTAGAAAACCTGACGGTTCTCTATATTCAGAACAGCTTTTTGGAACTATAGGTTTTGATGGTATGTCTACAAATTCTTATCACGAATACAGACCTACTATGGTTAAAGAGATAAGGAATCAATACAGTGTAAAGCCAGAAATAGCACTAGCTAATCATATTAAATCTTATCGACTAAAAGGTTTTAAAATACAACCTGAAGCAGATTATCTAGAAAGCCGCAAGACCGTATTAATTAATAGCGATGTTGCTATAATTCTAGCAGGACCACAAGACGCTACACAAGACTATTTTTATAAAAACAGCGATGCAGACGAATTGCTATTTGTGCATCGTGGTACCGGAACGTTAAGAACTCATTTAGGAAATCTAGAATTTAAATATGGAGATTACCTTTTAATACCTCGTGGTGTTATTTATAAAATTGATTTTGACACTACAGACAATAGGCTATTCATTGTAGAAAGTAGACGACCTATTTATACACCTAAAAGATACAGAAACTACTTCGGTCAGTTGTTAGAACACTCTCCTTTTTGTGAGCGTGACTTGCGAAGACCAGAAACATTAGAAACCCACAATGAGAAAGGCGAGTTTTTAATTAAAGTAAAAAAGCAAGACGATATTTTTGATATGGTCTATGCTTCACATCCATTTGATGTGGTGGGTTATGATGGGTATAATTACCCTTATGCTTTTTCCATTCATGATTTTGAACCTATAACCGGACGTATTCACCAGCCACCACCAGTACACCAGACATTTGAAACAGATGCCTTTGTAGTATGTAGTTTTGTCCCTAGACTTTATGACTACCATCCTAACAGTATTCCGGCACCATATAATCATAGTAATATAGATAGCGACGAGGTTCTCTACTATGTAGATGGAGATTTTATGAGCCGTAATGATATAGAGGCTGGTCATATAAGCTTGCATCCAGCAGGTATTCCTCACGGTCCACATCCTGGAACAGTAGAAAAAAGTATTGGAAAGACTAAAACAGAAGAACTAGCTGTTATGGTAGATACCTTTAAACCATTAATGGTAACTAAAGAAGGACTGGAAATTGCTGATGATAGTTATCACAAAAGCTGGTTAGATTAATTAATATTGTAAAAAAAATAACGTTGGAACAGAACAACCCTAATTACACTAATCAGCCGCAGCATTCTAATAACTTTGATCAGCAGCAGCAACAATTTCAAAATCAGAATCAAAACCAAGGAAATTATCAATTTCCCTATCAAGGTGAAAAATTATCTGGTGACCCTAGCTCTATTACATTAGGTATTATTTCCTTAGTACTTTTCTTTATCGGATGTTGGTGTTATGGACTGGTAGCCATTATCACTTTAATATTGAGTATCATAGGTTTGATTATCGCTAACAGAAGCTTAAAAACTTACAAATCTGACCCTAGTAAGTACAGCCAGAGTTCTTTTAAAAGTGTCAATATTGGTAGAATAATCAATATAGTAGGTGTAGCTATTTCAGGTTTAGTTTGTTTAGTGCTGTTAATTGTTGCTTTATTTTTTGGTAGTCTTTTAATGGCGGCGGTAAATGGAGAACTAGACAGTCTAGATGACTTAGATCAATATAATAATGAATCTTATTATGATGACGACTATGAAGATTCTACAGAAGATGAGGATTGGCAATATTATGAAGAAGAAGAATTAGATTCTCTTGAACAGAAAAACGATTCTCTCTTAGAGAATAACGAGATTATTATTGAGGAAATAATAGAAGAAACAGAAGGATAATGATTGCAAAAAGAATAGATATAACTCCTCATTTGAGGGCCATGTGGTAATAAAGGTTAGCCCAACACCACCGACATTACAATTTATTTATACTTTTTAAACAACTATTATGGCAGCTGAAATCAAAAACTTAAAAGACTTACAAAACACTGAATATTCACTCAAAAAACTTTTCAAAGAGGCTGAAGACTTCCTTCCGCTTTTAGGAACAGATTATGTAGAATTATATGTAGGTAACGCAAAACAAAGCGCACATTTCTATAAAACAGCATTTGGATTTCAGTCTGAAGCTTATGCTGGATTAGAAACCGGACTTAAGGATCGTGTTTCTTATGTTTTAAAACAAGGCAAAATAAGACTTGTACTTACTACTCCTCTTCAAAAAGGCGGAGAACTCAATGAACACATCAACGTCCATGGAGATGGGGTAAAAGTTGTTGCTCTGTGGGTGGAAGACGCTAGAAAAGCATTTGAAGAAACTACTAAAAGAGGTGCAAAACCATATTTAGAACCTGTTGTAGAAAAAGATGAACACGGTGAAATCGTAAAATCTGGTATCTACACTTATGGAGAAACGGTCCATATGTTTATAGAGCGCAAAAACTACAACGGTTTATTTTTACCTGGTTTTCAAAAATGGGAATCTCATTATAATCCAGAACCAGTAGGTCTTAAATTTATAGACCACATGGTAGGAAATGTAGGCTGGGACGAGATGAATACTTGGTGTAAATTCTATGGAGAAGTAATGGGCTTTGCTCAAATTATTTCATTTGCAGACGATGACATCGCTACAGACTATACAGCTCTTATGAGTAAAGTAATGAGCAACGGTAATGGTAGAGTAAAATTCCCTATCAACGAACCTGCAAAAGGAAAGAAAAAATCTCAAATTGAAGAATACTTAGACTTCTATAACGGTCCTGGTGTACAACACATAGCTGTCGCTACAGATGACATAGTTGCTACCGTAAGCGCAATGCGAGAGAGAGGCGTAGAATTCCTTTACGTACCAGATGAATACTATGACGATCTAACAGAACGTGTAGGAGAGATAGACGAAGATGTAGAGGTGTTGAAAAAACACGGTATTCTTATAGATAGAGATGAAGAAGGCTATTTGTTACAATTATTCACAAAAACGGTAGTTGATAGGCCGACCATGTTTATAGAAGTAATACAGCGCAAAGGAGCTCAATCCTTTGGTGTAGGAAACTTTAAAGCATTATTTGAAGCAATAGAAAGAGAACAAGCATTACGCGGTACTTTATAATTTACTGATAACGATACAGTTGTCAGTTTGGAATAGACTTTGCATTTAAAAAATCGTGATGCTTTATTCACGATCAATTTTTATAGATATGAAAAAGATTATTTTTTTAATGATAGCTGTATTTGTAACTACTACAGCCTTTACTCCAGGAGTAGAATCTATCGGTATAGAACAGCAGGCCTTTGAAGATGGTGAATGGTTCAAATTTAGAATTCATTACGGCGTCTTCAATGCCAGCTACGCCGAAATGAAAATAGACAAAGCTCGATTAAAAGGTAAGCCAGTCTATCACATAAAAGGTAAAGGAAAATCTACCGGACTCTTACACCTTTTCTTTAAAGTAGATGATAAGTATGAAACCTACATAGATCGTGAAACCGTAAAACCATATCGTTTCATTCGTAAAATAGATGAAGGCGGACACACTAAAAATATCCAAATAGACTTTGATCATGAAGCAGGAACTGCCATGGTTAACGATAAAAAGCACAATGAAAAAACTACCGTAGATATTGAACCATCTACACAAGACATGATGAGTGCCTTCTACCACTTGAGAAATATGGTAGATATAAAAACTATTAAAGCTGGTGACGAGTTTACTCTACCTATGTTTTTTGATAAAGAAAACTTTGACTTTAAACTTAAATATCTAGGTGAAGAAGTGCTTAAAACTAAATTTGGTAAAGTAGCTTCTTTAAAATTTAGACCATATGTACAGTCTGGACGTGTATTTAAAGAAGAAGAAAGTCTAACCGTATGGATATCAAAAGACGAAAACAAAATGCCTTTAAAAATTAAAGCAAAACTTGCTGTAGGTTCTCTTACCGCAGACTTAGAAGCTTTCAAAGGTTTGAAACACTCTTTTCACATTATTGCAGATGATTAAGAGTTTCATCGTTATTGAAATATTTCAAGAATTAATCTCTTAATTTAATAA
Organism: Nonlabens sp.; assembly: GCF_039941875.1. Lineage (GTDB taxonomy): Bacteria > Bacteroidota > Bacteroidia > Flavobacteriales > Flavobacteriaceae > Nonlabens. The sequence continues at coordinate 37,425 of NZ_JBDVDQ010000017.1, read as the reverse complement.
ATTAAGATAAAGTCTGTGCCTCGTAAAATTGATAGAAACCTGAAGGTTGATTACTTTTGCTTGTCATTTTAAATGAACTACATGTCTCAAGAAATCAGCCCAGAAATAGCGCAGCGCATTAAATTACTAGAAGATAAGTTTAAAAATTCCGGTCAGGACATGCTCTCCTACTTAGATGGTTTACTTTATGACAGATTTACGACCTACTGGGATTATATACGATTAGACACTTTACTTAGTCTACAAGTACCATCCACAGATTTTCCTGATGAGATGATTTTCATCGGTTACCATCAAATTACCGAACTTTATTTTAAGCTCATCATACATGAGCAAACTCAAATTATAGAAAGTGAGCAATTAACTGGTAAGTTTTTTGAAGAGAAAATATTGCGTATTAATAGATACTTTACCGTACTAATCAACTCTTTTGAGGTAATGATTAAAGGTATGGAACGCGAGCAATTCTTAAAATTTAGAATGTCCCTACTTCCTGCTAGTGGTTTTCAAAGCGCACAATTCAGGATGATAGAATTTCACAGTAGTGATTTAATAAATCTAGTTCACCCTTCTGTTAGGTCCCGCTTTCGCGAAAGCGAGAACGACAACACCATTGAAGATCTATTTGAGAACATCTATTGGAAAAAAGGTGGTATAGATATGAATACGGGAGAAAAAACGCTCACACTAAAACAGTTTGAAAAACGTTACACTCCTAGGTTTTTGAGAATAGCAAATGAAGTAGAACACACAAATCTCAATCAGCGCTACTTATCCTTACCAGAAGAAGAAAAAACACCAGAGCTTCAAAAAGCATTACGACTTTTAGATCAAAATGCAAATATCAATTGGCTACTTATGCACATGGGCGCTGCACATAGGTATTTGAGAAAAGAAGGAAAAGCTGTAAAAGCGACAGGAGGCACTAACTGGAAAGAATTTTTACCGCCTAGTTTTCAGAAAATATCTTACTTCCCTACTTTATGGACGCAAGAAGAACACGAGAACTGGGGTAAACAATGGGTTGATCACGTATTAAACACAAAGTAATGATGAAAAAATATTTCATCGCTGGTATGTTACTAGCACTAGGCTTTACATCATGTAAAGAAGACGTAGAAACTATCGAAGAAGCTCAAGAGCCTACACCTGTGGTTGTTGAACCTAAAATGAAGTATGGTTATGATCTTAATGATTTTGAACTAGTAGCTGACACAGTAGTTAGTGGCGCAACATTCAATGATTTAATCTCAGATCATATAGTCGAAGGTCAAAGCGCCTATAAAACCGCAAACAGACTTAATGAAGTCTATGACCTACGTAGAATACAAGCTGGAAAACCCTTTAAAATCTTAAAGAGAAAAGATAGCATAGGTACACCAGAGGCGTTTATTTATGAACCTTCAAAGTTAGATTATGTAGTTGTTCATTTTAATGACACTCTCGCTGCTTATAAAGATAAACATCCTATTTCTTACAAAAGAAAAACAGCAAGTGGCATTATTAACTCGACACTATCTGAGGCTATGGCCGAAGAAGGTCTAGGATTAAGTGCCATTTATGAATTATCTGATATTTACAAATGGTCTATTGACTTCTTTAAACTTCAAAAAGGAGATCGTTTTAAAATGATCTATCAAGAACGTTACATCAACGACTCCATATATGCAGGAATAGAATCTATAGAAGCAGCCGTATTTGAGACAGATGAAACTCCTTTCTACGCATTTGACTATGTAACCGATTCTATCACAGGAATGAGTGATTATTATGATGATAACGGAAAGACTTTGAGAAGTTTTTTCTTAAAAGCTCCTGTAAACTACTCTAGAATATCATCTAGATTTACTAAAAGAAGATTTCATCCAGTCCAAAAAAGGTGGAAAGCACACAAAGGAACAGATTATGCAGCTGCATATGGAACGCCTATCGTTGCTACTGCAAACGGTATAGTAACCAAGTCCTCTTATACTGGAGGTAACGGTAATTATGTAAAAATCAAACATAACGGCACGTATTCTACCCAATATTTACACATGACTAAGCGTAAAGTAAAAGTCGGGCAGCGTGTAAAACAAGGCCAGGTAATAGGTACCGTAGGTAGTACCGGACTTGCCACTGGACCTCATGTTTGTTACAGGTTTTGGGTAAATGGAAAACAAGTAGATCCTTATAAACAGAATCTACCTAGTGCAGATCCTCTTCCAGAAGAAGCCATGGAAACCTACATGGAATTTATCGCTCCTTTAAAAATAGAAATAGACCAACTTCCTTTTAAGGAAATGGATCCTGTACTATAGCACCAAGTACAACAGCAGACAAACTCTACTGATTAATTATTCCTTTTTTAAAATCTATAAGATTATGAAAAACATCAACCCTACTTCTACTGCTGCATGGCAAGCACTTCTAGATCATTATAAAACTGCAAAAAGTTTAAACCTAAAAGAAGCTTTTCAAAACAATAAAAATCGTGCAGAAGAATTGACTCTACAGGTTGATGATTTTTATGTAGATCTTTCTAAAAACTTAATTACCAGAGAAACACAAGGTAAACTAGTCGATCTAGCAAATCAATGCCGACTGAGCGACGCGATTGATTCGTATTTTGGTGGAGAAAAAATAAATGCGACAGAAAATCGTTCGGTATTACACACTGCGTTAAGGACTACTGACACTTACTCACCTGTCGCAGATAATGTTATCGCTGCAATAGCGAGTAAAAAAAAGATGTTTGCTTTTGTAGATGCTGTAAATAAAGGTACGATCACTGCAGCAAGCGGTCAGAAATTTGATACCGTAGTTAACATAGGAATAGGTGGTAGCGACTTAGGTCCGGTCATGATTTATGAAGCTATGCAAGCTTATAAAAATGACCTTACATTACATTTTGTTTCTAACGTAGAAGGTGATCATGTAGAAGAAGTTTTAAAGAAAGTTAATCCAGAAACGACGCTTTTTGTTATTGTTTCAAAGTCTTTTGGAACGCAAGAAACCCTTACTAACTCCACAACCATTAGAAACTGGTTTAAAGAAAAAGTAAATCCAGAAGCAGTCGCAAAACATTTCATTGCAGTAAGTAGTAATGTGCAGCGCGCTGTAGATTTTGGGATCGATCAAGCAAACATTTTCCCGATGTTTGACTGGGTAGGTGGACGCTTTTCTCTATGGAGCACGGTAGGAATGAGCGTTGCATTAGGCATAGGCTCTAAGAATTTTCAAGGATTACTCGATGGTGCACAAGAAATGGACGCACATTTTAAGAATACTTCTTTTGATAAAAATATTCCAGTGCAATTGGCTTTATTGACCATTTGGTATAACAACTTTTATAAAGCACAAAGTGAAGCGATTATTCCATACACACAATACCTACATAGACTTCCAGCTTATTTACAGCAAGCTATTATGGAAAGTAATGGTAAAAGTGTAGATCGCAATGGAGATCGAGTTACTTATGAAACTGGTAATATCGTTTGGGGAGAACCTGGAACTAATTCACAACATGCCTTTTTTCAATTAATACATCAAGGAACAAAATTAATTCCTGCTCAGTTTATCGCTTTCGCGAAAGCGAAATACAACCAACCAGATCATCACAACAAGCTTATGGCAAATTTCTTTGCACAAACAGAGGCGTTGATGAATGGTAAAACTGAAGAAGAAGTATTACAAGATCATGCTGAATCAGGAAAATCTAAATCTGAAATAGAAAAGTTGCTTCCTTTTCAAGTTTTTGAAGGTAATAAACCTACTACCACTATCCTTATAGATGAACTTACCCCAAAAAGTTTAGGTAAACTAGTGGCCATGTATGAACACAAAATTTTTACCGAAGGTGTGATATGGAACATCTATAGTTATGATCAATGGGGTGTACAATTAGGTAAGGTACTAGCAGACGCTATTTTAACAGACATAAAAAGTTCTAAATCTGATGGCCATGACAGCAGTACGAACTCACTTTTAAAAAGATTTTATTCCCATAATAAATAAAAATCTGTTTTTCAGTTAATTAACGTTAACAAGTGTTTCACTTCTTAATGTTAGCTTAATATTGGATTAATGATTTGCGACGTACTTTTGCAAAATCAAACTAAATCTAATTCTGAAATGAACAGAACATTACACTTTTTATTTGCAATCGGGCTTTTCTTAAGTTCTATGGCAGTTAGTGCACAGGTTACTACCTCAAGCATTAATGGTCGTATCATGGAAACTATAGACGCTGCTCAAGAGCCTCTTTTAGGAGCTACCATAGTCGCAGTACATGGTCCTACAGGAACTAATTATGGTACTTCTACAGACATAGACGGTTACTATCGTATTTCTAACATGCGTGTAGGTGGTCCTTACACGATTACCATTTCTTACGTAGGTAAGACAGAAGAAAAATTAGAAAACATTTTTCTACAATTAGGTCAGTCTGAGAAAATTAGTATTTCTATGACAGACGAGTCTAATTCTTTAGACGCTATTACTATTAATGCTGTTAGAGACGGTGTTTTTGATTCTGGTAAAACAGGAACTGAAACTAACATCTCACAACGTGAAATTAACACTATGCCTTCTGTAACAAGAGGAATTGGTGATTTCTTAAGAAAAACTCCACAAGCTACTGTTTCTGAAGGTGGTGCTATTTCTATCGCTGGTCAGAACAACCGTTACAACTCTATCTTTGTGGATGGTGCTGTAAACAATGATGTTTTTGGTCTTGCAGGATCTGGTACTAACGGTGGACAGATAGGTGTTAACCCTATCTCTATCGATGCTATCGAGTCTTTTCAAGTAAACGTTGCTCCTTTTGATGTACGCCAGTCTGGTTTTACAGGTGGTGCAATTAACGCAATTACTCGTTCTGGTACTAATGAAGTAAAAGGAAGTGCTTATTTCTACACTCGTAATGAAAAACTAGCTGGTAAAACCCCAGTAGGTATCAGTGAAGATAACCGTGAAAGATTAGATGCATTTACTGCAAACCTTTATGGTGCACGTGTAGGTGGTCCAATTATCAAGGATAAATTATTCTTCTTTGTAAACGCAGAAGTACAGAGAGAAGAAGAGCCTAGACCATTTGACCCTAGCACATATAATGGAGATAGCAGCATTGCTGACATCAACACATTAAGAGACAACTTAATCAACACATTTGGTTATAATCCTGGTGGATATGAAAACACAATCACAGAGCTTAACAGTGAGAAATTCACTATCAAGTTAGATTATAACATTAATGATAAGAATACAATTACTGCAAAGCACAACTACGTAAACGGTGAGTCTATCTCTCCTAGTCAAAGTAGTAACAGATCTATCAACTTTGCAGATGCAGGAATCTTTTTCCCATCTACAACTAACTTTTCTACATTAGAATGGAATACTACTAACGGTAGAAACCTATCTAACAACTTAATCGTAAGCTATACTAAAGTAAGTGATGACCGTAATCCTATCGGAAATCCTTTCCCAAGAGTTAGTATTAATGATGGTGATGGTTCTATCACATTCGGTTCTGAAGCTTTTTCTACTGCAAACATTCTTGAGCAGAAAATCTTTACAGTAACTAACAACTTTGAGGTTTCTAAAGGAGCTCACAACATGACTTTCGGTGGTAACTTTGAGCATTATGATATGAGAAACGTATTTGTAAGACAAAATTATGGTCAATACAGTTTCAACAGTCTTGCAGAATTCAACACATACTTCGATAACGATCCAACTAACGATGTTGCTGCAGATTCTTATTTCCACTCTTATTCTTTATTAGATCCTGCAGGAACTACTGGTGATGACATCCAAGATGCAGCTGCTGCATTTACATATTCTCAATTAGGTATCTATGCTCAAGATCAGTGGAGTTTAACAGATAACTTCAAGTTAACTTATGGTGTACGTTTTGACGTTCCTTTCTTTGAAGATGGACAAGCTAACGATGACTTTAACACAAGAAGTGTTGCATTACTAGAAGCAGAAGGTAAAGATTTACTAGGTGCTCGTGTAGGTAAAGGAATTAAAAGTCAGATACATGTTTCTCCACGTGCAGGTTTCAACTGGGACGTAAATGGTGATAGAAGAACTCAAATCCGTGGTGGTTTAGGAATCTTTACTTCACGTATTCCTCTAGTATGGCCAGGTGGTGCTTATAACAACAACGGTATCGCTGTTGGTGAAGCTGCTGCTTTCGGTAGCCAAAACTTTGTTGCAGATCCTTTCAACCAACCATTAAACGGTTCTCCTGCTCCAGGAAGTGGCGCAAATGGTGGTCAAATAGATATCTTCACTCCAGACTTCAAATTGCCGCAAGTAATGAAATACAACATTGGTATAGATCAAAAAACAGATATCTGGGGATTAATTGTAAGTGCAGATTTCTTGTACAACGATAACATCAACAATGTTTTCTATCAAAACTTGAACTTAAGAGATGCAACTGAATTCTTAAATAATGAAGACGGACGTCCATTCTATGATCGTGGTGATGAAATAGATGATACTTACACTAGAATTATCTTAGGTAGTAACACAAATGAAGGTTGGTCTTACAACGGTACATTTAGTATTACTAAGCCATTCCAAAACGGTTTTGGAGGTCAGGTTTCTTATTCTTACGGACAAGGTAAATCTATCTTTGAGGGAACTTCTTCTCAAAACAGTTCTCAATGGAGAAATATAGTTACTGCAGACGGTAAGAACAATGCTGGTATCGGTAACTCTGCATTTGCAGTAGGACACAGAGTGTCTGCAAACGCATCTTATGAGTTAAACTGGACTGAAAACATAAAAACCACATTCGGTATCTTCTATAATGGACAACAAGGTGGTGCTTTAAGTTATACGTATCAGGGTAGAGATTTACTTAATGATGACTCAACTGATGGTGCCTTATTTTACATACCAAGAAACGCAAGTGAAATTAACTTAGTAGATAATAATGGTGTTACTGCTGCTGACCAATGGACAGCTTTAGATGCTTTTATTGAAAGTAATGATTACTTAAGTGAACGTCGTGGTGAGTATGCTGAGCGTAACGGAGATCGTGGACCATGGAATCACATTGTTGATTTAAAGGTTCTACAAGATTTTAGTCTTGACATCAATGATAAGAAACACACATTCCAGTTGTCTCTAGATATCTTTAACTTCTTCAACTTCTTGAATAAAGATTGGGGTGAGCAAAAATTTGTTACCAACAGCTTTGGTAATGTAGGTATCGTAGAAGTAGAAAGTAATGGTGTTGACCCTGAGTTCTCATTCAACCCTAACTTTGCAGAAGGTTTTGAAACTATCGATGACGCAGGTACTCGTTCTTCAAGATGGCAAATGCAGGTAGGTCTTAGATATATCTTTAACTAAGAAATACTTTTTACCATATATTACAAGAACCCTACTCAAAACGAGTAGGGTTCTTTGTTTTTGAATTATTTTTGAATCAAATTATTAAATTATGTATAGCATTTTAAAATCTGCTCACTCTGGTTGGGCGTATCTACTAATCTTAGTATTGGCCATCGCAACTATTAATGCCATAATCGGTTTTGCAGGTAAAAAAGAATTTGGGAATAAAGACTTTAGTCTAGCACTAGTAGGACTTATCGTTACACACATTCAACTTTTATTAGGACTTGCTCTTTGGGCATTCTCTCCGTACTCTAGTATGCTATTTAGCGATACATCTACTGTAATGAGTACTCCAGAGATAAGATTACTAGCTCTAGAACATCCTTTAATGATGATCATCGCTGTTGCCTTGCTAACTGTAGGATACTCTAAACACAAAAAGAAAATCGTTAGTAATGGTAAATTTAAAGTACTAGCTATATTTTATACCCTAGCATTTTTAGTAGTTCTTTCTAGACTACCATGGAAACAATGGATGTAGATTGTAATAATCTCGCTTTCGCGAAAGCGTAACTAAACAAAAACGCCTCGATCTATTTACTGATCGAGGCGTTTTTATATTTAAGTAAACCGGAGTAACCAGATTTCTATTTATCTGAAAGCTGATTGGTAACCTCATATAATGAAATAGCGAGACTGTGTATCACATTCATACTCGAGTTCCTACCGAACATAGGTATGGACACCGTGTAATCTAGTAAGTCCACGTTTTCTATACCATGACGTTCACTACCCAAAAGCAATACGATTTTATCATGATTCTTAAAATCGAACTTTTGAATAGCAACACTTTTATCGGTAATCTCGATTCCTATAATCGTGTTACCGTCTTTCTTTAATTTATTTATTAAAGCTGTAAAATTATCGTAAGTATCATAATCGATTTGGGCAGCAGTGTTTCTAGCCGTTTTTTTAACCACTCTATTTGCTATGGTAGGCGAGTCTTCATGAAAGTATATTTTCTCTACCCCAAAACTCTCTGATATACGGAAACACATCCCTATATTTTCTGGTGTTCTAATCGCGTCACAAACTATGGTTATAGGAAATTGCTTCTGCTGGTTTTCTATGTCGTAATGGGTAAGTTGTTTCAAATTTTATCTCTCTAATTGTAAAAATTAATATATGGTATCTTGATTTTCATAACGACAGTATTAATTGTGCCTTTATCAAAAAAAATCACCAGATTTCTATCATTTACGCAGAAACAGCAGTAGGCATGATAGCATTTAATATATCATATACCTTATCTACCGTTTTCACGTTCTCAACGGTTAGTAACAATCTCAATCCTGCACGAGTTTGTTTTTCTTTCATTCTTAAAATCTTAGGATTGTTTTGCACCGCTTTAAGTACACGACCGAAATCTTCTGTCTGATAGAAACCGCTTTGCTGGTCTGACACAAAGTAACCTATAAACTTACCTTGTTTCATCACGATCTTCTCGAGTCCTAATCGAGTAGCTATCCATTTAATCCTAACACTCGTCAATAAGTTTTCTGCCTCTTCAGGAAGTTCTCCAAAACGATCTATAAGCTCCTTTTTATAAACCTCTAGACCTTTTTCACCTTCTACATCGTTAAGCTTTGCATAAAGCGCTAGACGCTCTGTAATCGAGTTGATATAATCATCTGGATACAATAACTCAAAATCAGAATCTATAGTTACCTCGGTAACATGTTTCTTCTCTTTATCGTTAGTCTCATAAAGATCGGCAAATTCATTTTCTTTTAACTCAGTAATAGCTTCACTAAGAATTTTTTGATACGTATCAAATCCTATTTCATTTATAAATCCACTTTGCTCTCCACCCAGAATATCTCCTGAACCACGTATTTCTAGATCTTTCATAGCGATATTAAAACCACTACCTAAGTCAGAAAACATTTCCAATGCTTGTATACGTTTTCTAGCATCTTCTGTCATTACATCATACGGTGGTGTGATGAAGTAACAAAATGCTTTTTTATTACTACGCCCTACACGTCCACGCATCTGGTGTAAATCTGATAGACCAAAGTTGTTGGCACTATTGATAAAAATAGTATTTGCATTAGGTACATCTAGACCGCTTTCAATAATTGTGGTAGAAACGAGCACATCAAACTCACCATTTATAAAAGCAAGCATGAGTTCTTCTAGCTTTTTACCGTCCATCTGTCCGTGACCGATACCTACTTTTGCCTCAGGAACCGATCGCTGTATCATTCCTGCTACTTCTTTAATATTTTCAATACGGTTGTGTACAAAGAACACTTGTCCACCACGAGATATCTCATAACTCACCGCATCGCGTATAGTCTCCTCACTAAAACGTACTACTTTAGTCTCTACTGGGTGTCTGTTAGGTGGTGGCGTTTTAATCACACTTAAATCACGAGCTGCCATTAACGAGAACTGTAATGTTCTAGGTATAGGCGTAGCCGTTAATGTAAGTGTATCTATATTTTCTTTAAGTGTTTTAAGCTTATCCTTAACTGCCACACCAAATTTTTGCTCTTCGTCAATAATTAATAATCCTAGATCTTTAAATTGAATGGATTTACTAACCAGTTGATGCGTCCCTATAACTATATCTATAGAACCGTTTTCTAGTCCTTCTAGAACACCTTTGCGCTCTTTTGCGGTTCTAAACCTATTAAGATAATCTACCTTAACAGGTAAATCTGCTAGACGTTCTTTAAAAGTCTTGGCATGTTGAAAGGCAAGAATAGTGGTAGGAACAAGAACTGCTACCTGTTTACCATTAACTGCCGCTTTGAACGCTGCTCTAATAGCAACCTCTGTTTTTCCAAAACCTACATCTCCACAGACTAAACGATCCATAGGTCGATCGCTTTCCATATCTCTTTTTACGTCCTCTGTAGCGCTACTTTGATCTGGAGTGTCCTCATAGATAAAACTTGCCTCTAGCTCATTTTGTAAATAACCATCTGGCGCATACTGGAATCCTTTTTGCGCACGACGTTTTGCGTAAAGTTTAATTAAGTCAAATGCAATTTGCTTGACCTTCGTTTTAGTTTTTGCCTTTAATTTTTTCCATGCTGGACTACCTAATTTATAAACTTTAGGCGCTTTTCCATCTTTACTACTGTAACGTGTTATTTTGTGCAAAGAGTGAATGGATACATAAAGAATATCACGTTCTCCATAAATCAATTTAATAGCCTCTTGCTTTTTACCGTTGACATCTATTTTCTGTAACCCACCAAATTTACCGATACCATGGTCGATATGAGTTACATAATCGCCTATCACGAGTGTATTTAATTCTTTTAAAGTAATTGCCTGCTTCTTTGCATAACCATTCTTTAAATTGAATTTATGGTATCTTTCAAATATTTGATGATCTGTGTAACAAACAGCTTTTAAATCATGACTTATAAAACCACGATATAAAGACATCACTGCCGTTTCATACTGCACATCAGCATTCATGTCATCAAATATGTCGTGAAAACGTTTTGCTTGTTGCTCACTACTACAGAATAAATAATTCTTATAGCCTTTTTCTTCATTCTCTTTTAAATTCTCAATAAGTAAATCAAATTGCTTATTAAAAGAAGGTTGTGGAGAGGTTTTATAAACCACTACACCTTGTGCTGTGGTAAATTCAAAATGATTAAAAGACTTCAGTTGTGTTTTAATCAACTGGCTATCACTAAATATTTCTTTAGGTTTTAACTGTCTTATTTCACCTTGCAATTCGTTGTATGCTTGTTCCGCTTTCGCGAAAAGCGAATCAACACGACCATATAATAAATCCATATTCATCGAGAATATAGCCGTATTATTAGAAATGTATTTTAAAAAGCTCTCTCGAGTTTCTTCTGACTGTTTATTCTCCACATTAGGAATAATGGAGATTTTTTTAGTTTGATCCTTTGATAACTGTGTCTCTACATCAAAGACTCTTATAGAATCGATCTCATTTCCAAAAAACTCTATTCTATAAGGTTCGTCATTTGAGAAAGAAAAAACATCCAGAATACCACCACGCAAGGAGAATTCCCCTGGCTCGGTAACAAAATCCACACGTTTAAATTTATATTCAAAAAGGACCTCATTTGCAAACTCTATGGAAATCTGATCTCCTACCGATATTTTAAGTGTATTTTTCTCTAACTCTTTACGAGTGACTACTTTTTCAAAAAGCGCATCTGGATAGGTAACTATCATTGCTGGCTTCTTGCGCGAGTTGATGCGATTAAGAACCTCTGCACGTAATAACACGTTTGCGTTATCGGTTTCTTCTATTTGATAAGGACGTCTATAACTACCTGGATAGAAAAGGACTTTATCCTCTCCTATCATTTTTTCTAGATCGTTTAAATAAAAAGCAGCTTCTTCTTTATCGTTACAAATAAGTAAGAATGGCTTATCTGCATCGTGAAATGCAGTTTTTAAAGCGATGGATATAGAACTTCCGTTAAGACCACTTATGGTGGTAGAACCTTGAGACTGGGCAACAATTTCCTTTAAGCTTTGCGTTTGCGCTGCTTTTGAAAATTGATTAAGAATAGTAGTAAAACTCATAATATAATCACAAAGATACGTCCTGAAGAAAGCATATCAAGAATATTGAGAATTCTTTAATACAACCACATGAATCGCCCTCTTATCTTTAAGATATGAAAGAATTTGATGTTTTTGTTTTTGGTACCGGTACGGCAGGTAAATTAGTAGCTAACACATGTAAAGAAGCTGGAATGAGCGTTGCTATAATAGATAATCGAGAATATGGTGGCACTTGCTCACAGCGAGGTTGTGATCCTAAGAAGCTTATTCTAGCATCTGTAGAAGCATTTAATTTTGCACAAGACATGGCCGGTGATGGTATCGACGGTACCATTAACTTCAACTGGAATGATGCGATGAATTACGCTCGTAGATATACCAAGGACATACCAGATAAAACAGAACAAGAACTCAAAAATAAAGGGATTACTTGTTTACATGGAGAAGCTCGTTTTATAGATCCTAAAATTGTTATTCTAGATGGAGAAAAAATAAAAGCATCACATTTTGTTATTGCCACAGGAATGATTCCTTTAGAATTAAGCATCCCTGGAGAAGAATTCATGCTTACATCAGGAGATTTTTTCAACTTGAAAGAAGTTCCTGAAAAAGTAGTATTTGTAGGAGCCGGATATATAGGAATGGAGTTTGGACAAATTCTCGCTAGAGCTGGATCTAAGGTTACTATGATTCAAAAAGGAGAACAAATATTAGCTCCATTTGAAGAATTTACTGCCCGACATGTTGAAGAAACATCAGAACAATTAGGCATTAAAATCATTAAAAATGCCCAAGCATCCAGTGTTGAGCAAAAAGAAGGGAGATATATCGTTAACTATTCCATGGAAGACGGTATGCACCAAATCACTACAGACTGTGTTTTCAATACCGCAGGAAGAGTCCCAGCAATACAATCTCTAAATCTAGAAAAAGCACATATAGTAAGTGATAAAAATGGCCTGGTAGTTAATGAATATTTACAAAGCACTACCCAACCTCATATTTATGCTTGTGGAGACGTATCTAGTAAAAACCTACCCTTAACGCCATTAAGTAGTATAGAAGCAAACGTAGTAGCAAAAAATCTTATCGGTGAAAAAGTAAGAATAGACACACCAGCTATACCTAGCACCGTATTCACCATACCACAATGCGCAGGTATAGGACTTACAGAATTACAAGCTCAAAAAAAAGGTAAAGATTATGACGTGATACAAGAAGATGGTAGCGAGTGGTTTAATAATAGACGTATCAATGCCACAGCATATGCCTATAAAATAATTTTAGATAAAAAAAACGGGCTCATCATAGGTGCTCACATCGTAGGGCCAGAAGCTAGTGAACAAATCAATATGATCGCTATTGCTATGAAGGCACAAATGACCTTTGAAGAGTTAAGAAAAACTATTTTTAATTATCCTAGTTGGGGAAATGACTTTAAAGGAATGTAACTTTTATCGAGAGACATTCCACTCCTTCATTTTCTTTGCAGGATTAGTCTCAGCATTTTTCCTCGCATGAAAACTTATCGCTAGAACTAACAGTATAGCACAACCCAAAGAAAGGTAAGCTATTTGATTACTTGCTAGTTTACTTAATCCATCTATGGGAGTTTTAAATCTCACGAATATCGCAACTAGTGCCCATACCCCTACTAGAGCAAATTCACGCATATTGCGATAAATAAGCATACCTAGATTTACCATAAAAGCAATAAAAATCATGAGCAGTGTGACATACACTTGTGTGGTTATTGTTATATCATAAGTACCATTTAACCATGCAGCAATATTTGCGATAGTAGCAACACTTATCCATCCAGAATACAAACACAGCGGCCACCAAACAAAGGCGATTACTGGAAATGGCGCATCCCAGATTTCCATATCTAACTGTCGTACACACATTAATAAACAGAAAAGAATCCCTAACATCATCACTACAGATGCTGCAATATGCTCATCTAACCATAAAGCCACCCATAGTGTACAAAAAACATTTGCCGCTAGAAACCACGGACTCGTTGTTTTAACGAAGTCAGCTTTATAATCTTTATTTACCGCGAGATGCTTTTTAGAAAACGATACATAAACACCATAGACACCAAAGACAACCAGCATTAAAAATATAATACCCCAAATAGAAAACGCATACGGTGCTGGAGTGAATAAATTATCATACTCTGCACTCAGGTCACCTACACTTTTACCGTTATAGTTACCAGTATTTGCATACCCATTCCAGGCTATTAGAATGATAATACTTATTAAATTTAATATGGAAGTTAATTTTCTAGACATCTTATAAAGATAGGATCTTGCGATTAGAATACCTTAGTAATTGTAGGAATTTAGAATTATTTTAAGCTTACAAAACTAATTGAGTTCCACTACCTCATCACCTGCAATGGCAAAAATTCTATTCCCTTTTTTAGGCTTTAAAGTGTAAGTGCCCGTAAAATCACCAAAAGCCGGTAAAATCATTCCATAATCTGTACAGAAAAAACAGGACAGTTTTAATTGCTGTCTACCTTTACCTTGTAATTTAATTGATGGATGGATGTGTCCAGCTATGTTATAACTACCTTCTATTTCTTTTGGGTGATGCGTTAAAAGCACCTTACCCATCTGTAAAGAGTCGTATGTCTTCATGCCCAATCTCTCAAAAGAATCGCGAGATATAACATCGTGGTTTCCCATTACCAAACCTATTTCTATGGTTTGAGAATTGATCCATTGTTCAAAGAAGTGCCATTCTGCATTTTTATAAGAATGGAATAAATCGCCGAGAAACCATAATCTAGATGGTTGAAACTCTTCTATAATCGCATTTAATTTATCGTATTCTTTATCGTCTGCCTGTGTCGGGACAGCCATACCATGCTTTCTAAAATGAGCGCTTTTTCCCAAATGCACATCGGCAAGAAGAATCACATCTTGTTCTACCCAATAACATGCGCCACTGCGGTGTAATTGATATGTTTGATCTTTGAGTTTAACTTCTAGTGCCAGCTTGCAGGGTGATTATTAATTATTAAAAGTAGTTAGTATATAGATAGTTGGTTGATAATTCCGCTTTCGCGAAAGCGAGATCAACACAAACAATTATCTAAAAAGCATACCTCAACGCTAGTATTAGATTGCGACCAGCAGCTGCAATTCCAGAAGAATACGTACGGTAACGTTGATCTGTTATATTTTCTAAAATCGCCGTTGCGGTAAGTCCATCATTAATTTTATAACTAGAACGTAAGTTTACGGTGTACCAGCTAGGTGAATAGGGGTTGCCATCACTGTCTAGTGCATACAAATAAGGGCGTGTTTGCTGGCTAGGAGCAAGATCATTAAAATCAAACTGACCGTTAAACACAACATAACCATCTAACTGTAATTTATCTTTTTCATATACCGTATGTATATCTCCGAAGCTAGGAGAAACGTGTCGTACAGCTACTTTAGAACCGTCTAATTCTTCTTGCTCTCCATCTAGCCAATTATAATGACCGTACATTTTCAAATTTTTATTGAACTCATATTGAGCGCCTATTTCTATACCGTAAACAGTAGCTTTTTCGGCATTTTGAATAGCCTGCACCTGACTTAACTCGCCTTGATAGGTAATCATATCCTGACCGTTAAGTTGAAAATCTCTAGCAACTAATGCATCTTTTAACAGCGTGTAGTAAGCCGAAACGTCAAAGGTGAACTTATCATTGATGCGTTTTTTAACAGCCAACTCTGTATTGTAAGAGTACTCTGACTCTAAATCTGGATTAGGAACAATAACCGTCCCAGGGCTAGGGTCAAATATTTTACCGATATCATCTACATTAGGTGCTCTAAATGCGGTACTGAAGTTTGCTCTAAGCTCCCATGTTTCATCTGGTAAATAGGTCGCTCCTAAAGCACCTGTTAATGCACCTGTACTAAGGCTCGCCTCTTCAAAAGGGAAATTAAAAAATCTATTATCAAATTGAGCGTCTAACCATATGTGATTATAACGCAGTCCTGACTGTATGGTGATTTGAGAATCTAGTCTCCACTGGTAATTTGCATAGGCAGCGAGTGATCTCCATGAAGAACCGTCTGGATATCTACTTGCAGCGTCCTGTAGTTCTTGAGTATCTATATTAAGAACGCTCCCTACAGACTCTACACGGTTATGTAAAAATTCTGCTCCATAAAAAAGAACATTATTCTCTCGATTGCGCCTTTCAAAATCTATAGATGTAGTAAAAACATCTACTTTTTCTTTATTCTGAAAAAATTCTACATCTTCAAAAGCGCGGTTATTGCGACTTTCTTCAAACTGTTGATATGCTTGTGAGAAGATCATTTTATCATACCACTTTCCATTACCTCTATGAATAGCTTTGGCATTTATCATTAACCATGTCTGTGGTCCATAGTACCATTCTGACTCACGTGGGTCACCGTTATCATTAAACCTACTCAAAGAATCATATCTAGGATAATCACCTGTAGCGGTATAAATAATACCTAGATCCAGCTCCCAGTTTTGCGTTGCTTGATATCTGAATTTTTGCAATAAATTAATCTGGTCGTATCCAGTAGGGATTTGTTCTTTAGGGTTTGGGTTATCAACTATAACATCTACTCCATCTATACGGTCTGCATACTGATTTCTAAGATAATCATCTGGCCCGTGAGAACCCATTTTAAGATCTCCAAAGGAATTGATACTTATACTCGTAGCAGAAGCAAATCTTTTTGTACCATAATTAAAGTCTAGATGTGCTGTGTTTTCATTATTTGCCGTCGCATATCTCATTAAAGCATTTCCTGAAAATGAAATAGAGTCCTGAGCAAACTTAGGTTTTAGTGTATAAAAATTCATAACACCACCTATCGCATCACTCCCATAAACAACACTACCTGGACCTAAAATCACCTCTGTACGATCTATACTTAATGGATCGATAGAAATCACATTTTGAAGGTTACCACCTCTAAAAATGGCATTATTCATACGCACGCCATCTACAGTTAACAATAATCTATTAGTAGAGAAGCCTCTTATTAACGGACTGCCACCACCTTGCTGAGATTTTTGAATATAGACCTGTCCGGACTGCTGTAACAAATCTGCACTGGTCTGTGGATTATTAGAAAGAATTTCTGCACTAGTTTGTGAAATGATCTTTTGAGGAATATCCTGTTTGCGCTGTTCAAATTTAGAAGCAGATATAACTATTGGGTTGATCTTTTCTGATCTAGGTACCATCTCTATAACAGTGCCTTGTGATAGAACATCTACTTTATTAATCACATAGGTTTGGAAAGCCATGCTTTGAAAATATATGCGATCTGTGTCGGAAAATTTTTCTAAAGATACTTTACCATCAAAATCTGTAATACCGCTTATGCTTTTATCTTTATTATAAACCGCAACAGAGAACAGCTTTTCTTTACTAATTGCATTAACTACAGTCACTGTTTGTGCTGTAGTATAAAAGCCTATAAAAAGACAAAGTATTGCGATGAATCTCACTGGTCGAATAGCTGTTTTAATATTGATAATGAATTAGGTTTTTTAAAGATTTGCAAATGTATCTGAAAATACTCAATGACCAAATTTAATAAGTCATTACGCTCTTCTCTATTCATTTTCACTTCATTAATTTGATCAAACTTCATGCCTAGAAAAGACTTTAACAAGTTACTTTCTATATCTGTTAAATGATGTGGTTGTAGTCCATTATCATCAAAGTTACCGTTAAGCATATTAAAGTATGGTAAATCTATAGTACTATCATCTGGTTGGAAACCTAAAAAGCCAGTCATGTCTAGTAATACCTTTATAGAAAAATTTGCCACTTGATCAGATTGATCTAGAAATTGAAAAGCTGTAGATAGATAGTCGAAGAGCTCTTCGTCTGGTTGTTGTTCTGTTAATAGTTGCGACAGTACTTCAGAAAAGAACATGGTAATACTGCTCTTAATGATGTTGGTATGAATATTTTGATAAGGAAATAAAACTCTTGCCTCTTTAATGTATTCTAAAGCACCTTTCCCTTTATGTTGCGTTTCTAATTCTAATTGTGTAAGTGGCTGAAAGAAAGAAATGCGTAATTTTCCTTTCCTAGACTTACGTATCCCTTTTAATATATAGGATTGTGTGCCCAATTCTTTAGTGTATAATCTTGTTATAAGATCTGACTCTCCATACTTAAGAGATGATAAAACAATTGCTTGTGTTTTTATAAGCATTTATCTTACTATCATAAGTTTAGAAACTGCAGTCTCTATATTATCGTTAGTAGAAATGAAAAGCAAATACACTCCAGACGCAACTTTGTTCCCAGAAAAACTTCTAGTATCCCACGGTATACTACCACCTTGAGAAACTGCTTCATAAACTAAGTTACCTTCTATATCTGTTATTTTAACTCTGGCTCTATCGGTTAATCCATCGATAGTAACATTACCATCAAATCCTGGACGCACTGGATTAGGAAACGCTCTAACACTTTCTAGATCATCTTCGGGCTTACTAGATCTTTCTCCTTGAAATGCTACAATACCATTATTTGTAGCAAAATATACTTTTCCAGTACCCTCATCTATAGCTATATCGTTAATAGCGTTAGAAGGCAAGGGCGAATTATCAGTTGTAAATTGGAATAAGGTTTCTCTTCCTGAAGGAGAAAACAAGAATGCTCCAGAGCTGGCTGTAGCTACCCATTTATTATTATTACCATCTACTTCTATATCTAGTACTGCCTCATCCTGTAACAACTCTCTCGCAATACCGTTAGTATCTTCTATGATTACAGATCTCGCATCGCTAGGCGTGTCAGTGAATATACTATTAGGGTTAAACAGAATACGTAAACCTAAATTAGAACCTATCCATAACTGTCCATTAAGGTCTAGTCTTAATGAGCCTATATAATTACTTACTAGATTAAAATCTTCATTATAATTTACAGCCATTGATGTTTCTGGATCAAAACCAACAAGGCCTATATCTACCGTACCATAAATAATTTTCCCATCATTTGTAATTACCATTTTAGTCATGCTTTGCGATACTTCAGGTATTTCATCACTTAAATCAAAGGCCGTCCACTGACCAGATGGAGATCTTCTATGTAAGGAATTATCTTCGAGACTTTGAGATACCCAAAGATTTCCTTGATTATCAAACTCACTATCTGGTAATCTTTGAAATCTTAAAGGACCATTATTAGTAGGGACCTCTGATAGGATTAAAGAGCTATTTGTATTATCAAACAAAGTGACCGCCGCCCCATCTACAAACTGTACCAAACCGTCATTCATAGAATTAAGAAAAAGCTCTGAAGGATTTGATGGGTTAACAGTTATACTACCTAAACTTCTAACATTAAGAATATCATCAAATGAAAAGTTTTCCCAACTTTGATCGGTTACCAGATGACTTATCCCGAGTTGCTCTAGTGGGAAAGGATTGTAAAATAAATCATAGTCACCGTAACCTACCCACAACTCATCTGGAGAAGTAGTAACTGTAAAAGCAGCATTACGAGATGGACCGTCTGCTACAATAAATTCAAAATCAGTCTGGTTTAAAAGGTCGACACGTATCATCCCAGCTTCTTCTGTACCGATAAACAAATCGTTTCCTACAGTTATCGCTTGAGTATAATTATAAGCAATACCATCTACCGTAGATATTCTCAAAATTTCTGTGAAACTTAAATCATATACAAGTACAGCACCTCTAGTAGCAACCGTAAAAAACTGATCTGAAGAATGAAAATCCAGCACGCTACCTGGAAACTGTAAAGAGGTTATTAAAAAATCTACCGGTCCTTCTTCATATAAAAACCTGTTAACGGCCGTAGCAAATAAACGGTTATTAAAGCTCTCTAATTCATCCCAAGAATTACCATTTATTTGTGTCCAATTTGCAAAATCGATTAAAAAAGGATTTACAATACTAGCGCGTCTAATACCACCATTTGTAGTACCTGCATATAGAAAATTATTAAATAGCTCGATAGTGTTTACCTCTAATTGCGCTCCATTATCTCCAATAAAATAGGTATCGTCAAATTCTAGTCGCTCTAGGTTATAAATCGCAATCCCAAAATCTGTGGCGATATAAATAAGATCTCCACTTTCTTTAAACTCATTAATTCTTTTGTCGTCTGGCGCAATAACCTGTTTATCTTGTATTGCCACAACGCTGGTCACATTACCTCTCGCATCCACTACCTGCAGCAGTCCATTTTCATATCCTATAATTAGGGTAGATTTTGCCTCACTATAATGAATTTGACTTATCTCATCGCCGCTCAACCCATTAACCGTGGTTAAGGTTGTAAAAGTTCTAGAACTAAGGTCGTAAATAAATACAGCGTTTTCACTAGCTGCATAAACAGCATCGTCAGACTCATCTATATCAATAATATTAGTAAAGGAAAAAAGACCTTCCCAAGAATCTGAAAAATCTTGAGCTGCGCAAAAATTGCTGACGAGTAATAATAAGAGTATTAGCTTTTTCATATATCTACAACGTACTCATCTTTATAATATGATGAATAATAACAAAAATAAACTTAATTAAGGGCATGAAAAAACCTCTGTAGATTTTACAGAGGTTCTTATAGATTATAATTCCGCTTTCGCGAAAGCGAAATTTATATAATTAAATAGGTCTTATACAATTCCTTGAGCTAGCATAGCGTCTGCAACCTTTACAAAACCTGCAATGTTTGCACCTTTTACATAGTCTACAAATCCATCTTCTTCAGTTCCATAAGTAACACAAGCTTCATGAATATCATTCATAATACCGTGTAATTTATTATCTACCTCTTCTGAAGTCCAGCTATAACGCATAGAGTTTTGTGACATTTCTAGACCAGATGTTGCTACACCACCAGCGTTAGACGCTTTTCCTGGAGCAAATAAGATCTTACTATCAACAAAGTGCTCTACTGCATCTGGTGTGCTAGGCATGTTTGCCCCTTCACTTACACAAATACAACCGTTAGAAACTAATGTTTTTGCTTCTTCACCATTTAACTCGTTTTGAGTTGCACATGGAAGAGCTATATCACATTTAACAGACCATGGACGCTCACCTGCATGATAAGTAGCGCTAGAATACTGCTCTACGTACTCAGAAATACGACCACGTTTATTATTTTTAAGATCCATTACAAATGCTAGTTTATCTGCATCGATACCATCAGCATCATGGATATATCCACCAGAATCTGACATAGTAACTACCTTACCACCTAGTTGTAAAATTTTTTCTGCAGCATATTGAGCCACGTTTCCAGATCCAGAAATAACCACTGTTTTTCCTTTGATCTCTTCACCACGTGTCTTTAACATGTTTTGTGCAAAGTATACGTTTCCATAACCTGTCGCTTCTGGACGGATTAAAGAACCACCGTAAGAACGTCCTTTACCAGTAAGAATACCTGTAAACTCGTTTCTTAATTTTTTATAGTATCCAAAAAGGTAACCTATCTCGCGTCCACCTACACCTATATCTCCTGCAGGCACATCTGTATCTGCACCGATAACACGCTGTAACTCTACCATAAACGACTGACAGAAACGCATTACTTCACGGTCTGACTTCCCTTTAGGGTCAAAATCAGCACCACCTTTTCCTCCACCCATAGGCAAAGTAGTAAGACTGTTTTTAAACACTTGTTCAAATGCCAAAAACTTAAGAATACTTAAATTAACAGAAGGGTGAAATCTTAATCCTCCTTTATAAGGACCGATAGCACTATTCATCTGAATACGGTACCCACGATTTACTTGCACCTCACCACTGTCATCAGTCCATGGCACACGGAACATAGTTACACGTTCTGGTTCTGCCATTCTTTCTAACAGCTTATCAGATTGGTATTGCTTATTCTTTTCGATGAATGGTATAACGGTTTCAGCAACCTCAGTTACTGCCTGTATGAATTCAGGCTCGTTAGAATTCTTCTTTTTTATCAAATCGATAAAATCTTGGATGTTTTTTTCCATTATCTTTAATTTGTTCCTTTAAGAAAACGTTTGCGTTAATTATGCAAATATAATATTATCGCTTAACGTAATTTTTTTTTTACCAATAATTTAAGTTAACTCACGTTGTTATTACCATATACATGCATAATAAAGATGTATTTCATCTATTCTATTAGTTTAAACACATTTAATAATGTCTGTATGAACTACATTTTGTTATATTTGTCGCTATCACAAAGTCCTTATATTAATGACGCATCCACAAAAATACATTACAACCATTATCATCCTTCTAGGAATGATATTTACCAGTAATGCGCAATTAGGTTTCTCTCACGAATTAGGTTTTATCACAGGACCAGTTGCTTTTCAAAGCGATTATGGTGAGCGATATGACTTTAACACTAACAAAGGTAATGTAGGTATAGGTGTTGGACTCATTCACTATATCAATTTTGCCTATCGTGCCGACTGTGATTGTTATACCGGAGACACGTATTGGAACGACCATTTTAAAATACGTAGTGAAATAGATTACCACGTAACTACACTTAATCATTTAGGTGATGAAGCAGACAAGAATTCTATAGGTGGACTTCAATTAAGATCTATGCAGGGAAAAGCAAAAGTCTTTGAGTTAGGTGCACAAATAGAATGGTATCCTTTAAGTATTAGAGATTTCCAAAGCGGTCAGCCTAAAGTGGCACCTTACGTAGGTTTTGGAGCTCATTATGTAAACTATAGACCAGAGGCGACTAGTGTCTTAGGTCCTTTAGGCAACCCTGTAACGACATTCCCTACATTTATAGACCGTATAGATACCTCACAAGGTAGTGCAATTGCACTAGTAGGTGATCTAGGCTTTAGATATAAAATAAGCGATTTAAGTGATATCCTAATATCTTCTAAATGGCATTATTATGTAGACAGTAATTATGTAGATGGACTAAGTCCTAATAATGTTAACAACAGAGCAAATGACTGGATATGGTGGTTTAACGTAGGTTACATCTTCTATCTATAGAAAACGTGCTCCGTTATAAGAAACCCTGTCTATTAAAAATAGACAGGGTTTCTTTTTATTCTTGCAATCCTAATTCTTCTAATGGATCCCAATAAGACTCTTTAAAATTTTTAATTTGATCTTCTTCGATAATTTGCCCTTCACTTTCTAGAAGTTGTTGCATCAAGTTAGTGCCAGGAAAATGGTGTTTACCAGTTAACACTCCATTGCGGTTTACTACTCTATGTGCAGGTACGTCTGGATCATTATGCGCAGCATTCATAGCATAACCTACAGTTCTACTGCTACGTGGTGTTCCTAAAACCTTTGCTATAGCCCCATAGCTAGTTACTCTACCATAAGGTATTTGTTTAACGACCTCATACACTCTTAGATAAAAATCGTTTGCACTCATGAATATATTCTAAAAATGGTGAATACCGCAATAAACAAAGTAAGACCTCCTAATAGGTAATTAATTTTGCGAGCAAATGTATTGCTGTCAAAGGCAAACTTCTTCACATAAGTAATGTAGGCCAATAACATTAAAAATGTCCCACTAGCGGCTCCTAGAATAAATAAATGAGCCATAGGATATGTAAATTCAAATAAACCACGACTAGCTAGAAAAGAACTAAAACCTATGTAAAATGGAATAGGAAATATATTTAAAACCGACAGTATGATTCCTTGCGCAAAAAGCTTAACAGGTGATCTATTTACCTCTTTTACAACCGGTGTTCCAGAATCAAGTAACGCTCTAATAAAAAAGAAAACAGATAATGCTAGAAAAGCAACTACCGCAAACTTTTCTAACAGTAATAAGGTATCAGGATTGTTATTCAATAATTTAGAAAAGAAAACCCCTACATAAACTTGAGCGACTACTATGAGTGACGCTCCTAATGCAAATATGACAGCTGCTTTTCTATTTTGCTTTACACTTATTTTGGCTGCTGTAAGATTCAATAATCCAGGTGGTATAACACCCACAAAACCTATAATTAAACCGAATAATAAATGTAAAAGCCCTGCCATTATTTCAATTTAAACTTGATATAAGTTATCGCTTTACCTGTTTCTAGATACTGCTTCTCATAAAAAGTCTGTGTACCGGTAACCTCTTCTGGAGATTCTGTATTTGAATAGACATCATGGTGTGCATATAGAATTTCTTCTCCTCTAGCTTGCAACAGCCCTAAAGTATATCCGTGCATAAATTCAGAATCTGTTTTAAGATTCATGATACCGTCAGCTTGTAAAATATGCTTATACTTCGCAAGAAAATCAGGATTAGTCATTCTGTGCTTAGTACGCTTGTATTTAATTTGAGGGTCTGGAAATGTAATCCATATCTCTTGTATTTCCGCTTTCGCGAAAGCGTCATCTACCAACTCTATTTGAGTACGTAAAAAAGCTACGTTAGTAAGACCTTCTTCAATAGCCGTTTTTGCACCACGCCAGAAACGCGCTCCCTTAATATCTATACCTATAAAATTACGTTCAGGATACTTGCGAGCTAGAGCAACCGTATATTCTCCCTTACCGCAACCTAACTCTAAAGTGATAGGATTATCGTTACCGAAAAATTCATTCCACTTACCCTGATGTTTAAAACCAGTGGTTACTTCTTCACGAGTAGGCTGAATAACGTTGTCGAATGTTTCGTTTTCGTTAAATCGTTTGAGTTTATTTTTACTTCCCAATACAATTATTTAAAGGTTAATTAATGGCTACAAATATACCTGATTACAAAGTCATTGTATATTTACTACATGCAAAAATCCAAAAACATTTTGGTTGCCCCATTAAACTGGGGCTTAGGTCATGCCACTAGATGCATTCCTATTATCCTAGAAATCATTAATAATGGGGACAATCCTATTATAGCTAGTGAT
The DNA here is from genome assembly GCF_039941875.1 of Nonlabens sp. GTDB lineage: Bacteria > Bacteroidota > Bacteroidia > Flavobacteriales > Flavobacteriaceae > Nonlabens. The sequence goes on along the minus strand of NZ_JBDVDQ010000017.1, from coordinate 12,616 downwards.
GGACAGGCACTTGCTTTACTTAAAAAAGAATTTAAAGGCCATACCTTTATAGAATTACCTTCTTATGATATTGAATATGCAAAAGAAGGCAGCAATTTAAAATTGAAAATGCTTAAAGACTCTCCTAAAATATGGAAAGCTATACGCAATGAACATAAAATGCTGAGTCGCTTAATTCTAGAGCACAAAATAGCTGGTATTATATCAGATAACAGACTAGGAATGTACAGCAATTTAATTCCATCAGTAATTATAACACATCAGCTACAGGTTTTATCTGGTAGCACCACCTGGTTCAGCACGCAGTTGCATCTTCATTATATAAAGAAATTTGATTCTTGCTGGATTCCTGACGTTAGTGGAGCAAATAATTTAACTGGCAAACTATCACATAACAATGATTGCGAACTAGACAAAGTGTACCTGGGTCCACTTTCTAGATTTAAAAATACCGGTCAGTATCAAAAAAAATACGATCTACTTATTTTGCTATCCGGTCCAGAACCTCAACGAGGTATTTTAGAAAAGAAATTACTTTCTGAAATAAAAAGATATCATGGCAAGGTTCTATTTATAGCCGGAAGAATAGAAAAAGAACAAAAAGTAGAAAAGAAAGGAAACGTAACTTTTTACAATTACCTCTCTACAGAAAGTTTACAAAAAGCTATAGATTTAAGTGAATGCGTGTTGAGCAGAAGTGGCTACACCACTATAATGGATTTACATGAATTAGGTAAAAAAGCCTTTTTCATCCCTACACCTGGACAGTTTGAACAAGAATACTTAGCACAATCACTAGATGACAAAGGTCTTGTACCTTATGCCACACAAGAAAATTTTAAGATAGAAATGTTATCTAAAATATCTAATTATAAAGGTTTGGGCAACACTCATTCTACCACCACATCTATATCTTCTATATTAGCAGAAACTTTTTCTAGGGTAAATGAAAATTCAGAACCTATACCTATCTCACTATCTACATAAATACGCTCCCCATGAGCCTCTACTATATGTTTAACAATTGCAAGGCCCAGTCCAGAACCACCTTCTCTACGAGACCCTGTTCTATCTACTCTAAAAAAGCGTTCAAATAGTCTAGGTATAAATTCTTTTTTTATTCCCTCACCGTTATCCGTAACACGTACGATTACCTTATTATTAATCAGGTCTTCAATAGCTACCTCGGTAGTACCATTTTGCTTACCGTATTTTACAGAATTAACTATAAGATTAGACAACACCTGCTGTATACGCTCCTTATCTGCATGAACCATAATTTTATTATTATAATTCATATCAAAAACTAGAGAAATATTCTTTCTAGCCGCTTTCATTTCAAATTGATCAAACACTTGTTTCATCAACTTCACGATATCAAAGTCATCTTTTTCTAGACGCATATCACCTACTTCTAGCCTGGTGATCATATCCATATCTTTTACGATGTAGGTAAGACGTTCCACTCCTTTTTGTGCTCTTTCTAGGTATTTTTTACGTATAACCTTGTCTTTATGAGCACCATCAATTAAGGTATCAATATAACCTTGAACGGTGAATAAAGGCGTTTTAAGCTCATGAGAGATATTACCTAAAAACTCTTTACGATAATTCTCACGTACTTGAAGTGTTTCTATTTCTGTCTTCTTATTTCTAGCAAATCGCTCTACCTGATCTTTAAGAGTACGCATATCGGTAGCTATCTCCCTATCCTCAAAATTACTTGATTCTAACAAAGACACATCTTCATAAATACGCTTAATACGTCGATAAATAAAACGCTGTACCCTAAACTGAATAATCGTAAAGCATATTAAAAAACACGCCAAAGAAAAACAGAAAATAAGGTACAACGGCAACTCTACATCATCAAAAGATGACACACTTAATAAAAGTAAAAAAAGTATAACAGCGATATAAATAGAGGATCTAATCGCAAAACGGTAACTATTTCTTTGCGGTGCTGTATTACTTGACATATTTATAACCTACCCCTTTCACAGTCTTAAAACTGTCATCTCCCAACTTCTCTCTTAGTTTTCTAATATGTACATCGATAGTACGACCACCCACTATCACTTCATTACCCCACACTACATCGAGAATCTCTTCTCTTTTAAACACCTTACCAGGTTTAGTAGTTAATAAAGAAAGTAATTCGAATTCTTTGCGAGGCAGGATCATCTCTTCTTTCTTATAAATAATCTTGTATTGATCTCTATCAATAACTAGATCACCTAGTTTTAAAATATTTGAAGCCTCTGGAGTAACATTTTCCCTACGTCTTAAAAGAGATTTTACTTTAGAAACAAGAACTCTAGGTTTTACAGGTTTTGTAATATAATCATCTGCACCTACATCAAAACCAGCGATCATTGAATAATCTTCACCTCTCGCAGTTAAAAATGTAATCACAGTACCGTCTAATTCTGGTGTTTTGCGCATTTTCTCGCAAGCCTCAATCCCATCCATTACTGGCATCATTACATCTAGTATAATAAGGTCTGGCTTTTTCTTTTTTGCAATTTTGAGAGCTTCCTCCCCATTTTCTGCCGTAAATACCTGATAACCCTCATTTTTAAGGTTATATCCTACTATCTCTAAAATATCCGGCTCGTCGTCTACTAATAAAACTCTCGCTTTAGCGTCTTTCATTTCTTCTGTCATATTCTTAATGGGCTAAATTAAAAAGATAGTTACTCAAGCGTTTTAAATCCATGTTAGCTTTAGGTTAACTCAATGTATTAAAAATTAAAGTTATGAAAATAATTTGTGATGATCTCGCTTTCGCGAAAGCGGAATTAAGAAACTTATCAATACAGGCACAATTACTTAACTATCAGTAGCAGTAGAAGGCATGTTACTTTAACGTTAAATAACTGACAGCCAAAACTTACACCATTATAGAAATTGTATATTCGCAAAAAACTACAACAAGATGAAACAAATTTACTTAAGCGTCGTAATGTTCCTTATTGCGGCAACTTCTTTTGCTCAACAGCCCATAATTACCTCTATAGTGGATGGTGATTGCTCTGGTGGAAATCCTAAATTATTAGAGATTTATGCTAGCGGTACAGTTGACTTTACTTTATACTCATTAGAGAATCAAACAAATGCAAACACAACTTGGGGTAGCGCATTTGATCTTTCTGGATTCGGTACTGTTACAGATAGTTTCATTTATGTAACAACTACAGGAAGTGCTGGAGCATTAGCTACTGAATTCCCTGGTCTAGCAAGTGCAACTGTTCTTACTGATAATGTAATTAACCTAAATGGTGATGACCGTATTAGAATTATTGAAACAGCATCTAGTACTGTAATCGATCAATATGGAGTAAGCGATGTAGACGGATCTGGTCAGACATGGGAATATGCAGATTCTTCTGCTAAAAGAATTAATGGTACGGGACCAGATAATGGTTTTGTAGAAGCTAACTGGGTATTTGCTGGTGCAGGTTCATTAAATAATCTTGGTTTATGTCAAGGTGGTATGGATACTTTTGAAACTTTAATAGGTGGGATAGGAACATACACAACAGTTATGTCTACAGTTCCTGCTGTTACTATTACGGCTCCATCTAATGGAACAACTCTAGCTGGCGGTACAACTACCACTGATATTACATGGAACTCTATGAATGTTCCTACAGGTGCTACATTTAATGTTACAGTAAATGGTACTGACAACCTTGATGTAACTTCTCCTTACTCTATAACGGTAATGGATGGTGTAACTTATAATGTAACTGTAGCAATGGTTAATGGTACTGCATTAGTTACTACAGACACAACTAGCTTTGATGTTGCTTTCCCATGTGACCTACAATTAGGTACCATCACTGAAACATGTCAGACTTCTACATCTGGTGTAGATTTATATGATGTAACAATAGACTTTACAGGCGGTAGCACTTCTACTTATATAATTGACACTGCTGGTAATGGAACTGTAGCTGGAGATGATCCTTCTACTGTTGCAGCTGGACAGATTACAATTACTGGTGTTACTGAAGGTGTAGACTTTACAGTTACAGTTACTGGTGATGCGGCAAATAGCTCATGTACTCTAACTCGCAACATCTCAAGCCCTGCATGTCTAGGCACTATAACTTGTGCAAATCCTGGTGATTTAATAATAACAGAAATCATGCAAAACCCTGCTGCGGTAGCTGATAACCTTGGTGAATACTTTGAAGTGTACAACACAACAGGAGCTGCGATCGACATGTTAGGTTATGAAATCGTAGATTTAACAAATGCAAACGAAAACTTTACAGTACTTCTATCTGTAGTCGTTCCTGCAAATGGATACGCTGTATTTGTTGCAAGTGCTGATCCTCTTACAAACGGTGGAATCACTCCAGATTATGTTTATGATGGTACTTCTATGTTTTTAGGAAACGGATCTGATGAATTATCTATCCAATGTGGAGGATCTGTTATCGACGAAGTTTCTTGGGATAACGGCGCTACTTTCCCTGATGGAACTGGTGCTAGTATGGAATTATCTTTGAACAGCTATAACTCTACAGATAATGACTTAGGTACAAACTGGGGTCTTGCTGTAACAGCTTATGGTGATGGTGATTTAGGTACTCCTGGAGTAGCAAATGACTTTACTTTATCTAATGATTCTTTTGACGCAAATACTTTTAAGATCTACCCTAACCCAGTAAATGGTTCTACAGTTAACATAGTTTCTACAAATGGAGAAGCTGTTGATGTAATTATCTATTCTACTTTAGGTCAGAGAGTATTAACTGCAGCTGGTCTTACCAATGAATTAAATGTAAGTAACCTTGATTCTGGAATGTATATCGTTAAGATTTCTCAAGGAAACGCAACTCAAACACGCAAACTAGTTATCAAGTAATCGATAACTAACCTTTATAATTTACTAAGCGCTGCAGTTTTACTGCGGCGCTTTTTTATTTACTTTTGTTTCAAATTCTTGATGTGAAATTTCCTGTTTTTGATATTGATTCTAATAAAGCTTTTGAGCAAATGGCTTTAAAAATTTATGCTTATCAAAGACAGCACAATCCAGTCTATAAAAAGTATTGCGATTTACTAGACATAAAAGAAGTGGACTCCTTAGAAAAAATCCCTTTTTTACCAATACAGTTTTTTAAATCCCATCAAGTAACAAGCAATAACAACCTTGCGCAAATTACATTTACCAGTAGCGGTACAACAGGCAGCATAGTTTCTAAACATCTTGTAACAGACTTAACAGTATACGACGACAGCTTAGACGAGAGTTTTAAAGCGACTTACGGATCTATTGATGATTACGTGGTTCTTGCTTTATTACCTCATTATTTAGACCGTACAGGCTCATCTCTAGTATATATGGCACAACGATGGATAAACCATTCTAAACGTACTGAAAGTGGTTTTTACCTCAACAATTTAGAGGAGCTCGCAGTTATCCTAAAAAGCCTTCAGAAAAAGAATCAAAAAGTAATTCTTATCGGTGTTACCTTTGCTCTACTACAACTAGCAGAACAGTATGCAATGCCACTCGATAATGTCATCATTATAGAAACTGGCGGTATGAAAGGTATGCGTAAAGAAATCGTAAAACCAGAACTGCACCAGATTCTAAGAACAGCTTTCCCACAAGCGAGTATTCAAAGTGAATATGGAATGACTGAATTATTATCACAAGCCTATGCAAGTGATGGCATCAATTTTACCACACCGCAATGGATGAAAGTCACAACAAGAAATACTAACGACCCATTATCACCTATAGAACATGGTAAAACAGGAGGTTTAAATATTATCGATCTAGCCAATTACAATTCGTGTTCCTTTATCGCAACACAAGATTTAGGCAAGAGTTATAAAGACGGTAGTTTTCAAGTTCTAGGTAGATTTGACCACTCTGACATTAGAGGCTGCAATTTAATGGCGGTTAACTAGAGAGTCAAAAATCATTTTAAAACAAAAAGACAACCTGTTTACAGATTGTCTTTTAAAATATTAGTATAGAAATAATTCTATTTCAAAATCACTAAAAAGTAATTTTTCTTACCACGTTGTAATAAGATCATGTTTCCAGCAATCACATCTTCTTCTGTAATCATCTTTTCTTCAGTAATCTTATTCTTATTAACGCTTAAGCTATTTTCTTTAAGCGCTCTACGCACCTCACCATTAGAACTAAGGAATCCAGTAGTTTCATTCATAAAAGTAACTACATCCACACCATTTGCAATGGAAGATCTTTCTATCTCTACCTGTGGTACACCATCAAAAATTTCTAACAAAGTTGCCTGATCCATTTTACCCCATTGCTCTGGAGTTACTTTCTTAGAAAAAAGAATCCCTGAAGCCTCAACAGCCGTTTCATAAGCTTCTTTACCATGAACTAAAGTTGTTATCTCTTCAGCAAGGCGTTTTTGCAAGACACGGTAACTAGGATCTTTTTGATGCTCTTCAATTAAAGCCTCACAAGTTTCCTGATCTAAGAACGTAAAAATCTTAATCCAGTTTACAGCATCGTCATCAGTTGCTGTAATCCAGAATTGATAGAATTTATAAACACTAGTTTTATCTGCATCTAGCCAGATGTTACCACCTTCTGTTTTACCAAATTTAGTCCCATCGGTTTTAGTAACTAGAGGTGTTGTAATCGCATAAGCTTTACCTCTAGCAACACGACGTACTAACTCTGTTCCGGTAGTTATATTACCCCATTGATCAGAGCCTCCTATTTGCAATTTCACACCTTCTTTTTCATAAAGATGCAAGTAATCATAACCCTGAAACAACTGGTAAGTAAACTCTGTAAAGCTCATTCCATCACCTTCTCCAGAAAAACGCTTTTTCACAGAATCTTTGGCCATCATATAATTTACAGTAATATGCTTACCGATATCACGAGCAAAATCTATAAGACTGAAATCCTTCATCCAGTCATAATTATTAACTAGTAACGCACGAGTTTCTTCTTCACCACCATCAAAATCGATAAATCTAGAAATTACACTTTTCACCCCAGCGATATTTTTATCTAAAATATCTTGTGTAAGTAAATTACGCTCTGCACTTTTACCACTAGGATCACCTATCATACCAGTAGCACCACCTACTAGCGCTATAGGTCTATGGCCAGAACGTTGTAAATGCATTAATAGAATGATTTGCACCATACTACCTATATGAAGAGAGTCTGCTGTAGGATCAAAACCTATATAACCAGACACCACCTCATTCTGTAACATTTCTTCTGTATCGGGCATGATATCGTGTATCATACCACGCCATTTTAACTCTTCTACAAAGTTGTAAGCCATAATTCCATTTTTACAATTGCAAATATATGTGTTTGGCTTTTTTTAAAGGTTTTTTAAGCCTTGTATTGTGTACTTTTACTGCATGATTTTAATCACAGGTGCAACAGGATTAGTAGGTGGACATTTGTTATACCGCTTTCGCGAAAGCGGAAACAGTATCATTGCTCTTTACCGAGATTTAAAAACTCTAGATAAGACACGTGAGATTTTTGAATCTTATGAAAAAGGAGCTAGTGCACTTGTGGAAAATTTTCAATGGTTGCAAGCCGACATTCTTGAAATTCCAAGTCTTGAAAAAGCAATGAAAAATGTAACTACTGTATATCATTGTGCAGCAGCCATAGATGGATCAAATTTTGAGCATCTTAAAAACATAAACATGCGTGGCACAGAGAATGTGATTAATGTAGCCATAGCAAGCGGTGTTAATAAATTGTGTCATGTAAGTAGCATAGCTGCTCTAGGAGAATCCGTAGGCGGCAGGGCTGTAAATGAAGATGACTATTTTAATCTAGATGGACTCAACACTGACTATGCGATCACAAAATTTGGCGCAGAAATGGAAGCTTGGCGAGCAACTCAAGAAAATCTAGAAATAATTATCGTTAACCCTGGAGTTGTTCTAGGAGAAGGAAATTGGGACAGTGGCTCTGGTCAACTGTTTAGTAAAACAGCTAGCGGTAATAGTTTTTACACTAGCGGTAGTAGTGGTTTTGTAGATGTGAGAGATGTGGCAAAAGCTATGCAAGAGTTAACAGAGAGTAATTATACTAACGAGCGTCTCATATTAGTATCTGAAAATAAATCCTACAAAGATGTAATGGACTATATAGCCATCTCTCTAAATAAAAAGAAACCGAGCATCAAACTATCTAAAACTTTACTAACAGCTGTTTCTTACCTTTTAAAAATCCCTAATTTATTAGGCTTAAAACGAAAACTGAGCACAGCAACCGTTAGTTCATTAACCTCAAATACTAAGTATTCTAACGAGAACGCAAAAGAAGTTTTAAGTTTTGATTTTATCTCATTACCTGAGACCATAGAAAGAGTTTGTGAATTTTATAAAGAAAGAAAACGCTAAAGCTCTTCTTCTAAATTTTTCACCTTCATCTTTTTCTCACCTTTTTGTAAAGTGTTTTTAGGAATTAAGTTCTCTTGCTCTTCATTAAACCTCACTTGCCTCGCACTTACAGAGTCTTGAAGAACTTTTAAATTATCTTGTACTTTCTCCATTATTAGCACATACTCTTCTACTCTATCGGTATAATAATTTAAGTTCTCTTGAAAACTTATACTATCCATAGTATATTTTTCAAATAGGTAAGAACTAGGCTGTACACCTTTTTTAATATAAGCCGTTCTATTAGAAGATATCGCTCCTTCCACTATATAAAGATCAGTAATAATAGCTGCCATTTTATCTTGATCATATAGATTATCCGGCTTTGCCGACTTCTCCACATGCGAGCATGAAAGAGTAAAAAAAATTAAGATAATGGCGGTTATTATTCTCATCGTTTAAAAGCAAGTTCTTGAGCGCTTTTATGGTCGCTCACTTTAAAGTTTTTATAGGCTAACTCTCCATTAACAAATGTTTGCATAATGCGACTTTTAAAAGTAACACCTTCAAATGGTGACCATCCACATTTTGCAAGTACATTTTCTTTAGTCACCGTCCATGGATTATTAGTATCCACTACAACAAGATCTGCTTTATACCCTTCTCGTATAAAACCACGATTCTCTATATCAAATAGCAATGCCGGATTATGACACATTTTCTCTACTACTTTCTCTATAGAAATCTTTTCGTCGTGAACAAATTGTAACATTGCAGGCAATGCATGCTGTACTAATGGACCTCCACTAGGACAACTAGTGTATGGATTTGATTTTTCTTCTAAAGTATGTGGTGCATGGTCTGTTGCGATCACATCTATACGATCATCTAGTAGCGCTTGCCACAACTCTTCTCTATCAGTAGCTGTTTTTACCGCTGGATTCCACTTTATAAACTTACCTTTTGTAGCATAATCTTCATCACTAAACCATAGGTGATGTATACATACCTCGGCAGTGATTTTCTTATCTTGAATCGCCTCTTTATTAGAAAAAAGTGAAGTCTCCTTTCCAGTAGATAAATGGAATACATGTATTCTAGCACCAGTTTCCTTAGCAAGTTCTACCGCTCCACTACTACTTATATAACAAGCTTTTTCACTTCTTATTTTAGGATGTTGATCCATAGGGATATCATCTCCATAAGTATCAAACGCTTTTTTAAAGTTCGCTTTAATTGTAGCCTCGTCTTCACAATGTAAAGCGATGCGCAATTTTACCTTAGAAAATATTTCACGCAATACTTCTTTATCATCTACAAGCATATTCCCTGTAGAAGAACCTAAGAATAATTTTAAAGCTGGCACTCTAGAAGTGTCTACTTTAAGAATCTCTTCTAGATTATCATTAGTACCACCGAACATGAAAGCATAGTTTGCATGACTATCATTTGCTGCGGTTTCCATCTTTTTCTCCCATTCTTCAATGGTAGTGGTTTGCGGATTTGTATTAGGCATTTCCATAAATGTGGTGATACCACCTGCGACAGCTGCAGCACTCTCTGTAGCTATAGTTGCTTTATGTGTAAGACCTGGCTCTCTAAAATGCACCTGATCATCAATTGCTCCTGGTAATAAGTATTTACCTTCTATATCAATAACAATAGTATCTGCGTTTTTTGCACTTATACTTTCTGCTATTTCCTTGATTGTGTCTCCTTCTATATAAACATCACCTTCTCTAGTGACACCGTCAGTAACAATCTTTGCGTTTTTAATTAATGTCTTCTTCATAATTCAAGCTTCCCTATCAAACTTTTAATTTTCATAATAAATACTCCAGTAACAGCTTCATGTATAATACCGCCGCTCATCTTAGACTGTCCTCTAGAACGATCTGTAAAAATTACTGGAACTTCCATAATATTAGCTTTTAATAAAAAAGCTTTAAACTTCATTTCTATTTGAAATGCATATCCTACAAATTTAATCTTATCTAAGTTGATTTTACTCAAAAGTGACGCTTTATAGCATTTAAAACCTGCGGTCGTGTCATGTATCGACATTCTAGTAATAAATCTTACATATTTTGAGGCAAAATAGGAAAGCAATACTCTAGACATGGGCCAGTTAACAACATTTACTCCACGCACATATCTACTACCTATGGCAAGATCTGCTCCATCTAGCTTACAAGCCTTGTACAACACAGGTATATCATTAGGGTCATGAGAGAAGTCTGCATCCATTTCAAAAATGAATTCATATTCTTTATCCAGCGCCCATTTAAATCCATGAATATACGCAGTACCCAATCCCTGTTTACCCTCGCGCTCTTCTAAAAATAACCTACCAGAATAATTAGAAAAATTATCCTTAACAACCTGACCGGTACCATCTGGTGAATTATCATCTACAATAAGCAAGTGCAAATCATTATTTTGACTTAATACAGCATCGATCATCAACTGTATGTTGTCGATTTCGTTATAAGTAGGAATAATAATTACTGTGTTTTTCATAACCAGCGGCAAAAATAGACAATTAATCTAGCAGCATACTAAACGTTTGATAAATCATATTATTTTTGCTGACTCTTATGAACTTTGAATTACGCCACATATCACCCAACGACTGGATTACTATTACCTTATTAATTTGTATAATAATCCTAGCTATAGCAAAATGGTTTTCTTCCATACCGCTAGGCGACTTACTCAGTTCTTATTTTAAAGATAGATTTATAAAAATATCAAAATCTAATGGTGAGAGTACCTCCTTACTCATTGTATCTAGTCAGATAGTTTATGGGATAAGTCTCTCTTTATTTGTTTATCTGTTTTATCAATCTAGAATAGCAAGCCCTCCACAATTTATCAACTTTATTCTTGCGTTAACCTTTACCACAACCTTTTTGCTAGGCAAGCACTATCTAGGAAAACTCATAGCCCACCTTTGTAACTTTGAAGAGATCGTTGAAGTGATCGATCATCACAGAAATATTAACAGATCTATATTCTCCTTCGGGCTACTTTTAATTAATTTTATTGTTATCTATGCCTTTCATATGGAGCAAATTCCATTCTTGATAGCCTTTATAATCGTAGCGTTGTTCTTGTTTATTTACAACATAATATTGATTTATACATATCGCGCCTTAATAATATCAGCTCTTTTCTATTTTATTTTGTACCTTTGCGCGCTTGAAATCGCACCCTATCTACTTTTATATAAGTATATTATGCTGTGAGGACTTGTATTTAATAGAAAAATGAGTTTATGAAAGTGAAAACAATTTTGGTTTCCCAACCTGAACCTAAAATGGAAAATTCACCATATCAGAATTTGGTCGATAGAACAAAGGTGAAAATAGACTTCCGTTCCTTTATTCATGTTGAAGGAGCTGCAGCCAAAGAAGTACGAGAACAAAAGATTGATTTATCTCAGTTCACAGCTATTATTTTAACCAGCCGTAACGCTGTAGATCACTTCTTTAGAGTTGCTGAAGAAATGAGATATAAGATACCTGATTCTTTAAAATACTTCTGTCAGAGTGAAGCTGTTGCTTATTATTTACAAAAATATGTAGTATACCGTAAACGCAAAATTTACGTAGGTAAAAGAACTTTTCCAGAACTTTCTCCTCTTATTAAAAAACATAAAACTGAAACTTTCTTAGTACCTAGCTCTGATAAATTAGGAAACTCTACTCCTGCAGAATTAGATAAACTAGGTGTTAAATGGACTAGCGGTACTTTTTTCCGTACGGTAATTAGTGACCTTTCTGATCTTGCTGACGTGAAGTATGATGTACTAGTATTCTTTAGCCCTAGTGGAATAGAGTCTTTATTCAAAAACTTTCCTGAGTTTACTCAAGAGCAAACTAGAATTGCTGTTTTTGGTAACACTACCATGAAAGCCGCCGAAGATAAAGGTCTAAGAATAGATATTCAAGCACCTACACCAGAGTCTCCGTCGATGACTATGGCTATCGAGAATTATATTAAAGAAAAAGCTTAAGATATTTGTTCCGCTTTCGCGAAAGCGGAATTACAACAAACAAAAAAGTCCTGAATAATTTATTCAGGACTTTTTTTTATGCAATATTGTCCCGTCCTAGAATAGCGATACACTAAAATCTTAGTGTAATGAAAACACCTATAAACATTGGTTATGTGAAACGTACCCAAAAAGACTACTCGCTTTCTTTTAAGCTTCAAGTAGTAGAAGAAATTGAATCAGGAC
>NZ_JBDVDQ010000016.1:0-218433 GCF_039941875.1 Nonlabens sp. | reverse complement strand
AAACGCCGTTTTTAATGACGGTAGTTATGAACTTTTTATGAGATTTGAATTATTTAACAGCTACGACCGTATCATTACACCTCGTTTCTTCTAAGAAAAATAAACACAGCATATATTATGTTTAAAAAACTATCCATACTACTGATTGTTTTCAGTTCGACTTTATCTTTTTCTCAAGAAAATAAAATTAGTTCTTCTAACGAAAACTATGATAACTATGCATTTATTGAAGCTCAAAAAATGTACCTTGAGATTGTAAATAGTGGTTATGAAAGTGTAGAGCTCTTCCAGAAATTAGGAGATACTTACTATTTTAATAACGATTATAAAAATGCCCATAAATGGTATTCTAGACTTTTTGAATACAATCAAGATACTATATCTAAAGAATACTATTTCAGGTATATACAATCATTAAAAGCGGTAGGTGATTATGCCAAAGCAAACGATTTACTTGCTAAGTATAGAAAGATAAATGGTGATGATAATTATATTAAAGAATATGCTAGTGATGTTAATTATTTAGAATTAATTGAATTACAGTCTTATAGGTTTTCTATCGTAAATGAAGCTATCAATACCAAAAGTCAAGATTTTGGGACTGCCTATTATCGTGGGACTAATAAAGTAGTTTTTGCAAGTGCAAAAGACAGTGCTTCTTTAGTGAGTAGAAAACATAAATGGAATGAAAGACAGTTTTTAGATCTTTATGAAGCAGACATGGATAGTCTTACTGGAGAGTTAAGTAATGTTGCTAAATTTGGTGAAGGAGGAGATGAGAAGTTAAACACTAAGTTCCACGAGAGTAATGCTGTTTTTACCAAAGATGGACAGACTGTTTACTATTCTAGTAATAATTATTTTAATAAGAATTTTAAAAAGAGTTCTGACGATGTGAATAAACTTAAAATATTTAGAGCTCAAAAAACTTCAGATGGTTGGGGTAATATCACTGAATTAAAAATCAATAGTGATGAGTTTTCCACAGCGCATCCTGCTTTAAATGTTGATGAATCGAGACTGTATTTTGCAAGTGACCGACCTGGTAGTAAAGTAGGTTTACAAGGTCGAGTACTTTCTGATATATGGTATGTAGATTTAAATGAAGAAGGTGAGCTTTCAGAACCTGTAAATGTTTCTTCTATTAACACAGCTGGTAATGAATTGTTCCCATTTATTTCTGATAAAGGAGATTTATATTTTTCTTCAACTGGTCATATGGGACTAGGAGGACTAGATATTTTTGTAACACCGTTAAATGAAACTTACAATGAGCAAGAAGTAACTGTTACTAACATAGGGAAGCCTGTTAATGGTCAGTACGATGATTTTTCATTTATCATTAATGATAGCACTCAAATGGGGTATTTCAGTTCTAATAGACCAGAAGGTAAAGGGTTAGATGATATCTATAGATTCATACAAAATAAGCCTCTTTTATGTAATGATATTATACAAGGTGTGGTCACCAATGAGAAAACAGGATTGTTAATGCCAGATACACAGGTAAATTTACTTGATTCAGATAATAAAGTGATAGAATCTGTTGTAGTCGGTAAAGGTGCTGCTTATAAATTTAATGTAAACTGCTCTAGTGATTATTCTATTAGGGCTTTAAAAGAAGGTTATGCTCCTGCCGAGGCTAACACTACAACGCCTAATACGGTTGCAACTATTGATTTGCCACTACAAATAAGCAAGTCTATAGATGATAGGATAAAAGATGTAAAAGAGGGAGATGATCTTAACGATATACTAGATATTAACATGATCTACTTTGATTTTGACAAGCATAACATACGTCCAGACGCTGAGTTAGAATTGCAAAAAGTGCTACGTTACATGAAAGCATATCCTACGGTTAGTATAGATATACGTTCTCATACAGATAGTAGAGCGCCAGATGGTTATAACATTAAATTGAGTGATAGAAGAGCAAAATCTACTAGAGCTTATTTAATAATGAAAGGAGTATCTGCAGACAGACTTACAGCTAGAGGTTATGGAGAATTCCAATTAGTGAATGAATGTTCTAATGGTGTAGAGTGTACTGAAGAAGAACATCAATTAAATAGACGATCTGAATTTATAGTAACTAAAAGATAAGATCTAACATAATATTCTATTTAGACTTAGATTTAAAACAAAGTCTATTTTAAATTAAGAAAATCATATTACATAACTTGTAAATAAGCTTGTTGATTTATGGATAAGAGATCAACAAGCTTATAGCAAGTTTCTTTAAAATGGAACAGTAATTATCATCTTTATTGCTATAGTTAGAATTTGAAACGTATGTTTGTGAATTCTATATATTTGATTCATTTCTAAATAAGTAAAATATGATAACCCTTAAAGATCTGGCTGCCACCTTAGGAGTTTCAGTTTCGACTGTTTCTAAAGCTTTAAAGGATAGTCCAGAAATAAGTAAAGACACAATTGCTCGTGTAAAAGAAATAGCAAAAGAACTCAATTACAGACCTAATACTTTAGCACTTAGTCTTAAGAATAGAAAAACTAAGACCATAGGTGTTATTATTCCAGATATCTTGAATGTGTTTTTTGCACGAATACTGTACGGTATAGAGCAGGAATCTAATGCTCTAGGTTATAATATTATTACTTGTCTTTCAAATGAATCTTTTGAAAAAGAGAACAATAGCCTTAACCTATTGGCAAACGGTAGTGTAGATGGATTTATCATGTCTGTCGCACAAGAAACACAAACTAATGGTGAGGTAAAACATCTCAAAGACACCATTAATCAGGATGTGCCTATCGTGATGTTCGATCGTGTAGCGAATGATGTAGATTGTGATAAAGTAATTATAGATGACTTTAATGCAGCTTTTAGAGGTACAGAGATATTGATCAAAGAAGGGCGCAAGAAAATTATTTTAGTAAACACATTAGGAGACTTAAGTGTTGGAAAACTGAGAATCTTAGGTTACAAAAAAGCTTTGGAAAAACATGAGTCTTATAAAGGAGATCCAATAGTTATAGATATAGAGGATGATAAAGCAATTCTTAATGATCAGATAGAAAACATTATAAGAGAACATAAAGATATGGATGGTTTATTCTGTATTGATAATGTCTCTGGAGTAATGTCTGTAAACATTGCAAAACGTATAGGTAAAAAAGTTCCAGAAGAGCTATCTGTTATAGGGTTTGCTTCAGATGATATTTCACACCTATCTTATCCACATCTTTCTACCATTACACAGCATGCCGAAGAGATAGGACAACAATCTGTGCGTATGTTAGTAGCCCGTTTAGAAAGTAAAGAAAAGGTCATACCGACATCTACCGCAACGGTAGATTTTACCATAGAATTAAGAGGGTCTACCTTAAAAAACTAATGAGTCATTTATTTTAGTGCATCCTTTAAATGACAAAAAAGCAAGAGATCAATCATTCATTTTGTAATGAATAACTACCCTCGACTACTTAGTAAATGTTTAAGGAATCAAAAGAGTTTCCTTTTGTATTTTTGTTAAATAAATTATTAGAAATCATAGAACAAGTAATCTTAGTAAACGAGAACGATGAGCAAATCGGTCTAATGGAAAAAATCGAAGCTCATGAAAAAGCACTATTGCATAGAGCTTTTTCTGTCTTTGTAGTAAATGATAAGAATGAAATCATGCTGCAACAGCGAGCACTAGATAAATATCACTCACCTGGTTTATGGACTAACACATGTTGTAGTCATCAACGTGAGGGAGAATCTAATATAGATGCAGGTAAAAGAAGACTCATGGAAGAAATGGGTTTTGTAACAGATCTTGAAGAGCTATTTCATTTCATTTACATTGCTCCATTTGATAATGGATTAACAGAGCATGAATTAGACCATGTGATGATAGGTCATTATAACGACGCTCCTCAAATTAATCCAGAAGAAGCGGCTGCTTATAAATGGATGACAGCACAAGCCATTAAAGAAGATATAGCACAGCAACCAGAGATTTATACCGAGTGGTTTAAAATTATTTTCGAAAAATATTATTCCCATATTTCATGATATTAACTGCCTACCGCAAAGCTCATTTTAACGCAGCACATCGTTTATACCGCAAAGACTGGAGTGAAGAAAAAAATGCTCAAGTTTTTGGACTATGTAGTAATAAACACTACCATGGTCACAATTATAATATAGAGGTAGGAGTGACAGGAGAGGTAGATCCAGAGACTGGATATTTAATAGATCTTAAAGTTCTTAAAGACATCATTAAAGAAGAGGTAGAAGACGCCTTAGATCATAAAAATCTTAATGAGCAAGTGCCAGAGTTTGCTAACTTAAACCCAACTGCAGAAAATATAGCCTTTGTAGTTTACAATAAAATTAAAGCAAAATTAGATCCTAAATTTGATCTAGAAATAAAGCTTTATGAGACAGAGCGCAACTTTGTAGTCTATAAAGGATTGTAAATTATATTAAATTTTAAATGTTCCGCTTTCGCGAAAGCGGACTAATTATCAGGAAATTAATAGTGAAAAGGTAGATAGTTACTATTACGTTTCTATGCTATTGTGTAACTCTTTTATTCACTATTTTTGCAACAAATTAAATTATTATGGCAAGTATAAAAAATCTTAAGCAAGACATCAATTACGTATTAGGAGATATCATAGAAGCAGCACTTATTACACAGGCATTAAGCCCAGAAAAAACTGCAGAATCTGAAAAAATCGTAGATGATTCTATCGAAGTATTCGACGGTTTAATCGCTAGAGTAAACGACCGCAAAGTAGAGAACCGCAAGGCTCATCTTACTGCAGTACGTGCTGACTTAGAAACTCAAGGAAAAGGACTTATCGATAGAGTTAACGCTCTATAAATTATCCTTAGCGTTATTTATTAATTCAGACAGTTGTTTTCCATAAACAGTTGTCTGAATTTTTTTTGGCATACTTCTATATACGCTATCTAGTAAAATAGGATTTGCTTCACTAGCCTCACTTACCAGTAAATATGGGGCAACCTCTTTATCATTATGTAATTGTGAATAGTTAATAGTGTACAAAATCTTTTTTCTTAAGTACTTCTCATAAGCAGTATTGATAGAATCTGTAACTTCTACGGTTCTAGTCTGGTCAGTAAGTGATAAGCTTCTTTTTACTAGATCAGTATAAACTTCATTTAATCTCTTGTTGTTTTTTGAATAAGTAGCATAAAGATCTTGGTTTTTAGAACCAGTAAATACAGCATCGTTTACAAAATTATCCCAAGTAGAATTCATGGTCATCGTTGTGTCCTCTGCAAAGAACATAAGACGGTCATTAAACTCTGTCCCATCTTTTACATCTAGATGCAAATACATAATCTCTGGTTCACTCAAAGATGCTTTTAGACTATAGTCAGATTCTCCATCAAAAACCACCGAGTCTACATCTACTAGAGTTGAGTCTTGTAGGCGTTGTAAGTATATTTTTCCCACTTTAATCCCATCTATAGTTCCAGAAATAGAAAAGTTGCTAGAGTTAGAATCACTACAAGATGCTATAGAAGTTATAGCGATAAGAAGGAAGAATACTTTTTTCATGGTAAATTTTTAATGCCTGCAAATATGCACTATAAGTTTTAATTATTATAATGTTATTACATGCTAGATTCAGCAATCATACGCATTAATGTGGTACAAGCTAAAGCTCCTACGGTTCCTACTACATAACCGAAAACAGCTAATAAAACACCAACTGTAGACAGAGATGGGTGAAATTCTGCCGCTACCACGGGAGCACTCGCTGCTCCTCCTACATTTGCTTGGCTGCCCACGGCAAGGAAAAAATAAGGTGCTTTTATTAATTTTGCCATTAAAATAAGAAGTCCTGCATGAATAGCCATCCATATAATTCCCACAAGGATGAGTCCTGGATTATGAACAATTCCTGCAAGATTCATTTTCATACCTATAGTTGCAACTAAAACATAAATGAAAATTGTTCCTATTCTACTAGCCCCAGCACCTTCGTATTTTTTAAGCGGTGTATAAGAAAGGATAATACCTATTATAGTTACAATAGCGATAAGCCAAAAGAATTGCCCACCTAAAAAACTAAAATAAGATTTTGGGTCTGCAATCCAACTAAAATTTTTAGGAAGAAAATCGGATAAGAAATCTGCGATAAAGTGTGCTATTCCCATTGATCCAAAACCTATTCCTAGCATAACCATCATGTCAGTTAAGGTTGCTTCTCTTTTAATGCTTTTTTGATAAGTCGTTACCCTTTCTTTTAATTTTTCAATAGAACTAGAATCTGCACCAAACCATTTGTCAAATTTTGCGGCTTTTCCTATGCCTAGCAATAAAAGTCCCATCCAGATATTGGCTACTATAATATCTACTAGTACCATATTACCATATAAGGTTTGATCATAGTTATACACTTCTAACATAGCTGTTTGATTTGCACCGCCACCTATCCAGCTGCCTGCAAGAGTAGAAAGTCCTCTCCATACCGCCTGGATACCTTCGCCTCCTACTGTCTCTGGCGATATACTTCCTACTATTAAGATGGCAATAGGTCCACCTATGATAATTCCTACTGTTCCTGTAAGAAACATAATCAGTGCTTTAGAACCTAGATTAAATACAGCTTTAAGGTCTATAGAAAGCGTCATGAGAACAAGAGCTGCGGGAAGTAGGTATCTTGATGCAACAAAGTAAACACTAGTTCCATGTTCGATTATTTTGCCATCGTCAGCTTCAGTTTGCCACTCTGCGGCAATAAGTCCGGTAGAACTTAAAATACTAGGTATGAAATAACACATTAAAAGAGCCGGTACGTATTTGTAGAATTTTGCCCATGAGCCTTCTTTTTTAGAAGAGGTGGCAAATACAAATGCAAGAGAAATCATGAGTAAACCAAAAACAATAGCATCGTTGGTTATAAATGGTTCTGCGGTTTCTACTTCTGTGAAAATTCTATCTCCTAAAATCATAAAGTCGTATTTTGAATAGCTGCAAAATACGACTTTATACGAAGTTGTTTAGGATAGTTTCGCTTTCGCGAAAGCGATATGTAAAATAGTTTAATTATAAAACTATTTTACAAATTCAGTGATTAGTTCTAACAGTCTTTTATTTATAGGGAAGTTAGGGTTTATGTAGCTTTTAGAAGCTTCTATCTCATCATTTCCTACAGTTTTAAGAACATGATTCATATTTTCTATAATCTCAAATGTAGCAGTAGGAGCGGCGTCTTTTAAAAGTTGCGCTTCGGTAGCGTCTACCTGTCTATTCTTAGTTCCGTTAACAATAAGAACAGGAGCAGAGATGTTTTTTAACTCAGTAGCAGGATTGTATTGCATCCACGATTTCATAAAAGGCTGTACTTGTGGACCTATAATCACATACAGATCGCGTTCTATATCTACCACTGGTTTCTCAGATTTCTTGACTCTATCAAAGGTCTCTGCAGCTACCTTATCTAGCCCTGGCTGTTGTTGTGCTATTTGTTGTACGATTACATCATCAATAGACTGCCCTGCTCCGTTAATAGATATAAAACCAGCTACATCTTTATTAACCGCTAGCATAGCCACTAGAGATCCCTGACCATGACCGGCTAGGTATATTTTTGAGAATCTACTATCATTTTTAAAGAAATAAACAGACTCTTTTGCATCGATTATAAAATCACTAAATAGCGTCTTGTCACTAGGTTTGCGATTTTTTATTTGAGTTAAAATGCGCTTATCATATCTATAAGTAGCAATTCCTTGAGCGAGTAGAGAGTCTGCAAGTTGTAAATAAGCGTTACTCTTTGTTCTACGTTCATTACCATTGCGATCTACAGCACCTTGATCACCTATAATAATGACCAGAGGTACTTTTTCATAAGTATCTGGTGTGAGTAATGTCCCTTGAATATTTTTATTAATGTTTACTTCAGTAAGATCTTCGGTAGGTCTTTGTGCATTTTTTTTAGAAAAAGCATCTTGCGCGGTAGTCACAAGAGGTAAAAGAAGTAAAAGGAATAATGACTTTTTCATGATTTGGCTGTTCTCTATTAATAACGTCCAAATCTAGGCAATAGGTATGCCATTGCATATATTCTATTAAAAAAATATGTTTATCGTTTTGCAATTTTATTACCAGTACTACGTTGCATACTACATTTAAAACGATTCATTTCTGGATCTCGCTGAGCGCGGTGCTTAGTCGCACGACCTTGAACTCGCTGGCGCCACATTCTAAAGCTGCTTTCCTTCATCTCACTGCGCATGATCATGATCACTTCTTTTTCTGTCACGCCGAATTGCGCCTCGATAGCATCAAATGGGGTGCGATCTTCCCAGCCCATTTCTATAATGCGGTCTATCTGACGGTCGTTTAAATTTTCTAAAATGTCTTTTGCTCGAATTCTTGCCATAAATTTAAAGTCGTTGTTTTTTCTAAAAATTACAGATTTTCATCAATTAAATGTTGTTTTATAATTCAATTAACAAATCATAAAATTTGCCATTATTCCCACAATATTTCATGAAGACTCTTAAATTATTTCACCACTTTTCTAAATGTAAGATTGATGCGTAGATCCACCTTTCTTTTCGTTTTGGCAATCTGGTGTTTATAAGTATGCTGTGTTTGTTTTTCCATAATAAGAAGGCTGCCGTTTTCTAGAGGGAATTTAAAACGCCAGTCTTTATTCTCATTATGTTTGAGATGGAAAAATCTTTCTTGTCCTAGACTTATAGAGGCTATAGTGGGGTTAGTGCCCAGTTCTTTTTCATTATCTGAATGCCAGCCGTTAGAATCCTGGCCGTTACGGTACTGATTTATGAGGCATATATTAAAGGTCGTGCCGGCAGCTTTTTCTACATCTGCTTTAATTTGTTTTAAGGTCTCTGTCCATGGTAACGCGTTAAATTCTATACCGCTGTATCCATAGGCTATGTCAGCATCTCCATATAATTGCGTTAGTCTTGGCTCGTCATGTGTTTTACCGAATAGCTGTATTTTATTTTGTCGCCACGGTGTTTCAGTTAATAAAGTGTTTTTTAATAGTTCCGCTTTCGCGAAAGCGTAAAAAGAACCATCATAACGCACCGATGCATCTGGAATCTCGGGAAAAGTATCTGAAAATAACTTGTTATGCATATAAAAAATAGGTTCAAACTAGCAAGATAATGAGACTGTCACGTATCTTGCGAAAGATTTAAAACAAATTTATGTATACTTCTCGCATAGCCGGAATGGGGAAATTTGTCCCTGAAAATGTGGTTACTAACGATGATCTTTCTAAAGTAATGGATACTAACGATGCCTGGATACAGGAGCGTACAGGAATCCAAGAACGTCGTCACATTAAGAAAGGCGATGGAAATTCTACAGCTACCATGGGTGTTAAAGCTGCAGAAATAGCTCTAGAAAGAGCAAAAATATCTAAGGACGACATCGACATGATCGTGTTTGCAACTCTATCTCCAGATTATTACTTCCCTGGTTGTGGTGTGCAAGTACAAGAAATGATGGGTATTCATACCTGTCCAGCTCTGGATGTAAGAAACCAGTGTAGTGGTTTTATTTATGGACTGTCTGTTGCAGACCAGTTTATTAAAACAGGAATGTATAAAAATGTACTCGTAATAGGATCTGAGAACCACAGTGGTGGTTTAGATTTTTCTACACGTGGTCGCGGTGTGACGGTAATATTTGGAGATGGAGCAGGAGCAGCAGTTCTTACTAGATCAGAAAATGAAGGTCAGGGTATCCTTTCTACCCACTTGCATAGTGAGGGAAAACATGCGCTAGAATTATCTCTAAAAGGACCATCTACCATGCATTGGGTACCTCAATTAATAGAGGAGAATCCGCAAGAAGATATTCCTTATTATCCTTACATGAATGGTCAGTTTGTATTTAAAAATGCAGTAAGACGTTTTAGTGAGGTGATTATGGAAGGTCTTCAAAAGAATAATCTAGAAGTAGGTGATATAGATATGCTGGTGCCACACCAGGCTAACTTGCGTATATCTCAATTCATACAGAAGAAATTTCAACTAACAGACGATAAGGTTTATAACAATATCCAGAAATACGGTAACACTACAGCTGCATCTATTCCTATTGCTCTTTGTGAAGCATGGGAAGAAGGTAAAGTAAAAGAAGGTGATACGGTGGTTCTTGCTGCTTTCGGTAGTGGGTTTACTTGGGGTAGTGCTATAATTAAATGGTAACAACATTCATAGGTGCGGACTTAAGTCCGCACTTATGAATATTGAGCAAATTGATTATTTTTAAAGATGTCCAAAAATAATCTTCAAGTTTATATTCACATTGTATTTTGTACAAAGAATCGAGGTGTGTTAATTTCTGATACAATAGAGAAAAAGTTATACCCATTTATCTGGTCTGTTATAGAAGATAATGATTGTACTCCTTTTAATGATTAATGGTATGCCAGACCATGTCCATATATTATTAAAAATGGACTCAAAAGTTTCATTATCTGATTTGATGAGATTCATTAAAGGTAAAAGCTCTAGATTCCTTAATGAGAATTACTCATTTTTAAACGGCTTTGAATGGCAGCGCGGCTATGGTGCGTTTTCCGTTAGCTCAAGTCAGGTATCTCAGGTCGCAGATTATGTCAAAAATCAAAAGGATCATCATGGGGAAGGTTCTATTATTGGAAATCTCGAGCTTTAAACCATGTTTCATTCATAGGTGCGGACTTAAGTCCGCACCTATGGATAGAAAATGATATAAATACAAAATCCCGAGCCTGCAAGCTCGGGATTTCTAAATCGTATAATAACACTAACCATTAATTATGAATTATACGATTATGTGTGTCTTTTAAATTTAAGTCTTAAACGTAAAAGACATTAACCTTTGAATTCTTCTTTCTCAATAAAATTCAATTAACCAAATAAATCAAAAGGGTTTATCACGTCCTTCTTTATAAAAGACGATCTATTTTGTATATTGTTACATATTAAATCATAAAAATGTCTAAAAAAACTCTAGTACTAGGTGCGTCGCTTAAAGAAGAGCGTTATTCTAACATAGCTATTTATAGATTGCGCAAGTTTAATATAGAAACTGTTGCTATAGGATTGCGTGAAGGACTGGTAGATGATGTAAAGATTCATAAGGAGCTTATTCCTTTTCAAGGTATCAATACAGTAACGTTATATTTAAATGCGCAAAGGCAACCTCAATACTATGATTATATCATTAGTCTAAAACCAGAGCGTGTAATTTTTAATCCAGGCACAGAAAATCCTGAATTTTATCAAATGCTGACAGATAATAATATTGAACATGAAGTGGCATGTACACTAGTTATGCTAGGGACACATCAATACTAACTTTTTGATTACTAAATATTGATGCGATCAATAAACCTAAAAAGGTGATGAATCCATTAAGTAATAGTATGAAGAAACCAAATTCAAAACCAAACCAATAACTCGCTGCGCTGCTTGTGCCAAATGCTATAAATGGAGATAGCACAGCTATAATAGGAGTTATTTTGTGATTTACTCTAAGTCTGGTTAGAATACCAAAACTGAATAATCCCAATAAAGGTCCGTAGGTATATCCAGCAAAAACAAATAGTTTATTAATTACACTAGCGTCTTTTATTAGATACTCAAAACTTACGATTACTAAGATTAACAATACGGAGAATGCTACGTGTACTATTTTACGTATCCAGTTTTGTTTTTTCTTATCATAGTTTTTTTCTAATCGTAAGATATCCACAGAGAAAGATGTGGTGAGTGAAGTAAGTGCACTGTCTGCACTAGAATATGCTGCGGCAACCAGTCCTAGAATAAAAACCAGTCCTATGCCTATTCCTAGATTATTGTCTAGTGCTATAGCTGCAAATAATTTATCCTTAGTAGCTGTTAGTTGTTCTGCTTTTGCAAAAGCAGTAAGTAGAACGCCTAAGCCTAAGAATACTAGGTTTACAAAGGTTAATACAAGCGTAAACCAGAACATGTTCTTTTGAGCATCTTTGAGACTGCGACAGGTTAAGTTTTTTTGCATCATATCCTGATCGAGTCCAGTCATTACTATTGCTATAAAAGCACCGGCAAAGAATTGTTTAAAGAAATAAGAACCGCTTTTCCAGTCATCAAAGAAGAAAATTTGAGATAAATCACTATCAGAAATAAAGCTTGTTATTTCTCCTATACCATTTAAGTTTAAACTGTCAGATATGTAATAAATGGCAACCCCTACGGCTAGCAACATAAATAGAGTTTGTAATGTGTCCGTCCAGACAATGGTTTTGATTCCAGATTTAAATGTATACAACCATATAAGAATTACGGTAAAAGTTACCGTTTGCCAAAATTCTACTCCCATGTCATCAAAAACAAATTCTTGTAATACTCCAGCAACGAGGTATAATCTAAAACTAGCACCTACCACACGAGAAAGTATGAAGAAGCTAGAACCAGTAAATTGAGCAGCACTTCCATATCTATCGTTGAGGTAACTGTATATAGAAGTAAGATTCATTTTATAATACAGTGGTAATAGCACAGTACCTATGACTAGATAGCCGACGATGTAACCCAATACTACTTGAAAATAATTCATGGCACCTTCTTCTACCGCACCAGGAACTGAGATAAAGGTCACACCACTAAGCGACGCACCTATCATCCCAAAAGCGACAATAAACCAAGGCGACGATCGATTACCTCTAAAGAAAGTGGCATTATCACTTTTACGACCTACTATAAACGAAATAGCAACAAGAACTGCAAAGTAACAAGCTATGGTAATAAGTATTTGAGTAGAAGTCAAGGCTTTTGATTTTTAATGCTAAGGTATGAAAGCTCTTTAAATTTAAATCTAAGTTGAAATTTAAACTTTAAAAGGGAAGAATGAAAATAGGAGAATTTTAAGGTACCGGATCATATCCTTTTCCACCCCAGGGATGGCAGCTAGATATTCTTTTAATCGCTAGCCAGCCGCCTTTAAAAGCACCGTGTTTGATCAGTGCTTCTTTAGAATATTGAGAGCAAGTAGGAGAGTAGCGACAACTAGCAGGTGTAAAAGGCGATATCATCGACTGATAAAATCGGATAATCAACAAAAACGGATATGCTAGTATTTTTTTCATAAGTTAAGTAGATTCCTTAATTCCAGAAATTACCTGCTAAAAATATTATCATTTATGGTTTGGGGAAAATTTCGAGGAATTCAAAAATCTCCAATCGTTAATCCTTAATCAACACTATAACTAGTCCCGTCAGCACCATCTTTTAAAGCGATTCCAGCTGCAGCTAGTTCGTCTCTTATTTTATCGCTAGTGCTCCAGTCTTTATTTGCTCTCGCAGTAGCTCGCAGATCGATGATTAATTTCATCGCACCATCCATTCCTTTATTGAGGGATGCGCTTCCTTCTTCTTTGTTATCTTGTAAACCTAAGACATCAAAGAAAAATGCATTTATTGTTTCTTGAAGGTCAGCCAGATCACTTGCTGTGATTGTTGCATTTCCATCATTGATAGAATGAATCATTTTTACTGCATCAAAAAGTTCTGCAATAAGAATAGGAGTATTGAAATCATCATTCATGGCAGCATAACATTTTGCTTTCCATGAAGAAAGATCTATTGAAGAGGTTTTAGAAACAGATAATTTATCCATTACCTTCATTGCTTCTGTAAGTCTATTGAAACCTTTTTCGGCAGCAAGAATGGCATCGTTACTAAAATCAAGAATAGATCTATAATGAGCTTGCATCATGAAAAAACGCACTACACTAGGTGCAAATGCTTTTTGCATGAAATCATTTTCTCCAGTAAAAAGTTCTACTGGTAAAATGCTGTTTCCGGTAGATTTAGACATTTTCTGACCGTTAAGAGTGAGCATATTTGCATGCATCCAGTAATTTACTGGGCTACAGCCATGTGCAGCCTCACCTTGTGCTATCTCGCACTCATGATGTGGGAATTTAAGATCCATTCCACCACCGTGTATGTCAAATTTGTTTCCTAAATATTTAGAACTCATGACCGTGCACTCTAAGTGCCAGCCAGGAAAACCATCACCCCATGGACTAGGCCATCTCATAATGTGCGCTGGGCTTGCTTTTTTCCACAGAGCAAAGTCTGCTGGATTTTCTTTATCACTTTGAGCAGCTAGCTCGCGAGAGTTAGCCATCATGTCGTCTAGATTACGACCACTTAATTTACCATATTCATGGTCTTCATTAAATTTAACTACATTAAAATAGATAGAGCCATTTTTTTCATAGGCATATCCATTTTCCATGATAGTTTTAATAATCTCTATTTGCTCCACTATGTGACCTGTTGCCGTAGGTTCTATACTAGGTGGATAGGCATTAAATTGTTTCATTACATTATGAAAGTCCAGCGTGTATTGCTGTACTACTTCCATAGGTTCTATTTTTTCTAGCCTTGCTTTTTTAGATATTTTATCTTCACCTTCATCAGCATCGTCAGTTAAATGGCCGGCATCTGTAATGTTACGTACATAACGTGTTTTATATCCTAAGTGTTTAAGATATCTAAACACCATGTCAAAACTGATAAACGTACGGCAATTTCCTAAATGTACATTACTGTAAACGGTAGGTCCACAAACGTACATTCCTATGCGACCTTCGGTAATCGATTTGAAAACCTCTTTCTCGCCTTTGATGGAATTGTAAATCCTTAATTCATTGTCTTGATAAAGCGCCATGACTTGTTTTTATGTGATGTTGATGGTGTTGATCTCGCTTTCGCGAAAGCGGAATCTCAATACTAATTTAATCTCAAAAATAACAGTAAAAATCTAATCAGGCTTAATTGCTAGATTAGATTTTAAATTTATTCTAAGTAAATGGGTAATTTAAAATTTGGTCTCCATTTTAATGTAATCTAGAAATTCCCTTTTTACTTCTGGATCTTTAAATTTACCACCGAATTCTCCTGTAACGGTACTGCTCTCGATATCTCTTATTCCACGACTGTTAACACAAAGGTGTTTTGCATCTATAATACACGCTACGTCTTCTGTATTCATTACTTTTTGTAATTCACGTACAATTTGTATGTTAAGACGTTCTTGAACTTGTGGACGTTTTGCATAATAATCTACTATACGATTCATTTTAGAGAGCCCTACTACGCTACCGTTAGAAATATAGGCGACGTGAGCACGACCTACTATAGGTAATAAATGGTGCTCACATGTAGAGTAAACGACTATGTCTTTTTCTACTAGCATCTCATTATACTTATACTTATTATCAAAAGTACTAGCGTTAGGTTTTTTATCTGGACGTAAACCACCAAAAATTTCATTCACAAACATTTTTGCAACACGATTAGGTGTTCCTTTAATGCTGTCGTCTGTCATATCCATACCTAGAGTTTCTAGGATATTATAGACATCTTTTTTTATAGATTCTATTTTATCTGCATCGCTTAATTCAAATGCATCTGGACGTAAAGGGGTTTGCTCGTTTGAAGAAAGGTGATCGTGATCTTCAATATTATCTAATAGGTCGTCAATTTTCATATAGGTACTGCAATTAATAGCGGCAATTTATTTTTAATGCAAATTTACACATTGAAAGGCATAAGTACATTGTTTTGTTAGATTTAGACTAAGATTAACTATGTTACGTTAAGTAATAGTTAACAATATTTCTCATATTTGTTGTTTAGAAAAAAGCCCACTCATATTCAAAACTGTAAATGATGAAAAGAATCTTATTTTTTTTAATCCTAATTAGCTCTTATTTTTCTGTAGCACAGACTAATATAAATATGCCTCAAGGTACTAATGGCGGTAATGGATTTCGTTTTGTAGGCTGTGGTTTAACTGTTTTTAATGATAGTCAGGGTAATCAGAATTACCTTAATAATGAAGATAATATTTCTGTTTTCTGTCCTGCTATAGATACAGATAGAATGCAATTAGATTTTGTACAAGTCGGTTTATTAGCAGGTGATGTGGTAACTATATACGATGGAGACTCTACAGCGTCAGCCGTTATAGGTACTATTACTAACACTACTGCAGCAGCAGGTTTGTTTGAGGCTAGTGCAGCTAACCCTACGGGATGTCTTACGGTAAGATTTGTTTCTAATGGTTCTGGAGTGAGTTCTGGATGGCGAGCTGTTAGAACTTGTTTTGATCCATGTCAGACGATTACTACCTCTATAACTACTACACCAGCGATTGATGCAGATGGAATACTAAGAATATGTCAAGGTGATACGGTTACCTTTGATGGGTCTGCTACTTTTAGTATCGATGGTACTGGTGCAACATATGAATGGGACCTAGCAAATGGTAATGGGTTAAATATGGGGCAAGTTCAAACAGAAACATATACAGCATCTGGTATTTATCAAACAAAATTTGTTGTTACTGACAGAGATGGTTGTACAGATAGAGATGAAATAGATTTAATAGTTCAGGTCTCTACAGATCCTGATTTTACAGGTACCATGGCAGACGATACCGTACTGTGTTTTGGAGAATCGACCACTCTTAGAGGTGTTGTTACTGCGCAGGAGTTTGCTATACCAGTTTCTCCACCAGTAACAGGTTTGACATTTTTACCTGATGGTAGCGGTGTGAGTTATGTAACTTGCATAGAAGTAGATTTATTTGCTCCTGGAGCATTAGTCACTAGTGCTAGCGACATCGTAGATATATTCCTTAATATGGAACATTCTTACCTAGGCGACCTCCAAGTAACCGTTAGTGCTCCTAATGGTACATCGGTAGATCTTCATGCAAGTGGTGGTGGTAGTACTTTCTTGGGTATACCTATTGATAATGATTCAGATCTTACTGCAGGGACAGGTTTTGATTATGTTTTCACAGAAAGTGCAACACAAACGTGGCTGCAAGCTGCTGGTAGTAATACGACTATACCGGCTGGCGATTATTTACCTGTAGATCCATATAGTACTTTTATAGGCTCTCCATTAAATGGGTCGTGGTGTATTACTATTACAGATAATTTAACATCTGACAATGGTAATATTTTCTATTGGGGTCTTAATTTCGACCCAGCGATTATTCCTTCAGAGCTTTCTTTTACACCTTTAGAGAGTACCGCAGCATGGCAAGCAAATCCAGATATTGCAATGAATACAGGCAGTATTGTTACGGTAACACCTTCAATGCAGGGTTTAAACTGTTATGATTATGTGTTTACAGATAATCACGGTTGTTCTTATACAGAGCAAGTATGTATAGATGTTGTTGCTCCTATACCGTCAGGTGCGCCTAACGACATTGTTATTTGCGATCCTACTGGTTCTACCGCGGTGGTAGATTTAACGGTTAATGATGCTCCTATTTTAAATGGTCTCAGTGGTTCGAACCATGTAGTTAGCTATTTTGAAACTCCTACCGATGCAGAAAATAATACCAACCCTATTACTAACCCTACTGCTTATACCAATATATCGAATCCTCAAACTATTTATACTAGAATTACAGAAGGAGCGAGTGGCTGTAATAACCTAGATTCTTTTGAGATAAGAATAGGAAATGTTGTTTTTACACCTGTGGATGATCTGGTTCTTTGTGATGACTCTACAAATGATGGTTTTGAAGTTTTTGATCTTACTTCTCAGTCTGCTGGGATTTTAAACGGACAAGATCCTGCAGATAATATTGTTACTTTTCATACATCACAAACAGATGCTGATAATAATGTAAATGCTATCGTTAATCCTGATGCTTACACAAATGTAATTTCTCCTGTAGAAACTATATATGTGAGAATAGAAAACAGTACAGATGCTACTTGTAATGCTACAGGAATATTTGATATAATTGTTGCTCCAGCACCACAAACTGTTGTTTTACAAGATCTAGAATTATGTGATTTTGCTAATGATGGTGTAGAACTTTTTGATTTAACGGTTAATGAACCTGTTATTATAGCAGGTCAGGCTCAGGGAACTCCGGCTGCTCCTTTAAATTATGTAATAACTTATCATACTTCTCAAGCAGATGCTTTAACAGGAGCAAATCCTATTACGAATCCTACAGCTTATGGGAATACATCTTCTCCACAGATTATTTTTGTGAGGATAGAAAGTGATCTTACATCAAATTGTTTTAATGCAGACATGAGTTTTGAAATAGCTCTTGTTGCTCAGCCAGTTTACAATGTGGTAGATGACATGGTAGTTTGTGATGATGTTACCAATGATGGTGTAGAGATATTTGACCTTAACAGTCAGGAGGTAGGTATTCTAAATGGACAAGACCCTGCTTTGTTTGATGTTGAGTTTTTTGAAACACTAGCAGATGCTCAGTCAGGAACTAATGCTATTGTAAATGAAACAAATTATCAAAATATAGCTAACCCTCAAACTATATACGTTAGAATGATTAATAGTGTGAATTCATTATGTGATGATAGCACAGGTTCATTCCAATTAGTGGTAAATGCATTACCTATCGCAAACCCTTTACCAGATGTTGAGGTGTGTGATGATCCAAGTAACGATGGCTTAGGAGGTTTTCAATTTGATTCTTATACATCACAAGTGTTGCAAGCGCAAGATCCTTTAATGTTTATAGTTTCATATCATGAATCACAAGCAGAAGCTGATAGTGGAGCAAATCCATTATCTACCACTTCTTATACAAATATCTCAAATCCACAAACGATATATGTGCGTGTAGAGAATCTTGCAAATGTATTATGTATTGCTTCTACTTCATTTGATTTAATAATCAATGAATCACCAGCTATAACCAGTGCTACAGACCTTACTTTATGTGACGACCCTAGTGGTGATGGAGTAGAGTCTTTTGATTTAACGCAAAATGACGCAACTATTTTAAATGGGTTAAATCCTGCAGACTATACGATTACTTATAGTAATGTATCTGGTGCAATTACTTCTCCTTATGTAAATGTTTCTAGTCCTGAAACGATAACGGTAACTGTAGAGAATAATGTAACTGGCTGTTCTGATACAACTACATTCGATTTAATAGTAGGTGAAGTGCCAGTCACTATTCCTACTTTCTTAATAGAAGAATGTGATGAAGACGGTGATGGAGCTGCAACATTTAACCTAAGTGAGACAACTACTCAAATAACAAATGGGCAAGTAGGTACGCTAGTTACATTTCACGATGCTCAAGCAGATGCTTTTTCTGGACTGAATGCTTTAAATGACACTAGCTATGATAATACAAGTAGCCCACAAACCATCTATTATAGAATAGAATTTACGGCGACAGGCTGTTTTGCTATGGGCGATTTTACTATAGAGGCAGTAGACGCTCCTATAGCTATTGTGCCTACCGCATTAGAATCTTGTGATGACGGTAATGGAACTGCTACGGTAGATGTTAGTCTAGCAAGTGCTGAGGTAACAACAGGACAAGTAGGTTCTACGGTGGTTTATTACTTAAATCAAGCAGATGCAGATAGCCAAGTAAATGGAGTTACTGGAAACTTTGATTACTCTTCAAATACTACTTTAATAGTTAGAGTAGATGACGATAATACCGACTGTTTCAGTTTCACAACTCTAGATCTTATTTTTAATGAGCTTCCTGCTCCATCTTTATTAGATCAGTATGTACTTTGTCTTGATGAAGTTGGTAACCTTGTAAATGGGCCAGTAACCTTAGACACAGGTTTAAATAATGCAGACTACTCGTTTGAGTGGTCACTAGATGGTACAGTAATAGTTGCGAATACATCATCTATAGATGTGTCTGATGGTGGTGATTATGAAGTAATAGCAACTAATGTTGTTACTGGTTGTTCTAATAATGAGACGACTAATGTGCGTATTTCTAGCGTTCCAGATGTATTTGACATCGATATTACGACAGGTCCTTTTGATAAAGATCACCAAGTAGTAGTAACTGCCGAAGGTCCAGATCAATACTGGTTTAGATTAGATGATGGCCCTTATGTAAACAATGGTACATTTAATAATGTAGAGCCAGGGCCGCATACGGTAACCATAGCAGAGAGAAGTGGTTGTGGTGAGATAGTGGTGGATATTTTTGTCTTCGGTTATCCAGATTATTTTACACCTAATGCAGACGGAATACATGACACCTGGAACATAGTAGGTGGAGATCGCCTACCAGGGACGGTTCTTTATATCTTTGATAGGTATGGAAAACTTATAAAGCAACTAGATGTAGCTGGTCCAGGATGGGATGGAAATTATAATGGACAGCCTTTACCTAGCACCGATTATTGGTTTAAAATCGAGTATGCATTTGATGGACAACAAAGAGAGGCTTCTGGTCACTTTGCAATGAAAAGGTAATAGATCTTAATTCATAAATAGAAAAGCACATCTTAATCGATGTGCTTTTTTTATTTAAAGCATTTATGGTATTCTAAAAGTAAGTCATGTGTTTTAAGTTAGATCATTGTTCCGCTTTCGCGAAAGCGGGACTATATCCATCTTTACTGTTATAATCTTACTTATGTATGAGTTTCAATAATCTTCAAGGACATGCTTGTCTTTGTATTGTAATAATCTAATGCGTGTTTTGCTTCCACTGTGGACTGAATAAGATATTGTGATAAGTTGCTATATATCAGGATAATCTTAACTTTTGTAAATACGGTACTACTTGTCATAAATGCATAAAAAAAGCACCTACTTTATAGTAGGTGCTATATGTATGAATCTGCTCTATGAAAAGCGAGATGTATTTTATAAATTAAACCCTAAGGTCACTACAATATTATCAAGCTCGTTAAGAACACCAGCTGTAGTGTCTAGACCGCTATCAAATAATTGCTGGCTGTAATCTCTTTCAGAATGGTCGTAAGAAATGTCTAAAATAGTTTTACCCCATGAGTACCCAAGGCCTAAACTATAACCTGTAAGATTGTCCATAATGGCTTTATTATCATAAGGAGACTCTTCTATGCGATATCCACCTCTTAGCGTCCAGTTAGCTATACGGTATTCGCCACCTATTCTTACACTAGATGCTCTAGAAAGATTGTTATCAATAAAGGCATTGTTATTTACGAATAGATCGCTGTCATCAGGGCTAAATTTAAGCTGACTGTAATCTCTAGAAGTGTAATCGAGACTTAATAATCCTTTTTTACCAAATATATATGCAATACTACCGGTAACACTTCCTGGTGATCTTAATTCATACGGAGCAAATACGTTTAGTACATTAGGTGATACTGTTGCTCTTGTGCCATCACTACTTATGGTGGTGATTTCTTGAATCTGTGTTTCTTCTATAGTATACCACGTAGGTGATTCATAAGTAGCACCTATTCTTATATTGTTAGTTACTTTACCTATCAATCCTAGTTGAAAAGAAAATCCGTTTCCTTCGGTAGAGAGACGGTTGTCAAATCTTACATCAGTCACGGTAGCGTCTGCATTAGAATTTCTTTCTTCTATACTTGTAAACCTTTCTGAACTTATAATGTGAGAGTTGAGGTTGATACCTAGATTCCATTTTTTATTCAATTCTAGAGCTCCGTTAAAACTTAATTTACTGTTGTAACCAGTTGTCTCTACTAGGTAATCTTGATCAAAACTACCTGTTCCAGTTGCACTTGTGTAAACTGTATTGGTTAGATCTGTGTTTCCGTTAGGACTGTCCGTGGTAGAGTTAATTAAAAAAGACTCATAGCCCAAGAATCCTTGTTGTGCGCCGAATCCTAAATCTTGTCCTAAAAATCGATACAGATCACTTGTTGTTTCACCTTCAGCAGTTCTAACAGTAAAATTGTCTACTTCTATACCAGAAGCATTATTTAAGAAATATCTTGAAACCGAAATAGGGCTTCTTCCGACAACACTTAATGAATTATCGAAATTTCTAGTCGTATCGTAGTTAAGACTCATCGCAAATTTAGTCACCGTTCTATTCTCAGGCGTTTGAAAAACTAATACACCACCAGCCTGATTTATGTCTATGTCAGATTCATCAGAAAATGCTGTTGTTCCAAAATAATTTGAAGTGTTATCACTACCAGTAAAATTTAAAGAAACACCTGCGTAATTATTTGCAAATACTACGGAACTTGCAGGATTAGATCCTATGGCACTAAGGTCGCCACCTAAAGCACCAAAAGCACCACTCAGGCCTCTGTAACGAGCTGTTCCTTTTAAATCCTGACCTGTATAAAGCAATCCATCGCTTACGGTCTGGGCATTACTAAAAAACGCGCTAGCAAATAGCGCGCTTAAAATTAAAATATTTTTCATGTTTTAAATGTTTGAATATTAACCTCTTCTACCAGAAGATCTACCACTTGATCTAGAACCGCTTGAAGATCTTGAGCTAGAGCTAGATGATCTTGCTCCACTAGATGAACGGCTAGAAGATCCTGAAGATCTCATTGTTCCTCTGTTACTTCTCGAAGATCCAGAAGATCTTACTGTGCCAGTAGAGCTTCTCGTAGGGGTAGTTCTTCTTACTGTAGAAGATGATCTACGTGTTGTAGTACTTCTTCTTGTAGTTGTAGATCTGGTATTACTAGCTCTAGTAGAACGGTTTCTCCTAGTAGTAGCGCTTCTAGAGTTGTTACTGCTTCTAGTGGTGGCAGTAGAGCGACCACTTGTGTTATTGCTTCTTCCGTAAGTGGCGCTTCTTCCATTATAAGTAGAACGGCCTCTTGAATTTAATAATTGTCCTCTTGATCCTCTACTAGAATTTTGATAAGCATATCCACTTACATTATTGCGTCTGTAGTTTCTGTAGTATCTATTATATCCGTTACCAAAGTAGCTTCCGTAATAACCTCCATAGTAATTGCCGTAAAACCCATTATACCCATAGTTATTCCATCCATAACCAAATCTATTACCGTAAAAGCCTCCATAACCAAAGTTGTTCCAACCAAAACTATTGAAACCGTAAAAACCACCATTCCAACCCCAGTTGTTGTATCCAAAACCGTTCCCGTAAAAACCATTTCCATAACCGAATCCATTATTCCAGCCATTGTTATAATAATTAACAGTAACCTCTGAAGGGTTAGTACCCCATCCAGGCTCACCACCGCCATAACTAGCAGTATAGTCTGGATTAGATTCGTCATAACTGCTTGATGAGTAATCTTCTACATTTGTAAAAACTGCTTCTTCAGAAAAATTATTTCCATGACTATCAGCACCTTCTTGAAATAAAGATTCATAATAGGCAGATGAATTATCCTCATATCCTACTGGTTCAGGATTTTCTGTAGTAGTATTGTAATTATTATCACCATAAATTCCATCATTGTATGAAACACTTTGGTAAGAACCGCAAGATGTGACTACTGCAGCTAGTAAAATCAGTGCTGCTATGTTGTAAAAAGCAGTATTTCTTAAGTTAAGTTTTTTCATGACGTATTTATTTGATAGCATTTGATAAAAATAAGTAGTTTTGTCAAGCATAAAAAGCAATTAACAAACTTCTAATAATAGCACAAGTTTTGTGCCAAAACAAATATTATGGGCAAAAACCTTACGACTCGTAGCGAAGACTACTCCAAATGGTATAATGAACTTGTTGTTCAAGCAGATCTAGCAGAAAATAGCGCCGTAAGAGGTTGTATGGTAATTAAGCCGTATGGTTATGCTATTTGGGAGAAAATGCAAGCAGAATTAGATCGTATGTTTAAAGAAACAGGCCATCAAAATGCTTATTTCCCATTATTAGTTCCGAAAAGTCTTTTTGAAGCCGAGGAGAAAAATGCTGAAGGATTTGCTAAGGAATGTGCTGTTGTAACACATTATCGACTAGAGAACGATCCTGATAATCCAGGGAAATTAAGAGTAGATCCTAATGCAAAGCTAGAAGAAGAACTTGTAGTAAGACCTACTAGTGAGGCTATCATCTGGAACACATATAAAGGGTGGATTCAATCGTATAGAGATTTGCCGTTGCTAATTAATCAGTGGGCAAATGTCATGAGATGGGAGATGAGGACTAGATTGTTTCTCCGTACTGCTGAGTTTTTATGGCAAGAAGGTCATACAGCTCATGCAACAAAAAAAGAAGCTATTGCTGAGGCAGAACAAATGAATAACATCTATGCTGACTTTGCAGAAAACTTTATGGCTATTCCAGTTATTAAAGGATTGAAAACAGAAAGTGAACGTTTTGCTGGAGCAGATGAAACTTATTGTATAGAAGCTTTAATGCAAGATGGTAAAGCTCTACAGGCTGGTACAAGTCATTTCTTAGGTCAGAATTTTGCTAAAGCGTTTGATGTTAAGTTTACTTCTAAGGAAGGAAAGCAAGAACACGTTTGGGCAACATCATGGGGTGTATCCACTAGATTAATGGGTGCTCTTATTATGACACATAGTGATGATCAAGGATTAGTTTTGCCTCCTAACTTAGCACCTAATCAGGTGGTGATTGTTCCTATTTTTAAAAATGAAGAACAATTAGAAGCTATTTCAGAGGTAGTAAACGGTATTGTTAAAGAGTTAAGATCTTTAGGCGTAACGGTTAAATTTGATTCTAGAGATACTTTAAGGCCTGGAGCAAAATTTGCACAACATGAGTTACAAGGTGTTCCTCTAAGAATAGCTATAGGTTCTAGAGATTTAGAAAACGGTACAGTAGAGTTAGCTCGTAGAGATACATTATCTAAGGAAACTACTTCTATAGATGGAATCGCTACTAAAGTTAAAGACTTATTAGCCGAAATACAGCAAGCACTTCATGATAAGGCAATGAATTATAGAGACTCTCATATTACTGAGGTAAATAGTTTTGATGAGTTTAAAGAGGTTCTAGAAACTAAAGGTGGATTTATTTCTGCACACTGGGATGGAACTATGGAGACAGAGGATAAAATAAAAGATCTTACTAAGGCAACTATTAGATGTATACCTTTAGATGCTGTAGAAGAGCCTGGAGAGTGCGTGTTTACTGGGGAGAAGTCTAATAAAAGAGTGCTTTTTGCAAAGGCGTATTAATTAAAATGAAAAAAAAAATGATTTTTTTTCATTTTTCTATTGCGCAATTAAAAAAAGGGACTATCTTTGCAACCGCTTAAACGAGCAAACGCAATGGCCCGTTCGTCTATCGGCTAGGACGCATGGTTTTCATCCATGTAAGAGGGGTTCGATTCCCCTACGGGCTACAAATTAAATCGATCTATAAAAGGATCAAGTTTTACAAGATATGGCAAATCACAAAAGTGCTTTAAAAAGAATTCGTAGAAATGAAGTAGCTAGACTTAGAAATAAGTATCAGCACAAAACTACGCGTAATGCAATCAAAGCATTAAAAGAAACAGAAGATAAGACAGCTGCTCAAAAGCTTCTTACAGAAGTAACTTCTATGCTTGATAAGTTAGCTAAGAATAACGTTATACATGCTAACAAAGCAGGTAATCTTAAGTCTAAGCTTACAAAGCAAGTGAATGCTATGGCTTAATTGTAAAGCAACATCATTATCTAAAAGCCTTTCAGTTTTCTGAAAGGTTTTTTTTTATGTCTTATTTTATGGTTTAACTTTATGAAAGTTCCGCTTTCGCGAAAGCAGAACTGATAACCATCTATGAGGATATTTCTATACAGTGATTGATGGTATCAAAACGACGCTCTTTTATATTTTAAATAATATGATTTAGCCTTTCTTGATATCACAACGTAGAGTGAAAGTTTAAAACTAAAGTTCTGTCGTAGTCTTTCTTCTTCTTCTTCTTCTTCTTTACAGCAAGGTTGATACTAGTACTAAAATATCAGTTGATTATGGTAACAGTAGATCTTCTTCTATAAATTCAACAAAGAATGAGCCAGCAGTTGAAAGTAAGCGTTACGTATAGTGACGCTTAATAATAGGTAGAGATGTATTTGAAATTTAATATGTTTTAAACTAAAAATAGCCCTTACGATTTAACGCAAGGACTTTACTGGCTAGATTAAAAAAAATCTATTGGAATCGTATACCGAAACTCACATACTGCGCATCTACAGATCCGGATTTAAACACATCATTTAAATTCATACGACCGAACAAGGAGATGGAACCTTTACTAACATAGGCATCAAGTCCGTAAACAAAAGGATTAGTGTCAAAAGCATTTGTAGTTTCCTGTCGTACCGTTCTTCCGTCTTGCTTAAATTTATAATTCAAAGTTGAGGAAACATTAAATCCTGCAAATCCACCTAATCCGAATTCCCAATTGTCGTAATAATCAAATCTTACACGACCATCTTCATAGTCTTTACGATTACTTCCTCCTATTACTAAGTGAAATGGAGCTACAAATTGTAGTTGAGTGAATTGAGCCTTTTTAACATCAAAACCTATAGGTTCGATGTTTGTGTTAGAACCGCCGATGGTAACTGCTCTGTTGCCATTTAATTCGGTAGAATGAAAGATCATATCTAGTCCATACTGCACTCTTAATAAACCTTTGTCTTTATTTAATCGTGTAGAAAATTGAAGACCTACCTGAAAAAAATTATTGTTTTTATAACTAAAATCATTAATTCCTATTTCATCACCTTTCCAGTAATTGTATCCAAATCCCGTTATAAGATTAAAATCTGTTCGGTGATATTTTTTATACTTTCTATTGCGCTTGTTAAAAATCTTTACCTCGTAGTCTATAGGGTTTAGTTCTACCCATTGGCCGCTTTTTTCTACTACATTTCTTGCTCTCATGTAGTCTATTTTAGCTTCCATTAATTGTTGGTATGCAATGATACCTTGAGCTGCATTTTCGGCAGCTTCTTTTTTCTGTATTTTAGCTTCTCCGTTAGATATTTCATTTTTATCTAATAGTTTATTTATTTCTTCAATTTTATTTTTAAGCTTTTCTTTTTGCTTTTCTTCATGTTCAATCGCTTGTTCTCTCATTTTAAGTATTTCGGCGTCCAGTCTCTTTTCAATGGGAACATAATTTTCATTTGCGTTTTCTTGAGCATAAGAGATGGAGGTCGTGATAATCATGAGTATCACTGTGATGAATAATAGTTGATTTGTTTTCATAATAGTGGTTTTTAGATATAAGTGTGGCTGTCCGTTGTTTAAAACAGCTGTTTTTTAAATTTTAAAAAGGGATTATTATTTCTTACTAATAAGTGTAAGAGCTTCGTTTTTAAGTTTGCCTAGTTGGTTAAAGATGGCGTTGTTAACTTTATTGCGTTTATCTGCCTCTAGATCCCATTCACTTTCTCGCACCAGTTGGTCTATATTGTATTCTTTAGTTGCAATTACTGTCTTGGGAGTATTTTGCATCGCTTCATTTAAAAGCAATTCCATTTCTTCTTCGGCAGTAAGTTTCTTAGGTGTTATTTGTGCTATAGGATTTGATAATAAAGGATTGATGCTACTGTCTTCAATGGTGGAATTTGTTCTTATTTCCTTTATATTAGATTCTTTAGTTATTGACTGCGTATTTTCACTTGGTTTAGAAACGCTAGCAACTAGAGAAGATCTTTTTTGTTTTCTTTTTTCTGACTCAGTAGTAGGGGTAGTGTTGTTGATTACACTTTTCACTGGAGAGTTCTCTGTATTTTCTTCAAGATTCAGTTTGCTTTCTATAGCTAGCTCGTTATTCTTAAAGTTAGTTTCATTAATAGAATTTACATCTTCTAAAACTATCGTGTTTTCATTACTGTCAGGAGTTGACGTGTTGCCATTAAAAAACGGATATAAAACCAATCCTAAAATTAAGATAGCCGCAATAACACTGAGATAAAAAATGACTGGTCTTTTATTTTTCTTTTCTTCTTGATCTAATCGTGATGCAAGTTGATCCCAGGCGCTAGCGCTAGGTTCTATCTCGCGATTATTAAAAGAATTCTTTATATTATTAAGCTTCATAGCGTTGCTTTCTTATTTGTTGTACTTCTACCTGCAGCATTAATCTTGCTTTGCGGTATTGTGTTTTGCTGGTGTTTTCACTTATGTTTAAAGTCTGTGCGATCTCTTTATGTTTAAAACCATCAATGGCATACATTATAAAAACGCTCTTATATCCATGAGGAAGGTTATCTACACATTCTTGTATAAGGTCTAGAGGTAGGTTAGATTCTTCTTCGTTATTATCTTCACAACCTATTTTTTCTTCATCGATCTCGTCCTTAAATTTAAATGGATCTTTCTTTCTCAAGTGATCGATACACTCTCTAACCATAATCCTACGCACCCAGCCTTCAAAGCTGCCTTCGTGAGAAAAGCTGTCTAATTTTGTAAAGATTTTGAAAAAGCCATTTAACATGATTTCTTCAGCAGTCTCCACTTGCGAGATATACTGACGGCACACACTCAGCATCTTAGGTGCGTGTTTATCAAAAAGATGCTTTTGGGACTTTCTGTCTCCTCGAGCAGCTTTTTGAATCAGCTTTTTCTCGTTGGTATATAGTTGGATCACTTTCACAATTTACATGCTTTCTACTTATAAAGACGAGAGTGTTTTAAAAAGGTTGTCTAAGAGTTGGAACTTTTTTATTATTTTGTTGGAATTCCGCTTTCGCGAAAGCGGAACAAGACAAAAAAATCCCTCACAACTACTGCTGTAAGGGATTTATTAATGAGATTGTAAAGTGTGATTGTTTATTTATTATCACCTTTATATCCAAAACGTCTCAACTGTTTCTCGTTGCTACGCCAGTTTTTATTCACTTTTACATACAACTCGATATGTACTTGTTTACCGAAGAATTTCTGTAAATCTTTTCTAGCCTCAGTACCTACACGTTTAATAGCAGTCCCTTTATGGCCGATGATGATTCCTTTCTGTGTCTCGCGTTCTACCATGATTACAGAGCGTATTCTGATGATTTTTTCATCTTCAAAAAACTCTTCTGTATCAATTTCTACAGAATAAGGAATTTCCTTTTTATAGTGAATCAAGATTTTCTCTCTGATGCTCTCATTAACAAAGAAGCGTTCTGGTTTATCAGTTAAAGCGTCTTTAGGGTAAAATGCTGGAGAAGCAGGAAGTGTTTCTACAATGCGAGTAAGTAATTCTGGAACACCAAAGTTTTTTAATGCACTGATGGCAAAAATCTCTGCATTGGGTAGTCTTTCTTTCCAGTGTTCTAAAGCAGCAGCGAGTGATTCTGGGTCTCCTTGATCTATTTTGTTAATAATAACAAACACAGGAACCTCAGCAAAGGTGAGTCTTTTTTCAAAAGCCTCATTTTTTAATTCTTTTTCGCCCAGTTCTACCATATAAAGAATACAATCAGCATCTTCAAAAGCATTTTTTACAAACTCCATCATACTCTCCTGAAGTTTATATGCTGGTTTTATAATACCTGGTGTATCACTAATTACGGCCTGAAAATCTTCTCCATTTACAATACCTAAAATACGGTGACGTGTGGTCTGTGCTTTTGATGTGATAATAGATAGACGTTCACCTACCAGTGAATTCATTAACGTACTTTTACCTACGTTAGGGTTACCTACTATGTTTACAAATCCTGCTTTATGTTCCATTTTGCAAAGATAGTCTTTAGGGAATTATAGATGATTTTAAAGCTGGTGTTTTTTAGTGTTCTAGATTTTCTATTAATTCTCTTAAGAATTGATTTTCTGTCTGTAAGGCGTCATTTTGAAGGGTTGTTATTTTTGCGATAGAAGCAATAGCTGGATACCCTTTAAAATGATAGTCTAGGTAAGAGATTTCTTTTCCTTCATGATTATTTACAGTTGCAGTAGTAAAATGTTGTTGCATTAGTTTTTCTGCCTTCGGATAAAAGAAAAGTTGGTCTTGTGTAGTCGTGTTGAAATCAGTTAATGCATTCATTAATTTATCGCCTGTTGCAGCTGGTGTACCGTCTTTATTAAATAATAAGTCATTTAAGTTTTTACTCATTTTTGAATAATCTTCTTTTTCACCTATATAGTCATGAATGGTATTGATCACCTCTTTTAGCTGGCTATCCAGCGTAGTAACCTTA
The DNA here is from genome assembly GCF_039941875.1 of Nonlabens sp. Classification (GTDB taxonomy): domain Bacteria; phylum Bacteroidota; class Bacteroidia; order Flavobacteriales; family Flavobacteriaceae; genus Nonlabens. The sequence goes on along the minus strand of NZ_JBDVDQ010000016.1, from coordinate 188,570 downwards.
TCATGAAATTCTAAAGACTGACTGTAGATTTGAGCAAATTTATCTGGTTGTGCCATCGCTTTATTTTCGATTTGTGACATTAACGATAGGTTAGATGCTAATAAAGTGTCATTCTCTAATAGCTGATTTTCACTTATGGTGGAGAATGATTCTAAAACCTCTTTGTTTTTACAAGAGAAGAAAGATAAAGATATGATAAGAGTAATTATAATGTTTTTCATGTGATAAAGATACAAGTTATTAAAAAGTGAGAGTGCAATATCTAGCTATCTAGGTTAGTAAAATATTATAGGAAAGAATGATTATTGCGGTTTTCTTATTTAAAAGTTAAATAAATGTAATAATAATTACAAAAACGATCTTAAAAATGATATAAAGTAGTTAAACCATGTTAATAGATATGGGTTAGTTTTATTATAGTGCTAGATTTGAATCTATGATATTATTACAACAGACCGAAGAAGCAGCAAAGAATTTACCAGAATTAAAAGATAGCGGTGCCTTAATATGGGGACAGTTAACAGGCTGGTACAATTCTTTTGTACGATTGCTACCTAATTTAGGAATTGCAATCATTGTACTTATAATTTCTTATTTTATTTCTAAATATGTAGATAAAGGAGTACGCAAACTTTTAGGCAACAAGGCACAAAAAAGTGTAAAAAGACTTGCAGGTAAAGCGGTAGCAATTATCGTTGTATTAGGAGGTATTTTTATAGCTATGAGTGTATTGCAGTTAAATGATGCGGTACAAGGTATAATTGCTGGTGCTGGTATTTCTGGACTGGTTATAGGTCTCGCGTTGCAAGGATCTTTGTCCAATATTATAAGTGGTATTGTGCTTTCATTCCGTAAGCAAGTTAAAGTAGGTGACTGGATAGAAACTACAGATTTTTCTGGTGAGGTTATGGAAATACAGTTAGATAAATTTATGATCAAACAGGCAGATAATAATCTAGTTATTATTCCTAATAAAACGATTATAGATAATCCCATGAAAAACTGGACACTTACACCGCGTATGAGAATAACTCTCGAGTGTGGAGTAGGTTATGAAAGTGATTTAGAGGCAGTGAAAAAACTAGCTACAGATACTATAGATGGCATGTTTAAACAACAAGGCAATGAAGAGGTAGAGTTTTTCTATAATGAATTTGGTGATAGTAGCATCAACTTTATGTTGCGTTTTTGGGTAGATGCAAAAAAAGCTAAACAAAAGCATATTGCTTTAAGTGATGCTGTAATAGGTATTAAGAAAGCATTTGATAAAGATGGTATTAACATACCGTTCCCGATAAGAACGTTAGAGTTTAATAATAATTTACAAATGAAAGATGTTACAGATATAAAACAATAATGATTTTTTAAAATATTTAAAAGCCCCAAGAGTTGAATCTCTTGGGGCTTTTTGGTTTTTAAAATTTTGTTTAAAGTACACTTTTAATTTTTAGTATTGCGAGTAGAATGCATAAGTTCTAACTGCCAAATACTATCTTTTTTTACAGCAACTACACTTTCTAACCAGCTCAGATTTCTCTCCATGGAGTCCTTTGTTATAGTAGCATAGTTGTGATAAGCCAGCCATATTTTATTACCATCTTGCTTTGCACTTATACGCTCAAAGTTGTTGATACGTTTAGAACCATTGTCTCTCATTGCAGCCATTTTACACCAGTTAGCAATCGTATCATTATTCCATACTTCTCCATGTTCTAATAGTAGAAAATCATCTGTATGATATTTTGAAATAACTTCTGCTTTATGGTCTGACCATATGTCGTCAAATATATTCTGTATTAAAACTTCTACCTCTTCCACATCTTGTGAACTAGAAATAGATGTATCGTTAGTTTTAATTTGAACGCAGCTAGATATAAATATAGCGATGATTATAGCTGTAAAGATTTTTCTCATAATTTATGTTTTGCTCTATAACAGGATCCATGTTTAAATGGCGAGTGATTTATTTAACCAGACAGCCTTCAATTAAACTCTCTACTACTTCTGGATTTATTAAAGTAGAAATATCACCTAATTGATCCGATTCTTGATGTGCAATTTTCCTTAAAATGCGTCGCATAATCTTACCACTACGTGTTTTAGGAAGTCCCACAGTAAACTGTATGAGGTCTAATTTTGCAATAGGACCTATTCTAGAAGTAATCATATCGTTGATCTCTTTGTAAAGATTTTCTTGATTCCTTTTTTCACCTGTCTCTTTTAAGGTGATATAACCATAAAGAGCATTTCCTTTAACATCGTGTGGGTAACCTACTATAGCACTTTCTGCAACAGCTGGATGTTCATTTATAGCATCTTCTATAGGAGCGGTACCTAGATTATGACCACTTACTATAATCACGTCATCTACGCGACCAGTGATTCTATAATAACCTACCGCATCTCTTAAAGCACCATCACCAGTAAAATACATATTATCATATGCGCTGAAGTAGGTCTCTCTATAACGGTTATGATCACCATATATAGTACGTGCCATAGATGGCCATGGAAATTTAATACACAATTTACCTTCTACTTGGTTTCCTTTAATCTCTTCACGATTATCATCCATTAATGCTAGTTGTACACCAGGTAATGGTAATGTTGCAAATGTTGGGATAGTAGGAGTAGAGTAGGGAATAGGGCTTATCATGATACCTCCAGTTTCTGTCTGGAACCATGTGTCGGCTATAGGACTTTTTTTCTTCCCTATATTTTCATTATACCAGTGCCATGCTTCTTCATTAATAGGTTCTCCTACGGTACCTAAAACTTTAAGTGAGCTCAAATCATATTGAGAGGTGAATTCTATTTTTTCTTTGGCTAGTGCTCTTATTGCTGTAGGAGCTGTATAAAACTGAGTTACCTTATGTTTTTCTACTATATTCCAGAACCTACCATAATCTGGGTAAGAAGGTACTCCTTCAAACATTACAGAAGTTGCACCATTACATAATGGTCCATATACTATATAACTGTGCCCAGTTATCCAGCCTATATCTGCCGTACACCAGTAAACATCATTTTCTCTATATTGAAATACATTCTTAAAAGTATAAGCAGTGTACACCATATAGCCTGCCGTAGTATGTAACATACCTTTAGGTCTACCGGTAGATCCTGAAGTGTAGAGAATAAAAAGAGGATCTTCGGCTTCCATAATCTCTACTGGACAGTCTGCACTAGCGTTTTCTAGTAAAGGAGCGATCCATTGGTCACGTCCTTCCTTCATATTAACATCATTATTAGTTCTGTTAACCACAAGTACCGTGTCAACATCACAATTTTCCAACGCTTTATCCACTAGTGATTTAAGATCTAGTACTTTCTTACCGCGATAACTACCATCACTACATATAACTAGTTTACAATCACAATCGTTAATACGCGATGCTATTGCGGTTGCACTAAATCCAGCAAATATTACCGAGTGTACAGCGCCTATTCTCGCACACGCTAGTAATGCGACCGTTAATTCTGGTATCATCGGTAGATAAATACATACTCTATCTCCCTTTTGAACACCTTGAGATTTTAAAACATTTGCAAATTTACATACGCGTTCATGCAACTCCGTATAAGTGATGTGTTGTGCAGGTTCGTTAGGATCATTTGGTTCAAAGAGAATAGCAGTTTTATTACCGCGAGTAGTTAGATGTCTGTCTAGACAGTTTTCTGTTATATTAAGTTGTGCGCCATCATACCATTTTACGATAGGTGTATTAAAATCCCATTCTAGAACTTTGTCCCATCGCTTGCGCCATAAAAAATGTTCTTCAGCCACTTCTTCCCAAAAATGTTCTGGGTGCCTCACCGATTTTCTATATACCTGCCAGTATTCTTCTAAATGTTTTATGTGATAATTACTCATAACTTTGAATTTTGGATGATTAAAAATATAGAAAATAATTCTCGATTTAGTTTTTTATAACAGTATATTAATATTCTATGTGAAAATTAATCTATGCATAGAATTAGAATTACTTTTGTAATCTCAAAATATACATAGTGAATAACCTAGTCCGTATTTTATTTTTATTAACTGTAGTTGGTAGCGTTAATGCTCAAGATTCTTTAAAAACTAATAACTCACGAGTTAAAAAAGGTGACTTTTATGTATACTGGGGTTGGAACCTTTCTGGTTACAGTGATAGTGATATCACTTTTAAAGGAGATGGATATGATTTTACTCTAGATAATGTCCAAGCATACGACAGGCAAAGTGATTTTGACCCTGGTAAATATTTAAACCCTGAATCTATTACGATACCTCAATATAACTTTAGGATAGGGTACTACGTGAGAGAGAATTATAGTATTTCCTTAGGTATAGATCATATGAAATATGTGGTTGCAGAGAACCAGACGGTTAATATTAACGGTTTTATCAACGATACCAATTCCTTATATAATGGTGTATATAATAATGAGGCTATAGTTTTAGAACCTACTTTCTTAACCTTTGAACACACAGATGGTTTAAATTATGTGAATGTTGGATTAAGACGTCACGACGATCTTTTTCAATACAGAAATTTTGAATTGAATACTTTATTCGGTTTAGAAACAGGAGTTTTAGTTCCTAAAACTAATACCAGACTATTAGACAAACAACGTTACGATCAGTTTCATGTTTCTGGGTATGGTGTTAATGCGGTAGGTGGTATACAGTTGACCTTTTTAAAATATTTCTTTGTACAAAGTGAATTAAAAGGTGGTTATATCAATTTGCCAGATGTTAGAACTACTATGGATGAGGCAGATTCTGCTAGTCAGAGTTTCTGGTTCTATCAGGTAAATATGGTTTTCGGTGCTAGATTTAAGGTGTTTTAGATTTATTTCTGTTTCGCTTTCGCGAAAGCGGATTTACTAAAAATATATTCTTGTTAAAAAGAGTATTATTATATAAAAAAGTAAGTGTTTCTATAAATTATCTTAACAAGTCATAATTTTTTAACATAACTAAAAACATTATTTTTATTTGTAAGTATCTGTTTATCAGTTCTATTAACATAATGCTTACACTCTTTAACAAAAGCATAGGATATTAAAAAGACTGTGGTGAAAAGTAGTTCCGTTACTTAGCCGCAACAAATAATCAAATATCCTATTATGAAAAAGTCAAACTTAATCCTCGCAGTAACTGCTGCAACTATTCTTGCGAGTTGTGTATCAAAAAAGAAATACACAGAATTAGAAGCTAATTACAACAACACAAGATCTGAACTACAAAAAACGCAAGTAGAAAAAGAAGATCTAGAAGGTAAAATGGCGCAAATAGAAATGCGTGTAGAACGATACAATACAAAAATCGCTTCTCTTAAAACAGAAAAAGATGGTATGATGGTGAGCACTCCTAACGGAGAACTGGTACTGTCTGAGAATAATAAAAATGCGATGCGCAAGACTCTTAAAGATGTTCCTGCTTCAAAACTAGCTGGTGCAACAACTTTAAAAGATTCTTTAAATATTGCTATTGCTCATAATATCTCAAAAAACATAGGGGCACAAGACAGTGATGATTTAAAAGTTTCTATCGAAGAAACTGTAGTGATGATTAACATAGATGACGACCTTCTTTTTAAGGATAGTAGTTATAGAGTAGGTAATGACGCAGATGATATTCTTGCACGTATCGCAAATGTTGTGAAGTCAGAACCATCTCTTGAGGTACTAGTAGAAGGACATACAGATAGCCGTACGGTAAAAGGTGGTAGTTATATTAAAGATAACTGGGATTTAAGTACTGAAAGAAGTGCTGCTATTGTTAGAAGATTAGAGAAGAAATTTGGTGTTGCTCCAGATCAATTAATAGTTGCCGGTAGAGCAAGTTATGATCCTATAGTAGCAAATGATAATAAAGAGAACATGGCAAAAAACCGTAGAACTCAAATTATCATCATGCCTAATCTTGATAAGTTCTTTGCTATGTTAGGTAATGATGTTGCCGTACTAAGTGAAAACGAAAAATAAGAAGTGATTCTTTATGAATAAGTTAAGTCCCAATCGACATAGTAGATTGGGACTTTTTTATGCAATAGATTTTAATAGACCTTTAAAATACGAACTAGCCCGCGTTGTTTATTTAAGCTAGAGCTACGTGCATGTTTTATTAATGCAATTCTTTCACAGTCTTTAAAAAGTTATTATAGCGGTAATGCTGATTCTATTTGAGCTTTATTTCTCAATCTAAAGCATTAAAAAAGGCTCTCTAATTAATTTAGAGAGCCTTTTGTTAGTTAAATAATGTTTGCTAGTTAATCAAAATAGGTTTTCCGTAACCTAGTTTTTCTAGTTTATCAAATTGGGTTGCTTTATCACCGACTATTAAATAAATCATATGATCTGGTGTGATATATTTATTAGCAAGTTTTTTAATGTCTTTTAAGGTTAAGTTTTTTACCACTTCTTGACGTTTAAGAGCGTAGTCCACTGGCAGTCCATCTTCTTGAATATTGGAAAGCATGCTTAATTTTGCACCTTGAGATTCAAATGATCTAGCGCTAGATTTAATCATATAACTTTTAGTTACTTGTAGGTCTTCATCATTGAAATTATTACCGTAATTATTTAAAATGTCTTTTACGAGTGCTGTAGATTCATAAGTTACATTAGATCTAACGCCACTATTCACACTAAATATACCTGATAATGGTGAGCCACTATAACTTGATCTTATCCCATAAGTGTATCCTTTGCCCTCACGCAACTGTTGTGTAAGTTGAGATGCAAATCCGCCACCGCCCAAACGGTAATTTAGAACTTGTACTTTATAAAAATCTTGATCGGTAGATGGTATCGCTGGATATCCGAAACTAAGAATAGATTGTTTTGCATTAGGAACATCATAAAAATAAATGCTAGATTTTTCTGGTGTTTTTACTGTCGCTAATTCTGGAAAGGTTACTTCTTTCTTAGTCCACTTACTATTTAAAGTACTTAAAGAAGTAGTTACCTGATCCTTATTAACATCTCCTACTATCTTAAAACTGGCCAGTTGTGGCGATAAGTAACTGTTGTAGTATTCTTTTAAGTCATCAAGACTTATATTTTCTACGCTTGCTTTAGAGCCTAAATTGTTTTGCGCCAGAATGTGATCTTCTCCATAGATTAATTTATCAAACTCATTTGCAGCGATAGCTCTTGGGCTTGCTTTTTGTTGTTGTATCTGGCTGAGAGTTTGTTGTTTAATTAAATCAAATTCTTTTGGATCCCATCGAGGCTCTAATAACATTTCATTTATCAGACTCATTACCTCGTTATAATTGCGCGATAAAGAGCTAGCGTTTACGGCTATACTTTGGTTGCCAGAATAGATGGTAATGTTTGCACCTAGTTGATCTATAGTTTCTTCTAGTTGAGCAGGTGTTTTGGTTGCTGTACCTTTGTTCATTAAGTCTGCTAGCATATTTGAAACACCTATTTTTTTAATGTCTTCTAACAGCATGCCTCCTTTTACTTCTAACTGTAATTGTACTAGAGGTACTTCATTGTCTTCTATACCTAATACTTCAATACCAGAAGATAAAGTTTCTGTGTAAACATCAGGAATAGCTAGTTGAGGTGCAGGACCGTATTTAGGCTCTGTTCTTTCAAAGCTAGATGGTGTGCGTTCATAAGTAGCAATTATACTAGCGTCAAAGGTTTCTTCGGCACCATCTACTATTTTTTCTTCAGCTACTTGAGCAAGGGTAGATTCGTTTACTGCAAGATCGATACTTCCCTTAGGGACAAAACTGGTCATTACATAGTTTTTACCTTTTATATAAGTTTCATATACACGCTTTACATCTTCTATAGTAACTGCTTGCATGTTCTTAACATCTTGAGTTAAGAAACCAGCGTCTCCAGCTAGAATTTCATATTGTGTAAGTTGAAATCCTTTACCTAAAACACTTGATAAACCTTGATAGAAATCTGTTTCTTGACTTGTCTTAATACGATCTAAGTCATTTTGGGAAATACCATCTTTCTCAAATAACGCCATTGCCTTGTTTACACTACTTAGAACGCTGTCTAGATCTTTACCGTCATAGGCTCTCGCCACCAGGCCGAATTGTCCAGCAAGTTCTGTAGTATAGCTATACGCATATGCTTGATCTGCAACCTGATCTTCTTCTATTATTACCTTGTTCAAAGGAGCTTTCTTACCGTTAGAAAGGTAAGTCCCTAAAATATCTAAAGCATAGGAATCTTTGTCATAACTAGGTACAGTAGGCCATGTCATAGCCAGTCTAGGTGTTTGGGCAAAATTATCTTCAAAATATAATTTCTTGGTTTGAGTTAATACGACTGGTTCTACAATCGTTTTTTCTACAGTTTTACCTCTCTTAATTTCGCCAAAGTATTTTTCTACCCATTCTAGAGCTTGTTTTTTATCAAAATCTCCAGCAATAGTTAGTACGGCATTATTAGGTGTGTACCATTCATTATAAAAATCTTTTACATCCTGTAACGATGCATTTTGAAGGTCTTCTAGAGAACCTATCACTTGCCAGTTATATGGATGTCCTTCTGGATATAGGTTTTTACCGATTACATAAGATTCATGTCCATAAGCATTGTTATCAACACTCTGACGTTTTTCATTTTTTACTACTTGCTTTTCTTTGGCTAGTACAGGTTCTGTAACTGTGTTTATGAAATAACCTAGTTTATCTGCTTCGGCCCAAATCATTTTTTCTAAAGCATCTTTAGGAACAGTCTGAAAATAGTTAGTCACATCACGACTCGTAGAACCATTTGCTCCAGAGCCACCTATTCTAGCACTCATTTCATCGAGTCCACCTTTACCTAAATTTTCTGATTCTAAGAATAATAGATGTTCAAATAAATGGGCAAATCCTGTTTTACCTGTTTTTTCTCTTGCGCTACCTACATGGGCAGTAAGTGCGACTGCTACTACTGGATCAGATTTATCTTCATGAAAAATAACGGTAAGCCCGTTTTCTAGAGTGTGTCTTTCAAAAGGTATGGAAATGTCGTTAGTGTCGCTTTGTTCTTCTTTATTCTCTTGCGTATCGTTTTTACAAGATATGAAGGCAGCTAGAAATAGTGCTGGTACTAGAAATTTAGTTAATTTCATAAGTAATTGAATTGGTTCAAGTGACCAAGGTACTTATAGTAATAAATCAGCAACTGTTAAAATAAGTTAAATTCAATTTTAAGAGCAAAAAAAAACCGCTCGTAGAGCGGTTTCTTAAAGTATGTGTCATCTATAAGTTATGATCGTGAGCAAAATCTTCTAAAGTTTTTACTTCATTAACTGTTGCTTGTATTTCGTCTTTTTGAGCTTCTAGAACTGAAACAATAGTAGGAGGTAATTCACCTCTATGTTCTAGCACTTGATCATATTCTTCTATTGCAGATTTCTCACCAGTAAGACATTCTTCTAATACAGACTCGTCTTTATTAAGACTTAAAGCGGCTTTAATATTCATCCAGCCTCTGTGCATGTCACCAGCAAAAGAGCCGTCATTTTTAGGGTTTTCATTCATTCCCTTCATTTCTCCAGCAAGTGCAGCTGCAAATTCTGTACGTCTTGCACCTTGTTGTGCTAGCCATCTCTTTAATTGTACGTGCTCTGTAACTTCAGCGGCATTTGCATACCCACGTTGTGCATCATATGTTTTTTCTAATAAAGAGTTGAGGTATTGTTCTGTTTTTACATTTTCCATGGTCGTTAGTTTTTTATTAAAGATACAAATAGAAATAAGTGCTTTTTCTTAAAAAACTGTGAGTTGAGAAAGGTTTAACGTCTTTATAAAGAGCAAGTAAAAGATGTTCTGAAAATTAAATCCCCATTAAAAATAAATTTAATGGGGATTTAGAATTAGGGAAATAAAATTATTTATCTCCTTTAAGTTTAGCATACTTATTACGTTCATCTTGTAACTGTCTGCCTAGTTTTTGTTCTTTTTCTATAGACTTACGTCTTAGGTCTTCTAGTTCTTCTTCAGTAGTAGCTAGCTGTTTATTTGCAGCCTTTGTAGTAGCGTTACTGTTTTTAAAACGTAGACTCATAAAAATAAATAAGAAGGCAAGTAAACCTACGATAGACCATACTACAGTATTATAAAAACCTTTATTGGTCTGTATGCCTAAAAAATTCATAGAATCTTTTTCAGCATTTACCTCGCTTAGTTCTGTGTTAATTCCAGCAAGTTCATTTTCTAAGGTGGTAATTCTATTATCCTTAGTAACTATAGAACTCTCTAGAGAGGTTATGTTCTCATTAAGCTTTTGAATACTTTCATTAGCATTTTTGCGTAATTTATTGATGTCGGTCTCTTTAACAACTTTGTATTCCTTAAAGTTATTAGAATCATCTAACAGTTGTTTAAACTGTGCGTCTATAGAGGTTTCTGCCTGGTTAGAATCTTGTGCTTGTATAGTAAAGCTTATTGCCAGTACTAGAGATAATAATATGTATTTCATTTGATAGGATATAAAAGAGCAAACGAGATGAATCGTTGCTCATTGTGTAGTAACGTATTTTATAATGTTAAATCTTTGTGAGAGTAATTATAGCCGTCATTTTTGAAGGGTTATAAGAATCGCAAAGTTAGATATTTCTGTAAGATTTGTAGGGATTCCGCTTTCGCGAAAGCGAGTATAAAAAAAGCCCCACCGTAAAGTAGGGCATCATGAATTATGTTCTAGAATTACTCATTCATAGTTGCAAGAAACTCTTCATTATTGCGAGTTTGCTTCATTTTTTGAGAGATAAATTCCATAGCTTCTACAGGGTTCATGTCTGCAAGATACTTGCGTAAGATCCACATATGTTTCATAGTCTGCTCGTCTAACAATAAGTCATCACGACGTGTAGAAGAAGAGGTAAGGTCGATAGCAGGGAATACACGACGGTTAGAAATGTTTCTATCCAGTTGCAGTTCCATGTTACCAGTTCCTTTAAATTCTTCAAAGATTACCTCATCCATTTTAGAACCAGTCTCTGTAAGAGCAGTTGCTATAATAGAAAGAGAACCACCGCCTTCTATGTTACGTGCCGCACCGAAGAAACGTTTAGGCTTGTGCAATGCATTTGCATCTACACCACCAGAAAGTACTTTACCACTAGCTGGTTGTACCGTGTTATAAGCACGTGCTAAACGTGTTATAGAATCTAGTAAGATCACTACATCGTGACCACATTCTACCATACGTTTTGCTTTTTCAAGAACTATGTTTGCCACTTTTACATGGTCATGAGCTTCTTTGTCAAATGTAGAAGCGATTACCTCTCCATCTACATTGCGCTGCATGTCTGTTACTTCTTCTGGGCGCTCATCTATTAATAAGATCAACTGGTAAACCTCAGGATTATTTGCTGCAATAGCGTTTGCAATATCCTTAAGTAACATGGTTTTACCTGTTTTAGGTTGCGCCACGATCATACCACGCTGTCCTTTACCTATAGGAGCAAAAAGATCCATCACACGAGTAGAAATACTAGCGCGTCTGTCTGCTAGGTTAAATTTTTCTTCAGGGAATAATGGTGTTAAATGCTCAAAAGAAACACGGTCACGCACTACTTTAGGGTCTAGACCATTAATTTGAGATATTTTTATAAGAGGGAAATACTTTTCTCCTTCTTTAGGAGGGCGTACCATACCTAAAACTGTATCACCTGTCTTAAGGCCAAAAAGTCTAATTTGGGACTGAGATACATAAATATCATCTGGACTGGCTAGGTAATTATAGTCACTACTACGTAGGAAACCATAACCGTCAGGCATCATGTCTAGAACACCTTCACTCTCTATTATTCCATCAAATTCAAAGTCAGGATCGCGGTAACGGTTGCGAGTGTCTTTGTTTCCTTTAGGAACATTATTTTGAGTGTTATTGCTACGTGTGTTTTTTTGACGACCGTTGTTACGGTTGTCGTTTTTTGTATCAGCAGTATCTTTCTTAGAGTCTGCAGTATCTGCAGTCTTTTTAGAAGATGTGTCTGTAGTGTCTTTTGCAGTATCGCTAGTTTCCTTAACAGTTTTCTTAGCCGTTTTTCTAGGCCTAGGTCTAGGATTAGGTTTGCTAGGATCTTTGCGTCCTTTAAGAGTTTCTTCAGTTATTTCAAAATCTTCTTTTTCTTCAGATTTTGTTTCTTTTTTTGTTTCTTTCTTAGAGACTCTAGGTTTGCGTTCTTTCTTTACAGCAGGCTTTTTGGCAGCTGGCTTTTCCTTTACAACTTTTTCAACCTTTTCTTTAGCTTCTTCTTTTACAGGAGCTGGTGTTGTTTCAATATCTAGGCTTTTTACAACGTCTGGATTTGCTGCTTGTAGATCTAGTATTTTATAAACCAGATCTAGTTTACGTAGTTGTTTGAATTTAGGAACGTTTAATCCTTTTGCGATTTCCTGTAACTCAGGAAGTTTTTTAGATTTTAAATCAGCTATTTGAAACATGTATCGTTATGATATATATAATTTGTTATCAGGGGGAAAAGAAAGTTCAAAATTTATCAGAAAAATTTTAAACTGCTAGATAACCTATAAAGAGTAAGTTACCTTAATAGCATTGCAATGATACATTAAAAAATTAATATCTGTTGTTCTTTTTGCTTGTTATGTTCTATTTTTGCTTTGCTTTTGAAAAATAGCAGTAATGATACAACGCATACAGACCATTTATTTACTTTTAGCCGCAATAGTCTCTGGTGGACTTATTTGGGTAGTAGAGCATTTTAATGATGGAGAAGGAAATGAGTTTGTAGGTATGGATGAAAGTCTTTACTTTGGTATCTTTACAGTGAGCGCGTTAATGTCGGTAGTTGCGATGTTTTTATTTAAAAACAGACAGTTACAAACAGTGGTTAACCGTTTAAATTTGTTATTAAACCTTTTTATACTAGGTGTTTATGTATATCGAGCGCTAATGATGTCTGGAGAAACGGCGGTTTCTGAGAAAGGCATTGGGATGTTCATTCCTATCCTATCTATCGTTTTACTTGTCTTGGCTAACAAGGCAATAAGAAAGGATGAACAGCTTGTAAAATCTGCTGATCGATTAAGATAAACGCAATAAACTTAGTAATATTAGTGAAAAAACCTGCAGGGCGCCACCTTGCAGGTTTTTGTTTTTCATGTAAATTTTACTGTTCCGCTTTCGCGAAAGCGAATCTCAAATAAACATTTTTTAAAGAATCCTGATTCTAGATTAAAATAAACAACCAGTAATAAGTAATGTTTAATCCCTCTTTTTGCTACATTTAAAGCATGATAAATGTTATAATCATTGATGACGAATCTCACGGAAGGTCATTGCTCCATAATTTATTAGAAAAAGAACTGGGCGATCAATACCAGCTTAAAGATAGTTGCTCTTCTGTAAAAGAAGGTGTTAAAGCTATACGAGAGCATAAGGTAGATCTAGTGTTTCTAGATATTCAAATGCCCGAAGAAGACGGTTTTGAATTGTTTAATTATTTTGAGAATATAGATTTTGAAATCATTTTTGTAACTGCTTTTGATCAATATGCGATTAAAGCTTTTCAGTGCAGTGCGTTACATTATTTATTGAAACCGGTAGACCCTGTGCAGCTGCATGAGGCAATCGAGAGGTATAAAAAGTCTAAAGAGAATAAAAAAGCTATACTCAAAAAATTTGACGTCTTTGCAGAGTATATAGAAGGACAACAAGAGAAAAAACGTATTGTTTTTAATACTACAACAGGTTTTGAAGTTGTAGTTATTAAAGAGTTAGTACACATCGCTGCCGAAGGTAATTACAGTCAGTTGTACTTTAAAGATGGCAGTAATAAGTTGGTTACTAGTTCGCTAAAAGGAATAGAAGATTGTCTTCCAGATTCTTATTTTCTTAGAATCCACCATGGTCACATTATTAATTTAAACGCGGTGCATAAATTTACCAAAACAGATCGTGAGGTAACATTAATTAATGGTGACACGTTAAAAGTAGCAGAACGTAAGTTGAAATTATTCTTAAGCCGCATCAGTGAAGCTATCTAATTGTCTGATTTTTTTATTCTTTACTATAAGTGTCTTAGGGCAAAGGCATCCATCTGTTTCTTATACAGAACAAAATGTGTTGCCTAATAATGCGGTGCGCTGCCTTTTTAAATCGGATGACGGTGCTTTGTGGATAGGTACTGATAATGGGCTAGTGCGCAAGTATAATAATCAGTTTACAACCTATTATAAAGAAGATGGACTAGCACAAAATAACATTTGGTCGGTTGCACAAAGTAAGGATCGTACCTTGTGGATAGGTAGTTATGGAAAAGGGTTATCTACTTATAGAAAAGGTGTCATTAAAGAGTATGAATATAATGATCAATTAGTACATCTGGAGGTGACTCAATTAATGATTCACGACTCCTATTTGTATGTAGGAACTAGTGATGGTATCGCGATTATAAATATTAAAAACGGTAAGCTAGTTAAAAACTTAAAACCTAAAATATCCAGCGAGGATAGTTTTAGAATTCAAGATTTTTTCTTGATAGAAAGTGAGGTGTATGCGGTAAGTTATTTACAAGGGGTGTTTAAGGTTCAAGAAAATGGTGCCACCTTTAATCTGTCTCAAATTACAGATGAAAGTCAGCTTTATGCGGCACAAGTCTATCGTGGACAATTGTTTTTAAGCGGTAAAGAATTCTATAAAAAAATAAGTCTAGATAGCGTTGTACAGCCAGGCGTTTATAACAAGGCCTTAGAAATAGAAAGTTCTATCCTTTGGGATTATGCAGTGGCTGATAATTTATTTTATGCAGCGGCATGGGGTATTTATCAAAACGATGGAGGGATATATAAATGGGAGAACGGAAGTTTTAATAATAAGAACAAGGATTATGGAGTCGAAAGCACGCAAGTAACTAGTTTACAATATGACCAAGAGGTAGATCGCTTATTCATAGGTACACTAGATCATGGAATGTATGAAGTTTACTTAAATGAAGCCTTACGTTTTGAAAATGTGTCACACGAGAGTGTGATAGATCTAGCACATCTAGAAGAAAAAAATGCTTACCTGTATAATGATGGTTTACAAATAGGAAAGACTACTATAGAAGCATCTAGGTTTAAAGAATGGCAATCAGAATTTGCAAAAACTCATCCAGAGCAACTGCCTAAGCATAAAGACTTTTTCTATGAATTAGATTACGATACACCTGCTGCAAACATTGTTTTCTATGGTTTAAAAACGAGTGAAGAACAGGTTTGGGTAAATACTTCTATTGGGTTATATGTGTTTAATAAAAAGGCAGAGCTGGTTAGGTATATGCCACTACATACTCTAGAATTTAATTTTACAGATTCAGGTAATTTAATAGAGACTAATTTCTATCATGGTTCACGAGTTTATGATAAGTTAGAACGGTTATCGTACACATATTTTGATAATCTGGCCGATGTGAATAACCCTGGTCATGTGGTAGGTAGCGTACAACAAAAGGATAAAACTTATTTCACATCTATATTTAGTGGCTTGTATGCATATCAAAATGGTGTATTCACCTCTTATGTAAAAAACGAGTTGTGGCAAGAAAAGCGCTTGCGACATATAACTAGATTAGGTGATGCTAGATTAGCAATCTCTAATGAAGATGGCGACGTTTTTATAGTGGAAGACACGATACTTTTTCGTGTTAAAAAGATCAGCCGTAATTCTACATATGGTAATACGATCACTTTTCTAAGCTCATTTCATGATTGGGTTGTCATAGGCACCTCAAAAGGTGTGGTGTTGTACAAAGATGATAAAGAGATTTTTATAGATAAAGAACAAGGCTTAGATCATAAAGTAACCAGTGGTATGGTAAAAAATGATACTTTGTTTTTAGGTAGTGATCACGGGCTGTTTAAAATAGCGTTATTAGATATTTTAGATAAGCCTAATAGAGTGGAAAGTTTAAAAATTATAGACTTTAAAGTGAATGGTGTAGTGCAACCATTGAGAATAAAACAGTCCAGTCTGGATTATGATCAAAACTCCATACAGTTAACACTTGCTACCAATCAACATCCATTTCCTGAAAAATTACAGTACAGTTATCGAATTAAAGAGGACGAAGACTGGATTTCCATAAAAGGAGCTGTAATTGATTTGCCTTATTTACAGCCTTCTTTTTATGATATTCAAGTAAAGATAGAAGACGCATCTACTGGTGCTATGTTTCAAAAATCTATAATTAATTTTACTGTTAACGATCCGTTTTATCAAAGCTCTTGGTTTATAATTTTGTTTTTTAGTATCGTTATAGGAATTTTATACACCTACTTTAGCTTAAAGCGAAAAGGTGCAAAACAACTTTCAGAAGAGAGAGAAACTATTACTAAGCGTGTAGAAGAAGTAAAATTAGAGGCACTATTATCGCAAATGAATCCGCATTTTGTTTTTAATTCACTTAATTCAGTACAGTATTTTATTAGTAATAGTGAGAACGATCGTGCAATGAAATACTTAGGGACTTTTGCAGGGTTAATGAGAGCCAATTTAAATAATAGTGACAAACAGTTTATAACTCTAGAAGAAGAAATAGCATACTTGAAGAGTTATACTGAATTAGAAAATGCACGTTTTGATGATCGTATTTCTATTCTTTTTAATGTCGATAAAGAACTGTCATTATCGCAAACGAGTATACCTAATATGGTGTTGCAGCCATTTGTAGAAAATGTATTTGTACATGCATTTCCATCTAGAATAGAATCTCCTATTTTAGAAATAGAATTCTCAAGAATAGATGAAGATCATTATCGTTGTGTAATAAGCGATAATGGTATAGGAAATGTGAGTCTTTCTAAAAACAAGCGTCATATATCAAAAGGGACACAACTCGTCCGAGAACGCTTATCATTTTTAGGATACGACCCTGAAAAGGCGCTTAGAATCCATCATGCTAGTAATGGAACAACTGTAACACTCGATCTAGAGATGTAACAGTTATTTAATAATCACCTACAGTTATGTAATAGGGTGAAAATTATAAAAGCATTAAGTTAACTTTATTTCTGTAAGATTTTTGTTGATTCCAACCTTGTGTTTTTTAACAAGAATTGAATTATGAAAAGAGTTTTTTATTGAAACACACAACCAGCCAAAACGAAAATTAGGGGTAATATTTTAAAGTTGGTTTGTGTGAAAAACTGGAAGCTTTGCTTCCAGTTTTTTTGCTTAATTCCATTATCGATCTTTTTCTATAACTTCTAGATTTGAAATCTTTCCATTATTTATTTCAAATCGCAACATGGTACGTTTTTTATGAAAACCATGCATTCCTATAGCACCAGGATTCATGTGTAAGCATTGAATCTTTTTATCCATGATCACTTTTAAAATATGACTATGGCCACATATAAAAACCTGCGGCGGATTTGCATACAACTCTTCTCGTATTTTAGGATTATACCTCCCAGGGTAACCACCTATGTGAGTGATCCATATATCCATCCCTTCACAAATAAATCTATTGTTTAAAGGAAACTGCATTCTTGCTTTATCGTCGTCTATATTTCCATAAACAGCACGCAGTGGTTTTAATGCAGCAATTTGATCGGTAACGTTTAGATCTCCTATATCGCCAGCATGCCACACCTCATCAGCTTGTTTTATGTATTTAATTATAAAATCATCTATATGACTGTGCGTGTCAGAAAGGAGTAATATTTTCATATCGCAAATTTAATAAGCAAATAGCTACCGTTAATTTGAATTCTCATGGGATTTCAGAATCAATTTCATATTCATTCCTCTTATCTTTGTAGCGATGCAAGATAAACCACGTTATTTTATAGAACTAGCCTATGATGGCACAGCTTATCACGGCTGGCAACGACAGCCTCAAAGTATTACGGTGCAAGAAGTGCTAGAAGATGGTTTGCAAAAAATGTTGCGTGAGAAAATAGCCATTCAAGGAGCAGGAAGAACAGATGCTGGTGTACATGCTGCATATATGGTCGCTCATTTTATTTATGATGGAGAGATCGATATCGAGCATTTAGTATACCGTCTCAATAGATGGTTGCCTAAAGATATAGCTGTTTATGACATAAAACCAGTTACCGACAAAGCACATGCACGATTCCATGCTTATAAACGTTCTTATGAATATCATTTTTTGTTGAGGCCTAATCCATTTGATGTAAATCAGGCTTATGTGTTATTTAGAAAACCAGATTTTGAGTTGATGCAAAAAGCAGCAGATATTCTTCTAGAATATAAAGATTTTGAGTGTTTTTCAAGAACTAATACAGACGTGAATACATTTATTTGTGACCTGACAGAAGCGCGTTTTGAATTTAAAGAACACAAGGTGATTTTTCATATTACGGCAAATAGATTTTTGCGTAACATGGTAAGGGCAGTAGTAGGGACATTGCTAGATGTAGGTTACGGTAAAAAAACGGTAGAGGACATGCATAAAATTATTGCTTCAAAAAATAGAAGCAATGCAGGGGCAAGTGCGCCAGCAGCAGGTTTATTTCTTACACAAATTCATTATCCTGAAGAACTGTTTTTATAATGGAAAAAATCCTTTATAAAGAAACTCAAAAATTTGATCAGTGGTGGTTGTGGTTAATTGTTATAAGCTTGTTTCTTATTCCTATTTTACAGTTTAACTCGTCAGAAGATCTTTTAAATCAACTTGCTATTGATAAAATTATCCCAAGTATTTTACCTGTTGTCATTTTGGTTTTATTTTTAACACTTAAAATGACCACGGTTATTACCCATGAGAAAATCACAGTGCTCTATAGTCCGTTTGTAAAAAAAGAATTTTATTGGAGAGATCTAGATAAGGCTCAGGTCATTGATTATGGTTTTATAGGAGGCTGGGGTATTAGACTTTGGACTTCTTATGGAACAGTATATAATGTAAAAGGATCAATAGGTCTACACATTAAAACAGCCGATAAGCAATATGTAATCGGTACACAAAAGGAAAAAGAATTACGTTCTGTTATAGAACATTTACTTAAATAAATATGGCATCTACAACAGGTAATGCATTTAACTTGTCTCTTTTTAGAAGACTACTTTCTTACACTAAGCCTTATAAGCTTACCTATTATTTTGTAGCATTAAGTGCTATCCTTATTGCAATAGTCGCTATAGCAATGCCTTATTTAATTAAGGTTTCTATAGATGAGCATATTATACCTCGTCAGTTTGATGGTTTTGTGACTGTTATAGGAATGATGATAGCCGTTTTAATCATTGATGTTTTGCTACAGCTCAGTTTTATTTATTATGCTAACTGGTTAGGACAGCAGGTAATACGAGATTTGCGTGTAAAACTCTTTACCCACATGATGGGTTTTAAGATGCAGTATTTTGATAAAAGCGCCGTAGGTAAATTAGTTACTAGAGCGGTAAGCGATATAGAAACTATAGCAAGTATTTTTTCTCAGGGTCTATTTGTTATCATTTCTGATTTGTTGAAAATGGTGGTTGTTCTTGGCTTCATGGCCTATTCTAGTTGGAAGTTGACATTAATAGCGTTGATAGTGATGCCTTTTATATTGTATGCTACTCGCGTGTTTCAAAAAGCAATGAAAGTGGCTTTTGAAGAAGTGCGCACCCAAGTAAGTAATTTGAACTCTTTTGTACAAGAGCGAGTTACTGGTATGAAAATCGTACAAATTTTTAATCGTGAGAAAGTAGAGTACGAGCAGTTTAAAGAGATTAATGATAAACATAGAAATGCGTGGGTAAAAACAGTATGGTACAATTCCATTTTCTTTCCTATTGCAGAGATGGCTTCTAGTATAACAATAGGTCTTATAGTGTATATAGGTGTGGTTATGAATCTAGGTGCAGAGGCTACAACTATGGCTGTAGAAATAGGTACTATAGTCATGTTTATTGATTTGTCACAAAAATTATTTAGACCATTACGCCAGATAGCAGATAAGTTTAATACGCTACAAATGGGTATGGTGGCCGCAAATCGTGTTTTTGGTATTCTAGATACAGAATCTCAAATAGAAGATCAAGGTGATCTAGTTGCTGCACATCTTAAAGGTGATATAGAGTTTAAAGATGTAGACTTTAGTTATGTAGATAACGAGCTTGTTTTAAAGAACCTTAGTTTTGCCGTTGCCTCTGGTGAGACCGTTGCTATTGTAGGTGCTACAGGTGCGGGAAAATCTACTATTATAAATCTTCTTTCTCGTTTTTATGAAATTAATAGTGGAGAGATTTTGATAGATTCCGCTTCCGCGAAAGCGTACCAATTATCATCTCTTAGATCACAAATAGCAGTGGTGCTACAAGACGTATTCTTGTTTGCAGATACTATTTTGAATAATATTACACTACAGAATCCAGATATAACAGAAGACGATGTAATCAAGGCAGCTCAAAAAATAGGGGTGCATGATTTTATAATGACGTTACCTAATGGGTATCATTATAATGTAAAAGAAAGAGGAGTGATGCTTAGTTCTGGACAGCGACAGTTAATAGCGTTTTTAAGAGCTTATGTTTCTAATCCTAGTATCTTAATTTTAGACGAGGCGACAAGCTCTGTAGACGCTTACAGCGAGCAGTTGATACAGGATGCGACAGACATTATAACCAAAGGACGCACTTCTATAGTAATTGCTCATAGACTCGCAACCATCAAAAAAGCAGATAAAATTATCGTGATGGATGCAGGAGAGATAGTAGAAATAGGATCGCACAGCCAGTTGCTTCAAAAAGAAAATGGTTACTACAAAAATCTTTATGAAGTACAATTTCTACAGCAAGAAGTGGCTTAGACTACACCAGTTGCTTTTAGGACTAGACCTATTAATATACCCAGTATTCCAAGTATAATACCTGCAACTATCATAAGTGTTATACTTACTATAACAGAGATGAGAGCTTTTAAAATTATAGATTGATTATTTAGTTTAAAACACCTTTTGTAACAATATATAACGTAAATAATCAGTAAGGGAAATCCAACAAACCCTACGTACATTACCGCCTGAGGGAAAATAAGTACGGTTAAAATGGTAAAAGGAGTTGTCACAATTACAGAGTGGCCATATGCATACATATAGAAAACCATCTGTTCTGTAAAATTAAAATAGCGTTTTCCCCAAAAGGTAATTCTAGCTATTAATGCTAGAAAAGGAATAGTGAGTAATAAGAAGAATCCTTGAAAATCAAATGCGTATTTCCCAAATTCGTCATTAAACTTATTGGTCATTTCCATTTGCTCAGGACTGTAATTCATTTGCGAGTAAGCCTCTTGTTGGGATGCTAGTATTTGGTCAAAAGCTCCTGTGTTCTTTAAAACAAAAGTGTAAATACCAGTTAAAAAAAGAGCTAGTAATAAATACCTCATCGCATCCATGTAGTTAACACGGCGTCCATTCATATAACCTAATATGACAGCTTCTGGTTTTCTAAAAAGATCAAGAAACGTACGTACAAATTTGGTGTCTATACCTAAATACATGTCAGCAAAATCATTACCGACTTGCTTCATGGTAATGCGATTTTCCAACCATTTTGCACCACAATGCGAACAGAAATTCTGTTCCAGGTATATCATTTGAGAGCAGTTTTTACAATTTCTTTCCATAGGTTTTTAATGAGCAGCAGTTGTATTGAGTAGGTCTGAGTTGAAGAAGAATAAGAGAGCAACTGCTATAATAATTACAATGATCATTAAAACAGCAGAGATCACGTTGAATACGATAATTGCAAGCAGCCCTTTTAAAATAGTTTGTTGTGTATCTAGTTTAAAGCATCTTTTATAATACCAGGCTACTTGTAAAAAAATAAAAGGTGTCAGTGCTAGTGATACCATTTGATAAGGAATGTCAAAACCAATCATAAGTGGCGTTGCCAGAAACGTTACGATATTAACAAGGCCAAATACATAAACGTATAAAATTAAGTGCTCAGTAAGATTGTATTTTCTAATATCTAAGAAGACTATATAACCTGATAACGCATAGGCTGGTAAGAAAAATGTAGTAAAAGCGCCTATGTAGTCATAAAAAAAATTGGTAAAATTTTCTAAGCTTTGACCGGTATTATTTTGAACATTTGTTATTTCGGTAATATCAATTCCTAGAGTGTCTGGTGCAAAATTCCTTAATAGAAAAATTTGTAAACCTACTAAGGATAAACTGATTAAATAAAAGTTAATAGGATTTACATATTTCTTGCGTTGGCCATTTATATAGCCATTTATTACATCTTCAGGATAGCGCAGTAAGCCCAAAATTGTGACTAGAAATACATTGTCAGTTCCTAAGTAACGATTAGATAATTCGGCTGTTATTTTACGAGGTGTTAATCTATATTCCACCCATTTAGAACCACAATGGGAGCAGTAATTTTGTTGGGCATAAAGTAACTTTTTACAGTTTTTACAATTACGTTCCATTAAGCGAGGTGAGATTTGATTTTGGCAGCCAGTTCATCTGTGTCGGTATAAGATTCAAATTCGCCTTCATGAACTAGCGATATTTGACCTGTTTCTTCACTTACTATTAATGCGATAGCACTACTTCTTTCCGTTAAACCTAAAGCTGCTCTGTGACGCAACCCAAAACGCTGAGGTATTTTTCTGTTTTCAGATACAGGTAAAATCACTCGTGTTGCTGTAATCTTATTTCCCTCTACTATCATCGCACCATCGTGTAGTGTACTGTTTTTATAAAAAATGCTTTGTATGATAGAAGAGTTTACTAAAATGTCTTGATCGTCTCCAGTGTTTTTAACAAATTCAAGAGAACCATCTCTTTTGATACCTATTAATGCGCCAGTTTTAGTAGAGCTCATTTTTTTACAAGCCTTTACTATTTCATCAACAACCATTTGATTGTTGTCCTGTTCTTCTTGAAAAATGCGTAGTTGTTTAAAAAAGCGCCTGCGAGAAGTGAATTTTGTAGAACCTAGCATTAAAAGAAAGCGCCTTATTTCCTGTTGAAAAACAACTATCAAAGCTACCACTCCAGCACCAGTAACAGCGCCTAATGCCTGACTTAACATTTCCATTTTCATGAAAACCGTTAATTGATAAATCAAGTAGATAATAAAAATCCCAATAAAAATATTGAGCGCCGCGGTACCTTTAACCAGTCGGTATAAGTAGAAGACCACAGCTGCCACTAGCAGTATGTCTATTAAATCGATTATTCTAAACCCAGGAAGTTCCATGTAGCTAAAATATAATTAATTTATCGTTAACTGGTTATACAACGCTATAGTTTCCATCGCTTCTTTAACATCGTGGACGCGTAAAATTTTTGCACCTTTCATTAAACTCACCATGTTTAAAGCTGTTGTTCCATTTAATGATTCTTGTGCGGTGCTGTTTAAGGTTTTGTAAATCATTGATTTACGAGATATTCCAGCTAGAATAGGTAGTCTGTGAGCTTTTAAAAAATCTAGATCAGAAAGCAATTCAAAATTTTGTTGGGTAGATTTTGCAAAACCAAAACCAGGATCTATAATTAGGTCATCAATTCCACAAGCTCTTGCAGCAGCAACACGTTCAGAAAAATAACGATTTATTTCTACCACCATATTACCATAATCGGTCATGGTTTTCATGGTTTGTGGAGTACCACGCATGTGCATCATGATGTAAGGGATTTTGGCTTTTCCCACAGTTTGTAACATATTTTCAGATAAAAGACCAGCGCTTATATCGTTCACGATAGTCGCTCCGTGATTAATTACTTTTTCTATCACGCTTTCGCGAAAGCTGTCACAACTTAAACCTTTTATAGAAAATCGAGCTGTTATCAAATCAAGAACTGGGAGAACTCTAGATAACTCTTCTTCTACAGAAATGTCCGTACCATCTGGTCTAGAACTGTAGCCACCGACATCTATAAATGTAGCACCTGCATCTAGCATGGTTTCTACTTGGTTTAAAATAGCAGCGTCGTTTTTAAGTTTACCACCATCATAAAAAGAATCTGGTGTACAGTTCACAATTCCCATGGTATGAGGTGTAGAAAGGTCGATAAGAGTGCCCGCGCAATTTATAGTCGCCATGAAATATGGTTAATTGAGTTTTAAATGCGAAATTTACGCAAAATTTATAGCCCTTATGTCGCAAACTAGCCAGCAATATGATGCAGTTATCACACGATGTCGTGATTTGTTTTCTAATAAAATGAAGGATTATGGTAGTGCATGGCGCATTTTACGCTTGCCATCACTTACAGATCAGATTTTTATAAAAGCACAGCGCATAAGAGGTCTTCAAACTCTTGCAGAAACAAAGGTGGACGAAGGGCAGGAAAGCGAATTTATAGGCATTATTAATTATTCCATAATGGCACTTATACAACTAGAAAAAGGTGTGGTAGAGCAACCAGATCTAGAACTAGAAGAGGCTGTTGCACTGTACGACCATCATGTAGCGATTACTAAACAATTAATGATGGATAAAAACCATGATTATGGTGAGGCATGGAGAGATATGCGAGTAAGTTCATTAACTGATTTAATACTGCAAAAATTATTGAGAGTAAAGCAAATTGAAGATAATGAAGGTGCTACACTAGTGTCAGAAGGTATCGATGCAAACTATCAAGACATGATTAATTATGCTGTTTTTGCTATGATTCATTTATCATGAATTTTTCCTCAAAAATATTAGAAGAAGCGGTAGATCAAGTATCGCAATTACCTGGTATAGGTAAACGCACGGCATTGCGACTGGTCTTGCATTTAATGCGCCAGCCAGAGCATAATACAGATGCGCTATCTGATGCGTTATTAAAAATGCGACACGATCTTAATTTTTGTAAAAAATGCCATAATGTAAGTGATGTAGAGATTTGTGAGATTTGTGCCAGTCACAACCGCGATCAGTCCATCGTTTGTGTGGTAGAAGATATACGAGACGTCATGGCTATAGAAAACACGAGTCAGTATCGTGGTTTGTACCATGTTTTAGGAGGTAAAATAAGTCCTATGGATGGAATAGGTCCACAAGATCTTAAAGTAAGATCACTCGTAGATCGTGTAAAAAACGATGGAGTTACCGAGATTATTTTTGCACTGAGTCCAACAATAGAAGGTGATACTACTAACTTTTATATCTTCAAACAACTCGATGGACTAGAGGTGAATACATCTACCATCGCGAGAGGAATAGCCGTAGGAGATGAGTTAGAGTTTGCCGATGAGGTAACGCTAGGAAGAAGTATCTTACATCGTGTTCCTTATGAGAATTCATTAAAAAACTAATTCATGCAATTATCCATAGTCATACTTAATTATAACGCAGCAGCTTTTCTTGAGCTGTGTGTTTATAGTGTGATGCGAGCTGTTAAAAATCTAGATGCAGAGATTATCGTGGCAGATAATAATTCTACAGATCACAGCCTCGAGATGTTAGCCTCTGTTTATGGCGATCGTATAAAAGTGATAGCGCATAAAGAGAATCATGGCTTTTCTAAAGGGAATAACCTCACTGTAGAGCAAACTCTAGGGGAATATTTGTGTATTTTAAATCCAGATACGATAGTAGGAGAGAATGTTTTTGAAGAGTGTTTAGCTTTCGCGAAAGCGGAACCCAAAGCAGGCTTTTTAGGAACCCAGCTTATTGATGGAACCGGTAAATATTTGCCAGAAAGTAAAAGACATGTTCCTACACCTAAAGTAGCGAGACAAAAAATGCTGGGCAACGACAGTAACTATTACTTTAATGAAGTTGGTCAAAATGAAAGAGGCAAAGTAGAGGTGCTAGTAGGTGCTTTTATGTTTTGTAAGAAAGATGTTTATGAAGATTGCGGTGGTTTTGACGAGCGTTATTTTATGTATGGAGAAGACATCGATTTAAGTTACACGGCACTTCAAAAAGGATATGATAATTATTATCTAGGTGACCAGAAAGTGATTCATTTTAAAGGAGAAAGTACGGTAAAAGATAAAATCTATTTAAAAAGATTTTATGGAGCCATGGGGTTATTTTACGATAAGTATTTTAAACAATCTATCATAGTAAAAAAGGCAATTGATCTTTTAATAAGTAGTATGATAGTCATGAAAGGCACAAAAACTACCGAAACTGTCCAAGAAGAAAAAGAATTTATACTCGTTACCGAAGATGCTGATCTTCAAATAAAAAATGCAGAGTCTACAGCGTCTATAGAATTGCTTGAATCTTGCAATATGCTGAATAAGAGTGTGCTTTGGGATTTGAGTTCTCTGAAATTTGAAGAAATGATAAATTATATGTCTAAAAATACAGAAGGAACTTATAGATTTCTAAATCAGAATAAAACCTTCTATATAGGCAGTGATAGCAGTAAATCACGTGGAATAATGAAAATTGTGTAATAGATCTTTGTAAACACTGCAAAATCGATAAGTGATTCTTAAAATATTCCCATATCAATGAATAATCCGCAATTGTAAACTGTTTAATTAGTACTTTTGCAAAATAATTAAAACGTAATAGTACCTTATTAGTTATGGCAAAATTTGAACTGAAATTACCTAAAATGGGAGAATCTGTAGCAGAGGCTACAATAACTTCTTGGCTTAAAAATGTAGGCGACACCATAGAAATGGACGAGCCTGTTTTAGAAATAGCGACAGATAAGGTGGATAGTGAAGTGCCTAGTGAGGTAGATGGAACTCTTGTTGAGATTTTATTTCAAGTAGATGATGTGGTACAAGTAGGCCAGACTATTGCAATTATAGAAACTGACGGTGATGATAGTGGAGCGACTACTGCTGCTCCAGAAACTACTGTTGCTGAAACTAAAGAGGTAAAAGCTGCTGCGACTGAAGTAGAAAAGCAAATCTCTCAGGTTACAGAAAATGTAGACTATACAGATAGTGATTCTTTTTACTCTCCACTTGTAAAGAATATCGCAAAAGAAGAAAATATATCTCTTACAGAGTTAGAAGGAATTTTTGGTACAGGTAAGGATGGTCGTGTTACTAAAAACGACATTTTACAATATGTTGCAGATAAGAAAGCAGGTAAAACTGCTGCTCCTGCAAAGACAGCTGCTCCTGTAGCTGCGGCGGTTTCTAAACCAGCTGCAAAGGCCGCTCCAGTGTCTGTAAATGGAGAAGATGAAATTATTGAGATGTCACGTATGGGTAAACTGATTGCTCATCACATGGTGGCATCAGTACAGACTAGTGCGCACGTTCAAAGTTTTATTGAGTGTGATGTGACTAATATTTGGAACTGGAGAAAGAAACATAAAGATGGTTTTAAACAAAGAGAAGGTGAGAACCTGACCTTTACACCTATTTTTATGGAAGCAGTTGCACAGGCTTTAAAAGAATTCCCGATGATGAATATCGCTCTAGATGGTGATAAAATCATTAAGCGTAAAAATATAAACTTAGGTATGGCTGCGGCCTTACCAGATGGTAATTTAATTGTGCCTGTTATAAAAAATGCAGACCAATTAAATCTAGTAGGTATGGCAAAGTCGGTAAACGACCTGGCAAACAGATCTAGAAATGGTAAACTAAAACCAGACGATACTCAAGGCGGTACGTATACGGTAACTAATGTAGGTACTTTTGGATCTGTATTAGGAACACCTATTATCAATCAGCCACAGGTAGGTATTCTTGCTCTAGGTGCGATAAGAAAAGTACCTGCTGTTGTTGAAACACCAGAAGGTGACTTTATCGGTATAAGAATGAAGATGTTCTTATCTCATAGTTATGACCACAGAGTAGTAAATGGTGCACTAGGTGGGCAGTTTGTTCAACGTGTGGCACAATTGCTAGAAGCGTTTGATGTAAATCGTACGGTGTAATTAACTGTTAGATGGATTATAATTTTAAAGCCAGTTCTTATGAACTGGCTTTTTTTATAACATTAATTTAACATTTATAATTTTATCTGGTAGAGTTTTTTTTTTTTCAGATTTGCTCAACCAAAAAAACTAAATGAAAAATATTTATAAATTATTATTTCTCGCTGGAATAATTTTTGCTTTTTCTTCTTGTGAGAAAGATGAGGTATACAATTACAATAATAAAAACCAAAGCTTTCCGTTTGAAGTAAAATTAAAAAATAAGGATGATTTATTAAATAATAAAAGTTTATATAATGCACTAACAGCCTTGAATACTAATTTTTAAAAGATTTCTAATATCGATAGTCTAGGAACTTACAAAGTTTTGGATTCAAAATATATAGAGATAGCAGATAGCACCAATACGATTAGGGCTTATACTTTTTCCACTATAAATTTAGATAATAGTGAAGCTTTGAGGAATATTATTGTAGTAGATAGTTTAGGCAGTTTTAAAAATTACCTAGTAGAATACGCTGCTGAAGGAAATAATTCTACTAAAATTAGATTTAAAGAAATTCATGAAGATTTTTCTTCTTTTACTAAGAACTGGGTAAATGCAACAGTTTGTGGTTGGGCAACATTTTCCATTGTTTACGCAGATGAAACTTGCGATTGTTTAATGAATGGCCCTATGGAAGAACATTGGGTATGTTCAGAACAATACATTTACTTAGAAACATCATTTTTGCCAGCTCATGGCTCAAGTGGTGGTGGAGCAAATAATTTATCTGGGAGTAATTACACAAATAATGGAGTTGTAGGTTCGCCATGGTATTTTGGTAATGTGTCAAGTGGTGGTTTTAATTATGCTACACAACCAATTGTTACAAACCACTTAGAATCTTTACAAAACCTATCTAGCGACCCTAATATGTCAGCTGAACTTAGTAATTGGGTTACTAATTTTGAAAATATAAATACTGAGTTAGGTACAGAGTGGATTTCAGGTTTTAATCGGGATGGAACATTAATGGATCGATCAGTTCCATTATCTAATATTAATTTATTAGGTTTAGATTTTGGCCCTGTGACAATGGAGGGAACGACATCTAGAAATCATGTTCATAATGGAATATTAGAGCCTACTTTTAGTGGTGGAGATTTTTATGCTCACTTAAGTTTCTTTGAACAAAATGAGAGATTGTTTAATACAAATTCAATGGAAACAACAAGTATCTTAGTTGGATCTTTTGGTGTTACTACGTTCCCTTTAGCATCAACAAGGGTATACGCTTTACGTATAAAAGACAAGGTAGAAGCGTTGAGTAAACTTATTGATTTGTCAAGCCCTGACGAAGAGTTTCCTCAATATACTAAAGCAGATTTTTTACACGCTAATTTCGCTGCGAGTGTAATCCAAAACACAAAAAACGATTATATCAATCAGCTTAATTTGACAAGAGAGTATTTAATCACAAATGATGACAGAAATACTTTAATATATCAAAATTTATATGAAGCGAATATTTCATTTGTTATGGATTATTACGAATTAAATGATAGTTTAATTTTGTTCAAAGCAAGTTTAAATGATGATGGAACTGTAATTGATTGGATTCAAATAACAAATTAAAAATTAATTATGAAAAAACTTTTCTTATTTATATTAGGATTAATCTTACTTTCAAATACTTCGTATAATACAATATACGATTTAAGAACACTTAAAAAAGTTGGACTCCCATCTAGTGAAGCTCAAGCTGGAGATTATTATAAGGATATCCACAACGATCTAAACAAGTTCGTTGGTTTATGGAAATACTCTGATAATGGTATTGAGATTGAAATTATCATAGCTAAAAAAACACGTGTAAAATTTATTTCATCTCAGATATTTGTTGATAAATTAAGCATAGAGTATAAAGTTTATGAAAACGGTGTGCTTGTTAAAGAGTCAGATCCAGGCTTCTGGAGCACTTTAAGTCAAATGGAAGTGACTAATATTTACAAGACAACAGCTTCATCCATATCTGATTATGGTTATACTCAAATATCGAGTGTTTATAGGGAGTCTTTTGATAATAGTTGTAAATTACCTTTTACGAATAGTTTTAATATTACATATAAAACCACTTCTAATAGTGTTAGTGGGCAACAGACTCTAGGGACATTATATTTTAATCGAGGAAGAATGGGTAATAGTGAATACAATGGCTCGACAAGCAATTGTATTCATGAATATTCAGTTCCTGAAAATATGATTTTGATCAAACAGCCTTAAGATTTGAAATTATTTTAAAAAAGCCAGTTCTTATGAACTGGCTTTTTTAATTCCTTTAATCTTACCTTTGTCGCATGGAAAAAGATCTTTACTTACAGCAAATAGATTATTTTAAGGGAGCACAAGTTTTACATTACTTTGAATTTGTAGAGCCTCAAGAAATTAAAGACGAATATTTTGCTGTGCATGAAATTCATGCCGTAGTAATTTGTGATTATGAAGGAGAAGAAACTATGTTATTCTATCTAGATGATGGTCTAGAAGTAGCTTTAGAATTTGAATGTGTAATTCCTAAACAAGCTAAGGAACAAACAGCTCAAGATTTTGCTGGTATAGACATTCAGTGGAAAAATAGATAAAGTAAATTTTAACTCGAACTCGAACTCGTATTTTATATAAAAAAAGGCTCTAAACATCAATTTGATTTTTAGAGCCTTTTTAGCTTCACCCAAAGACCCAAAGACCCAAAGACTCAAAAAATT
Source organism: Nonlabens sp. (assembly GCF_039941875.1). Classification (GTDB taxonomy): domain Bacteria; phylum Bacteroidota; class Bacteroidia; order Flavobacteriales; family Flavobacteriaceae; genus Nonlabens. The sequence goes on along the minus strand of NZ_JBDVDQ010000016.1, from coordinate 158,088 downwards.
CAATCAAGTTTTCTTTTTCTCTTCCTATTAGAGATATAGTCGGTTACTGCTTTTTCTGTAGTGTACCATACGCGTCCTTCTTTATACGCGTCTATTTTGCCTTGACGAGCGAGCAAGCTCACATATTCCTGACTATAAGAGATAGATGGTTCATTGACTATTTTAGAAATAGGTGCATAGTCTCCAGCTGTGTCGTCTAGATTACTTAAATAAATGTCTAAGGAACGCATTACCGCTCTTCCTACTAAGAAGAATAGTTTTTCTAAATTTCCATTATTTGCGTCATTAAGCGCAGTGTAATATTTTTTACGATCTACCTTTAATATAATTGCTGGTGGATAACCTTCTTTTAAAAATAGTAAGTTAAAAACTAACCTAGCCGTACGGCCATTACCATCAAAGAATGGATGTATCCATACAAAACGATGATGGAAAATAGTCGCTTTTATGACAGGATGCATATCTAGATCTTCTTCATTAACCCAAGTAATAAGTTCTTCTATAAAATCAGAAACTTTTCTTGCGTTAGGAGGGACAAAGTTTGCGCCGCTTATTCTTACACCTGCATTACGTATGCGGCCAGCAAACTCTTTATCGATACGATCCATAACCAGTTCATGAACATTGAGAATATCTCGTTCTCTAAAAACATAATCAGGTTGTACCAGATTTTCTACATAATCTATCGCTTCATGATGATTTACAGCTTCAAAGTATTCATTTAATGACTTACCGCTTACCGTTAATCCATCTTCTAGAACCATTCTCGTTTCTTGAAGTGTTAGTGTATTACCTTCTATACTATTTGAGTTGTACGTCCATTCTAGAGTCAGACTCTCTTTAATACTGTGTACTACTGGACTAGAAAATGGTCTATATAGATCTAATCTGGCTTTCTTCTCATCTATTTTGAGAAGTAAATCCATAACTTCATAGGGTACACGTATATCTTTCCAGTTCTCCACGCCTCAAAGTTACTTCTTTTTATTTAAAATCGGTAAATTTATTTTTGTACTTATCCGATATTAAGGTAATGTTGTTGATATGCTCGCGCTATCTTAAGACTGTCGTGATGGTCTAGAATATGTTTTCTAGCGGCCTTTCCAATTTCAAGAATGTCTCGTGGGTTATCAATGAGAATAGATATTTGATTTACTAAATATTCTACATCTGGTCTAGCATCCATTACAGGGACAGAGGCTAGATCATGCGCTTTTAAATAAATAGAACTACCGCCAGAAAAAACGACTTTTCCCTGTGCCATAGCTTCTAGCGCATTGTAGCCTTGGTCATAACACAATACTTGATCTAGTAAAATATGAGCATTTTTATATTTGGCAATATATTCCTGATAGGGTAGATTTTCTGCTATTGTAATAAAGACTTTATTGCCGTATTTCTTTTTTATGATTTCCAAAGCTTCTTCAAAGTAGTTGATTCCCTTTTTCCAATAATTACCTCTATTGATTCCCATAAATATTTGAATTTGTGAGAGATCTGTATTTAATTCTAATTGAAATTTTGAATGGTTGATAGCTGCAGGGATTATAGATGTTGCCTTATCCTGCTGTTTTAAAGCCATCGCATAATCTACATTACTAGGTATTATATTTTGAGAAGCTTCTAGTACTTTGTAGTAATTATCTCGGTAACCATCACCTAGATATTTATACGCGTGAAACAATTGCTTTTTCTGAAAATCCCCTCTATGTACCGAGTCTAAAATATTGTAACCCTCATGTTCTTCTGTAAGAAAACGAGCATATTCATAGTCGTCACCGCAGGCTATTAAAAAGGATTTTGCATTATTTTTAATTAGAAAATCCAGCATGATACGTTCTACAGCCGGCTCGCACCCAAATGGGTTAGAATTGATAAACTGTACTATGTCGTAGTTCTTTAGAAGGTTCTCGCTTTCGCGAAAGCGTGCTAATTTCAACCTATCTTCTAGATTATAGCCTGTTAATTTCCACCAGCCTACTTTTATTTTGCGATGTAACCAGCTTTGTTCAAAATACGTACTACCTACTTCTATATCTACAGGGAAACGTTTAAAACCATCACCATCGCCCACAATGTTTACTTCATGACCTAGTTTTTGTAGACCATGTTTAAGAGAATTATGAAAACCACTGTATTCACCCACCAGCAATATGCGCATATAGAAGTATATTTGAGGTAAAGATAAGCAGTTGCCTACATACACATCAAATGACATAGAAATTTGTATCGCTACTATGAATAGAGCAGATTTGTCTTTTCTAGAATTGATGTTTCAGTGCTCTTTATCGGCTATTAAGCATCAAATTATTATCGTAAATCAGTCTAAAACGGTAGTATTAAAATCTGATTATTCTAATATACGTGTTTTTAATGACAGCGATTTTGGACTTTCTAGAAGTAGAAATCTCGCTTTAAGTAATTGTAAAAGTGCATTTGCGTGGATTCTGGATGATGATGTGCAAATTCTACCAGAAGCGATAGGTGTGATAGTAGAAAAGCTAAATACTTATAAAATGGTTAATTTATTTGTGTTTAAAATAGTAACTCCTAATGGAGTGGATAAGAGAGTGTATTCTAAAAAAGATAAATTAGTGACTTCTAAAAAAGAATTATCTCATATTCACTCTATCGAGATGATTTTTAATACAGCCATGTGGAGAGATAAAAATTTTAGATTTAATACTAGATTTGGTTTAGGGGCACAATTTAAAATGGGAGAGGAGTGTATCGTAAGTGAAGATGTTCTATCTCAAAATGGGACTATCATGCTCGTACCAGAAGCTATAGTAGTTCATGATGAGTTGAGTACCGCAAATGACCCATCCTCTGATGAAGTTATATATGCAAGTGGTGCCCTAGCAGGCAGGAGAAATGCAATTACTGCGTTTCTTTATTCTTTTAAATATGTCTTCTTTTTGTGGCGCAAAGATTATGAAAGTTCTTTACGTGTTTTATGGTATAAAATGAAGGTGTTTCAAAAAGGAACAAATGATTATGTGAGTGGTTTTAGAAGACCTCGTGAGAATGATGGTAAACAATAGTATATTTGATTATGGATTATAAGATTATAGACATTCCTAAGATTACGGACCCTCGTGGTAATCTCGCGGTACTAGAAAAAGACACGATTCCTTATAAGATAGAACGTGTTTATTATTTGTATGACGTGCCTAGTGATTCCCATCGTGGTGGTCATGCACATAAAGAATGTCTGGAATTATTAATCGCTGTTTCTGGTAGTTTTACGGTAGAATTAGATAACGGTAAAGTAAAAGAAACAATAACATTAAATAAACCGGATAAAGGTTTATTAATATCTACCATGGTATGGCGAGAGCTCGCTGATTTCTCCAGCGGTGCGATGTGCCTGGTTCTTGCTTCTCATGAATTTGAAGAATCTGATTACATAAGAGAAAAAGATGATTTTTATCTAGCGACCGGTTCTAATTCTTAATCCAGTATTAGATAGTCTGTGATGTATTCTCTTTAATAATTTTAATTGCCAGCTGCTTAGTTGGAGTAACTTCTGTTGTTTTGTCGTTAAGTTAGAACGATCCATTTTACTAACTAATTGTTGGGCTTCTTTATTTTGATTTGCCATAATAAATTCTATCGCAAGTGCATATCTATTGATGTCTAGAAATTTCTTTAAGCCTTTGTATTGAGGCGTAAATTTTTCATAGATATCAAAATCAGTATAAGTTCTGTTTTCTAAATTTATGAGATGAGATCTATTCACTGCAGTTTCATCTTTTATGACAGTAACTGTAGGGTTAAATACGATCTTTTCACTTAAACCTAGTTTTAGATAAAAATCAATATCTTCAGAATGTGTTATCTCTTCATCATAAAGTGAGGTAATGCTAGTTTTAAATCCAAAACTGGAAGAGAATAATATAGAATTAAGATAGTTGTAGGTGAAAAAATCATCTAGTTCTCTAGAAGTATCAGTTTCTAAATTAGAGAATAGAGTTGCTTCAAAGGTAGTAGCGCTTTTCTTTATTTTATAATTGTTAGCAAACACCGTAGCGTTAGGAAACTTTAAAATGCACTTATTTATCTCTTCTACATGGTTCGTTTCCCAATAATCATCTGCATCTAGAAATAGAATGTAATCATAATTGTGAGATTTTGCATATGAAATGCCTTTATTTCTGGCATTGCTTACTCCTTGATTTTCTTGTGATATGATAATTATAGATTCACTCTTAAACTCGCTTGCAATGGATAAACTAGCGTCTGTAGATCCATCGTTAATTATTAATAAATCAGTTGCAATAGTTTGTGCTAGAATAGATGTAATAGATCTTTCTATAGCGGCTTCTTTGTTATAAAGCGGTATAATAGTTATGAATCTATTGTTTTTCATCTACTCAATCTAGTGTAAACTCCTTTGGTAATTAAGAGAAGTGTCTTTATGATAGAATTTCTATTCCTAGCATTTTTATAATACAGTTTAAAAATATCTTTTCTAAAGGTATGATCTTTTTTTACAGCGCTATAACCACCGTCGCTAAAATAGGCTATATCTCTATCGATGAATCCATGTTTTATGGTTTTATGAAAGAACCAAGTAATGTTATGTACCCAGTCTGCATGGACGTGGTAAGTTAAATCATAGATTCCAATAAACTCAAAAACATCTCTTTTAAAGAAAATAGCTTGGTGCGATATGTTTTTATGAAAAATAGCTGTATCTGTAAATTTACCAGCATAATGATTCCCAAGTTTAGGGCTATTTACATTTCCATAAATAACATCTACAGGATGGAGTAGTATGTGTTTTTTTATATCACTCAGTACGTCTTTATCAAGGAGGTAATCGTCGGCTCCTAAAAAGTATAAAAAACGACCTTGAGCCATTTTTATACCCTTATTCATAGCGTCATAAATACCGCGATCTTTTTCAGATATAGAACGCAATAAAACAGTGTCGTCTTTATGTGATTCTATCAGTTGTAGAGTTTTGTCAGTAGAACCGCCATCTATTATTATGATCTCATAGTCTTGTGAGGACTGTGTTTTGATGCTGTTAACGGCATTATCGAGAACCTTTTCTACATTAAAAGTAGGTATGATGATACTGAAGAAAGGTTTCTTGTTTTCTGACATGAAAAATAGCTGTATTACACCGCTTTTTGAACTACTTCAAAAATTTCTCCATCATCACATTTAAGTGTTTTAGATGGGTATTTAAGAATTAATGCATAATCATGGGTTGCCATGAGAATGGTATTTCCGTTTTTATTAATTTGTTGAAGAACTTCCATGATTTCCACACTGGTTTGTGGGTCTAGATTTCCTGTAGGCTCGTCTGCAATGATAAGTTCTGGCTCGTTAAGTAATGCTCTTGCTATCGCAATACGTTGTTGCTCACCTCCAGAAAGTTCGTGTGGGTATTTAAAACCCTTAGTCTTCATGCCTACTTTATCCAGTACTACCTCGATACGTGTCATCATTTCTTTCTTGCCTTTCCAGCCAGTTGCTTTAAGGACAAATTTTAAATTGTCGTTTATCGTACGATCGGTTAATAATTTAAAATCCTGAAAAACCACGCCTAGCTTACGTCTCAGGTGAGGGATCTCTTTGTTGCGCAAGCTAGATAAATCATAGTCTACTATAGTTCCTTCGCCTTTTTTAAGCGGTATATCGCCATAAAGGGTTTTCATTAAAGAACTTTTACCGCTACCGGTCTTACCTATAAGGTATACAAATTCTCCTTTTCCTATTTCCAGATTCACATTTTTTAGGATGAGGTTATCTTTCTGGAAGACATCTACTTTGCTTAATGATAAAACGTGATCTGACATGGATAATAATATTTGATGTAAAGTTAATCAAGATGTGGATAAGATTATGAATAATTAATGAGGTTTTAAGACGTTCTAGTCTAGGAAATCATAATTTTACTCTAACAATTAGAATCCTTCTTATTATGAGAAAACTAACAATGGCGCTGTTGTTTTTAATCAGTATCACTGGTATAACTAACGCACAACAGTCCAAAATATTTACCGACGACCTGGCTATTTACAACCAGGCGATAGATCTTTATCAAGAAGACCAGTATCTGGCCTCGCAAAGACTGTTTGAAAAAGTTCTCGATACCTCTAGTGATGAGGTGATTAAAGGGAATGCATCTTATTACATCGCAAACTGCGCTGTACGTTTAAACCAGCGTAATGCAGACGCACTAGTAGAAAACTTTGTAGAAGAATATCCTACATCTACAAAGAAAAACTCTGCTGTTATCGATGTAGCAAATTACTATTTTGATAATGGTGATTATAGAAAAGCTGCGATATGGTATAAAAAGGTGGATAAGAGCACGCTTTCGCGAAAGCAAGCTAACCGTTATTACTTTAATACAGGTTATACTCTTGTGCAGTCTAAAAAGTATGATGAGGCAAAACCTTTCTTAAACCGCGTAAGTGATGATCCGGAATACGGTAGTAAAGCAAAATATTATCTAGGTTACATAGCTTATGAAGGTGATGAGCTGCAAGAAGCTAGCGATCTTTTTGATGAGGTGGGAGAATCTCCAGAGACAGATGAGAAACTTTCCTATTATCAAGCAGACCTAAATTACAAATTAGGAAACTTTGATAAAGCAATAGAGCTAGCAAAAAAACAACTGGCTAAATCTAACCGCAAGGAACAATCAGAATTAAACCGTATCATAGGACAGTCTCTTTTTAATAAAGAAAATTATACAGAGGCGCTGCCTTATCTAGAAAAGTATGAAGGTGTACGTGGTAAGTGGAATAATAATGATTTTTATCAATTAGGTTATGCTTACTATAAGCAAGGTAACTTTGAAAAAGCGGTAGAGACTTTTAATAAAATTATTGATGGTGAGAATGCTACTGCTCAAAATGCTTATTATCATTTAGGACAAAGCTACATTAAACTAGACCGTAATGAAGATGCTTTAAATGCTTTTAAGAAAGCCAGCGAGATGGATCTGGATGCTCAAATAGCGCAAGATGCTTCTTATAACTATGCAAAGCTTAGTTATGAAAATGGGAATCCTTACGAAAGTGTACCGGCAGTTATTCTTTCTTATTTAGAAAAATATCCTGCAACTGATAAGAGTGAAGAGATGAATGAATTTCTTATAGACTCTTATTTTACTTCAAAGAATTATAAAGAGGCAATTAACTTATTAGAAGACGGAAGAATAAAAGGGAACGAGGCAGTTTATGGAAAAGTAGCTTTATACTACGGTCTTAATTTATTTACAGCTGGAGAATATCAAAATGCTCTAGTAAATTTAGGTAAAGCGATAGATTATATTACAGACCCTGAACTTAAGAAAAAAGCAACTTTCTGGAAGGCAGAAAGTATGTACCAGCTTAATGATTTTACAGGTGCTTATTCTAATTTTAATGCAGCAAATACAATGAGTACTGCCATAGAAGAAGATGATTTGTATAATTATGATATGGGTTATACAGAATTTAAATTGAAAAAGTACGATGCGGCAATTTCTTCTTTTACAGCTTATACAAATCAGTCTGACGCAAGTAAAGATCGTATTAGGTTAAATGATGCTTACTTAAGAATAGGTGATGCAAATTTTGTGACTAAAAAATACTGGCCTGGAATGGAGGCCTATAATAAAGCCATTGAGATGAATGGTTTTAACTCTGACTACGCAGCGTTTCAAAAGGCTATTTCTTATGGATTTGTACAGAAAAATGACCGTAAGATTGAAGACTTAGAAGGTTTTGTTACCAGATTTAAAACTTCAAAATATAGAGATGACGTGATGTATGAATTAGGTAACACCTATATAAATACCAATCAGGTTTCTAAAGGTATTAGTACTTATGATAAGTTAATTGCAGAATATCCTAATAGTAGTTACACCTCTCAGGCAATGATGCGTAAAGGACTACAATTATACAATGATGGTAACCTAGAAGCTTCTTTAACGGTGTTTAAACAAGTAGCAATTAAATATGCAGGTACTCCACAAGCAGTACAGGCTATAAGTAGTGCGAGACAGGTATATATAGATCAAGGTCGTACTAACGATTATGCCGTATGGGTAAGAGGTCTAGATGGAGTTGAGGTAACAGATAACGAACTAGATGACACGGCTTATGAAAGTGCAGAACAGCCATTTATTCAAGGTGATATGAATGGTACTGCAAGAGAAATGGCTAAATATTTAAAGCAATTCCCTAACGGTAAACATGCTTTAAAAGCTCATTTCTATCTAGCACAATCCTTATTCTCTCAAAATAAGAAATCAGAAAGCATATCTCATTATGAATTTGTAACTGCCAAAGAAAGAAGTGAGTTTACAGAACAAGCACTAGCTAGGTTAAGTGAAATTCATTTAGGGACTAAGGATTATGTAAAAGCTATTCCTGTTATGAAACAATTAGAACAACTGGCAGATTTTCCTCAGAATATCATTTATGCACAGTCTAACTTAATGAAGGCTTATTATGAAACGGAGAAATATGCTGAGGCAGTTACTTATGCAAATAAAGTATTAAGTGATTCTAGTATCGAGAATAATGTAAAGTCTGATGCCGAAATCATTATCGCACGTTCTTCATGGAAACAAGGTGATGAAACAGCTGCAAAAGCAGGTTATGAAAAAGTAAGACAGACAGCAACTGGTAGTCTTGCTGCAGAGGCTACTTATTATAAAGCCTACTTTGAGAATAAAGAAGGAAATCACGATGCAACTATAGCTACGGTTAATGGTTTAAGTAAGAACTATGGTGGTTATAAGTTATGGAGTGCCAAAGGTCTTGTGGTTATGGCAAAAAGTTATGCTGCCTTAAATCAAACTCTTAATGCAACTACTATTCTTGACGCTGTGATTTCTAATTTTACTCAATATCCAGAAGTAGTAGCAAATGCACAAAGCGAGCTGAATAATATTAAAAATGAAGCTGCAAAAACAAATTCATCTGTCGTACCGACAAGTCAAAACTAGCAAACAATGAATTTCAATATAAAATATATTTCATTAGCTATAGTTGCGTTAACGGCCACTATCGCTACAGCACAAACTACAGAAGAAGAGGAAGATCGTTTAAACGGTGGTACGATTACGGTGGTAAAAGCCTATGATCCTACCATAAGCGATGCTTTTAAAGTAAAAAGTAACCCAAGTTTTAGTGATACAACTAAGGTGAAAAAGAAACCGGTTACTTATAGTATTTTCTCTATACCTGTAGCCAGTACATTTACTCCGGCAAAAACTGGTCTGTCCAGATTAAAACCTACTCAAAAGGCTAAGTACTTTAAAAACTATGCACGTTTAGGATTAGGTAATTACATTAATGTTTTAGGTGAATTTGCGGCTAACTTCGAGTTAGATAGAGATAGTGATCTAGGGGTTTTCTTTAATCACAACTCTTCTCAAGGTGGTATAGACGAAGCCATTGCAGACGATTCTTTCTCAGACACGTCACTAGATGTTTCTTATGGAAAACGTACCAGAGACATGAATTGGGGAATCACAGCAGGTGCTAGATATCAGACAGCAAACTGGTATGGAGATTATGAAAACGGACTTAACCTATTGACAGAAGATACAGACGTAGCTTTTAACTATCTATCTTATGCTTTAGGCGGTAAAGTAAATTTCTTTGACGGTGTTTTTAAAGGCGTAGATGTAAACTTTACAGGTACTACATCGAGTAATGACGGTAGTGAGATACGCTTTAATGCACAACCTCAATTAGGTTTTGATATTTTAGATACAGAGGTTGCACTAGGTGTAGAACTAGATTACTTGAGTGGTAGTTTTGATACACAAGGTTTAATTCCAGCAGCAGACAAGTATACTTACCTAAAAGCAGGGTTAAATCCATCGATCAACCTTTATGGAGATAATTATAAAGTAAAATTAGGTGCGACGGTGAATTACCTTAATAATAGCGAGGCATCAGAAAGTGATGTGTATGTTTATCCAGATGTGGTAGCAAGTTATATCGTAGTAGAAGAAAAATTCATTCCTTATGTCACTTTAGGTGGTGGATTAGATATGAATTCTTTACAACAGTTTGCTGGAGAGAATGTATTCCTAGCACCAGCGATAGATGTGATACCTACCAGTAGGTTATTAGATGCTCAGTTAGGTTTTAAAGGTAAAATATCTGAAAACTTTGGGTACAAAGTATTTGGTGGTTATAAGATAGAAGAGAGCAAGTCTTTTTATAATAAAGGAGCAGGAGCAACCACAACTACAGGTCTAGAAGCTTATGAATATGGCAACGTGTTCTACACACAATACGCAGATTTAAATACAACACTTTATGGTGCAACATTAAGCTACGATGTAAATACAGCATTTAATCTTAGTTTAAATGCGACTGGTTTTAGTTATGACGTTTCAGAAGGAGATGCTTTTAATAACGTAGCTTCTCATTTACCAGAATTCACTGCAGATCTTGTGGGGAATTATGAGATTAATGAAAAATGGAATGTAGGAGCAACACTTTACTTCGTTGGGGAGAGAGAGGCCTTCAGAAATGGAGTAGGAGCAGAGACTCTTGATTCTTTTGTAGACCTTAACCTAGACGTTAACTATAAAATCAATCCTAAATTAACTGCCTTTTTAAGAGGTCAGAATCTTACAGGTGGTAACTATGAATATTACTTAGATTACCCAGTTCAAAATTTACAGATTATGGGTGGAGCAGTTTATAAATTTGATTTTTAAAATTGTTTTAATTCCGCTTTCGCGAAAGCGGAATAATTAAAAACTAGTAAACTAATTCAATTACAGAACTCACTCAATTAACTTTTGAGTGAGTTTTTCGTTTTTATAATATTATAATCAAACATTTTAATATGAAATTATCTGTCTTGATTATTCTATTAGCTTTATTATCATCCTGTTCTCCAATGAAGTTTGAAAAACGTAAACTAATCAATAAACAGAATAAAGGTTATGAAGTGTATTTAGATTCTATAAAAGTCAATTTTGATAGATTGTATGTTGATTCTAATAATGTGAAATTTGAAATACAGAAGGATAAGAAGATCTATTTTAAAAGAAGAGTGCAATTTCAATTCATTGAATTAGATTCTATACTTGATAAATACCAAGATTTAAATGATGATTATTTACTTGTAATTAATGGTGTGCCAGTCGATAAAAGTGAAAATATTAAATTTGAAATAAACTCTATAACTGAGATAAAGGTGCTGCGAAAGGTTGCTTTAGAGCCTGTTTTATACCATATTAAATATCCAGTACTTTTGATTCTTACTAAGAGATAAAACGTGATAATTAAAAACTCCTCGCCTAAGAATAGGCGAGGACAGATTGGCCTCGCAGCGATAGCTGGGATGCAATCAGGAGTGGTTGAAAGATGTTGGAACTTATCGATTAATTTTAAATTGCTCTACATTCCAATACCGCAAAACCTTTCCGACCCAAACTCACTACCGTTCCTTTTGCCCACTTTTCCTTTTTTAAGGAAAGGAGTTTTATGTCCGCATGTATCAATGCACAAGCTATCATAATTAATTGTTTTAATAGTTTCTGTGACTTATTTTCACATCATGAAAAAAATTCTCTCCTTACTAGCGCTTGTGTTGATTATTTCTTGTCAAGAGAAAGAACAAAACACAGCAGACCTCATAATTGAAAATGCTCAAATTTATACTGTAAATAAGGACTTCTCCACGGCAACTGCTATGGCAGTAAAAGATGGTAAAGTTGTTTTTGTAGGTAGTCAGGAAGATTTAAAAGCTCAAAACTTAAAGGCTGCAAAAACTATAGATGCCTCTGGTAAGTTTGTTTATCCTGGTTTAATAGATGCGCACTGTCATTTTTATGGTCTAGGACAGCAATTACAGCGTGTAGATCTAGTCGGTACGTCTAGCTATGATGAGGTGATACAAGAGGTTGTGAATTTTCAAGAGAAGAATAGCAAGAGTTTTATTATCGGTCGTGGTTGGGATCAAAATGATTGGGATGTAAAAGAATTTCCTACTAATGAAAAGCTCAATGAATTATTTCCAGACATTCCAGTTGCCTTAACAAGAATAGATGGTCATGCGATGATTGCAAACGATGCCGCTTTGAAGTTAGCTGGTATTACTACCACTACAGATCCATACGGTGGAGCTATTGAAATTAAAGATGGAAAGTTGACTGGAATTTTAGTGGACAATCCTATGGAACTTGTAGAAGCGGTTTTCCCTGCAGAAACTACTGAAGAGTCTATTAAATCTTTAATGGATGCTCAGGAGATCAACTTCGGTTATGGAATTACTACGGTAGATGACGCTGGTTTAATGCGTTCTACTATAGAACTTATCGATAGTTTACAACAAGATGGGGCTTTAAAAATGAAGATCTATGCGATGATTTCTAACACACCAGAAAACCTTGATTACTATCTTGAGAAAGGAATCGTAAAAACAAATCGTCTAAATGTAAGATCTGTAAAGTTCTATGCGGACGGCGCTCTAGGTAGTCGCGGTGCTGCAATGAAAGAATCCTATTCAGATAAACACGATCATTATGGAGCGTTATTAAGCAGTGTAAAAGATTTTAGAGGTATTGCAGAGCGTATCGCAGCTACTGACTACCAGATGAACACACACGCGATAGGTGATAGTGCAAATTATGTAGTTTTAAAAAACTATAAAGAATTACTTAGTGATAAAAAAGACAGAAGATGGAGAGTAGAACACGCGCAAATCGTTGATCCAGTAGATTTTGATTTTTTTGATACAGAAAATATACTTCCATCGGTGCAGCCTACTCATGCTACTAGCGATATGTATTGGGCGCAAGATAGAGTAGGAGAAGAGCGCATTCAAGGAGCTTATGCTTATAAGAAGCTATTAGGTATGTCTAATATGTTAGCTCTTGGTACTGATTACCCTGTGGAGCAGGTAAATCCGTTTTTGACCTTTTATGCGGCAGTAGCGAGAAAAGACACTAGTGGTTATCCAGAAAATAGTTTCCGTGCAGATCAGGCTCTTTCTAGGGAAGAAGCATTAAGAGGTATGACCATTTGGGCAGCTTATTCTAATTTTGAAGAAAATGAAAAAGGAAGTCTTGAAATAGGTAAAGCAGCTGACTTTATTATGCTCGATCAAGATTTAATGGACGTTGCTATAGAACAAGTTCCTAATTTGAAAGTTAGTGCTACTTATAGTAATGGAGAATTGGTTTACTCTTCTATGTAAATGGTATTAATAGATACTTAGATATAAACTAATGACTAAATGTCTAATAATTTTCCTGTTCTGTTTTAGCGGTATAAGTTGTTTATCACAAGATTTGAAGTCTTTTCAAGAACAAGGTGTATATGGCTACAAATTAGGAGATAGTGTGGTTATAACCCCTCAATATAATTATGCCAAAGATTTTTATAAAGGTAATGGTGTTGTCTATTTAAATAAAAAAGTAGGTGTAATTGATAGGAAAAATAATATTGTGATACCTATTAAATACCACAAGGTTTACATACTGAATGATTCGCTTTACAAAGTCAGAAATAAAGGCGAATATTTTTGGGATGATATTTATGGTGTAGTAGGTAAAAATGACAGATTGATTTTACCTCTACATTTTAAAAGTATAAATCTTTCAAAAAATAAACTTTTAGTTAGTAAAAGAAAGTTTGGAAAAATAAATAAAGGACGTTATGGTGTTTCCTATAATCCCACACAAGTATATGGTATTTATGATTTGAATGGCGATGTAATTCTGGAGCCAGAATTCAGTTCTTTTAAAAAGCTAGGACAAGATACTCTTTTAGTTGGAAAAGACAGCCACTATGCCTTAGTAAAGACAGATGGAAGTTTTATAACTGATTTAAAATATACTGCATTTGGGGAATACTATTTTAATAAAGCAAAAATTCGTGCTGACAATTTATACGGTTTTATAAACAGGAAAGGAATAGAGGTGATCGCTCCTGAATTTCGGATGGTAAGTCCTTTTTATACTAATGAATTTACCGTAATTAGAAAAGAAAATGGAAAAGTAGGTTTCATAAACATTAATGGGGAGCTTATATTTGAGGGCGACTATGAAATTCTAAGGTTTCCCCACTTGAATGCAGCCGCTGCAAGACTTAATAATAAATGGGGATTAATTGATTTACAAGGAAAGATTTTAATCCCTTTTCAACATACTAATTTTATAAGAGAATTCGAGGGAATTATAGGATTTAAAAAGGATAGTAAATGGGCTGTTTTTGATTCTACTGGAAAGCAATTAACAGATTATAGGTTTGATTCCTTTACAATGTTTCATAATCAGAATAAAGAGTCTCCTGATCAATCATTTTATAAACTAAAAAGCAGTCCGTTTTTGCAATCACTTGCATTTGTCGAAGATTCTAACCAATATGGAATCATTGATTCTAACGGAAAGTTTCTAATTCCTTTGAATAATTCAAAAGAAATTGTTTTTGAATTATTGGAGAAAATAAAAATTAAATAATGATCGCATTGCAATTGACACTTTTTCACTCTTCTAAATAAGAATCTTCCTTAAGTTTCCAGTCTAGATATCTATGTAAGTCGGTCTCGATCCATCCGGTTACAAAAGAAAGTACAGTTAGGTCGTCTATAAATCCTAATCCTGGAATGAAATCTGGGATAAGGTCTATGGGGCTAAATACATATAATAATCCTGTAGTAATAGCAGCAATGGTAAACCATGGGATGTTTGTATAAATACCTTTGCGGTAATCTTTAATCATCATAAACATGATCTTACCTAGCTTTGCATATTTTTTCAAAAAGCCAGAATTTGCAATAGTAGAAGTAATACTTTCTTCTTTTTCTATCGCTTTATCCACATCTGCGACGGTAGTCTGTTCTACGGTTTCTAGTGTGTAATCTTCGTCAGGTAAATTTATTTTTTTTCTGAATAGTCTCATGATGCAAATATTTGATCAAAGTCTTTAAAGGACTTAAACTCTAGTGAATTTCCGCTTGGGTCTTGAAAGAACATCGTGGCTTGCTCGCCTGGTAGTCCTTCAAATCTTATGTACGGCTCAATTATAAACTGGATGCCTTTTTCTTTTACCGCTTTCGCGAAAGCGTGAAAAATATCCCATTCTAGAACGACACCAAAATGTGGAACAGGAACGGCCTTGCCATCTACGGCATTAATGGCTGCTTTTTGAGCCTCTTCTGTCACATGTATAACCAGTTGATGACCAAAAAAATCAAAGTCTACCCAATGGTCTGAACTACGTCCTTCTTTACAGCCTAATGTATCGCGATAAAACGCACGTGTGGTGGTGATTTCTTTAACTGGAATCGCGAGGTGAAAAGGAGTTAGTTTCATTGAGTTGATTTTTTATGGATGTAATAATAAAGCCAGGCGATGGGAATATTACCTACTACAACTGGTAGTAAGGTGTATGAAAAAGAGGTGACAAATGATTTTAAGTATTCTTCTGAGCCAATAGTAAGTATTACATAAATACCGAACAAGATTAAAAAGATAAATGAAATTGTTCTAAAGTAAGCGTTTAAGTAATCTCTAACCATTTTTATAAAATTAAAAAGCCAGCTTAAAGACAAGCTGGCTTTTTGAATAAATGTGTTATGTTATTTATAAAATACCATCCACAATTCCGTAAGCAAGTGCCTCGTCAGCTCCTAGCCAGTAATCACGGTTAAAATCTTTCATCACTTTTTCAAAAGTCTGTCCACAGTTGTCTGCAAGAATTTGAGCACTTAATTCTTTAGTTTTAAGAATCTCATTTGCAGTGATTTCAATGTCTGCACTGGTACCACGAGCACCACCACTAGGTTGGTGTATCATTACACGACCGTGTTTTTGTATCATGCGACGTCCTTTAGTACCACCAGAAAGAAGTAAAGAACCCATAGATGCAGCAAGACCACTACATACAGTGCTTACTGGGCTTTTAATTTCTTGCATCGTGTCATAAATAGAAAAACCAGCAGTTACATAACCACCTGGACTATTGATTACAAAAGTGATTTCTTCATTACTTAAAGAATCTAGGTATAATAATCTATCTACACAGTGTCTAGCCGTTTTATCATCTACCATTCCCCAAATGAACAATTTGCGTTGTTCAATGTAAGTTTCGTCTATTTTATCTTGAAGTTTAAATGCTTTGCTCATTCAATTTTAATTTGGGTTAAAAATACGGAATCTTAAAAAATAAATCTACTCAATTAACAAGACTATATCTTCTTACCTTGTTTGCCATATTCGTTTTTATAAATTTTTACCAATAGTAAAAATAAACTTACTAATAAAGGTCCAAAGATAAGCCCTATAAAACCGAATAGAGGCACACCGACTACTACGCCTATAAGTGTTACTAGTGGATGAACATCTGCCAGTCGTTTTTGTACTACCAGCCTGAAAAGATTATCTGTGGATCCTACAACTATGGCGCCGTAAATCAATATTCCTATTGCGGCAGTAGTGTCTCCTTGTGAGAATAATAAAATACATACAGGTAATATTCCTAACGCTGTTCCTACAAATGGTATCATACTACCTATAATGGTAATGACAAACCAAAAGAATGGATTATCCACGCCGAATATGAAATAACCTATTAACGCTACAACACCTTGAAGTAAAGCTACTAGTGGAATACCTATGGCGTTTGATTTTACCAAGTCTATACTCTCTTTACCTATATTCTTTGTGTTTTCTTCTTTAAGAGGTAAATAAACTAAGGCAGTTGCTAGCCATTTCTTACGCTCGGTTAACATAAAGTACAATAAAAAGAACATAATCCCGACAGAGATGGTTACAGTAAGACCAGAGTTAGCTAGATCTTGAATATTTTGGGATATCCACGTGCTTACCTCGCTAGAATTAATGTTCTCAGAAATATTCATTCCTACCAGTTCTTCAGCTTTAGAAATCTCTGATTTTATAGTATTGGTGATTTCGGTACTGTTCTGGATAGCCGTCTTTACCTTAGAAGTAAGCATTAATCCTATTCCTGCGATAGGTAGTAAGATGATCACAAAAGATAAAAACATGAGAAGCGTCGCTGCCAGGGCAGGTTTCCATTTCTTTTTTTCAAGTTTTTCTTGAAGTGGTGCTAGTAAAATGAATAAAGTAATGGCACCAAGAACACCTCCTAAATAAGGAAGTAGCTCCATGCCTATCAAGAACAGAATCCCCATTATAATTAATAGGATGAATAGCTGGCGTATCTTAGTAGTAGGAATCTGATCATTCATAGGTGTCAGTTATTTCTTAATGTAATTATTAGCTCTTCTTTACTCTTTTAATATTTTATCTGGATATAATAAATGCAGTTAGTTTTATTTTAATGAATTTATGATTAATTCGATTAGCAATCAATAACGATAGCTTAATAAACATATAATTAAGGTCTGGCTAAAAACTTTAATACCTCTTCAATTACTTCTGGTGTGTATAAACTGTGACCACCTGTTTGAGACGTATACGTGCTCGAATTAGGCATTTTTGCAGCTATTTCATCCATTGCTTCATAGGGTACAATTACATCTTGCGGATTATGAACAATCAACGAAGGAATTTTAATTTTCTCTGCAAAATCTGCAGCTACAAAGTCTTCTATAAGAAAGCCAAAAGTATTCTTGAGCAGGTTATTTAGACTACCATAAACAGAATTGTTGAAACTAGTTATATTTTGATAGCCGCGCATGATGACCTCTAGCTTATTAGGGCTGCCTAGTAAAACTAATTTCTCTATAAAATCATGAGGATGATTTGACTCTTGATAAATAGTAGCCATGGCGCCTACACTATGGGCGATTACTATTTTGGGCTCATATAAATCAATGACTGTTGTAATAACTTTAGAATACTTTACAGCGGTAAATAATTCACCATCAGAAGCGCCGTGAGCAGGTGCGTCTATTGCTATGATATTATAGTCTAATTTCTGTAAGGGTTCAATAAGGTACTTCCACCTGAAGGCGTTAGATTCCCAGCCATGGTTTAACAAGACAGTTGGACCATTACCTTTCCAATGGTAAACCTCAAATAAACCATCTTCAAAGGCTATTTTTTGTGTCCTCGCGGTGCTAAGGAATTCTTTTTGATGTTCTGCAATTTTACCTCTTCTTGGTATACTGAATACTTTAAGAGCTAGGTTTGCTGCCTTTTCTTTAGAGAATAGGTGAATCGTATTAAAATAAAAGCCATACAGTTTAGGTATGGCTTTTTGAAGTGTTTTTTTCATGAGTATTTAAATTACCAGGATACAAACATATAAAGTGGTTTAGTATCCTGAGGAATCATCGTTTTCTCAACTGAAGCGCTGATGTCAAATTTCACATCTGTAGGTAAATCGTCTTTAGATATGGTGAAATAAAAATTTTCATCATTAACCCATATTACGGCATCGTCGATCATGTTATCTACGCTGCTTATTTTATATGCCGTACTTATCTCTTTATAAGTACTGTTTTTAGTAATACCTTTTATAGTGGTAAAACGCTCATCACGTATGATTATGTTTTCAATAGTAGCTGTGCTATCTAAAGCTTCACTAGGAGTAAGAGTTAATAAATGCGCTCCGCCTTTTTCAAAAATCTCTATTTGATTAGCACCATTACTAAATTCATCTCCCTTAACTGCTCTTACAATACTATCATTAGCATAAATGCTATCTAATTGAAATACTTTCATGTCTTTAGTCAGGTGACCTACACGATCTTTATTCCATTCAAATGGATCTTGATCTTTAGAGCAACTAGCTAGTACGACTATTACGGCAATTAATGCTATTACTTTTTTCATATTTTTATTTAAAGATGTAAAATTACAATTGCTAGAGAAACTACACGAGTTTTGCATTATTTATTTTACAGTTCTTATTAGTATTTTAACTCTTAAATTATTTTAACGCTTTACCTAAAATTCCCATTACTCCTCTTATAAAAGAAGCGCTGGTTAATACTTTTAGGATAGGGTTTTGTCTGGTGCTAGTTCTAGAAGTAGAAGATTTACGAGCTTTTGCTTTTTCTTTTGCAGCCTTTTCTTTGATCTCTTCTTCATTTGCCTCTTCTATTTTTTTCTGTAGAATTTCTTCAGCACTTTCTCGATCTATTTCTTCATTATATTTATCAGTAAGTTCAGAATCGGCTATTAAATCGCTTAATTCCCTATCGGTAAGAACGTCCATGCGGCTTTCTGGAGCACGTAATAATGTAGCGGCTAGAGGGCTAGGTCTTCCTTTTTCATCTAGGGCGCTTATTAAAGCTTCTCCTATACCTAGCGAGGTAAGTATTTCGGCAGTGTCGTAATAATCAGTTTCAGGATAATTTTGAGCAGTAAGTTTAATTGCCTTTCTGTCCTTTGCTGTGAATGCTCTCAAAGCATGCTGTATCTTAAGTCCCAGTTGACTAAGTACGCCCTCAGGTATATCTGTTGGGTTTTGAGTAACAAAATAAAGGCCTATACCTTTAGAGCGTATTAATTTTACAATACTCTCTATCTGACTTAGTAGTGCTTTACTAGCGTTGTCAAAGATTAAATGAGCTTCGTCTATAAATAGGATAAGCTCTGGTTTATCACTATCTCCTTGCTCAGGGAATGTGGAGTATATTTCGGCAAGTAGGCTCAACATGAAAGTTGAGAAAAGCTTAGGTCTGTCCTGTATGTCGGTAAGTCTTATTACGTTTACATATCCATTACCATCGCGATCTTTTCTTACTAGATCTTTAACATCAAAACTACGTTCACCAAAAAATCGTTGTGCGCCTTGTTGTTCTAGCTCAATAAGTTTTCTGAGAATTGCTCCTGTAGAAGATGTAGATATACGTCCATATTCTTCTTGAAATTCTTCTTTACCTGCTCCAGTAGCATATTGTAAAACCTTTTTTAAATCATCTAAATCTAGTAGAGGTAACTTATTATCATCACAGTATTTAAAAACGACTGATATAATACCAGCCTGAGTTTCTGTAACATCGAGAATTCTTGATAAAAGTACCGGGCCGAATTCGCTCACGGTAGCTCTCATTTTAATTCCTTCTTGCTCAGAAATGGTCATGATCTCTACAGGCGATTTTCTTTTTTTGAAATCCAGGCCTATTTTCTCGTGACGCTCATCTATTTTTTCATGTCCAGGACTCTCTGCAGCGATACCAGAGAGGTCGCCTTTTATATCCATTAATAAAGTTGGGACACCTTGTTGGGATAGTTGTTCAGCTATTATTTGTAGTGTTTTGGTTTTTCCAGTACCTGTGGCACCTGCTATCAACCCATGACGGTTCATGGTTTTTAAGGGGATCTTTACATGTGCATTTGTTAAAGTTTCACCATCTAGCATAGCGGCACCCATAACGATAGAGTCGCCTTTTGGGTTATAACCGTCAGTTATATATTTGAAAAATTCATCTTTTTGGGACATGAAAAAAGTATTTCCTCAAAAGTAATTTAAAAATATGGGTATAAAAAAACAGTTCTGTAATAAAGCAGAACTGTTCTTATAAGGTCTTTAAAATGGTATGGTTTAATCAGAAACTCTTAAAATTCCTATGTCGCAAAAGTCTAATGGCTCAACTGTGTCGCTATTAGTTAGGTAAAAACGTAAGTCGAGTACTTGACCAGCTGTGATCTTAAATTGAAATACCCCAGAAGCACCCCAGTAATCATTACTTCCAGGTATGTTAGCATATCCACGACACAAGTATCCTTTGCGACTAGAGTCTATAAAAACACCTAATATGTATTTATGATCACCACTATTAACATTACGCAAGGAGATTCCTCCACTTATTTGATAAGTTCCAGATTTTAGTATTCTAATTTTTCCGTCAGATAAAACATCAAAATGTGTTGGATCTGAAGATAGAATTTCTCCAGGCTCATTTCCTATTGGGAATTGATGAAAATTTGAATCGGTTCCTATATCTTCAGTTCCGTTAAAACTTTTATATAATGTGATTTGTGGAATAGTAGGAGTTGCCTGATTTTTCCAATTTGAGTTCTTATAGATGTGTAAGGATTTTGTATCTGTATTAAATACAATTGAACCTTCTAGAGGTGTAGGGATCAAATTCATTGCTGCAGTATCCATTCTAGGAGGTACAAAACTGCCTGTTGTACTGTCTATTTGTAATGCAGATCCATCGTCAGGTGTTGATGTATTGACACCTACTTGGGCTGTAATAATCTGGCTAGAGATTATTATAAGTAAATAAAAGAACTTTTTCATGAAAAGAATATAGAGTGAGTATGGTTAAGTAATTGGATAAAATATAGTTGAGAGATTATATTTTTTACAAATGTATTACTTTATCATATGTTACACTGTTATAAATAATGTAAAAGCTACCGTATCTTTGCAAGATGCTAGAGAAAACAATACAGCAACAGGTTGAAAAAGGTACAATGTTACCTTTAATGGAGGAATTTTACACCATCCAAGGTGAAGGATATCACACTGGTCGCGCGGCTTACTTTATTAGAGTAGGTGGTTGTGATGTGGGGTGTCACTGGTGCGATGTAAAAGAGAGCTGGGATCCAGAAAAGCATCCACCTACAGGTGTGGATCAGATCGTAGCAAATGCATCTAAGTATAGTAAAACTATTGTGGTAACAGGTGGAGAACCGCTTACATGGAATATGGAACCTCTTACAATAGGTTTAAAAAACTCCTCGCTAGATGTTCATATTGAAACTAGTGGTGCTTATCCGCTTTCTGGTCATTGGGACTGGATTTGTTTATCTCCTAAAAAAGCAAAAATGCCACTTCCGGAAGTTTATGAAGCAGCACATGAGCTTAAAGTGATCGTGTTTAATCGTCATGATCTCGCTTTCGCGAAAGCGGAATCTGAAAAAGTATCTTCTACATGCAAGCTTTTTTTACAGCCAGAATGGTCGGTGCGTGAAAAAATGATACCGTATATTACTGAATTTGTAATGGAAAATCCAGAATGGCAAGTCTCTTTGCAAACGCATAAGTATTTAAATATACCTTAAGGATTTACCACGGTAAAAGGTACGCTAGCGATAGTATCGTCCCATCCTAAGAATAACATACCTCCATTGTTTTGCTCTACAAAGCTTATAGAAAACGACTCTATTTCTTGTGGTGATGGTAGTACATCCATAGTGGTAGTAACTAGATTTTTAGTAGCGTCATATTCTAGCCCAGATTGTGTCGTGTCTGTGTTGAGTATAAATTTCCAGTCGTTTTCACTCGGGATGGTGTACATGGAGTAAGTTCCTGCCTTTACTAGTTCGTTATTAATTTTTACATCTTTATAAAAAGCTATTTCAGTGGCTTCATTTGCGCCAGTTCTCCATACCTGATCATAAGGAACAAGGTTTCCAAAAATCTCTCTATCACGTTTAGATGGGCGACTATAAATTACTCTAGCCACAGCGGCTTTATTTGCATCGCGGTACATGACCACATCTAGTGGGCTTTTGTCTAATTGAGAGAAGCTTAGGTCACTATCATTTTGTGCAAATGAGAAAAATGAGCAGGTAAAAAATAAGAGGATAATTTGAATATTTTTCATGGTGTATTGTGTTGAATATAGTAGTCCTAAATTAATCAATATTAATGCCATATGCATATTAATAATTTGTTAATAACTTAAGCTGCTATTTTAATGGTTAAAGCCTATAAACATTAGTGGTTTCTTATATTTGTGTATTACGCATATAGCAGTAAAAATCATACGTATTTATGAGCGAAGAAAATAATAAAAATTACGGCGCAGATCAGATTCAGGCGTTAGAAGGAATGGAGCATGTGCGCATGCGTCCATCCATGTATATTGGAGATGTAGGAGTTAGAGGTTTGCATCACTTAGTTTATGAAGTGGTTGATAATTCTATAGATGAAGCGCTTGCTGGACATTGTAATAATATTACTGTACAGATAAATGAAAATAATAGTATTACTGTGACTGACGATGGTCGTGGTATTCCTGTTGGGATTCATAAAAAAGAAGGAGTGTCGGCATTACAAGTGGTAATGACTAAAATCGGTGCAGGTGGTAAGTTTGATAAAGATTCTTATAAAGTTTCTGGAGGACTACACGGTGTAGGTGTGAGTTGTGTAAATGCACTTTCAGATCATTTAAAAGCAACCGTTTATCGTGATGGTAAAATATGGGAGCAAGAATATGAGCGTGGTAAGGCTATGTACCCTGTTAAAGCAATAGGTGATACAGATAAAAGAGGTACTGATGTAACTTTTACTCCAGACCGTTCTATTTTCCAACAGACCACAGAGTATAATTATGATACTCTAGCAAATAGACTGCGTGAGCTTGCATTCCTAAATAAAGGTATTAAAATTATCCTTACTGATGCTAGAAGACAAGACGAAGAAGGAAATAATATTACCGAAATTTTTCAGTCAGAAGAAGGTCTTAAAGAATTTATACGTTTCTTAGATGATACTCGCCAGCCTATTATAGAAGATGTTATTTCTATGGAAGGTGAGAAAAATGGTATTCCTGTAGAGGTAGCGATGATTTATAACGACAGTTATTCTGAAAATCTACATTCTTACGTGAATAACATTAATACGCATGAAGGAGGAACGCATCTAGCTGGTTTCCGTCGTGGTCTTACTTCTACATTAAAGAAGTATGCTGATGGTTCTGGTTTATTAGATAAATTAAAATTTGATATTGCAGGAGATGATTTCCGTGAGGGACTTACTGCTATTGTTTCTGTAAAAGTGCAAGAACCACAATTTGAAGGGCAGACTAAAACTAAATTAGGTAACCGTGAGGTGACTAGTGCTGTTTCTCAAGCGGTGTCTCAAATGCTAGAAAGTTATCTAGAAGAGCACCCTAATGATGCAAAAATAATTGTTCAAAAGGTAATACTTGCTGCTCAAGCACGTCATGCGGCGCGCAAAGCTCGTGAGATGGTGCAACGTAAAACGGTAATGAGTGGTGGTGGTTTACCTGGTAAACTTTCTGACTGTTCTGAAACTGATCCAACTTTGTGTGAGGTATTCCTTGTTGAGGGAGACTCTGCAGGTGGTACGGCAAAACAAGGTCGTGACCGTGAATTCCAAGCTATCCTGCCGTTAAGAGGTAAAATTCTTAATGTAGAGAAAGCGATGCAGCACAAGGTTTTTGAAAATGAAGAGATTCGTAATATCTATACGGCTCTAGGTGTTACTATAGGAACTGAAGAAGATTCTAAAGCATTGAATCTTGAGAAACTACGTTACCATAAAATCGTTATTATGTGTGATGCGGATATTGATGGTTCTCACATTGCAACTTTAATTCTTACTTTCTTCTTCCGTTACATGAAGGAGTTAGTAGAGCTAGGGTATATTTATATAGCAACGCCGCCATTATATCTTGTGAAAAAAGGTGCTAAAAAACGTTATGCTTGGTCAGATAAAGATCGTGATGAAATAGCAGAAAGTTTCGGTGGTGGAGCAGCTATTCAACGTTATAAAGGATTAGGTGAGATGAATGCAGATCAGCTTTGGGATACTACTATGAATCCTGAGTTTAGAACATTGCGTCAGATTACAATCGATAGTCCTGCAGAGGCAGACCGTGTGTTCTCTATGTTAATGGGTGATGAGGTGCCACCGCGTAGAGAGTTTATAGAGAAAAATGCTATTTATGCAAATATTGATGCATAGATAAAGTACGTGATATTTTAAAAAAGCTCTCTTTTATAGAGGGCTTTTTTTATGTTTTGTTTTTAAAGGGTATTTTTACGGTCGACTTTTTTTAAAGGGTGATTTAGTTATAGTTTAAATTAAAGAATATGAAACTGAATAGAAATATAGTAATTATCGTGCTTTGTTGTTTGGGGCGCTTATCGCAGGCGCAAAATGGCTTTTCTGATATTCTTGCTGCAGGTGTAGAGGCGGCAGATAAATATGCAAATTCTTACACGGCTCCAGCAGCTGAAGCCTTCACTTATAATCTAGCTTCTGGGTGGTACGAGAGTGGTAAGGTTTTAAAGCCAGGAAAGTTTAAATTACAAATTAAAGCTCAAGGTACTTTTGCGCCAGATGAAAAGAAGTCGTTTGTTCTAGATCCATTAGAGTATGAACGTATCATACAGGATAGTTATAATAATACAGGTAATCCTTCAGCAAATATTTCGGTAACTTTTGGTGATGGTAGTACGACACCTAGGTTAGTAGCGAGTGCTCTCGGTGAAAATAACCCAGATGAGTCCTTAATAATAAGGAGTAGAGAGTCTAATTCAAATTTATTATTACAAGAAGACATTATTACACTAGCTCAAGGAATAGGTAGTACAGGTTTAGATGTGGTGCCGTCAGCATTTTTTCAAGTAGGAGTAGGTCTAGGTGCTGGTCTAGAGGTGAAAGCTCGTTTTATACCAAAAATAGAAACCGATGAGGTAGAGACAGGTCTTTATGGTGTAGGTTTACAATGGGAACTGACACAGTTTTTTACCGATGAAAATGGTGTTAATAATTTGCCAGTTTCTGTTTCTGTTTTAGGAGCGTTTACGAGGTTAGATGCCTCTTATGATTTTGAAGATGGTGCTGTAGTAGAAGGTAGTGATCAGTTATTAGAAACTAAAACTAATGCTTATAATTTTGCGGCTATAGCAAGTACAAATTTTAAAGTTCTTAATTTTTATGGAGGTCTTAATTACGTTTCAGGAAATTCTACAACAGATTTAAAAGGTACCTACACCTTTAGATCTAACACAGTGATTTTTCCCGTTTCTAGTACAGTTGAAGATCCTTTATCATTAAAAAGCGACGTAAGTGGTGTTTTAGGAACATTAGGTGCAAAATTGACTTTGGGAGCTTTTAATATCAATGCAGATTATAGTTTTGGGGAATATGACACGGCAAGTGCATCTATATTTTTCAGAATTTAACAGATTAAACATTAATTACCCTTTTTTGGGATCTTAACGTCCATAGTTTTAAGGCTACTTTGTCTTTAATTATGGGCGTTTTGTTTATTTTTGCTTAGAGCCTTTTTAGGCCTTAAATTATACTATAAATTAAATCATTATAACATGAAAGTTACCGTAGTAGGAGCAGGTGCAGTAGGCGCTAGTTGTGCAGAGTATATTGCAATTAAAAATTTTGCAAGTGAAGTAGTATTAGTAGATATCAAAGAAGGTTTTGCCGAAGGTAAAGCGATGGACTTGATGCAAACAGCATCATTAAACGGTTTTGATACTAAAATTACTGGAGCGACAAATGATTACTCAAAAACTGCTGGTAGCGATATCGCTGTTATCACATCAGGAATTCCACGTAAACCAGGAATGACTCGTGAAGAATTAATAGGTATTAATGCAGGTATTGTAAAGTCTGTTTCAGAAAGTCTAGTAAAGCACTCTCCAGACGTTATCTTAATTGTGGTTTCTAATCCTATGGATACCATGACTTACCTAGCACACAAAGTAACAGGATTACCTAAAAACCGTATTATCGGTATGGGTGGTGCTTTAGATAGTGCTCGTTTCAAATACCGTCTTGCCGAAGCTCTTGAAGCACCGATCTCTGACGTAGATGGAATGGTAATAGGTGGTCACTCTGATAAAGGAATGGTGCCATTAACTCGTCTTGCAACTCGTAACTCTGTGCCAGCAAGTGAATTCTTATCTGAAGAAAGATTAGAAGAAGTACTTCAAGCTACTAAAGTAGGTGGAGCAACTCTTACAGGTCTTTTAGGTACAAGTGCATGGTATGCGCCAGGTGCTGCTGTATCTGGATTAGTGCAGGCTATCGCTTGTGACCAGAAGAAAATATTCCCATGTAGTACTTTATTAGATGGTGAATATGGACTTTCTGATCTTTGTATCGGTGTGCCAGTTGTATTAGGTAGAAATGGTATCGAGAAGATCGTAGAGATTAACTTAAGTGATGCTGAAAAAGCTGCTATGCAAGCAAGTGCTGAAGGTGTAAAAGCTACTAACGCGCTTATCTAGAAATTAGATACATATTATTATATAAACCGCTCCATGTGAGCGGTTTTTTTATGCCTTGTGTTTTCTAAGAAGCTCATGTGTGTTTCATTTGTTTATCTGTATTCCGCTTTCGCGAAAGCGGAACAAGTAATATTATTTTAATTGATAAGTAAATATTTGTAAATGAGTAGGTTATGTGGTTTTTGCTACTGCTAGACTTTAAATAAATAGGGTTAGTGTAAAAGCAGATGTAATTCTTTATATTTGGCACGTGAATGTAAAATGGTACATAGGCGCACTGATCGCTATAATCTCTTATTTTGTTGTACAACAACAAAGTGTAGATGTACCTAATCAAGAGGTTCTACTTACATTTATACAAGGTGAAAACACTTCTTCTAAAGACCTAGCAATAGAAACTGTAAAGACTCAATTATTGAGTTTAGGGGCTAGAAATGTAACTATTTCTAGTCTAGATAATGGGTCTTTAAAAGTGTCTTATTATAGTCATCTAGCTATTCAAAATGTAAAAGAACAATTATTTACAAGTTTAGACGCTTCAAGTGTTGCAACTGCACTGAATGATTATGGTAATGAACCTGTAAAAGAAAGCGCAAAAGATTATCAAATAGATGTTTATGAAATTCAGGAAAATGTTGTTTCTGGATTTGATAATGAGGGCAAATGTTACTTTGAGTTAAAACAAGATTATAATAGAGGGTCGCAAGTTTTAGGCTTTGTAAGTCCTGTTATTACTATTGATAGCCGTAATCAGTTAACTGCGATAGCAGTAAAAGTTAGAGGCAATGTCTTATTTGCTTTTAATGATTCTACTTATAAAATTCCAGAAGTACGAGCAGGCCCTATTTCTTAGGTCTGGTTGTTAATCAGTTTATTCTACATAATTAGATATTCATGTAATAATGTGTGTCTAAGAAAGATTATCATTCTAATAATGATAAATATTTCGTTTTTAAAGGACAAATGAATTGTCCATATAAAAGGTAAATCTCATATTTGCCGACTTTTAAATTTAACCTAAAAATATAACAACATGCAAAATAAAGGATTGATCCGTTTTTTCGCGATCATTTTTGCAATAGCTAGTATTTACCAGCTTACCTACACGTTTATTACTAATAAAGTAGAAGGTGATGCTGATGTTTATTCTAGTTCTAAAGTAGATGAAAGTGCTGTAAACGCATCTTCATTAAAGAGCGAGGCTCAAAAACATTATTTAGACTCTGTAGCATCACAAGATGTATGGGGCGGATTTACAACTTATGCTGACGCAAAGAATCAAGAACTTAAGAAAGGACTTGACCTTAAAGGTGGTATTAACGTAATTCTTCAAGTATCTGTACGTGATCTATTAACAGGAATGGCAGACGATTCTACCGATCCTAATTTCAATAGAGCGCTAGATGCAGCAGATGAAAGAATTAAAGATGGTCAGGATGACTACTTTAACTATTTTATTGAAGAATTTAATAATATAGATGGAGCACAACTTGCGTCTCCAGATATTTTTGCAAATCAGGAAATGCAAACTCGTGGAATCGAATTTGACATGAGTAATTCTGATGTAGAGCCTATTCTTAGAGAAGAGCTTAAAGATTACATGACTAGTGCATTTGATGTACTAAGAAAGCGTATCGATAAATTCGGTACTACACAACCTAACTTACAACAATTAGGTACTTCTGGTCGTATTCTTATTGAATTACCTGGTGAGACTGATGTAAAGCGTATTAAGGACATCCTTACTAAAGCGGCACAATTAGAGTTTTGGCATGTGTACCAACCTAATGCAATTGCTTCTTATTTAAACGAAGCAAATACTTACTGGGCAGCAAAGCTTGCAGCTAGCGCGGCGTCTAAAAAAGAAGATGTTGCAACTGACGATCTTGCAGCACAAACTGAAGTAGCTACAGATTCTACTGAGGCTGGTCTTGGTGATTTATTAAATCAAGAAAATGAAGATGATGCTTCTACAGATGGACCTTCTAGTGCAGACTTTGATAAGAGTCCTATCTTTAGTAGAATGTTTCAATCTCCTAATGGAGCACTTGCAGCTTTCAAAGCAGAAGATAAAGACTTAATTGATAGTTATATCAATGACCCACAAGCTAGAGGTAAGTTAACTGCAGAGCAGCGCAATGTGAAATTTGCATGGGGACTTCCTGTACTTAATGAAGGTTTAGGTTATGAAATTATTGACTTATATGCATTAAAAGGTAACTCTCAAAATGAAGCGCCACTTACTGGTGGTGTTATTACAGACGCAAGCCAGCAATATGGTAACTCTGGACTACCTGTAGTAAGTATGTCTATGAATGGTGAAGGTGCTAAGATCTGGGAAGATATGACTGCTGAAGCTTATCAAAACCAATCTCAAGTATCTGTAGTTTTAGATAATACAGTATACAGTGCGCCTAACGTAACTAACGGTGCTATTTCTGGTGGACAGACTCAAATTTCTGGTAACTTCTCAATTGATGAGGCTAAAGATCTTGCAACAGTTCTTAGAGCTGGTAAATTACCTGCAAAAGCAGAAATTATTCAAAGTGACGTGATCGGACCATCATTAGGTCAAGAAGCTATTGATAGCGGACTATGGTCATTTGGTATTGCTCTTTTATTAGTATTAGTATGGATGTTCTTCTATTACGGTCGTGCAGGTTTATATGCAGATATCGCTCTTTTAGTAAACATACTATTCATATTTGGTGCTCTGGCATCTCTTAAAGCAGTTCTTACTTTACCTGGTATTGCAGGTATTGTATTAACTATAGGTATATCGGTAGATGCTAACGTACTTATTTTTGAAAGAATACGTGAAGAACTTGCAAAAGGTAAATCACAAGCAGATAGTATAAAAGATGGTTTCAACAACGCATTAAGTTCTATTCTAGATGCAAACGTTACTACATTCTTAACGGCTGTTATTCTTTATGTATTTGGAACAGGACCTATTCAAGGTTTTGCTACTACTTTAATGATAGGTATTCTTACATCATTATTTACTGCAATCTTTATAACAAGATTATTTGTTGATGGTTATGTAAACAATGGAAAAACTATAGGATTCTCTACTGGTATTACAAAGAACTGGTTTAGAAATGTAAATATAGATTTCTTGAAAAAGAGAAAGATAGCTTATATTATTTCTGCATTCTTAGTGGTAGGAAGTTTAGTGTCTCTAGCAACTAATAAGTTGAATATGGGTATTGACTTTACTGGTGGACGTACGGTAATCGTAGGTTTTGCTCAAGATGTTAATGCAACAGAAATTACAAAGCAACTAAGTTCTGAAGACATCTTCGGTAGTGCTGAGGCAAAAACTTATGGTTCTGGAAATCAATTGAAAATTAGTACCAAGTATGGTATTGATAGAGATGATAGTGAAGTAAGTCAGGAAATAGAAGATAAATTATATCAAATTCTTAAACCTTATTTACCAAGTGATATGTCACAAGCTCAGTTTGCTGATGTAAGTAACGAAAACAAGAAGCATGGTATTAGATCTTCTTTCCAGGTAGGTGCTTCTATTGCAGATGATATTCTAACAGGTTCACTTTATGCGATCTTAGGATCTCTTATAGTGGTATTTATTTATATCTTAATACGTTTCCGTAAGTGGCAATTCTCATTAGGTGCAGTAGCTGCTGTATTCCATGATGTTATTATCGTATTAGGTGCATTCTCCGTATTATACAAAGTATTACCATTTAACATGGAAATAGATCAGGCATTTATTGCAGCAATATTAACAGTTATTGGTTATTCACTGAATGATACCGTGGTTGTATTTGATAGAATACGTGAATTTATCAATGAGCGTACTAATTGGGAATTCCCAAGAACAGTTAACTCTGCTATCAGTAGTACTATATCACGTACATTAAATACATCTTTAACTACATTAATTGTATTACTTGCTATCTTTATATTCGGTGGTGAGTCTATACAAGGATTTATGTTAGCATTAATTATCGGTGTAATAGTAGGTACATATTCATCTGTGTTCATTGCAACACCAGTGATGTTTGATACTATGACTAAAACAAATGGAAAATTGACTCCTAAAGAGCCAAAACCTGAAAAAGAAGAACTATAATCTATCTTTTTGATAATTTATTTAAACCGCTTGATCATATCAAGCGGTTTTTTTATGCGTTCTACCGAATAAATGCGTGTTTTATCTATTTGTGTAAGTTTGTTTGATAAACAGTTCATAGAAATTATAATTTCTTAATAATGGGTTAACGAATTTGATTATTTTGCAGTTAGTTATAACCATATCCAAAACGCAATACTATATTTATGAAAAACTTTATTCTTAGTTGTATAGGCATATTATTTTTTACAGCCTTCTCAACCGCACAAGACTTTCCTATGACCGACGGTGAGTTTGTTACTTGTTCAGGTAGCTTTACAGATTCAGGTGGTGTCACAGGTGATTATGCTGTTAGTGAAAGTTTTACGATTACTTTCTGTTCTCCTTTTGAAACAGATGCTATGCGAGTAA
The DNA here is from genome assembly GCF_039941875.1 of Nonlabens sp. Classification (GTDB taxonomy): domain Bacteria; phylum Bacteroidota; class Bacteroidia; order Flavobacteriales; family Flavobacteriaceae; genus Nonlabens. The sequence continues at coordinate 126,691 of NZ_JBDVDQ010000016.1, read as the reverse complement.
CTTTCAATTCTTTTGACACACAGTTCGGTGATATTCTTCTTGCTTATGATGGAGATAGTAATACAGCTCCTTTTTTAGGTGTTTTTCAGGGGACAACATCTCCAGGAACTCTTCTAGCAAGTGCTACAAATACCTCAGGGTGTTTAACTTTTACTTTTATTTCTAATGGATCAGGTACATCTACTGGATGGCAAGCTGCGGTAGAATGTTTTGATACGTGTCAAACTATTACAACTGATATAGTTACTGTACCTGCTATTGATGCAGACGGTATACTTAGATTGTGTCAAGGAGAAGTAGTAGACTTCACTGGTTCAGCTACATTTTCAAATGATTCTGCTGGAGCAACATATAAATTCAGACTTCCTGACGGTACAGAGGCAGTAGGAACTACTTTACAACAGACTTTTAACGATCCAGGTGTTTATAGAATAGACTTCGTCGCTACTGCACCAGACGGTTGTCGAGATAGATCATTAGAAGATATTGTTATACAAGTATCAACTACACCAGACTTTACTGGAACTGCAGCAGCAGATACTACTATCTGTTTTGGAGAATCTACAGATATCACGGGAATGGTGGTAGCAACTGAATTTGCATCACAAGTTGCACCTCCAGTTTCAGGTGTTACATTTTTACCAGATGATAGTGGTACTACATTTTATGAAACTTGTATAGATGTAAGTGGGTTTGCTCCTGGAGCAACACTTAACAGTGCGGCAGATTTATTAGGCTTCTTTATTAATATGGAACATAGTTATTTAGGAGATTTAGATATTACTTTAACGGCTCCTAACGGTGCAGTAATTGATGTAAAAACCGGTGGTGGTGGAAATACATTTTTAGGTGTACCTATCGATGTAGATACCGATTTAACTCCTGGAGTAGGATTTGTTTATAATTTTACTGAGGCGCCTAGTGCTACACAAACTCTTTTTCAAGCTTCGGGAGCAGTCACTACACTACCTGCAGGAGATTATCTTGCAGAAGATCCTTTCTCTACATTTGCAGGAACATCTCTTAATGGATTATGGTGCCTTAGAATTGTAGATAATTTATCTAGTGATAATGGTTATATTTTTGAATGGGGTATCAATTTTAACCCATTAATTGTGCCTGATGCAGAAAGATATACTCCTGGGGAAGTTTCTCAAGTATGGGGAGCAAATGCAGATATTACTGCAACAAACGGTAACGTTATCACAGTAACACCTACTGTTGCTGGGCAAAATTGTTACGATTATATATTTACAGATAGCTTCGGTTGTACTTACACAGAAACGGTATGTATAGAAGTGTCGTCAGAAATAGCTACTGCACAACCTAATGATATTATAGTATGTCAAAATACTGGTTCTGCTACGATAGATTTAACCTCTAGATATACACAAACACTTAATGGACTAGACACAACTTTGTTTTCAATAGATGTTTACCCTACACAATTAGATGCAGACGCTGCTACAAATGCTATTGTATCTCCAGGTGTTTATGATGTAAGCGCAAATGAAACCGTGTTTATTAGAGTACAAGATCTTGCTTCTGGTTGTTATGTGGTGGAAGAATTGGATATCGTTTATTCATCTGCTGTGTTTAATGCAGTAGCAGATATAGAAGCTTGTGATGATGTAGATGGTGCTATTAACGGTCTAGAGTTATTTGATCTTACAGCACAAGACGCTATCATTCTAGGAGCACAATCAGCAGCAGAATTTGATGTAGCTTACTTCCTTTCTCAAGCAGATGCAGACGCAAATACAAATAGTATTTCTACTCCAGACTCTTATCAGTCTATGGGAGAAATTATTTATGTGAGAGTATCTAACGTACAAGATCCATCTTGTTTTACAACAGGTTCATTTACTCTAATAGTTATGACTTGTGAGGTAGAAGTTCCAGAAGGTTTCTCTCCTAACAATGATGGTATTAATGATACGTTCTCTATTCCTGGACTAGATCAGTTTCCTAACTTTGAAATGAAAGTATTCAATAGATTAGGTTCTGTCGTTTATGAAACTAGAGCAAACAACTATGTAGAGTTTGCAGGTATTCCTAATTCAGGAGTAGCCTCTGGCGATGGATTACTTCCAGTAGGGACTTACTTCTATGTAATTAAGTTTAATGATGCAGAGGCTGAAGATATTGCAAGCTGGATGTATATCAACTATTAAATATAGATACTAGTATCGCTTTCGCGAAAGCGGAACAAGTACTAAAAATCTTAAATACAAATGCCTCTCTGTAATGGAGAGGCATTTTTTATTTTCTATTCGTTTTAGGCGTTGTTCTCTTTGACAATTAAGAATCTTTTAATTAATCAATAAAACTACTATCGCAAGTTTACAAAACCTCTGGTGCTCGTTTCTATCGAGTACATAGTTGGAGTAGATAAGAATAATTTAAAAATAAATAAGAAACCTTTGAAGTCTAAAGATTTCTATGATTTATTATATTTATGTTTATAACTCTGTACGGTAATGGTAGTAGTTGCAAACTAGCACAAGCGCCAGCAGGAGAAACGAATGTGATATTTGGAAATACCAATTCCGCTGTGTTTTACGGAAGAAGTCAAGATGGAATTACTTATTTATATTCAAAAAATGGTATATATGTAAAACCCCAAGTTTTTACTTTATCTGAAATAACTAAATTATATGGTACTACAACGAATATGTTCGGTACGAGCGTTAATCTTGAGCCTAAATATCATAACTATAAGCGTTAGTATTGTCTCTTGTCAGTCATTCGAAAATAGCTCATTAAAACTTACTGTTTCTACGAATCAGGATGAAATAATTTTTGAAATTGATCAAATATGCCGCGATGAGACTATGCTTTATGTGAAGCTGAAAACAAAAGAAGATGAGGATAGGTTTAAGAACTTAAATTCTGAGTCTATATCTTTTGTTAGTAAGGGTAAACGTATAGTTGCGTTGCCTATGAAAGCTTTTTCGAGTGGTGTTCCAGAAGCTTCAATAGTCTATTCAAAGCAGTACAAGTCAGATCAAATAGACTATTATCAAGGCGAGGATGATACATGGTTCAATTTTACAATAGTAAAAGATGAATCAAAGGAAATAAACTTCCTAAAAAACCAAATTAGCAGTTGTAGCTTTTAAAAACCTATTTACCATTTAGGTACCACAAATGCGTTAACAGACGTAAACGGTAATATGTACCAGTTTTTTCTTAACTTACCCTTTGGAGAGACCATGGCAGAGCAAACCTCAATATCATATTACCAGACCGAGTTCAAATTTAACGGTAAAGAACTGGACAGCGAGACCGGTATGTATTATTATGGAGCACGTTATTATGACCCTAGTTTAAGTATATGGATGAGTGTTGATCCACTGGCGGAAAAAATGCCTGAATGGTCGTCGTATGCTTATGCGTTTAATAATCCTGTGATGTATACCGATCCTACTGGGATGGCTCCTGAAGTAGTACAAGATGATTATGGTATAGATGATAATGGTAAAATTGCATTTATTAGGGCTACAAATGATAAGCATGATAAACTTATTGCTTTAGATTATGAAGGTAAAGAAACAGGAAATTCAATAAATGTTGAGAAAGGTGTTTTAGATAAAATTGAAAATACAACACATATTGATGATGAGGGAACAATTAGGGAAATACAAAATATAGAAACTACTAAAGTAAAAGATAACAAAGCTTTGTTTGAATTTATTACAGATAATTCGGACAGTGAACACTCTTATTCAAATTGGTTTTCAGATATTAAATATATCAGCACATCTTTTGAATCAAATGCAGAGTATAGCATAAATATTTTATCCAAAAGGCATAAAATATTATTACATCATGTACATTCTCATCCTGATCCTTTTTTAGCCCCATCACCATTGGATATTTCTTCGGCAGGAATCTTCGAAAAAAGACTAGGTTTCAAACCTAGATTTGAAATATATTCTCCGTTTATAAATGAGTATAAGGACTTTGATAAGAACTCAGTAAGTTTTGAATTAAATACCATAATAATAGATGCTCCAGCACAAAAAAAACTTAAATTATGAGATCATTCAATTTCAAAATATTTGTATTAATTTTCTTCTGTACTTTATTCTGTTATGCTCAAAAGGAAAATTCAACAACACACTCGAATCTAGTTTTTTTTAAGAACGAACAATTGATAAAAGAATTGGAGAACATTATTGGTAAAAAGGATACCTGTCAAAACAATAAAAACAAGTTTAATTGGTATGTTGATTTTAAGGAAAATGATTACATTTTAGTCACTCAAGGTAAAATTGCTAATCTGATGGAATTGAATAATTATCAGGAAAAAGCCATACTTTCAACCGTCATTAACAATAATGTTGTATTTGTAGTAATCAATAAACAAAACGATTTATTATTTAAAACTGATTTTAATATAGATTTGAGTAATTACGTAGGTAAATCTGTTATTTCTTTTAGAGATATTTCTGCCTGGCTTATTAAAAAGGATACTCAAAATTGTTACCATTTAGTCGATTCTCAGATTAGAAAATGCGATTAAAACCTCCCTAGTTGGCCAACTGGCGCAAGCGTCTCGCTCGTGATATGCACAATCATGGAAAAGGAAAGTTAGAAACAACTTTCCTTTTTTATGAAATTAATTATAGATTTACTGCGCAAACGCTCGTACTCGTTTCTAGGGAATACCGAGTTTGAATAAAATAGAATAATTTTTAAAAGAAAATAAGAAACCTTTGAGGTCTAAAGATTTCTATGATTTATTATATTTATGTCTTCACTCTGTACGGTACTAGTTGCAAACTAGCACGAGCGCCAGCAGGGGAATTAAAGAATGGAAGTACTTCTGAAGGGAAATTAGTATTTGGCTATAATATTGGATCAGAAGATAGTTCTGTCACAGTTGCAGGTCAGACCGTTAACGTTAGTAATCCTATAGGGTACGGTTCAACTAATATGGAAACTAAAACAGCCTACGTTGATTTAGCTGATTTTGATGGACAAAATGCATTAGGAAGTTGGGTTTCAGAGACTGGAAATTTTTCAAAAAGAATGTTTAATCTTGGAAGATTAGTAGAGCATGAATTTATTGGACATGCTGTTGGAGGTTTGAGAGATCCAAGTTCAGTAAATGGACGACAAACTGGAGATACAGTTGATTTAATAAATATTTTTAGAGGTGAAATGGAACTGCCGCATCGTTCAGATTATAGATCAGGTTTTCTTCATTTTAATAAGGGTACTGATAATCCTTCAGCATTTAGACCAAGTGAAGCAATTTCAAAAATTAATAAAAAGTTATGATTAAAATAAAATTTTTCATTTTTATTGTATTGTTATTTTGTTTTAAAAAAGGTAATACTCAAGAGAATGATAAAAATGCTGTATATGAAGAAGTTATTAGTAGATTAAACATCAAACCAAAAGATCATTTAACTATTAAGACTTTTTTTGAGTTTCCTAATTCAGTATCGTTAAATGGACCTATTCGCTTTGTACCTAGAGATGTTTTTAACCTAAATGATACCATTATTATTAATAAAATGAAGATTAAGTTTAATGACATAATTATTTCTGATAATTATTTTAATGAATTAGATCCCATTTCAATGAAATCTTTTGAAAAAAGTTATTTCATAATTCATGAGCCTATAGATAAATGGTTAAATTATCATACATTAAATTTGATGCATAACAAGGAGTACAGTCCTGTTTTATTACCGGTAGAAAGAAGCTATTATAATTCAATAGAGGAAAAGTACTTTAAAGATGTAACAATTTTTAAAATTGAGCTTCATCCAGAAGTTAAGATTGTCAATGACTTGTTAATAAACCGCATTGAAATGGAATATTGAAGAATCCTCCACGTCGCGCGCGTTTGTAATGCGCATTTGTTCAATATAACATTTGTAGTGTATATAATATTAAGAGGAATGTTTTTAGAACACACAATCCTAAGACAGATTTCAGTTGTTAAGAAGAGGTTTTGTATAAGTAGTAATTATTCTTTATTTGTGTTTCTCTTTCGCGAAAGCGAAACCCTTAACAACATCAAACTCAAAAAAAATGCCTCTCAATTGGAGAGGCATTTTTTTATATGATAATGAAAAGTTTTAATTGATTTCTTGCCACTTGAAAAGATCTCCTTCTTTAAGGCTCCATTTCTCCACCATGCCCGCTTTTACCTCGAGTACGTATTGTGCGTCACCTTTACTTTTTAATAAAGTCTCGTCTTTAGGTACGGCGTTAGTATGGTAACTGTCTATGCGATTATCTGCAGTTATGTAGATAATGTCTAGAGGTACGTCTGTGTTTTTCATATAGAAAAATCGCGGTCTAGCATCACTAAAAACAAAAAGCATTCCTTGATCTTCAGTAAGCTGTTCTCTATACATCATACCTAGTTGTATGGTGTAATCAGTATCGGCTAGTTCTAGCTTTAATTGCTGTAGAGTGTCATTTTCTTTATTAATAAGCACTGCTTGTGCCTCGTTCTTAAAAGACCAGTCACGAGCTCTCATTTCTGCCTCTTGATCAGGTTTGCAACTGTGCAAGAGACAGGTTAAGATTAATGTGCTTAAAAACAGTTTACGCATCACTTTTCTTTTCAAACATACCATCTGGTCGGAACATAAGAAATAGACCCAATAGAATAAATGGAACACTTAAAAGCTGACCAGTATTAAAGTGCATGCCTATAAGTTCAAAAGCATCGGTATCTGTTTGTGGTTCTTTTACCGTTTCAATAAGTAGTCTTACTGTAAATAGTAATACAAAGAATAACCCTAAGATATACCCTAGTTTATTGCGCTTATCTGTTTTCCAGTAGACTAGGTAAAGAATTATAAAAACGCCTACATAACAAATTGCTTCATACAGCTGTGCAGGGTGTTTGTAAGGTATAGCTTCTAATGCATCTGCATATTGAGGGTTGTTTACCAGTGCGTCAATAGCCTTATCGGTATCTAATATTTTAGTTTGCTGTAATGCAGCTCTCACATTATCATCACTCGTGTCGCGTACAAATTTGAAACCAGCAAAAAAGTCGCCGCTAGGCTTTCCATTTATCTCACTATTCATAAGGTTACCTAAACGTACAAAAGTACCTCCTATAGCTGTAGGTACCACGATACGGTCCAGTATCCATAACATGTTTTTCTTTAAATGCTTGCGGCTGTAAAAGAACATAGCGATAATAATACCTATAGCTGCTCCATGACTCGCCATACCTGCAAAACCGGTCCATTTAAATGGAGATGTCTCAAATGGTAAGAATACTCTCAATGGGTCTGAGAAAAAGGTAGATGGCTCATAAAATAAATAGTGGCCTAATCGTGCACCTAGTAGACAGCCTATTACCGTGTACATAAATAGCGGATCTAGTTTTTCTACACTCACACCATCTCTTTTAAAGATAGGTTTGATAATGTACCATCCTAAGACAAATGCGATAACATAAGAAAGGCTATAAAAATGCAATGTAAAAAAGCCTAAATCAAGCCCTTCTAACGGATTCCAGATCACTTTAAGTGAGAACATAAACGGTAATTTTATAAGTTGCTAAATTACTCTTTATCGTTTAAAATAGCGACTACTTCATCTTTCAATTATTTCCACTTGATATTGCAACCTATACTTGGTTTTTGTGGCTCTGGAACTTTTTTATTACCCAAAAGTGCGTCCATTGATTCACGTAATGATCTGCCGGTAAGTGGTATTCCGTTTCCAGGTCTAGAGTCGTCTAGCTGGCCTCGATATACTAACTTTAATCGGTCGTCAAATAAATAAAAATCTGGTGTACACGCGGCGTTATATGCTCTCGCTACTTCTTGCGTTTCATCATATAAATAAGGAAATGGGTAGTCGTTCTCATCAGCATGTTGATTCATGCGATCTGGCCCATCTTGTGGATAGTTAACGACATCATTACTAGAGATCGCGATAAAGTTAAAACCTGTAACCCTATAATCATTTGCTATTCTTACCAGTTCTTCATTTACATGAATTACAAACGGACAGTGATTGCATATAAACATAACCACCGTACCCCTTGCTCCTTTTTGATCTTGCAAGTGGATCATGTCACCACTTACGGTGTCTAGTAGGGTAAAATCTGGTGCCGTTGTTCCTAACGGTAGCATGGTAGATGGGGTTAAGGACATGATAGTTTTTATTTATTAGTAGTAAAAGTATGATTTTTGTTACGCTTTCGCGAAAGCGAGACCAATAACCATCATTTTTCTTTTCCTAAACTTATTTTAAACCTTCTTCTAACGGAATTGTTTTATTTAAATTGAAAATAAAAACTATGAAAAACGGATACAATACGCTCTCAGAAGCGATAGAAGACTTACAAAAAGAAGGTTTTACAGTAAACTTTGACCTGGTAGAAGATGGAGTGCAATCTAAAGATTTGAAAAAACAATGGAAAGCAGGCGAGATAGAAGTAGTGAAATTTTATAGATTTGAAGGAATGAGCAGTACTGGCGATAATACAATACTTTACGTTCTAGAGTGTAAAACAGGTGAGAAAGGATTGCTAGTAAATGCTTATGGAGCAGATGAATATATCTCTCCAGAAATGATACAAAAATTAAAAATGAATTAATGGAAATCTCTTGGGGTGATTTTGAAAAAGTAGACATGCGTGTAGGAACGGTAATGACAGTGAGTGATTTTCCAGAAGCGCGTAATCCAGCATATCAATTGCAAATTGATTTTGGTGATTTAGGTGTTAAAAAGACCAGTGCACAAATTACTAAGCGATATGATAAAAAAGACCTAGTAGGTAAACAGGTTATTGCGGTGGTTAATTTTCCTAAAAAGCAAATAGCCAACTTTATGAGTGAATGCCTAGTTCTAGGTGTGGTGGGAGATGATAAAGATGTTATCCTTTTACAACCTAATGCTCAGGCAAAGAATGGCGATCGAGTAGGATAATGAATCCTTATAGAGGACCAAACGTAAACTAGAAATTTTCCATAAAAAAATGCTTCTGAAAGATTATTTCAGAAGCATTTTTTTTATGGAGCTAGAATCTAAAATTTACATTTGCTCAGCAAAGAAAATAGCGTTCATTAATAATTTATTTGTTCCGTACCAGAATGCTCTAAACTGAGTATTATCTGTGAAACCTATCACGTCACCACGTCCATAATTATTATGCTGAAACGGTACTGTGTTTTTTACTGCCTCCAGATTTATACCAGAAATATAGCCGCTCATTAAAGGGTTGTCCGTATACTTAATAGGGTTGCGGTAACTGTCTTTGTGTGGCTCTACAAATAAAGTTGTGTTTCTAAACATGGGCAACTGGTCGTCTTTAAAACCAAAAGCAATAGGGTGAGAGCGGTCTAATTTCGTTTCAAAAATAGCTCCACCTATACGTTGTGCACCGCTGTGATCACGACGTTGCTCAAAGGTGATATTGTTTGCAGGGTTTTCTGTTTTTTTGAATTTAAGAGGTAGCAATTTAGAACTACTCATCCATCTTAATGCACTGCGATAACCTATTAAAGTACCGCCATTGCGAGTCCATGTTTTTAATTGGTCGATCACCTCATTTTCTGGGCTGCCATAAGTCGTTGGGACAATAATCGTATTGTAACGAGATAAATCTTTACGATTAATATCTGCTAGATCAATTTTTGTAATAGGAATATCATATTGCTGATCCATTAAATGCCAGATCTCTCCAGCGTCAGATGGGTTGATACCTTCACCTACAAGAACTGCAATCTCAGGTTGTTTAATATCTCTAAACTGACGCGATCCTAAATCGATTCCTTCGGTGAGGCCTGTTTTTACATTATGAAAGGTGATTTCTGTTTTGGATTGTATTTCCTTAAATAAGGAAACCATTTCTTCAGATGTCATGGTTTGACCTTCGGCAGGTATCATGATGGTCCCATAATCGTACTGAGTATTATTTACATTAAAAGGTTTCATGGCTACTTTGGCTCTTATTCCTTTAGATAGCAATAGATTTAAAGCTTTAGGAGTGTAAAATTCATTCCATTTTAAAAGATACGCGTATGAAGATAGACTTATTAAATTAATTCGGCTATTTGCTCCAGCTGAAGGTGCCTGCATTTTAATATGTTTACCATCTACATAATCCATATCAAAAGCCAAAGGAAACGTCCAGGCACTAATATCATAGAACAAGCTGTCTTGAAAATTAGTGCGTTTTTCAAACATGGCTTTTATTAGTCTAGAATTCTTTTGATTTTTAGGAACGCGATAAGCATAACCTTGTTTGAATGCTTTTCCTTCTATAACTCTATCTGCATGTAATGGTTCGATTTTAATTTTGTGCCTTTTTAAAATCTCAGCGAGCGCATCGGTGCGACCAGCATCTGTGTAATCACCAAAAATGATCGCGTCGCCGTTATCGAAATTAAGATTACCATTACCAGTTTCTTTCCTCGCATCTTTATAAAATTGATTTTGATAATCGAGTATTTCTTTACGTTTATTAGTTGCTGCTTTTAAGGTGCTCAAAGCTGCTGTGAATTGATTTCTTATGGTAAATGGAAAGGTTAGCACTCCGTTATCAGAGTTTTGAGCATGACCGCGAGAGCTGGCTTGCTCAAATAAAATACCTATAGAACCATTAATATCTGGAAAAGTAGATCCCTTACCGTAGTAGAAATCGTCATAATCTTCTTCTGTGTAATAAAGCGATCCTATTTTATCAAAACCTTCGGCAAGGTAATTTCCTATTTCACGAGTCAGTTTTTGATTCATCGCAGGAGTTAAAGGATGTGTTCTAGACGGTATTCCAGGCTGAAAAAAGAATGTGGAGTTAGTTCCCATTTCATGATGATCTGTTAAGATATTAGGTAACCATTTATGAAAAGTCTCAATGCGTGCTTGCGATTCTGGTAATTGAACCGGTAACCAGTCACGATTCATATCAAACCAGTAATGATTAGTACGTCCACCAGGCCATGTTTCATTGTATTCTCTGTCGTAGGTGTCTGGATTTACGTTGTCACTTTTATTTTGATTAACCCAAGTAGCAAATCGTTGTAATCCATCAGGATTTAAACTAGGATCTAGGAGTATAACGGTGTTTTTTAAAAGTGCCTCTATTTCTGGACCTTGTGCAGCAGCTAGATGATAGGCTAGAAGTAGAGAGGCGTTAGAACCACTAGGTTCGTTTCCATGAATAGAAAAACCTTGATAAACGACTATTGGTGCGTTTGTGTTGTCCACGGCATCTTTATCTGTAGCAGCAACATGGTCTGTTCTTATTTGTTCTATGTTTTTTTGATTCTCAACACTAGTTACTGTTAGTAAGTATAAAGGTCGGTCTTCATAGGTTTTGCCACGATTTTCAATAGTAAAACGGTCAGATTTATCTGCCAGCACCATCATGTATTGAGCTAATTTATCATGAGATACATGCCATTTTCCTGGTACATAACCTATGATTTCTTGTGGTGTAGGAATGTCTGGATTATAAGAAACATTTTGTGGTAAATAATAATCTAGAGTAGGATCTACAATAGTTTGTGCTGGTAACGCTTTCGCGAAAGCGAGAACCAACAATAGCAACATCGTTTGTTTCATGGTGTAATTTTAATCGTGAGGTAATCGTACTTGGTGCATCAAAGAATGCGTGGGATATAAAAATAAAAAAAGCCTCTCATATAGAAAGGCTTTGTGATAATTTTAATTGTTTACTTATATGTCATCAAAACTGATGTCGGTAAAACTTTCAGTAGGGTTTACAGTAGCGGTCTCTGTTGCGATAGGTGCTGCTGCCTCTTCTCTTTTGTAATCAGATTGATGGCGGTCAGATATAACTTCACCACCTTTTTTATCTATAATAAAGTCGGTGATCTCTTTGAGCGTGTCTCCGAATTCTTGAAAATCTTCTTTATAAAGATAGATTTTATGTTTCTTAAAGTGAAAACTACCATCATCATTAGTGAATTTCTTACTTTCAGTAATAGTTAAGTAATAATCGTCTGCCTTAGTGGCTCTTACGTCAAAGAAATAGGTACGTCTTCCTGCTCGTACTACTTTTGAAAATATCTCTTCTTGCTCTTGGTAATCTCGATCGCTCATGTTCTTTAAGTAGTGTTATATCTTACCAAAAATAGAAAAAAATGTCTAATAGAAAAGATAATCGATAATTAATATCATAAGCAACTGTGATATAGTTAATTGTATGCGATATTTTTTGTATGATTAATCTTCTTGTAGCATTTGATTTGCATATAGATCTGCATAATAACCTTCATTTGCTAGTAGAGATTCATGATTACCGTGTTCTATAATGTTACCATCTTCTAGTACGATTATTTGATCTGCATTTTTTGCACTACTCACACGATGACTTACAATTACCGTAGTCGTATCTTTAGTTACCTTTTTAAGATTGTTCAGTATCTTTTCTTCGGTCTCTGTGTCTACGGCGCTTAAGCAGTCGTCGAATAATAAAATCTGTGGTTTTTTAATAATTGCCCTTGCGATGGAAACGCGTTGTTTCTGTCCACCACTTAAAGTAATACCTCGTTCTCCTAACACGGTTTCATAACCCTTAGTAAAGTTGGTTATATTCTTATGTACAACAGCATTTTTTGCAGCAGCTTCTATCTCTTCCTGGCTGGCATCTTTTTTACCGAATGCTATGTTCTTACCTATGGAATCAGAGAATAAGAATGCGTCTTGTGGTACATAACCTATGGAGTTTCTTAGGTCGTTTAAATTAAGCTGATTGATCTCAGTACCGTCTACGGTTAGAGAGCCGTTATCTATATCATAAAGTCTACCTATTAATTCTAGGATAGTAGATTTACCACTACCAGTTTTTCCTAAAATGGCTAGTGTTTTTCCAGATTCTATTTCAAATGATACATTCTTTAAAGCATGAATGTTAGTATCTTCATAAGTAAAGTTTACATTCTTAAATGAGATATTACCTTTAATAGGTGTAGGCGACTCATTAAGATTTTTAATTGCTGGATCTATATCTAAGAACTCGTTAATTCTTTTTTGAGAAGCCTCAGCTTGCTGTATCATGTTAGTAACCCACCCTACGATGGCAACTGGCCAGGTAAGCATGTTTACATAGATTAAAAATTCTGGTATCGTACCTACATCTATAGTTCCTTCTATAACTTGGTTACCACCTATATATATGACCATTATATTACTAAGTCCTATAAGTAGTACCATTAACGGAAAGAATAGCGCTTGTATTCGGGCTAGATCTATATTTTTATCCTTACTGTCGTTAGCTACTTGTGTAAACTGCTCATTCATTTGTGGAGCAAGATTATAAGCCTTAATAACAGATATTCCACTAAAAGCTTCTTGTGAGATGGTATTTAAATTTGATAAATATTGTTGTACCAGTGTAGCTCGCTTGTTGATCTCTCTACTTATTACGTAAATCGCTACTGATAAAATAGGTAACGGTATAATCGTGTAAATAGCTAGAGTAGGAGCAGTCTCTATCATCGCAGGTATAACAACGGCAAATAAAGTAATCATGTTTATACTGTACATGATGGCAGGTCCCATGTACATGCGTACTTTAGAAACATCTTCACTTATACGATTCATTAAATCTCCTGTACGGTTTTGTTTATAAAAGCCTAGAGATAGACGCTGGTACTGTTGATAGACTATATTTTTAAGGTCGTATTCTAGGTGCCTGGAAACAACTATTATCAACTGTCTCATTACAAAAGTAAGTACCGCGGCGAGAAGGGTAGATCCTAAAATAATTAAGATGTATAAAATGAGATCGTCTTTCATCCCTTCTTTATCCGTAATTAAACCCTTATCATAATCGTTAAGAAGGTTAATAATTTTACCTACATATTTAGGTAAATACAAGGATAAATAACGAGATATAATGGTGACTATAACACCTCCTATAAATTGCCATTTGTACTTTGCAAACAGTACATTTAGTTTTTTAAGTTCTTTCATTTACTTACAAATTCCCTATGGGAAATTATTTTTTTAATCAGTTCGTAAATTAAGCATGGTAAATTGCCTAATCCCTAAAATCAAGTTATTTTTGCACGCTTTTTAATAACAACTTTTAAAAGTCAATAAATTTCTTTTTATGCCTCAAGAATTTGATTCTTTAGAAAAATTAGTTCGTCAGGATCCTGTCTTCGGTCAGGTGTCATTTGATGGTCACGAGCAAATCGTTTTTTGTAACGACAAAGATACAGGACTGAAAGCCATTATCGGTATTCATAATACAGTATTAGGTCCAGCATTAGGTGGTACGCGCATGTGGCAATATGAAAATGAATGGGCGGCACTTAATGATGTTTTAAGACTTTCTAGAGGTATGACCTTTAAGAGTGCCATTACTGGATTAAATCTAGGTGGTGGAAAAGCCGTTATTATAGGGGATGCAAAAACTCAAAAAACACCTGAGTTAATGCGCAAGTTTGGTGAATTTGTACATTCATTAAGCGGTCGTTACATCACTGCCGAAGATGTAGGTATGGCTACCGAAGATATGGATACAGTGCGTGAGGTTACGCCATATGTAACTGGTATATCTCAAGAAAAAGGTGGTGCAGGAAATCCTTCTCCTATTACAGCTTACGGTGTTTTTATGGGTATGAAAGCAGCTGCACAGTTTAAGTACGGCAGCGATGTACTAGAAGATAAAAAAATCTATGTAGAAGGAATAGGTAACGTAGGGGAAACTCTAGTAGAATATCTAACTCAAGAAGGCGCAGATGTTGTTGTTTCTGATATAAATCAGGACAGACTAGAAGAGGTTAGAGATAAATATGGTGTGACTATTTATGGAGGTAACGATTTACATGCAGAGCAAATGGATATTTATGCTCCTTGTGCATTAGGAGCTACTATAAATGACACTTCTATTAATAAATTACAAGCATCTATTATTGCTGGTGCCGCAAATAATCAACTTGCAGATGAGGTAAAGCATGGTATGCTACTTCAAAACAAAGGAATTGTTTATGCTCCAGACTTTTTAATTAATGCAGGTGGGATTATAAATGTTTATGCAGAGTTAGAAGGGTATGACCGTTCTGAAATCATGAGAAAAACTGAAAATATTTATACGACTACTATAGAAATTTTGAATCGTGCCAAAGAAACTGGCGTGAGTACTCATAAAGCAGCTTTAGAGATAGCACAAGCTCGTATTGCAGCTAGAAAACAAGAGCAGCTAGTTTACTAGTTCACTTTAAAACAGTATTTTTGCCTCGTTTTTAGAAGTAGAAACGAGGTTAATAGTTATTATAATTCCGCTTTCGCGAAAGCTATCATAAAAAATAGATCGCTAGAGTAATAAATAAAACGTTCTTATGCTTACCAGAAGACAATTGCGCATCAAAGTAATGCAAGCAGTTTTTTCTTTTCAACGTCAAAATCCAGACGATTTAAAAGACCTTGAAAAGTTTATCAACACTAGTATGACGCAATCATACACGCTGTTTTTATACATGGCACAACTGCTGGTTAAAATTCATGAAGAGGCTGTAGAAAGACATGGTAAAAAGCAAAAGAGATTGCTTTCTTCTAATGTAGAAGAAAATCCGTCAAGACACTTCATTGATAATAAAATTTTATTACAATTAAGAGAGAGCGAGGCGCTTAAAGAGGCGTTACAACAGCGTGATCTAGATCCATGGCATCTTGATTCTAAGTACGTAGAAAACCTTTATTTTAAAATTCAAGAAAGCAAGACTTTTGTCGTTTATTCTATGGACGAAGAGCCTTCTCTTAAAAAGGATCTAAAATTCTTAACCTACATCTACGAAGATATTATCGCGCCTAGTGATGAGCTTTTAGATTACCTAGAAGACATTAACATCACATGGACCGATGATTTTCCACTAGTTAATTCTACCATGATTCAATTCATGCGTAAAATTAAACCTTCAAAAGATGTTGTTTTGCCACCATTATTTAAAGATCAAGAAGACGCAAAGTTTACAATGAATCTTTTTAGAAAGACGTTGCTAAACATTAATGAGCTATCTGCTCGTATAGAAGGTAAAACACCTAACTGGGATAAAGAACGTATAGCTCAAATAGATTTGGTGTTGATTATGATGGCACAAGCTGAGTTTTTATATTTCTCAGACATACCGGTTAAGGTTACTATCAATGAATATCTAGAGATTGCCAAAGATTACAGCTCTCCTAAAAGTGCTAATTTTATCAACGGTATTCTAGATAATCTACTTAAGGAATTTGAGAAAAACGATCAGCTACATAAAATGGGTAGAGGTTTAATGTAAGGTTAAGTTAATAGCGTTGGATTAAAACATGTTTTTAATTACATTTGCTTTACATTTTTTAGAAATTATTAAAATAAAACATGATGAAAAAATTAGTTTTGATGGTAGCTGCTGTAGCTACAATGGCTTTAACTAGCTGTAACGAAAAAGCACAATCTGCAACAATCGATGAAGCAAACCTTACTGCTGCAGCTGCAAGCAAAGAAGTTGCTGGTGACTATCCAGAAATGACTTTTGCTGAAACTGAATTTGATTTCGGTACTGTGGAAGAAGGTGCAGTAGTTGAGCATGAATATAAGTTTACAAACACGGGAAGTGCTCCACTAATCGTTGTAAACGCAAAAGGATCTTGTGGTTGTACAGTTCCTACTTGGTCTAAAGAGCCTATCGCTCCTGGTGCTGAAGGTACGATGTTAGTAAAATTTAATACTAATGGTAAACCTAATGCACAGACTAAAACAGTTACTATTAAGGCAAATACAGAATCTGGTACTGAGTCTATCCGTATCAAAGGTTTTGTAAATCCTAAGGCTAAGGCTGGTACGCCTAACGCATAAGGATTTTTTATTATGGACATGAATACCATTATAAACTTTGCGCCTTACCTGCTTATCATCGGAGTGTTCTATTTTTTGATCATGAGACCACAAGCACAAAAGCGTAAAGAAGAAAAAACTTTTGCAGAATCACTTAAAGTGGGTACCAAAGTAATTACTACTAGCGGTATACACGGTAAAGTAAATCAAATTAATCCTGAAAAAGGAACCGTTTTGATTGAAACAGGTGCCGGTAAAATTACTTTTGAAAGATCTGCAATATCTGTAGAGCTGACAAAGAAATTATCTGAGACAGTGATTACTAAAGAAAACTAAGAACAGTTTATGTTCATTTATAAAACCCTTGAGAGATCAAGGGTTTTTTTATACGCTGTATTTAATACCTGTAATAGTTATAAGTGCTTTTCCATTCCAGGCAACTCTTTCCATGTACCGTTTTCTGCCACTTCTTTTAAGGTTTTGTTCCTTTGTTCTAACAGTCTGATCATATAGTTTTTCAGAAATAGAGCATCAACTATTTTACCTAATACACCTAGAGGTGAGGTATAATCAAATATATCCTTCATGAGTGTAGAGCCATCTTCTTGTTGTTCAAAAAAATGTTCATGTTTAAAATGCTTAAAAGCTCCTTTTACTAGTTGATCTGCAAAATATTTGTGTGGTTCTACATCTGTAATTAAACTAGTCAGTTCTTGAGTAAAACCTAAGTGCTTTGCTCTCCAGGTGACCGTTTCTCCTTTTTCTACTAGCCCAATCATTCTTCCTGCAACTGCACGCTCATTTGTGTGTTCTAGCGATAACATGTGCAAGTCTATACTTCTAGCTAGATCAAAGACCAATTCTATGGGAGCGTTTATAGTAGTAGAAAGATGTAAACTGGGCATTTTTTGTGTTTATTGATGATTTTTTTTTCTTTCACGAACTAAAGAAAGTTGTAGTAAAAGTTAATAGGTCTAACAATCACCACATTCTCTACTCTCCATAGAAAAAGGTATTCTAACATAAGATTGTACTGGTATGCCTCTTACTTGAGCTGGTTTCCATTTTACATCCATACTGAGTAGACCTCTAATTGCCATTTCATCAGGTCCTTTACCCATTCCATCCTTTATTTTAATATCGCTTACATTACCTTCTGTATCGATCATAAAAAGTATGCTCATATTAGTGCTGTAATCGTTATTGTTGAGTTTTATTAAATCATAATAATGACTTATGTGTATCTGTAACTTACGCATGAATTTTTTAGAATTCATCAAAGGTTGAGCACTTTGAGAATAGGAATCATACGTGTAACTTTTTCCATTGTGATAGCTTTTTCCAGATTTTGGAACCCCATCTTCGTATATTTCTTCATAAACTAAGATATTGTTTTTGTACGCTTTCCATAAACCACTAGCTTTTTGATTTTTATAATTGCCACTCAGACTATCTATTACCTTACTGTCGCCTTTGTATGGACCATTAAAAACTCCATTCCCATCTTTGATATAGACACTACCATCTAGCTCTTTTTTATATTTATAATAACATGGTACACCTTCTTCACTAGATTTACTTAAGGCATAGTTTTCTAGCAAGGTTCCAGTGGAATCATAAACAGATTGAAAACCTACTATTCGATCACTAGAATAAGTATGTTGCCTCATCTTATTACCATTACTATAAAACCATTGCCAGGTGCCAGTTCTATAATCGGTTCTTATTTCCAAATAACCTTTTGAAAATAACTGATCATTCTGCTTGTAATAAGTTTCCTCTTTTATTAAACCTATAGATGCATCTGCTTCTTTAATTTGATAAAAGACTGCTGCTGTAGAATCGGTTACCACTTTTCTATTGTTATCTAGCCAGCTCTTTTCTTGAGCAATGGCTGCTGTGAATAAACCAATGGTTAATACTATGGTCAATGAATATTTGATCATGTTTACTTTTCTTGAGCAACTAATTCTGCTATTTTTACTATTACCTCTGTAGCTTTTATCATGCTTTCTACTGGGACATATTCATAAGGACCGTGAAAATTATGACCACCAGCAAATATATTAGGACACGGTAATCCCATGTAACTTAATTGAGATCCATCTGTACCACCTCGTATAGGTTTAATAAGAGGTGTAATGCCTAAGTCTTTCATTGCCTGCTCTGCAACGTCTACTATATGCATTACTGGTTCTACTTTTTCACGCATGTTGAAGTATTGATCCTTAATCTCTATACTTACTGCCTCGCGATCATATTGCTCATTAAGAGTGTTTACAAGGTTTTGCATTACCTCTTTACGTGCTTCAAAATGTCCTTTATCATGATCTCTAATAATATACTGTAATTCTGATTTTTCTACAGCTCCTTTCATATTATGTAGGTGAAAGAATCCTTGGTATTCCTCTGTATGTTCTGGAGTTTCCATTCTAGGCAAAGAATCGATAAACTCCTGAGCTACGTACATGGAGTTAATCATTTTTCCTTTGGCATATCCTGGGTGAACTATTTTACCATAAAAAGTTACTACCGCACCAGCAGCATTGAAATTTTCATATTCCAGTTCTCCTATCTGACTACCATCCATTGTGTAAGCCCAGTCTGCACCAAATTTCTCTACATCAAATTTATGTGCGCCGCGACCTATTTCTTCATCTGGTGTAAAACCTACTTTAATTGCACCGTGTTTAATTTCTGGATTATCGAGCATGTGCTTCATAGCAGTCATTATTTCAGTAATTCCAGCTTTATCGTCTGCCGCTAGTAGGGTAGTACCGTCTGTTGTAATAATCGTTTGCCCTTTGTATTGTTTTAAATCGTCAAAATATTCTGGTGATAAAACAAGATCAGACCCTTTTAAAGGGATATCTCCTCCATCATAATCTTCTATAATTTGAGGTTTTACATCCTTACCAGTAAAATCTGGAGTGCTATCAAAGTGCGAGATAAAACCTATGGTAGGCGTTTCATGATCAACATTAGAAGGTAGAGTAGCCATTATGTAAGCATTCTCATCTATAGTCACATCGCTCATTCCCATATCTATAAGCTCTTGATGTAATTTGCGTGCAAGATCCCACTGCTTTTCACTACTAGGTGTCGTATCACTATTAGGGTCTGACTCCGTATCGATGGTGATGTAACTTATAAAACGTTCTATGATTTCTTGCTTCTTCATGGCTTTTTTTTATTGTGTAAAGATAGTTTGATTCCGCTTTCGCGAAAGCGGAATTTTTCAAAAAACCTTTATAATAATATTTATTTATTGATTAGAGAATGTGGTAAGTTATAGAATTCTAGCCTTATTACCAGCGATTATTATAAACCGATAGCGGATTATAAGATCGGTGTAATGCGGTGTTTCTATTGGCTTCAAAAAAGGCAGGATTACTAGACTTAAATTTTCTAGCAAATCGATCGTTTTCTAAATACACATTTACAGCCTTGCGGTCTTTTTTAAATCTTAATCTGCCAAAATCTGTGTTTGCATTAGGTGTATAAGGTTTAGACTCTAAGGACTGTGATTCATTATAAATAGAAACCATATCGATGGTTTTTACTCCAGGAGTTATAGAAAAACCTGTGTTAGGATCAACTATATTATTGCTATCTAGACTCAGAGTAATATTGATTTGATGCTCTGGCATGAGAAAAAGATTGAAACCTTGAAGGTCATCATTATTTAATTCCTGTCCATAATTAATGGAGCATGTGCAACAAATAATAATAAAAGAGAGCCATTTATACATAGTTTTAAAGATAGAAAATGAAATAGGATTGAGCAAAAAAAATCGAGTTACATTGCTGTAACTCGATTTTTATAATGACATAGATCACAGTGTTGTAATATTATTTAATGACACAATGTAAATTGATATAAATACTGCTTTTACAATAGCGATACATTTATTAAATTCTAGAAATTAGGTACTCCAGTATAATCTGTGTAACCTGCGCTTAATATAGAATTACGACTAGCTTCAAAAAAGGCTAGGTTATTTGTTTTCATGTTTATGAAAGTAGAGTTATAATTTCCTAATTCTATAAAAGCATCTGGATTTATATTTTGTATAGTAGGAAACTCTTCACTACCTAATAAAGATGGTAGTTTTTCAAAATCTATTTGATCTGTAAGAAGTGTAGATTGCACCACTTCTAGCGAAGATTTATTGCTAATACATTTTGCAAATAACTCTAGATCGCTAGTTGTAATACTTGATTTAAAATTAACGTCACACGCATCTTTTTCTACTGGTATTTCCTGTAATAAATTGTGTTGCGCAAACATGAAAGCACTGATGAATAAACATATTATAAGTGATGTTATTTTTGATACTTTCATGATTTTAAGTTTTAAAACGCTTAAAGATAGTGATTTAAATTTTTTAGATCTTAAAATTAATTTATTTTTTAAGTGTTAAACCCAAGCTTTTTCCTTTTTCGAGCATAAATTGATATGCTGCATCGTGCTCGTTAGGAATGACACCATCGAGTATAGAATCTTTAATAGAGGTTTTAATTATTCCAATTTCTTTACAAGGTTTTAAGTCAAAGGCTAGCATGATTTCTTCTCCAGTAACTGGTGGTTGAAAATTGCGTACATGATCGCGTTCTTCTACCTCAACTATTTTATCACGCACCTGTTGAAAGTTTGCGTGATACTGTTTAAAACGTCTAGGGTTCTTAGTAGTAATGTCTGCCTCACATAGAATCATTAAATCCTCGATATGTTCACCAGCATCGTGTACTAGTCTTCTCACAGCACTGTCTGTAGCACTCTCGTCAATAACGGCTATAGGTCGGGAAGACATGCGCACCATTTGCTGCACAAATTTCATTTTATCGTTTAATGGCATTTTTAATCTTTTGAAAAGATGAAAAACCATTTTCGCTCCCTTAAACTCGTGTCCATGAAATGTCCACCCTACTTTTTTGCTAAATCTCTTAGTAGGTGCTTTACCTATGTCATGAAGTAATGCTGCCCAGCGTAACCAAAGATCTTCTGTATTGCGTGATATATTATCTACTACTTCTAGAGTGTGGTAGAAATTGTCTTTATGTTTTTGTCCTTCTACTTCTTCAATACCTTTTAAGGCAGTGAGTTCTGGCATTATTAATCTAAGCAAGCCAGTCTTTTCAAGTAATAAAAAGCCTAATGATGGCTCTTGACACAACATGATTTTATTAATTTCTGTAACGATGCGTTCTTTTGATATAATCTCAATTCTATGAGCATTGCGTTTTATACTTTCAAAAGATTTAGATTCTATTCTAAAACCTAATTGTGATGCAAATCTAATGGCGCGCAGCATTCTTAATGGGTCGTCACTGTAGGTAATATCTGGATCTAATGGTGTGCGTATAATCTTATTCTCTAAGTCATTGATACCATTAAAAGGATCTAATAAAGCACCGTAGTTTTTTCTATTAAGAGAAAAAGCCATTGCATTAATGGTAAAGTCACGACGGTTTTGATCGTCTTCTAGACTTCCGTCTTCTACCACAGGATTGCGACTACCGCGATCATAACTTTCTTTTCTTGCACCTACAAATTCTAATTCTAGATCGTCTGTTTTAACCATGGCTGTACCATAGTTTTTAAAGACGCTTACTTTAGTGCTGTGTGGTAAAAGTTCTTCTACTTTGCGAGCTAGTGTGATACCACTACCTACGGCTACTACATCTATGTCTTTTTTCTGACTACGTTTAAGAAAAAAATCTCTTACATAACCGCCTATTACATAAGCTGGTAATTCCAGTTCCTCTGCTGCCTGACTTAAAGTTCTAAAAACGTTTTCTTGAATAGCTTCAGGATAATGTGTTTTTTGATCCATTCTTACTCGCGTATAATTTTAATGACTCCATTACTAGAGATCTTCATAATAGAAGATGGTTTAATGTTTTTGTGTACTAGAGGAAGGTCCATTACATGGTCTACTCTTTCTATTAAATCTGGATGTATGTCTGCAAAGTTAACAGGAGAAGATTCACCGCTCAAATTTGCACTAGTAGAAACGATGGGTTTGCGCAGTTTTTTAATGATAGATCTACACAATGGGTCGTTAGTTACCCTTACAGCTAGTGTGTTATCTGCAGCTATTACATTTTCTGCCACATTTTTAGGTCTGTCGAATACGATGGTAAGTGGTTTTTTATTCACCTTAAGAACTTCCCAAGCCATATCTGGTACATCCTCAATGATAGATTCTAACATTTGAAAACTATCTACGAGAACTAATAAAGATTTAGATTTATCACGTTCTTTAATTTCAAATATTTTTTCTACTGCGTCGTAATTACTAGCATCGCAGCCTAAACCATAAATGGTGTCTGTTGGGTAAATAAGAGTTTGGCCTTTTTTAAGAGCCGTTACAGCTAGGTTGATAGCCTCGCGAGGTAATTCTACCTCTACTTGCTTATCCTTACTAGGTTTACGACCTCTTACTTGGTCTCTTCTATTTCTACTTCTATCGCTTCTTCCCATGGTTTGCAAAATTAAGTTTTCTAGCTGTATTAGTAGCTTTTTTATGTCAACTTCATTCTATTGTTTCTTGTTAAACTATGATCGGTTAACTTTGAAAGCTAAATCTTAAAGATCAATGTTAGATATAAGCTGTGTTTATGTAAACTATAATAGTGCTTCATACACGTCAAGTGCCATAAAATCGTTGCTGGAAAAAACGACTAACTCTGTTACTTATGAAATTGTGGTTGTGGATAATGGATCTAGATATGAAGATTACGAGATGCTTAAAAACTCTTTAGATTTATTAAAGTCTGATAAGATACGCTTATATCGCAGTAGGGTTAATACAGGTTTTGGTGCAGGGAATATGTTAGGAGTTAACTTTACCTCACCTTCTAAGTATTATGCATTCATAAATAATGATACTGTCTTTACTCAAGAGAATACATTACATGATTTAAAAGTATTTATGGAAAGTACTCCAGATGCTGGTATATGTGGTCCTCAAATGATGAGTGAACATGGTGATAGGATATCGTCATTAGACCATCTTGCTACACCTGCTAGACAACTATTAAAAAGGGATTTTTTAGAGTGGTTAAATGTTTCTAAATATCCAAAACGTAAAAAAATATATACAGAGCCTGTAGCCTGTGGTTATGTGCCAGGTAGTTTTATGTTAGTAAAAGCTAGTTCTTTTGATGCTGTAGGAGGTTTTGATACAGCGTTGTTTCTTTATTATGAAGAAAGCGATTTATCTACAAGATTATTGAAAAGACTAGGAGAGAAAACATACCATTATCCTAGCCAGCAATACATCCATTATCAGGGCAAGTCTACAGAGAAAAATGTCAATATAAAAATAGAGCAAAAACTGTCGTTACTTTATTTGACTAAAAAACACCACGGTCGTCTAGCTTATTGTTTACTCCTCAATTTTTACACTATTAAGTTTTTCATAGGTGGGATTTTTAGTGCTAAAAAAAGAAAAATGTTCATCGCATTATTTAAAGGAGGTTCTCTAGATCAATCTTTGCGATGTAAACAAGTTATCCAAAAAAGGTAAAGGTTTAAAGATATTGATCCACACCTTTTTGGGCATAAGTATTTCCAGAGCTTTCCATTTGTTTCTCTATTTCTAGATTTAAATGGACCTGGCTTTTATCTTGCTCTTTGTGATATACGTGATAGACTATACCTTTATGTTTAATACGTTTACCTAGAACACCGTTGTTAATCATGCGTTGAATAAGTTCACTGTCGTCGATTCCCCAACCTACTAGTTCTTCATTAAAACCATTTACAGCAATGAAATCTTTGCGCCAAAAGGACATGTTGCAACCTCTTAATTTTCCAGATCTTTTAGTTTCTGTTTTGGCTCTATTTGCGATGAATGGAATACGTAAAGTTCTATTGCGTTTTTTAATGCCTTTTGAGAAGTAGTTAAAATCTATTTGTTTGTTCTTAAATAATTTTTCTAAATGGTTTTCTTGAATATTTACACGACTACCGAATAGATAAACACCTTCTTCAGCCATAGAAAGATGGTCTTTTACAAAATCTTTATGTAAAACTATATCGCCATCTATTTCTAGAATGTAATCATATTTTGCTCTGGCGATAGCCTTATTCATGATAGCCGGCTTTTGATTTCCATTATCTTCATGCCAGACATGGATAAGAGGTACAGGAAAATCTTTTTGAAATTTTTCAACTAACTCGCGTGTAGCTGCCGTAGAGCCATCGTCTGCAATGATGACCTCATTGGGTAGTACGCTTTGTCTTTTAACACTTAATAATAGTAATTCTAGTGCTTGTGGCCAGTTATACGTTGGGGTAACAAGAGAACATTTTAAAGACATAGAGATAAATGAAGTTGGTATACTGCAATATTAAGTAATTCTATTCATTTGATTGTTTTTTCCGTTTCTTTGCGGTCTGTAAATAGATGGATATTATAATGAGTAGAGAAAAATTTGTTAGTGGCACGCTTTCGCGAAAGCGGTTTCAAGAAATACTCGATCTATTTCATCAATCTACTCAACAGTTAGGAGATGATCGTAATAAGATTAAAGTAGTCACGTACCAAGGTGAGAAACTGGTAGTAAAGTCTTTTAGAACGCCTAATTTTATTAATAAAATAGCGTATCGATTTTTTAGAAAATCTAAGGCAGCGAGATCTTATTATAATGCGCAGTATCTAGAGCAACACGGTATAGGTACTCCATCACCTATTGCTTTTCTAGAACAATTAACAGCTCTAGGACTGCATGAAAGTTATTATGTAAGTGCCTATGCAAATCATGATTTTACCTATCGCGAGATCATAAATGATGATCAATTACAGGATAAAGAAAATATCTTAAAGCAATTTTCAAAATTCATGTACGACATGCATGAGGCTGGTATTTATTTTTTAGATCATTCACCAGGAAATACCTTGATAAAGAAAGAAGGAGAAGATTATAAGTTTTCTTTAGTAGATTTAAATAGGATGAAATTTTACGATATCCCATATGAGGATAGATTAAAAAACTTTGAACGTTTATCTCCTAAAAAGGAGATGTACGAAATCATGGGAGAAGAGTATGCTTTACTTTCTAAGCAAGATCCACAGACTACTATAGAGACTATGTGGAAGTATACACAGCAGTTTCAAGAAGCTTTTCATAGAAAGAAACGCATGAAGAAGAAAATTAAAGGTGTTTTTAAATCATGAAGTTATCTGAAATTCCTAAGTCTATAAGCACGAGTCTAAAGATGGTGCTTATACCGCAATCAAAGCTAGCCGCTCATCCTGAAAAGAGAATACCGGTAATAGTGTCTCTAACTTCTATACCGACTAGATTAAGAACATTGCACATTACTATACGCAGTATGATGCAACAAGAATATTTGCCCGAGAAGATTGTTTTATGGCTCAAAGAAGATCTTAAAAATCAAATACCTAAAAGGCTTTCAAAATTAGAGGGAGATCTTTTTGAGATACGATATTCTACTTATGGTTTTTCTCATAGAAAATTGATTCATAGTATAGAGGCATTTCCTGATAAGGCTGTAATTACTTGTGATGACGATGTTATTTATCAACCTGATACACTTAAGATTATTTTTGAAGAACATCTTAAATTTCCAGACCAGGTAATAGGGAATAGGTGTCGTAAAATGACTTATGTAGATGGTCGTATAAATTCTTATAGTAAATGGCCTTTTATAGTAGATCCACCAGTGCAGAGTCCTCATAACATGCCTGTAGGTGCTTTTTGTGTTCTATATCCTGCAGGTAGCTTGCATAAGGATGTGCAAAATGTTGATCTTTTTACAAAATTAGCTCCTAAGGCAGATGACCTTTGGTTTAAAGCCATGGCTATTTTAAATGGTACTAGATCTTTGCAGAATCATACCAGTCCTGAAGTACCTACACCTATTTTAGGTACCCAGTTCGTAGCATTGAAAAAAGTGAATAAAGGACAAGACTTTAATAGAGTGCAGTGGGAACAAATTTGTACCCATTACCAGTTATCTGAAAGCAAAATAGAAGAATTACTGTCTTAGTCTATTCCCCTGCGTAATAACCACAATTTTACATACCTCATAAAAATTCCATAACTTCTTAAGTATGCAATGGTAAAACCTACAAAGCCATCTAGAAAACCTAGTTGGATAATGTAGTGTTTAAAAAATCCCCAGAATGGTTTAACCACCACATGGAATAAGGTGATCCTGCCTACTTTTTTATCAAAGTCCCTTGCTTGTAAACTGGCATACCGCTGTAATTTATTTACATGGTGATCTATGTTTACATATTTATAATGCAATAACTTGTTGTCTAACCAGCCTAAAGAACCATTTGCCTCTATTTCAGAGTGTACGTGTTTATCTACGTACTTACATTTAGATTTTTGGAAAAGGCGTATGACTTTATCGTTTTTCCAGCCGCTGTAACGCACTTGTTTACCCATAAAGAAATTGCGTCTTCCCATCCAGTAGCCTGCATGACCGTTAATCTCTAGCTGCGGTATTAGTTGGATTATTTCTTCTTTTAAGGCTGGAGTAACTCTCTCGTCTGCGTCTACAAGTAAAATCCACTCGTTAGTTGCTTGAGGTATGGCCCAGTTCTTTTGAGAAGCACTGTGAATATACTCTCTAGAAAGTAATTTATCAAAATAGGGCTGTCCCAGTTCTACAGTATTATCAGTACTGTTACTATCTACTAAAATGACTTCGTTACAAAAACTTACACTTTTAAGCACTTCAACTATGTTGTGCGCTTCGTTATAAGCAGGTATTATGGCTGTTATTGGATACTTTGGCATGTGGTGACTAATCTACAAGATAAAAATCAAACAGTAGCAAAAATAACTTTGTTATCTTAATAACCCATCTTATATGATTAAATTTGTAAAAAATCAGAATACTATTTTCCTTTTATGATTAAAGATCCATCTATATCGGTAGTAATAAGTACGTATAACTCTATTCCATGGTTAGAAAAAACCTTGTGGAGTTATGAGCATCAAATATTTAGACAGTTTGAAATAGTTATTGCAGATGATGGGTCAAATGATGAGACTAAAGATTTTATTAAAAGATATAGTGAAAAAAGCTCTAAGAAAATCATACATGTATGGCATGAAGATGATGGTTTTCAAAAAAGTATGATCTTAAACAAAGCATTATCTGCCTGTAATGCAGAGTATGTGGTCATGTCTGACGGTGATTGTATCGCAAGAGAAGATTTTTTACAGATTCACTACGAGCGTCGTGAGCATGGTTACTTTCTCTCTGGCGGTTATTATAAATTGCCATTAGAACTTTCTCAAAATATTACAGAAAATGATATAGCAACGCAAAGATGTTTTAATGCTGACTGGTTAAGAAGTAACGGACTACCTGCATCTTATAAAAACCAAAAACTAACATCTGGATTTGTTACCGCAAAGATTATGGAAAACCTGACACCTACTAACGCTAGTTGGAACGGGCATAATTCTAGTGGCTGGCTGGTAGATCTTAAAAAAGTAAATGGATTTGATGAGCGCATGCAATATGGCGGTCAGGATAGAGAACTGGGTGAGCGTTTATTTAATTTAGGTATTAAATCAAAGCAAATACGCTACAGTGCTATCTGTTTACACTTAGATCACGCTCGTGGTTATAAGAATCAAGAATCTATTGATAAAAATAAAGCAATAAGAAAATCTACAAGAGGCGAGAAGAAAGATTACACGCCTTATGGCATAGTTAAGGAAAGTAAATAAATGTAATGAAGAGTCATTTTTTTATTCTTTTTGTGTTTTTCCTTAGTTCTTGCGAGAATAATAGAACGAATAGTTACGAGGACCTTATTCTAGAGTGTCGTTTTGCTGCTATGGGTTATAATACCATTGAATTTAAAGAAAGTTGGAAAGATTTTGAATTGAGTATTTCTCAACAAGGATTATTGTTGGATAATCGTGCATTAGATTATAAGAAACTCTTAACACAAATTGCAAATAATGATGTTCCTGAGGATGTTGATTACACTTCTTTAAGACATCCTGTTATTATTTCTACTCAAGGAGTTGTTGGTTTAGATGAATGTATAGAGCATGTAAATCTTACCATTCCTGATATCGAAAAACGTACCATGCACAAGTTTCAACAGATAACGGATGAAATGTTAGGTGGTACTAGTTCTCGAGATACGGCTCAAAAATTACTTGTATTGTTTAAGGATAAGGATTACGAATTCAAATTGTATCAATATTTGATTGTAGCGCTGGCAAGTGAATATTATTTTGAAGAAGGAGTAATCAATGATGGTTATACTATACCTAAGGGACCAGTTGAAGTAATTATAGCTTGTGATGATTTGAATTTTTATATAGACGATAAGGATCTACTTTCTATAGATGAAGAGTATATCCAAACAAAACATATTAGAAATAAAACCCTTCGTTTTTTAAAGAATTTTAAAGGAGATGTTTGTATAAATATTTCATGGAGTAGACAATGCTCATTTGATTATTATCAACAAGTGAAAAATGAAATTACAGCAGCTCTTAATTTTTATAAAGATCAAAGATCAAAAAGAATTTATAACCGGATGTTTCATCAGTTATCTGATAGTGAAAAAGAAGTTATTATTAATGAGCGTAAAATTGATATAGAAGAGAATTAATAATTCTCTCTGACAAATTTCTTTAAATCGGGAAACATCAATTTTGCATCAAATTGCTGGTATAATTCCATGGCTCTAGACTTCATGTTCTTAGGAGATGAGTCTTTATATAGTTCTGGTAAATAATCTTGCAGATGTACAGAGATGTGTTTTTTACCGTCTTCACTAACATTCCATGATGCTTTATTAATCCATGGGCTGAATATAGCAAAAGTGGGTATATCTAGTGCTTTACCCATATTAATTGCGCCACCTTCATTACCTATGATGCTTGTGCAGTGTGATAATACTTTTAAAAAATCTCTAATACTAGGCGCAAATGCGTCTATGAAAATATGTTTTTGAGTAGAGGTAGAACAAGCGTTGTATATAGCTAGTGCTTCTTTTTTCTGACTAGGTATGTAGTTAAAAAGTAACTGTGATCCTGTTTGGGTTACAAAATTATCGAGCACCTTTGCCATGGAGGTAAATGGCAATGTTTTATTTGCGCTACTTCCTAAAACACTCACCATAGTAAGTGGTTTTTTAAGATCTATGCCAGATTGTAAAAGCCATTGTTTGCCTTCAGTCTTTTCATCTGGTGTTAGGTATATCTTAGGTTTTAAATGCCATTGCACATCGTTAGTTATAGGTGTGGTAAGCAACATACGGCTGCCTAGTGCTATCCCAGTTTTATAAATAGAGGTGTCTGGATTGTTTTTAACGGCATCCGTATAGGCAAGCCTAGAGAACCATTTTTTATAACCTATTCTTTGTTTTGCTCTAGATAAATGAGATAGCACAGCGCTATTATTTTTTCCATAAGCATCTATGAGAAGATCGTATTTTTTTTGTTTCAGCTTTCGCGAAAGCGAGATTATAAAACTCATTTTCTCAAAATCTGACTTAGTCACTTTTATTAAATTATCAATAGCTGGGTGATGTGCCACTAGAGCATCGGCATGTGCGATGATGAGGTAATCGATTTGAGCATCAGGATACGTGATCTTGAGCTGTTGGGCGATAATGGTACTGGTAAGCACATCACCTAGCATTTGATATTGAATGAGTAATATATGCACTAAACGGCTACATTATATTCACGTAAAGCAT
This sequence comes from Nonlabens sp., assembly GCF_039941875.1. GTDB lineage: Bacteria > Bacteroidota > Bacteroidia > Flavobacteriales > Flavobacteriaceae > Nonlabens. The sequence continues at coordinate 96,181 of NZ_JBDVDQ010000016.1, read as the reverse complement.
CGTTTAAAGATGTCTTTTTATTAGTACTTTCTTTACGTCTACCTATGATTAAAGCACAAGGAACTTGGAACTCACCAGCAGCAAACTTTTTAGTATAACTACCAGGTATTACCACAGAACGTGCAGGCACACGACCTTTCATCTCTACAGGCTCATCACCAGTAACGTCTATTATTTTAGTACTCATAGTAAGAACAACATTTGCACCTAGAACAGCTTCTTTTTCTACGTGTACACCTTCTACTACTATACAACGAGAGCCTATAAATGCACCGTCTTCTATAATTACTGGAGCTGCTTGTAGTGGTTCTAAAACACCACCTATTCCTACACCACCACTTAAGTGTACATTTTTACCTATTTGAGCACAACTACCTACGGTAGCCCATGTGTCTACCATCGTACCTTCTTCTACGTGCGCACCTATGTTTACATAAGATGGCATTAGGATAACACCCTTAGAGATGTAAGCTCCATGTCTAGCTACTGCATTAGGTACAACGCGTATTCCTTTTTCTGCATAGCCGGTTTTAAGAGGTATTTTATCATGATATTCAAATGGAGCACATTCTATAGTTTCCATTTGTTGAATAGGGAAATAAAGTACAACGGCTTTCTTAACCCATTCATTTACTTGCCATCCATCTTCTGTAGGCTCTGCAACGCGCAATGTACCGCGATCTAGCATGTCTACAACTTCTCTTATAGCGCTTTTAGTGACTTTGTTTTCTAAAAGGGAGCGATCTTCCCACGCATTTTCTATAACATTTCTCAATTGATCCATGATGTTCTTTTTTTTTACAAATATAAGAGCTAGCTCTTTGAATTGATACTTTGAAGGTGGCATATTAGGGCATCCTTATTGATTTGGTTATTTTTGCAATATATATGGCAAGATTACTAGCAATAGATTACGGTAAAAAAAGAACTGGAATAGCGGTTACAGATCCTATGCAAATTATTGCGTCTGGTCTTACCACAGTTGCTACTCGTGATTTAACCTCTTTTTTACAAGAATACCTTAAAAAGGAAGAGGTAGAAACCATAGTGTTAGGAGAGCCTAAACAAATGGATTATACAGATAGTGAGTTAGGACCATGGTTGAGAAAGTACACCGTTCAATTACAAGAACTGTTTCCCGATGTGAAAATAGAACGTGAAGATGAGCGTTTTACCTCAAAAATGGCACATGCAGCTATGCTTAGTGGTGGGCTTAAGAAGAAACAACGCCAGAATAAAGCGTTAGTTGATGAGATAGCAGCCACGATCATATTGCAAAGTTATATGGACAGAAATAGTCCGTTTTAAATAATTAGCTTTTTGATTTTAAGATTAAAAAGCATTAACAATTAATCATTTATTATGATTTTACCAGTAGTCGCTTATGGCGATCCAGTTTTAAGAAAGAAAGCAGTAGATATTACATCAGAACATCCTCAAATAAAGGAGATTCTAGATAATATGTGGGAAACGATGTATAATGCAAGTGGAGTAGGTCTTGCTGCGCCGCAGGTAGGAATGCCTATTAGACTTTTTCTAGTAGATACGACTCCGTTTTCTGAAGATCCAGACCTTAGTCCAGAAGAAGCAAAGGAATTAAATGGATTTAAAAAGACATTTATAAATGCTGAGATTCTTGAGGAAAATGGTGAAGAATGGGCTTTTAATGAAGGTTGTTTAAGTATACCTAACGTTAGAGAAGACGTTTTTCGTCAGGAAGAGATCGTTATACGTTATCAAGACGAGAACTTTAAAGAACACACAGAAACGTATAATGGGTTAATTGCTCGTGTTATACAACATGAGTATGATCACATAGAAGGTGTTTTGTTTACAGATAAAATTTCTAGTCTTAAAAAGAGATTGATAAAAGGAAAACTATCTAACATCTCAAAAGGAAAAACTAATGTAGATTATAGAATGCGTTTTCCTGAAGTAAAGGGAAGAAGGTAGTTCTAGAAGGATTTCACAAAGAGATGTTGAAATCTTAAAGTAATAATTAAGGTAAGGTGTAATTATATATATTTGCCACCGTTAAAAAAGAAAAATATGAATTTAGATAATATACTTTCCATAACAGGTAAGCCAGGTTTATACCAATTAAAGAGTAAAGCAAAAAGTGGTTTTGTAGTAGAATCTTTATTAGATAACAAAACTTCTATAGTGGGAATTAGTCATAATGTAAGTGTTCTTAAGGATATTTCTATTTATACGTATTCTCAAGAAATGCCTTTAAAAGAGGTGTTTAAGAAGATAGCTGCAAAGGAATCTAATGGTCCTGCAATTAATCATAAGGGTAGTAAAAAAGAACTAGAAAGTTATTTTAACGAGGTTCTACCTGATTATGATGAAGATCGTGTGTATGCAAGTGATATTAAAAAAGTATTACAGTGGTATAACTTACTACAGGGTAATGATATGTTAGGCTCTCAAGAAGAGGAGTAAGTTTAAAGTTATTATATAAAAAAAAAAGCCTTTCCATAACTGGAAAGGCTTTTTTTATGTCTTTGAACATGTGATTTATTTTTTGAAAAATGGAATTCTATACATGATTCCATAAGAATAACCTACGCCTATGTTTCCAGTGTCAAAAGTTCTTCCATATCCTGGAACATAGAGATTGTCAAAATTATCAGGTGTCTTTTCTGATACCTGACGCTTTAATTGAAAGTTTGCTGTCATGTATAAATTGTTCAATACTTCAACTTTTAAACCTAGTTGTATTTCTAGCCAGATCATATTTAAACCTGTGAATTCTCGGTCTACAACGTTAGTAAAAACAGGGAAGTAGTTGTTATCTATATTATAATCATATCGGTTTAAGGTTTGTGACATGGTTGCATACCCTATTCTTGCACCTCCGTAAATCATGTTATCCATGTCCAGCCAGTTTTGATAGAAATTATAATCTACACCTGCTTTAATGAATGATCCTGATGTTTCATAATCTACGCTCTCGCTTATTCTGTCTAGAGATTCACTACCTATTTCTCCAGCTATATAAAGTCTATCGCTTAGTCGATAATCTGCTAGGACTTGAAAACCGGTGTACTCATCATCTAGTGCTGTTCTTACTAAACTGGCAAGATCGAGTCCAGCGCGTAAACCATAAGATTTCTTGTAAACGATGCTGTCTTTTTCTATCTCGTTTTCGCCTTGAGCGTTACTTGTGAAAAAAGTGAATATGGCTAGTATGCTAATGAAGTATTTGAACATGTATGTCTTCTGTATCATTAGTTATATTATTTTCTACGATTACGGTCCTGTTGATCCATTGTGTACCGCTAGTTTCTGGAGTAAGAATAGCAACAAGATTATTGTATATAATTCTAAAACCGCAAGCTCTACTTACATATTCTTCTTCTAGTATATAATTAAAATCTATGTTATCAGAATTTGCAATACCATCTTCAGTAAAGATAAAATCATAACTCGTTCTATTACCATCTGTAAGTAAAGGTATAGAAATGGTTTCTACATCTGTAAGTGTCGTAGAATCGTCACTATCTAGTGGTGCAAGCTCGCTGCTGCCTATTTCTTGTACTTGAATTTGGTCTACAGCCTTAAAATTAAGAGGGTTGAGCACATCTCTAAATTCAATAACTAACCTAGGTGTGGCTGCCTGGTCTGTTGTACACAAATCATCCTTTTCACAACCATTAAATAAAATGGCAGCGATTAGGATTAAAAAAACGCTAGAAAATCTTTTCATAGAATTATGGAGTGCTATTAGTCAGGTTTACAACTTCGTCATTGATCAACTTTGTTAAAATGTCTGAGGTAGGTCCATGACTAGGTCTGTGTATATAATCAGATAGTACCTGATTTCCTTTTTTATCATAAATGGTATACGTCGGGAATCCTACTAGGTTCAACTGCTGTTGTACAATAGAGCCTTGCTCGTCTGTAAGAAAATAATGTTTTCCTTTTATATTATACTCTTCTATAGAAGGTAAATAGGTAGCTTCCTTACTTGCGTGGCAGAGGTAGATAAATTCTACATCTTCCTTAAATTTTTCATGTAACGCCGGTGATGCTGCTTTAAACTCTGCTTTGCAAGGTGCGCACCAGGTTGCCCAGTTGTCTATATAAATTACCTTACCATTTGCATTTGCTACAATTTCATCAATAAATGTAGATGCATCGTCACTAGAAAAGCTGAGTATCTCTATGTCTTTAGTAACTTCAACTTGCTCTTTTTTACAGGAGACTGTAATAAAGAGCAAGATTATTATTGTGAAAATGTTTTTCATAATTTGAATTTTCTAGCCTTTAAGTTCTAGTAAAACTACGTTTTCTACGTGATGTGTCTGTGGGAACATATCTACTGGTTGTACCTTTACTATGGAGTATTTCTCATCTAGCAACGCAAGATCACGTGCTTGTGTTGCACTGTTACAACTTACATAGACTATGCGTTGTGCACTTAATTTAATAAGTTGTGCTACCACATCTTTGTGCATACCGTCCCTAGGTGGGTCTGTTATGATAATGTCTGGCTGTCCGTGCTCGTCAATAAATTCTTGAGTAAATACGTCTTTCATATCACCGGCAAAGAATGTCGTGTTTTCTATACCGTTGTGTAAAGCATTTGTTTTAGCATCTTCTATAGCTACAGGTATAGCTTCTATTCCTACGACATGCTTTGCTTTTTTAGCAACAAATTGCGCGATAGTTCCTGTTCCTGTATAAAGGTCATAAACCAGTTCTTCTCCAGATAAGCCTGCAAAATCTCTAGTTATTTTATACAGTTCATAAGCCTGTTTACTATTAGTCTGATAAAAAGATTTTGCATTAATTTTAAATTGCAAACCTTCCATTTCTTCAAAAATATGATCGCGGCCATTATAGCATATTACATCTTGATCATAAATCGTGTCGTTTGCTTTTTCATTTATAATGTACTGCAATGACGTTATTTGTGGAAAGTTTTCCTTTAAATGATCTAATAAAGCGATTCTTTGTGCCTCGTTATCTTGAAAAAACTGAATCACTACCATGTTCTCACCAGTAGAGGACATACGTAACATTAATGTTCTTAATGTTCCTGTTTTTTCTCTTGGGTTAAAGTAGGATATGTTTTCCGCTTTCGCGAAAGCGTGCACACTCAATCTAATATCTTCTCCTATTTGAGGATGTAGATGACACTCGTCTAAGTGTAAAATCTTATCCCACATTCCTGGAATATGAAAACCTAGGGCTTTTTTATCTTCTATTTCTACATCACTTTGAATTTCTTCTAGTGTTAACCATCGGTTTGCAGAAAAGCTGAATTCCATCTTATTTCGATAGTGGTATTGCTCAGAGGACCCTGCGATAGGAGTCATTTCTGGTAAGTCTAGGTGACCTATTCTTCTCAGGTTCTCTGCAACTTCTTTTTGCTTAAAATACAATTGACTTTCATAAGTCATGTGTTGCCATTTACAACCTCCACAAGTATTGAAGTGTTTACAAACAGGCTGCGCACGTCTGTCACTTAATTCAATAAATTCTGTAACACGACCTTCATAAAAAGATTTCTTTTTCTTAAAAGTCTGGATGTTTACCACATCTCCTGGGACAGCGTCTGTTAGGAAAATTACTTCTCCATCTTCTGTTTTTGCAACACTTTTACCTCTTGCACCTGCATCTACTACTGGTACATTTTCAAAGGTCTTTTGAGCTCTTCTTCTTCGTTTTGACATAGGCGGTAAAATTAACGTAATTCCTTGTTTTTATAGAATCTTTAGGCATTTAAGTTAAGGGTGGATTCTTGCGAATTTGACAAATTCTTAGATGTTTTAATTTTAATTCTGTAATCGAAATGATTAAATTGCGGCAAACGATAAAAATAGCACTGCAATGAGCATGAATAACGAAAGTAAAGCACAACATTTTATAGATCTAGAAGATAAACATGGAGCGCATAATTACCATCCCTTACCTGTAGTATTAGAAAAAGGAGAAGGTGTTTATGTGTGGGATGTGGATGGAAAGCGATACTATGATTTTTTAAGTGCTTATAGTGCGGTGAATCAGGGACACTGTCATCCTGCTATCGTTAATGCGATGAATGAGCAAGCGCAAACATTAACGCTTACTTCCAGAGCATTTCATAATGATAAATTAGGTCAGTACGAAAAGTACATGACAGAGTATTTTCAGTTTGATAAGGTACTACCTATGAATACTGGTGCTGAAGCGGTAGAGACTGCTATAAAAATAGCACGTAAATGGGCTTATGAGAAAAAAGGAGTAGAGGAGCATGCTGCAAAAATTATAGTATGTGAAAATAATTTTCATGGTCGTACGACTACAATTATCTCTTTTTCTAATGACGAAGATGCTCGTAAGAACTTTGGACCTTATACACCTGGATTTATAAAAATACCTTACAACGATACTGCGGCTCTTGAAAAAGCACTGCAAGAAGAAAATGTAGCTGGTTTTCTAGTAGAGCCTATACAGGGTGAGGCCGGAGTTTTTACTCCTAATGATGACTTCATGAGAGCATCGCGCGATCTTTGTAATAAATACAATGCTTTATTTATAGCAGATGAGATACAAACTGGTATCGCAAGAACTGGTGGTTTACTAGCTGTATGTGGTGACTGTAGTTGTGATGCGCATTGTGAGCGCCAGGAGGCAACTTATGCACGTCCTGATATGTTGATATTAGGTAAAGCATTATCTGGTGGTGCTTACCCTGTAAGTGCAGTACTTGCAGACAATGAGGTGATGAATGTTATTAAGCCTGGACAGCATGGTTCTACTTTTGGTGGTAATCCAGTTGCAGCAGCAGTTGCAATGGCTGCTCTTGAAGTGGTTAAGGATGAAAAATTAATTCAAAATGCTCGTGCATTAGGTAGTTACTTTAGAGCTGAGATTAATAAGTATATTGAAACTACAGACACGGTAACTCTAGTAAGAGGTAAAGGTCTTTTAAATGCTATAGTTATCAATGATACAGAAGATAGTAAGACGGCATGGAATATTTGTTTAAGGTTAAGAGATAATGGATTGCTAGCAAAACCTACTCACGGAAATATTATTAGATTTGCGCCACCACTTGTAATGACTAAAGAACAGTTAGATGAGTGTATTGCAATTATTATTAATACTTTAAAAGAATTTGAATAGAATGGATCAATCTAACCAACCACAAAACCAATTTCAACAACAACAGTTTAATCAAGGTAATAATTATGGCCCTGCACCTAAAACCTGGTTAGCAGAATCTATTATTGTTACTATTCTATGTTGTCAGGTTTTTGGAATTATTGCTATTATTTATAGTTCTCAAGTAGAAAGTAAACATAGAGTAGGAGATTTTCAAGGAGCTATAAAAGCTAGTAATACCGCAAAAAACTGGGTGATAGCTGCTGTCGTCACTGGTCTTGTGGTTATCATATTAGCTTTCTTCATGGGTGTACTAGGAGCTATCGCTGATGGAGGTTATTAATGATCAAAAATTATAAGCAAATACTTATTATATGCGGTACCATAATTTTATTTGGTGCCGCTTTTTTTCTGTTCAAAAATTATAATCCTGAAGAAGTAGGCTTTTACCCACAATGTCCTAGTAAATATGTGACAGGATATGACTGTCCAGGCTGTGGTTCTCAACGTGCCGTACATTCTTTGTTAAATGGTAATTTTATAAAGGCATATAATTACAACCCTTTACTATTTGTGTTGTTACCGTTTGGAGTTTTAGTAGGAGTTTTTGAATGGATTCCCGGTCTACGTGATCATAGATTTAGAAGATGGATCAATAATAAGTATCTGGTGTTATCTGTCTTTGCTCTCGTTGTCGTTTTCACAATCGTACGTAATCTATAGAATTCTAAAACTATCTTATATCTAGTTTCAAAACAAAAAAAAGGGAAAGCGTTAGCTTTCCCTTTTTTAATATTTATAATGTATTTTTTAGATACATCCAGCTTCTTCCATAGCTTCATAAATAGGAGCTAGTTGCTCTTCTGTAACACCTGGTTGGTCTCCAAATGTATCTAAGTACCATGTGTAGAATTCACATTGGTTAAAATAGAACCACGCAATTAGAGCAAGTCCTATTAATGAGATAACTAGAGAAATGATAGCCACTGTTTTAGCAGTTTTCATAGCTTTACCATTCACAAACTGTTGTGGATTTGCGTTGTATTTATTCAATTCTTTGCTAGCTACCACTATAGCTATTATTGCTGCAATAGTACCTACACCATAAAAACAGCAGCATAAAAATCCTATTACTGATAGAATATAAACTAGAGTTGTATTTAATTTTTGCATGATTGTTTCTATTTAAAATTCTACTCCACTTGATTTAAAACCTTCTTCGTAACCAGCTATTACTTCTTCCCATGGTGTTGTTGCAAGACCATAGATAGTGTAAATGAAGTTAAGTGCAGATAGGATAAGTATTACCAACGCAACAGTTTTGGCAGTTTTCATAGCTGGACCGTTGGCATATTCTGCAGGGTTAGCTTCGTATTTCGTTAATTCTTTATTTGCTATAAAAAAGGCGATAGCAGCAGGTATAACTGATAATCCACCTAACCAGCAACAGCAAATGAATCCTGCTATAGATAGTATATAAACTAGAGTTGTATTTAATTTTTGCATAATTTGGTTAATTTGATATGTATAGTTAGTTGATTATTTAATCACAATGTTACAATATTTTTTAATGAATTGCCATTTTGATAAAATAACTAGTGAGAATAGTACCTATAGTAAGTATAGTAGCCCATAGTTTAATTTGCTCTCCGTGTTTTACATTCTTAAACCAATCAAAGATGAGAAAGAAGAATAAAAACATGCCTGGATAAAGGCCTGGGTACATTAAAAAGGAATCGATGATGTCACCTTTGAGTAAAAAAGAAATGGACCGCTGGATTCCACATCCAGGACAGTCCATTCCCGTTAATTGTTTACTCATACATGGTAGCATCCAGCTATCGTCTATGAGAAATGATTTCATATTAATTTGAGATACTCACCTTAACAGCTACTTCTTTATTATTTACAGTAGTCACTTTTGCGATGTAAATAGCGCTAGAAAGTGATGCTGTTTCAAAACTATAACTGCTTTCTGCAGATGCTGGCTTATTAGAGAAGATTTGTCTTCCTGCAAGGTCATATAAAGAAATGTTTGCTACATCTTCTAAGTTAGGATTAAGTATCGTCAACTCTTTCTTTCCATTGTTTTGGAAAATATCAAAGTTGGTTTCTTCTACAAGTCCATTACTTAAAGTGCCAGAAGTGCTTTTAAATGTCACTTCAAAACGGTCAGTATAATGACCTGGCGCAATTAATAAAGTTTTGTTTCCAGCTTTTAAATCATGATAAACTCCTGTTGTTTTATCATGAAGATAAACTTCATTAGGATCAAAGTTGATCAAGAAAGCTAATTCAAATTCAACATCAATAGGAGCAGTAAATGAACTCGCAACTTCTACACCTATAGGAATAGCCATGTTCTCATCAAATGCTTGAGAAGAGAGACCGTATTCACCTGCAGTACCTATTTTGATATAAGCATCTGTAGCAACTCTACCAGATATAGGAGATTCCCATGCATAGTCATATGCTTGTGATGTACTGTCATCAAAAGCAAAGTTAAGAGGTCTAGCATAAAGTCCGTTAGGCACTACGTTTATAATCATCTTAGGTATTTGAATAGCAGCAACACTACTTAATGGGTTACCATTAACTGGTGCAGCTTTAAATACAGATGTGTTTCCATCTTCTTTTTGAAAGACTCTCATAGAATTATTGAATTCTATAGTTTCTCCTAATCCGCTAGGTACAACGCTACCAGGCGTGATAAATTCAGTTGCAGCTTGTTCAAAAGATGAGGCAGTAAAAGGAACAGCGGTATTCGTTCTTGAAATAAAGAAACCTTGGCCTATTGCGGCATACCTTCTTCTTCCATCAATTCCAGTTCCTGTGTTAGATGTGGTAGTTCCTGGAGGGGTTGCTACACCAGAAGTGTTTGTAGTACCACTGGTTATTATATTACCATCGTTATCTGTTCTTCTGAAGATAGGTTCTAGATAAGTACCACTGTTATCATAACCGTTTTCAGATCCAGCAGTAAAGCCCATAGGCACGTATCTTGCATAACCACCTAAGTAAGAGGTAAGCTGGTGAGAGGTTTCTACTTGAGATTCCCAAAATTCAACCCATGGATCCATTTTTACGTCATTACCACTGGTATGTTCAGCATTAACTTGTATGAATCTTTTTAAATCTAGTGCGCTAGGATAAGGATTACCGGCAAGAGTTGCGTTATCATTACCTATTTGTATCTCAATTGTACCGTTATTAGGTCTTCCTCTAAAATCATAACGTTGTCCACCATTGTAGTTAGCAGATCCTCCAGCGATTTCATTAACACCTTTCATGGTAAAACCTTGACCGGCAGGTGTGTTTTGTGATCCATTAAAAATAGACCATCCAGCATATCCTGTTGCAGGGTTACCACCGCTTTCATAAGTGTATAACCATCTACCAGCTATTTTTAAAGGGCTACCACCTATAGTAGCATCATCAGACTCTCCATCTCTAACACTGTAGGCTAGTATTTGTGAATCTTCAGCAGTAATAGTGTAGTCTGTATTAGTCCCTGCAGCTGTGGTTGGATATTTAATTTGTGTGTTTAAAAAACCAGTGTTACCAGTTCCAGTAGATTCGTCACTTACTGGAGAAGACCAGTAATTGTAACTGTAACTATTAGTGGTTCCTTCTTGAAAGACAGAGATAATACCATCACCTTCATTAGGTACATCGGCATCTTGTATTAACTGTGCTTCTTCTCTAAGGTAAAATTTAGAATCTGTATCTAGATTAATTTTATTTTTCACAAAGATGTTTGTTCCTTTGGAATAAATAAAATTATCACCCTTAATCCATACTTGTGCGGTTGCCATTTGAAAGGCAAAACCCACTAGTAATAAGCTTATAATGTTTTTCATAATAACGCTGCTTTAACAGTACAAAAATATAATTTATCCCTTCTAATGGTACTACCTTTTAAATAAGTTTATAAATTTGTTATAACAATTAGATTAAATAAAGAAAATGCCGATTAAAAACAACTTTTTGCAGTTAATCAACGGTTTTGTGATATTTGTAGGTGCAATTTTATTGCTCTATACCTTTATAAATGAGGACGCAAACGTATTATTTAAGGTTTTTGGAGTGATTTTAATCATGTTCGGCGCATATCGTGCTAGTACACATTGGGTTGCTCATAAAGATGATCATTTATCTGAAGAAGAAGAGTAGTCCATGTATTCATTTAAAAAAGGCGATCGAGTGCTTGTTCTGGACGATGAATTTGGTGGTGTGGTAGCTTTCGCGAAAGCGGAACAAATAACCATCTTAACTGACGATGACATAGAAATTACCTACCATCCCAGTGAGTTGATTTTAGACAGATCATTCAAAGTGTCAAGTTTTACACCTAAAGAAGAACCTGCACCTAAGAAATCTAAAGCAAGACAGGTTTCTAGAAAGAAAGCAGCTTTTATTCCTGCTGTAGAAATCGATCTACATGTGCATCAATTAGTGAAGTCAGAACGTGGTATGGATGCTTATGATAAGCTCAATTTACAAATAGATACGGCGAGGTACAAGATAGAATGGGCTATTCAAAATCGTGTGCCTAAATTGGTTTTTATACATGGTATAGGGCAAGGAGTTCTTAAAGAAGAACTCAATTACCTCTTTCAACGATATAGCCAAGTCAAGTTTTATGACGCTGATTATCAAAAATATGGAAAGGGCGCTACTGAAATATACATACACCAGAATGCTTAATCCTTGATAAATTTAATTAAAGGAAATAAGAATTCAGTACTCTAAAATAGATCTGATTATATTTTTAAATCATTACTCAAATTCACAAGCATTAACAGGTAGTGAAGCTGTCGGAAATGCTGGCGTACAAGTTAATATAATAGCATCTTTTATATAATTGCCAAAATCATAATCATCTTCAATGATTTCTACGTTACCGTTAGTTAAGGTTAGACCTGCTATTGTGATGTGCAATTGTGTGATGCGTTCTATGGTATGTGGGATGTATTCTTCTATCAATGGGTTAGCCACTGCCGGAGTGCTAGAGAATACTAAGTAATTAGGTACTGTGGCACCTATGGCAAAATCATCTGTTGGGTCTAGATTACCATCTATACTTTCGTCTTTTGTATCGACTCCATCGCCATCGTCGTCTGCGTCTTTATAGTCTAATTTGCCATCACCATCGGTGTCTCGACTATTTGCTATGTCTATAGTCCCGTCACTATTAAAAGCGACACCTTCAAGGCTGGTAGGTACGTTATCACCGTCATCATCTATATCCATGAAGTCTGGTATGCCGTCCTCATCGGTATCTCGACTAGCAATAAAATCAATATCTCCATTAAGATCAAAAACGATTTCTTCATCTTCGGCTAGAATACCATCATCATCGTCATCACTACGTGTAGATGTTTCTATAGTTACTTCTCCACCTATGGCGTTAAAGACCTCAGTTACTGTAGGTGAACTAGGAGGTATGCTGTTGCAGTAATAATCATTACCTGGCGCAGCATCGAATTTACGGTATTCAAATGTGGTTGTACTAGTATTTGATATGTCATAAGGACCGTAAGTAGCATTTGTATTTAGAATATCATCACTAGTTAAAATTTGTAAAACGAGGCTTTCAAAATTTGTGTCTTCATTTTTATAAAAAACAAAATTATTTATACTACCAGAAGAGATTGTTGGTTCACAAGCCTCTACGCTCGCATCTTCAAAATCAAAGTCGTTAGTAATGATATCTCCATCATCACAGCCTAGTAAAACTATAGGAATTATAAGGTATAGCAGTTTTTTCATTTTACAAAAGTAATCAATCATATTAAAGCGCTAAAGTGCAAATTTTATTGTAAATAAAATTACTTTTGTGCTATGAGAGAAGTTTATTTAGATAGTGCGGCAACGACACAAATGAGACCGGAGGTTGTTCAAAGAATGACCGAGGTGATGACAGAAGTTCATGGAAACCCTAGTTCTACCCATAGTTTTGGACGTAGTGCAAAGTCCCTTATTGAAAATGCTCGTAAGAATATTGCTGCTCAATTAAATGTTACTGCTGCAGAGATTATTTTTACTTCTGGAGGTACAGAGGCAGATAATCTAGCTATTCATAGTTGTGTGCGTGATCTAGGTGTAGAACGTATTATAACTACTACTATTGAGCATCATGCGGTTCTTTATATAGTAGATTATTGTAAAGAAAAATATGGTACAGAGGTAGCTCATGTAAAACTTAAAGATTGCGGTACACCTAATTATATAGATCTAGAACAATTGCTAGCATCTAGCGATAAGAAAACGCTAGTTTCATTAATGCACATTAATAATGAGATAGGGAATAAGTTAGATATAGATAGAGTAGGAGAGTTGTGTAAAAAGCACAATGCGTTGTTTCATAGCGATTGTGTACAGTCTATAGGTCATTATGAAATGGATTTAAGTAAATTACCTGTTGATTTTACAGCAGTGTCTGCTCATAAGTTTCATGGTCCTAAAGGAACTGGATTTGCTTTTATAAGAAAAGGAACAGGTTTAAAACCCCTTATTTTAGGTGGTTCTCAAGAACGTGGTATAAGAGCAGGTACAGAAAGTGTGCACAATATAGTAGGTATGGATTTGGCTTTAAAAATGGCTTATGATAACCTAGAAGAAGACCGTGCTTATGTTTTAGACCTTAAGAATTACTTTCAGGAACAGTTAGAAAAGCATGTTCTTGGTGTTAAGTTTAACGGTAACTGTGGTGATCATAAAGAGAGCACATATACTTTATTAAACGTGTGTTTACCATGTCCTGCAGATAAAGCTGCAATGCTTTTATTTACGATGGATTTAAAAGGTATCGCTTGTTCTAAAGGAAGCGCTTGCCAGAGTGGTTCTCAAAAAGGATCTCACGTTTTAACTAGTGTTCTTACAGAAGAAGATTTAAATAAACCGAGTTTACGTTTCAGCTTTTCTATTTATAATACAAAAGAAGAACTGGATTATGTAGTAGGGATATTAAAAGAGTATATGGAAGGTATTGAGGCTTAGGTTAGATTTTAAGCATTCATAAGATTACATTAAAGAACCGAGAAGAAATTAATTATATTTCCTTATTGGTTAACAACAAAAAAGCGGACTTAAGTCCGCTTTTTTTTTGCTATAAAAACATAAATTTCCTCTTTCCTCTTTCCTACAACTTTGCAATTAACCTTAAATTAAAAACACGTGGTGTTAATCTAACAGGTACTGCATATTGAGCACTACTAGCTACATCGCGCACCCAAAGATTAGAAATGTTATTTTCATAATCAAAGATGTTGAAAATTTGAGCACCTATAGAAAATTCATCAAAATCTTCTAACCAGCTGCCGGCTTTTGGTTTTTTCTTGTCATCTACCAGTACAAATTGTACACCTAGATCTGCTCTAAAATAGTCCTTTAAACGGAATTGAAAATCATATGGATCTGCATAGCTAGGTGATCCACCAGGTAATCCAGAGCTGTACACCATATTAATGTATGCTTTTAAATTAGGGATGTTAGGTACGTAATCTTGAAATAGAAATGCGACCTTAAGTCGTTGATCTGTAGGTCTAGCAATGTAGCCACGACCGTCTAGGTTTTCTTCTGTTTTTAAATAGCCGAGTGATATCCAGCTTTCAGTTCCTTTTACAAATTCACCTGCTAGTCGCACATCTAGTCCATAAGCATAAGCCTCTGCATCATTATTTGCTCTGTAACGTATTCTTACGTTTTCTAGCGTGTAGGTATTCACATCAGATAGGTCTTTGTAGTAAGCTTCACTTGTTAATTTAAAAGGTCTTTTGTCTCCGTTAGGAGCAGTCCAGTTAAAACTCCAGTCATTTCCTAAAACAAAGTGAACCGATTTTTGTGCTTTTACATCTGGATTAACAACACCTTGTTGATCGCGTAGTTCTCTATAAAAAGGTGGTTGGTAGTAAATACCGGTTGAGAATCTGAAAAGCATATTTGTGTCGTCCCAGGCTGGTTTCATCGCTACCTGTCCACGTGGTGAGATAACCGTTTGTGTCGTGCTTTGAATTCCTGCGCCACTTACATTCCAGGTGTGCGATCGCACACCTGCATTCCAGTAAAGTTCATGATCACCTACATAACCACGGCTGCTGTATTGAGCAAATGATTGTAATCTTGTTATTTGCACATCGTTATCTGCACTGGCAGATTCAAAAGAATCTAAAGGTGCAGTATATGCGAAATAGGGTTCGTCGTTTGCAGCCACTGAAGGCGGTCTGATGTTAAAACCAGCACTGTCTATAACAGTATATTCTCTTAAACGATCTCTTATGTCTTCTCGATTAAATTTTAAACCCCAATCCAGTTGATCATTTTCCTTTTTACCGTTATCAAATTCTAAGGTCCCTTTATGTTCAACACTTACGATTAATGCATCTAGATCATTACGACCATGATCTAGCTCGCTACCTATAGCGCGAGTAAAATCAACTTCTCCTAGGTCATCACTACCTATGTTAGTATTAGGTCTACCTATGCGATAGCGTCCTAAAATATCGTAATGCTCTTGTTCTTGTGTATGGTAAACGCTAGTTATAAAACGTAAGTTTAGAAGTTTATTTACATCATAACTGGCTTTTAATGCACCAAAATAAGTCTCGTATTGATCGTCTTCTTTTCCGTCATAATTGATGATTAATGATTGTGCATCGTCTACGGTTCCAAAGTTAGTCTGAGAAGTCAGTGGTTCAAACTCATAACTGTTGATTGCTATATTTCCTAAGAAGCTTAATTCAAATTTAGGACTAACCTGGTAGGTTAAATAGGTTTGTGCATCTACAAAAACAGGTTTTGTAATAGCCTCTGTCTCGCGGCTATTCACAAATAAACTGTTGTTTCTATATCTTACTCCTAGTATTCCTGTTGCCGCTTTCGCGAAAGCGGTACCTTCTACATAAGCATTAACACCTAAAAAGCTCGCGTCTATTCCTGCGCCGAATTCAGTCGGGCGACGGTAATTAATGTCCAGTACAGAACTTAATTTATCTCCATATTTAGACTGAAAACCACCGGCACTAAAGTCCACACTGCGCACAAGATCTGCGTTTACAATACTCAGTCCTTCTTGCTGTCCGCTGCGTACTAAAAAAGGTCGGTAGACCTCTATTTCATTAATGTAAACTAGGTTTTCATCATAATTACCACCACGCACGGCATATTGGGTGCTCAGTTCATTGTTAGAAGATACTCCAGGTAGTGATTTTAATAAATTTTCTACACCAGGTTGTACACCAGGTATTGCTCGCACAACAGTAGGATCTACATTTGTAATACCAGCAAATTCTTTAGTTCTAGTGTTGTTGATAGTAACAGTACCTATCTGTTCTATAGCTGTGTTTAAAACAGGATTGAACTCAAAAGTAGCTTTTGCGTCCAGTTCAAATTCTTGCCTAGCCGGTTTAAAAGAAATAGAGGAAAAAACAATCGTTATTTTTTGATTTGCAGGAACCACTAATCTGTAAAAACCTGTTCTATCACTGGCTGTACCTATGGTAGTACCTATAACATTAATATTAGCTTCGGCAATAGGTTGGTTTTTATCATCAAGAATAACTCCTTGAATGACTGCGTTTTGAGCGTATATAAAACTGGTAGCGATTAATGCTATTGATAGTAAGAAGTTCTTCAAATCGTTTGTTTAGCTTTTACGGTAAAATGTGGCTTCAAATGTAGTGCTATTTCCTACATTATCAGTAACAATAACCTTCAGTTCGTTTTCTGAATCAGTAACGACTCCATCTGAGAAATCGTGTGTGATAACTCCAGTTTTATAATCGTATTCCATTAAAATGAATTTACCGTTTACAGTTGCTCTATATCCATCTACGCCAGTATCTCTGTCTGCTATTTTTAGTCTTAAGGTCTTATTTTTAGTAATCCACTGCTTGTTTTTAAAGTTTATAGGTTTAATAGTAGGAGCGGTGTCGTCTTTACTTATAGCATAGGTACCCATGGTTCTAGTGGCTGCGCTTAGAATATTACCTTTTCTCCTCGTGTTAACGTGATACACAGCACCCCAACTCGTTACTCTACTTATATAATATTGTTTAAGGTTGTCTTTTTCCTTTGAACTCATGTCATAACTTATGATCATGTTCTTATGTAATGGGACGATATCTTTATGTACCTGAAGTGTATCTGCACTTTGTGATATGTCTAGAAATACGCTTTGATAAAGAGCTCCTTTAGGAATCATTAAAGAGTAAGGACCGTAACTTTGGTTATAAGTGCTGTTGTGATCAACGAAAGTTAATTGATCATTATCTACATATGGTATGGAATCTAGAGCAGCTTCATTTTTAATATCCATGTTTATCTCTACGCTATTTTTTTTATAGTCTTCTATTTGAATACTGTAAGAATGAGTAGTCCCAGTGTCATATAATTGCAAAACACCTTTATTAATGTGATGTTCGTATAAACTTAACGGACTTTCATTAGGAATGTAAAGTCTAGAGATGCGGCTTTTAGTGTTTTTAAAATGCTCGTAATCTATCATTTGATTAATGTGTCTGGACTCGCTAAATGCGTAACGGTCAAAGGTCATCTCAAAATTCTTACTTCCATTAAAGTAAGTTGCGATGTGAAAAGTTCCGTTTTGATTATTTGCAGCACTTTGCTGGTCGCTAGTATTTACACCTATTCCTATCTCTCCATAAGCACTGAAAGGTTCTACTTTAAATTTACCGCCTTTAAGAGGTATAAGTCTTAGAAGTTTTGCTTCATTCTTTCCATTAATAGTAGAACTCTCATTTAATGGATAAGCCTTTATTTGTTTAACAAGAGGTCTTTTTGTGTCTGGGATCTCGATTCCCATCATCATTGGATTAATAGGTCTTGCTGCGCTGTCTCTTATTTCAAAATGTAAATGTGGTCCACCACTACCACCAGAATTACCGCTGTAAGCAATGATTTCATTTTGATCTACTCTTAATTCTAAATCTGTTGGGTATAATTGTATAGTATAACTTTCTTTCTGGTATTGCTTTTTCTTTAAATAGGCTTCTATGCGCGGAGCAAACTTTTTAAGATGGGCATAAACTGTGGTGTAACCATTAGGATGTGTGATATAAATCGCTTTTCCATAACCGTAGCGTTCTATTTTTATACGGCTTACATAACCAGATGCTGCAGCATGCACATTTGCACCTGTACGCTGATTTGTTTTAATGTCTAGACCACTATGAAAGTGGTTGGATCTTAGTTCACCAAAAGTACCACTAAGTTTAAGGTCTATATCCAGCGGATTAACAAAGTAATCTTGAGGGAGATTTTTGATGGTTTGGCTTTCGCAATAGCGAGATGAAAATAAAAATAATGTCAGGAAACAGATAAAAAGTCTAATCATGAGTTAAATATATAATGAGAAATGTTATTAATGCAAAGCTTTTCAAACTTTGTTCCATAAATATTTGATTTGTCTAAATGGAAACTTAGATTTGTAATAACAGCATTAAAATTGTCCGTATGCCTACATTGTCTTCTCAAATTTCTGAAATAGAGCTAAAGATCAAGTCTTTAATATCAGAGAATACTAGATTGAAGGCTCAAATGGGTGATAAGGATCAACGCATTTTTGAACTTGAAAAAGAAAATAATGCGCTTATTACGGCGTTTAAAGAGAGTGAAGACAGAAATGTGGCACTTAAAACGGCCAATGCGATGCTAGGTAGTGATGATTATAAAACAAAAACAAAGCTCAAAATAAATGCGTTGATTAGAGAGATCGATCAATGTATTACCCAATTGACTTAACAGTGGCAGATAAACTTAAAATAAAAATATCGATAGCAGATAGGGTTTATCCACTAACTATAGATCCTTCTCGTGAAGAAGGTTTGCGTAAAGCAGCAAAAAGTATTGAAGCCATGATTAAACAACTGGAGCAAAGCTATGCCGTGAGAGATAAGCAAGATCTTCTCGCGATGTGTGCCCTTCAGTTTGCAGCAAAGTCCGAGCAATTAGTTATAGATGATAGTGCAGATGTAGAACAGGCCAAAGAACAATTGAACGTTCTTAACTTGTTACTGGATAAGCAGCTATCATAGTCGTTCTTTAAACATAAACAGTTACTACCTGCACTTGTTTCATTTTTTGGTGAACTCAACAAGATATTCTTTAAAAAAGGTGAGTCGTGGTTGTAAAAGCAAGCCGAACGTATGAGTCGGATCCTTGATCAGCCAGTTAACCTTAAACTTTATTTAAGGAGTTCATACAAAACCCTAACTCGTGCAGGTTTTTTTATACACAATAACCAATGGAAACAATCATATATGCCATCGTGGCACTTATCATAGGTCTAGCAATAGGCTTTTTTGTAGCAAAATCAATAGTTGAAAAAGGTAAGGCATCGAGTCTTATCGCAACTGCAAAAAAAGACGCAGAGTCTATTCTCAAAGATGCCGAGGCTAAAGGAGAAAAAATATCTAGTGAAAAGCTATTTAGAGGTAAGGAAAAGTTCATGGAACTTAAATCTAAGCATGAGAAAGAAATCATGGCTAGAGAACAAAAAATGAAAGATGCAGAGAAACGTACAAAAGACAAAGAGTCTAACGTTTCTAATGAACTTGCAAAGAGTAAAAAATTAAATCAGTCTTTAGATAGTAAACTTAAAGATGTAGAAGGAAAACGCGAGTCTGTGTACAAGCGCATGGAAGAGGTTGATAAAATGCACGCTTCTCAAGTAAAACAACTTGAAGTAATTAGCGGTATGTCTGGTGAGGACGCAAAGAAACAACTTGTAGAGTCTTTAAAAGATAAAGCAAAGAGTGAAGCCATGAGTATAGTACAAACTACTATAGAAGAGGCAAAGCTTACTGCACAACAAGAAGCTAGAAAAGTAATTATTAACACCATACAACGTATAGGTACAGAAGAAGCAGTAGAAAACTGTGTAAGTGTATTTAACCTAGAAAGTGACGATGTTAAAGGTCGTATTATAGGACGTGAAGGTCGTAATATTAGAGCTATAGAAGCTGCTACTGGTGTGGAGATTATAGTAGATGATACTCCAGATGCAATTATTCTTTCTTGTTTTGACTCGGTACGTAGAGAGGTTGCTCGTTTATCATTACATAAATTAGTGACGGACGGTCGTATACACCCAGCACGTATCGAAGAAGTGGTTTCTAAAACTAGAAAACAAATCGATCAAGAAATCGCCGAGGTAGGTAAGAGAACAGTAATCGATTTAGGTATTCATGGTTTACATCCAGAATTGATTAAAATGGTAGGTCGTATGAAATACCGTTCTTCTTATGGACAAAACTTATTACAACACAGTAGAGAAGTAGCAAAACTTTGTGGTACAATGGCTGCAGAGCTGGGCCTTAATGCAAAACTTGCAAAAAGAGCTGGACTTTTACACGATATAGGTAAGGTGCCAGAAACTGAAGATGAGACACCTCACGCAATACTAGGTATGAAACTGGCTGAAAAGCATGGTGAAAAAGCTGAGGTATGTAATGCGATAGGAGCTCACCATGACGAGATAGAAATGACATCTTTGCTTTCTCCTATCATACAAGTATGTGATGCGATAAGTGGTGCACGTCCAGGAGCGAGAAGACAAGTACTAGATTCTTATATCCAAAGATTAAAAGATCTTGAAGATATAGCCTTTGGTTTTAAAGGTGTGGAAAAAGCTTATGCTATTCAGGCTGGTCGTGAATTAAGAGTTATGGTAGAGAGCGAAAAAATAAATGACGATCGTGCTGCACAATTATCATTTGAGATTTCACAAAAAATACAAACAGACATGACTTATCCAGGTCAGGTTAAAGTAACGGTAATAAGAGAAACTAGAGCCGTGAATATAGCTAAGTAAAAACTCTAAGTTTTATTTCAAACCTCGGTAATTTATTTTATCGAGGTTTTTTATATGTGTGGATTAAATTCTAACATGGTACAGGCTTCTCTTATCTATCAGATTTCGACTAAGCTTTAATCAACTTTTCTTAAAAAAGGAAAGGGTTTTTTTGCGGTGTTAGTTCACACTCTTTAAATTATTTATAAATTAAAATCCATTATTCAACTTGTTTGAATAATGGATTTCATTTCTTTTAATACCTAATACCTAATACCTATTCGTCATAAATATTAGGATAACCTTTCTCTGCAACTTCAAAGAATTTACCAGTTACATAACGGTAATGCTTATCCATATCAGCAAGGTTTTTTAAATCTTCTTTATCAAAGTTAACGGTTGCAGCGGCTAGATTCTCTTTTATACGTCCTTCATTAGTAGATTTAGGAATAACTGCAGTACCTCTGTTTGCACTCCAGTTAATTAACACCTGTCCAGGACTAGCGTTGTGTTTACTAGCGATAGAAGTGATGGTTTCATTTTCCAGCATGTTAGGCTCATTATCTTGTTTCATCGCGTCACTGCGGTCACCACTTCCTAGTGGAGAATATCCTGTTAAATGAATACCTTTATTAGAACAATATTCAAATAGTTCATTTTGTTGTAATAAAGGGTGTAATTCTACCTGATTCATCTCAGGTGCTTCATCAGTTTTTGCAAGAAGATCATCTAGTTTGGTAGTAGAAAAGTTAGAAACTCCTATATGCTTCACTTTACCATTTTTCTTTAAATCTACCATCGCATTCCATGTTTCATGCACAGGCGCCTCTTGTGGTGTAAGATAATCATCTGGCTTTTCGGCCGCTTGTACTTCTGGTTTAAAAGCAACGGGCCAATGTATTAAATATAAATCTAGATAATCCAGTTGTAAATCATTAAGAGTTTTATCTAGGGCAGGTGCTACATCACTTTTTAGGTGTGAATTATTCCACAATTTTGATGTGATCCATATATCTTCTCTTTTTATGTCTCCTTTAGAAAACACCTCGTTAAAAGCTTCTCCTATTTCTTTTTCATTTCCATAAACGGCAGCACAGTCTATATGTTTATATCCAGACTCAAGAGCAGTTATTACCGCCTTTTTAACCTCGCCTGGTTTTGATTTCCAAGTTCCTAATCCTATTGCGGCCATTTCGTCGCCGTTTTTAAACTTTAGAGTTTTCATTGTATCGATTTTTTTATAAAGTTAGCTTTCGCGAAAGCGTACTCCAAAAAATCTCCCTTACTTTATAAAAACTTTAGTACATCTTAAGAGTCATTAACGCGAGATGTTAATGAAGATCTAAACTAAAAAAGTAAGTTGAATTAGGCTCTAGGGTGGTGCTCATTAATCACTTTAGATAAATGAGCACGGTCTACATGCATATAGATCTCGGTAGTGGTAATGCTCTCATGACCCAACATCATTTGTATAGAGCGCAAGTCAGCGCCATTTTCCAATAAGTGAGTTGCAAAACTGTGCCTGAAGGTGTGTGGGCTTATAGATTTTTTAATCCCAGCCATAATAGCTTGTTGTTTAATGACTTGAAAAATCATCGCTCTAGTCAGTCCGGCGCCACGTCTATTTAAAAAAAGTGTGTCCGTATGGTCTGGTTTTACCGGTACATGAATGCGCACTTCATTTTTGTATAGCTCAATAATCTTTATGGTGTATTCTCCTATGGGGACAAATCTTTGCTTATCTCCTTTACCAGTAACTTTTAAAAAACCTTCATTAAAAAATAGATCACTTATTTTAAGAGTAATCAATTCACTAACACGCAGGCCACAAGCATAAAGAGTTTCTAACATGGCGCGATTGCGCTCACCTTCTAGAGTAGAGCGATCGATGCTGTTTATCAATAGGTCTATTTCACTCGTGCTAAGAGTATCTGGAAGTTTGCGACCGGTTTTAGGAGCCTCTATCAAGGTCATGGGCTGGTCTTCTCTATAGCGTTCTAGAGTTAAAAATTCAAAAAATGCTTTTAAACTACTGATAGATCTGGCTTGCGATCGTGGTTGAACTGTTTTTGCCAACTCATAAATATAGGTACGTAACGTATCTACTGTAATGGCAGCAGGTAATTCTTTTACATCGTTAGTTTCTAGCCAGTGTGCTAGTTTATTTAAATCTCTACTGTATGCTTTTAGGGTGTTAACTGACAGGCCTCTTTCTAGCTTTAAGTATGTAGAAAAGTCTTTTATAGCCTGCTTCCAGTTCATAATGGTAAAGGTAAAAATTATTAGACGTGAATAGATTGTTAAAGAAACAATGTTAATTAATTTGTAAGGAAAACTGCTAAATTCCTGACTATTAAAATGTAGGAAATACCTTTAACAAACTTTAAGATGGCTTGTGATTTTATTAATAATCAGTGGATTAAATCTCCTCTAATTTTGCACCGAACTAATAAAAACAATTATGAAAAAATTATTTTTAAGTGCAGTAGCAGTAGTATTTGCAATGGGAGTTTCAAATGCTCAAGAAATTGATTTTGGTGCAAAAGTAGGTGTGAATTTTGCAAAGCTTCAAGGTGATGCAGTAGAAGACCTGGATGGTAGAACTGGAATTAATGTAGGTGTAATTGGAGAGTATATGTTCAATGAAACATTTGCTTTACAAGTAGAGGCTCTTTATTCTCAACAAGGATTGCAATCTGACGAGGGTGGAGTAGAGCAAAAATTAAAATTAGATTACATTAATGTCCCTGTTTTAGCAAAATTCTACATTGGAGAATCTGGTTTTTCTGTAGAAGCAGGTCCTCAAATAGGCTTTTTAGTAAGCGATAAATATGAGATAGATGGCGTTAATGTAGACGAAGATTTAAATGCAGAAACTATAGACCTAAGTGCTGGTGGTGGTGTTGCGTATAAATTTAAAGAAGGTACTTCGTTAGAAGGATTATCGGCAAATGTGCGTTACATGATAGGTCTTAATAATGTATATAAAGATAACGGTGATACTTTTGGTGATGACATCACAAATTCAGTATTAGCTGTTTCTTTAGGGTATAAATTCTAAGAAAAACATCTTAATTCATTAAAAGCCGAATCTCAACGATTCGGCTTTTTTGTGCTTTTTATCTATAAATAAAAGTTTGATATATAGTTGAGTAGTTTTTTTATTTAACATTTGTTAAGAACCGTTAAGATTTCTTTAGTACAGATGAGTTTAATAGCACAATAAATTTGCCCCAAACTAATAACAACAACTATGAAAAAATTAATTTTAACAGCAGTAGCGGCAGTATTTGCCATGGGAGTTTCTAACGCTCAAGACGATTCTAACGGTGGACCTACTAGTGAAGGGAAATGGTTAGTAGAAGCTAACACAGGTAACGCTGTTTTAGGATCTACAGGAATTTATTTTTCTTCTATCGATGGAGAGTCTACTTATAATGTAGGTCTAGACGGTGGTTACTTTATCAAGGATGACCTAGCGATAAAAGCAGGTTTAGGTTATGGTGGTGGAAGTGAAGACTTTGACAGATCTGTAGTTTCTTATAGAATAGGGGCAAAGTATTATGTAAAAAGCATGATACCGGTAACTTTAGACTATACAGGAGCATCTGTAGAAGATCTAGATGAGAATCCTTCTTACTTAGGTTTAGGAGCTGGTTATGCATGGTTTGTGAGCGATACTGTTAGTATTGAGCCTGGAGTGCGTTATAACTATTCATTAAATGATGATTTTTATGATAATCAATTTCAGCTTAACGTAGGATTTGCACTGCATTTCTAAGTCGATTTTAAAATAATGAAGAAAAGCCGAATCATAACGATTCGGCTTTTTTTGTGTCTCGCTTTCGCGAAAGCGGAATTACCAATATCTTTATACCTATGAAAATACTTATTCTTAACGGTCCTAATTTAAACTTACTAGGCAAACGCGAACCTGAAATTTACGGTTCACAGACTTTTGAAGATTACTTTACAGAATTGCAATTCAATTTTAAAGAGGTAGAATTGGGGTATTTTCAATCTAATATAGAGGGCGAGATAATCGACAGACTTCATAAAGCACAGGAAGAAGAATTTAATGCAGTTATTTTAAATGCTGGTGCTTATACGCATACGTCTATAGGTATAGGTGATGCCGTAAGTGGTATTACAACGCCGGTTATAGAAGTGCATATCTCTAACGTAATGGATCGAGAACAGTTTAGACACGTATCTTATATTTCAAAACACGCAGCTGGTGTAATAAGTGGTTTTGGTCTTAAAGGCTATGAACTTGCTGTGAAGAGTTTTTTGTAAATAAAAAATGCCTGCTAGAATACATCTAGCAGGCATTTTATTTTTATACTATAAAATTATAGTCCAGGATAACTACCTGTGATAATTTCTATACCGTCAATTACCCATCCTACTACAAAGAAACCGAAGGTTAAGATAAATAATACGTTCCAGTACCATGGACTCTTTAAGAACCAACGGTGACCTGCAAATCCTCCTAAGAAGAACCATAATAGAATCGCTACTGTTTGATCCTCAGACCAGGCAACTGCCGCTGGGGAAGTAAGAGTAGCCGTAGATTCTTCTACAGTAGTACCGTTTTCAAGTGTTACCACTTGTGTTGTAACTTGTCTCTCTACTGGAAATGATGCAAATGCAAAACTGCTTACCATCATAAAGATGCTCATAAGAGCTAGAGTTAATTTTGTTTTCATAAAAAGTTATTTAGTTAGTTATATTTACCTCAAATATATATTAAAATATGAAATCATTAGTCTTACTCTTAATTGTTTTATTCAGCTTAGGTACTGTTAATGGTCAGACATACGAGTACTTAGGCTTATTAAAATTGCCAGATAGTTCTTTAATGACTTTTAGATTAGATTTCAAAGAAGTAGATGGTAAAATCAATGGGTATTCTTATACCGATTTAAATGGTGAGCATGAGACTAAGTCTGTAATCATAGGAAAGTATGATGATGTAGAAAATAAATTAGAATTTAGAGAGGTAGAAATAGTCTACACAAAATCTGATATCATAGAACAAGATTTCTGTAATGTTTATTTTACTGGAGATATGAGAAAATTAAATGGAAAGTCTAAGATAGATGGAACATTTAAAAGTTATTATGACGACCTGACCAGCTGTCTTGATGGTGAGTTAGTTTTAACAGCTGCTGAAAAAATTCAAAAGAGAACTGAAAAATTTCAGAAGAAAGTGAATCGTATGGGGCGTATACCGGATAGTGTAAAACAAAAGGTAAACATGGATAAAATGTTTAACCGTTATGCAAAAAACTCTTTAAAAGGCGGCGAGAAATTAAGCATTCTATGGAAAGATGAATATCTTAAATTAATTATTTGGGATGACGGAGAGGTAGATGGAGATCAAATAGATCTTACTATTAATGGTAATAAAATTCTTGATGCGTACAGTCCAGTTTCCAAAAAGAAAGAAATGGAACTTTCTTTAATCGATCCTGTTAACACCATTTCACTTAAAGCAGTTAATCTAGGGGTAAAACCTCCTAATACGGCAAAGATTCAATTAATGAAAAAAAATGGCGAGATCATTGATCTAGCCTCAAATTTACAAGTAGGTGAAGAGGTGACATTTGTTTTTTATAAAGAAAAACCTAAAGTTAAGAAGTAGTAACGATAGTTAACAAGCGTTTGATATTGTGATAGTTGGAGTTTATTTGTGTTTAACTACAAAAAACTACACCATGAAAACCAAGTTGATTTTAAGTGCCATCATCGTGCTTTTAGGTATCCCTTCTGTACAAGCACAAGAAAATGAAGAGTCGTCAAATCAATTATTTCAACTGCCAGAGAACTCTTCTCGATGGGATTTCGGACTCACATTTCAGGCCTTAAGTGGTATAAGACAAGTTCAATATAATGCAGGTTCAGATAAAACAGACGATGCATGGATAGGTCTAGGAGTAGGTCTTTATGCCGATTATAAAATAAATAAGGTATGGAGTCTAAGAGCCGAAGCTGGTGTAAATACTCCAGTAGCTATTCAGCCGTATGTTAATTTTCAGTCAGAATTTAAATTCAGTAAACGCTGGAGTTTTTATGCGGGCGCTGGTGTTTACTTTAATACAAATGCAGACAGTCTCGTAAATAGAGATTCTCGTGGTCAGGTGATTTTAAATCCATATGTTCAATTAGGGCTAAGATATAAAATGAGTAAAAGCTGGACCATGGATTTAAGGTATCAACAAGATCTTTTTGCTAGACAGCGTGCGACTAATTTTAATAGATTCACCAAAGAAGGAGAGATGAGTACCTTTAGTCTTGGTTTCAATTATAGGTTTTAAAAAGCCTTAAGCATAGAAAAACCCCTTTGAAACTATGTTTCAAAGGGGTTTTCTTATTTTAAATAAAAACTATTTAATACTATAAGTGAATTACTTCATCATAAGCATCTGCTACAGCTTCCATTACCGCTTCACTCATTGTAGGGTGTGGATGTATTGCTTTAAGGATCTCATGTCCTGTAGTTTCTAGTTTACGAGCAACGACAGCCTCAGCAATCATGTCAGTAACACCAGCACCTATCATGTGACATCCTAACCACTCACCGTACTTAGCATCAAAAATTACTTTTACAAAACCATCTTTTGCACCAGAAGCACTTGCTTTTCCAGATGCAGAGAATGGAAATTTACCTACCTTGATCTCATGTCCAGCTTCCTTAGCTTGCGCCTCAGTCATACCTACACTTGCGATTTCTGGCGTTGCATACGTACAACCAGGAATGTTTCCATAATCGATAGGTTCTACATGCTTGTCAGCTATTTTTTCAACACAAAGAATACCTTCGGCACTCGCAACGTGAGCTAGAGCTGGTCCAGCAGTAATATCACCTATTGCGTAGTAACCAGGTAAATTAGTTTGGTACCACTGGTTAACGAGTACCTTGCCACGATCTGTAGAGATACCTATTTCTTCTAGACCTATTCCTGCGATGTTAGTTTCTATACCTACAGCACTAAGAACAACGTCTGCCTCAATAACTTCTTCTCCTTTTTTAGTCTTAACATGAACTTTTACCCCATCACCAGATGTGTCCACGCTAGTCACCTCACTAGAAGTCATAATTTTAATTCCTGCTTTTTTAAAGCTGCGTTCCATTTGTTTAGAAACGTCTACATCTTCTACAGGTACGATGCGATCTACATATTCTACTATAGTAACATCAGTTCCCATAGAGTTATAGAAATAAGCAAATTCTACACCTATTGCTCCAGACCCAACAACAACTAATTTCTTAGGTTGTTCTTTAAGAGTCATAGCCTCACGATACCCTATAACCTTTTCACCATCCTGTGGTAAGTTAGGAAGTACTCGAGATTTTGCACCAGTTGCGATAATAATATGATTTCCTTCTACAGTAGAGGTAGATCCATCTTCAGCTTTCACCTCGATTTTTTTACCTTTTTTTACTGTACCGTAACCCATGATTACGTCTATTTTATTCTTTTTAAGTAAGAACTGCACACCTTTGCTCATTCCGTCTGCCACATCGCGGCTACGTTTTACAACAGCAGTAAAATCCTTATCTACATTATCAGCTTTAAGTCCATAATCTGCAGCGTGGTTGAGGTAATTGAATACATCGGCACTTTTTATAAGCGCTTTAGTAGGAATACAACCCCAGTTTAAACATACTCCACCTAGAGATTCCTTTTCAACGATTGCCGTTTTTAACCCTAGTTGAGAAGCACGTATTGCTGTTACATATCCGCCAGGTCCACTACCTAAAACGATCACATCATATTTACTCATATCAGTCATTTTTTAAGAGTAACAAAAATATGGAATAAAGTCCAATGGATTGTAAATTTGCGCAACCTTATTCTTATGTATAAATCTTTAGTCCGTCCGTTACTTTTTGCCTTTGATCCAGAGGCTGTTCACCACTTTTCTTTTAAGAGCATTAAATTGTTAAGTAAAATACCTGGTTTTAGCACGCTTTCGCGAAAGCGTTACAAGCAAAATCATCCTGCTTTAAAAAGAGAACTCTTTGGTTTACAGTTTGATAATCCGGTGGGCATGGCTGCAGGATTTGATAAAGATGCCAAAGCTTTTAAAGAATTTTCTAACCTAGGTTTCGGATTTATAGAGATAGGAACGCTGACACCAGTCCCTCAAGATGGTAATCCTAAGCAACGTCTTTTTAGATTGAAAAAAGATCAGGCGATAGTAAATCGCATGGGTTTCAATAACGGTGGTGTAGACCTAGCGGTGGAACGATTAAAGAAAAATCCAAAATTAGGACATCCTAATCATGTTTTAATAGGTGGTAACATCGGTAAAAATAAAGTTACACCTAATGATCAGGCAGTAAATGATTACATTATCTGTTTTGAAAAACTATTTGATCATGTAGATTATTTTACCGTAAATGTAAGCTCGCCTAATACACCAGGTCTAAGAGAATTACAAGACCGCAAGCCATTAACGCATATACTTCAAACACTACAAGACTTAAATAATAAAAAGCCTCAAAGAAAACCGATACTCCTTAAAATCGCTCCAGATCTTACTGACGATCAATTGATGGATATTATTGGAATAGTAGAAGATACTAAAATAGATGGAGTTATTTCTTCTAACACCACCATCTCTAGAGAAGGATTACAATCAGAAGAAAGTCTAGTAAAACAAGCCGGCGGACTGAGCGGTGCGCCACTGACTAAAAGAGCAACAGAGGTAATCGCCTTTTTACATGATAAAAGCAACGGTGCTTTCCCAATAATTGGAGTAGGTGGTATCATGACCGCACAAGATGCGATTGATAAACTAAATGCAGGCGCTAGTTTGGTGCAACTATATACTGGTTTTGTTTATGAAGGGCCTGCTTTGATTAGGGATATTAATCGAGAATTAATTAGGAAAGCTCGTTAGGTTTTTTTTTGATAAAACTTTTTTAGATATGAAAAACATTAAATTTTTACTACCAGTCCTTTTTACATTTTTTATAATAAGCTGTGCGACAGTTGAAGACCATGTTGATAAAAAATGGAAAGGTAAAACGGCAGCTAGTATGATTAAAAAGAATGGCGAACCAGATGAAATAAAAGAAGGAGATGATGGTGGAAAAATCCTTATTTATTACGTTCAACAAACGAGCAAACTAGGATATTCAAAAGCTACTAAACCTACATCTAATCGTGCTCAACAAATAAAGAATGAGCAGAAATTGAATAACCCTAAAACATACTCTTATATTCTCAATTTTTATGTAAATTCTAATGACAGGATATATAAAGTCACACAAACGCTTTAGGTTAAAATATTAAGTTGCTATAACGTACTCAAGGCTTTCATTAATTTGATAACCCTTTTTATTAGTTGACATTTAAATTTTAAGGGCATTTGTTGAAACTGTCAAATGTTTGTATACTTACTCTTAAATTTAAGAGGAGATATGGTTTATTTAACTTGTGATAAATGTAACGAAGAATTTCCCATGGCATTAAAGGGTTGTCCTTCGTGCACGGATATTGGCAAAAAGGCTAAAAATAAATTTATCGAATCAGAAAAAATTATTTCTAAGGGAAAGTATTCTGAATTTGATCAATATCACAAAAAGACTGAATCTAAAAGTATTTTTACCTTCAGAAATATCCTTAGCTTTATTCTGATCACTTTTGCAATTGTACGTATAATCATTAGGCTTAATAAGTGATAGAAACTCTTGTCTCTTTTGCATTTGCAACTTTACTCCTCGCAATAAGTCCAGGACCAGATAATATATTTGTTCTCACACAATCTGTAGCTCGTGGTTCTAAATATGGAATCGCCATCGCTAGTGGTTTAATAACCGGTTGCATTGTTCATACATCGGTTGTGGCATTAGGTTTTGCAGTAATCATTAGAGATAATGAGTGGTTGCTGTATTCCATAAAAATTGCTGGGGCTATTTATTTGCTTTATCTCGCTTTTAAATTTTATAAGTCAGACTCGAGTATAGAGTTTGGTGATTCTAAAGCTTCTTCTCAAAGTTTGTGGAAACTCTACAAAGTAGGAATTACTATGAATTTGCTCAATCCTAAAGTGACTTTATTTTTTCTCGCATTGTTGCCGCAATTTGTAATGGCAAACTCTTATCCAGACTGGATTCAGATTTATGTTTTAGGTGGCGTATTTATGTTAATTTCTTTACTCACGTTTTATACCTTTGCTTTAATAGCTGGTAAAGCAGCAAGTTTTATAAAAACTTCCACATGGTTTACCCCAGCCATGAAATGGATACAAATTGTAGTTTTTATAGGTATCGCGATTGCTATTTTGATTCCTTGATTAAATTGCTGATAAACTATTTTTTCAAGGCTATTTTTAGTCTAGTCATTTTTCAAGGTTTTTGAAAAGTTGATAGCCGTTTCTATAAGAGCAAGATGTGAGTAAGCTTGTGGGAAATTACCTAGGAGTCTTTTAGTTTCAAAATCAATATCTTCACTAAATAACCCCAAATGATTACTATAAGATAACAACTGGTCAAAATACATACGAGCTTTCTTAGTTTCCCCTATTTTATTAAGACTATCGATAAACCAAAATGAGCAAATAGTAAAGCTGGAAGAAGGCTCTCCAAAGTCATCTTGATTCTTATATCTATACATTAATCCATCTCGGCACAATTCTTTTTCTGTTGCTTGGACGGTACTTATAAAACGAGAATCTGTGGCTTTAATAAATCCATACTGTTCCATTAGTAATGTGGATGCATCTAAATCTTTTGAGCCATAAGATTGAGTATAAGCTTGTACTTCTTCACTCCAAGAATTTTGGTAAATGTCTTCATAGATTTCTGATCGTAGTTTTTTCCAGTCTTCTAAAGGTTCTTTACGACCTAATATCACACCTACTTTAATAGCCCTATCTATGGCTACCCAACAAAGTAATTTTGAAAAGGTAAAATGTCTATCTTCTGTACGCAATTCCCATATACCTTTGTCTGGTTCTTGCCAGTGTTCTTCTACTATTTTAGTGATTCCTTTGATAATGGTCCATAATTCTTCACGGTTTTCTAGAGTGGTTTCAAATTCTACGAACTGGCGGTAAATCACCTCCATTAAAATTCCATAAATATCATTTTGCTTCTGTATATAAGCAGCATTACCTATACGTACAGGCTTTGAATTCTTATAGCCATCAAGATGATCTAAGAAGCTTTCTGTCAGGTCACGCTCACCATTAATTCCATACATGATTTGAATTTTTTCATCCTTATCTGGTATAGTATCTATAACAAATTGTAAAAATTTACGTGCACTTAATGGGTGACCTAGATCTGCAATTACTTTAATTACCATGGATGCATCACGTATCCAACAAAAGCGGTAATCCCAGTTTCTTACCTCACCTATGGTTTCTGGCAAACTCGTTGTAGCCGCAGCAAGGACAGCACCAGATTTTTCGTATGAAAGCACCTTGAGTGTAAGAGCACTGCGTATAATTTCGTTTTGATATATAGGGTAACTAGTCGTTTTTTCACTCCAGTCCATCCAGTAAGTTTTAGTACGCTGGAATTTTAGATAACATCTATCTATGCTTTGTTGACTTAATTTTTCATGATAACTCACCAGTAAATAGGCGTTACTGGTTAGAGTTATAGTTTTCTGGTTGACAATATCCTCATAATTTAGATCACTATATAAGAACAAAGAATCATATTTACCGTCCTTAGTCTGGCTATAGATATATTCTTCCTCAATTGTGGTAAATACTTTACTAGAACCGTATTCTAGACGTGGATCATATTGAATAGAGAATTGTGGCTTTCCTTTTAAGAGTCTTATAAATCTTATAATATCTGGCGGCGTATAATAACTACCGTCTTTTTGCTGATAGCGCGGCATAAAATCAATTACTTGAAAGGCGTCGACACCATTATCATAAGTAGTACTTAAAATATTTGTTTGCCAAAGGTATTCTTGAGATATACGATAATCATCAGTTAATTTAAAACTAAGAGATCCACCCTTTTTATCATCTAATAATTTTGCAAATACAGATGCAGAATCAAATATGGGTAGGCAACACCAGTCAATGGATCCTTTCTCAGAAATTAGGGCTGCACTTTGACAGTTACCTATAATACCATAATTTAAATTATTCATAATAATCGTAAATTTTTCTTTGGAACAAACAGATTTTCTCGAAATTTAAGGATTAATCAATAATTCAAACTAAAGAATATATCTTTATGTTAAAAACCTTAATTGTTTCTAATAGATTACCCTTGCAATTACACATTGAAAATGGTAAAGTTTCCTCTTCTCCTAGCGTAGGCGGGCTAGCTACAGGGCTTAAATCTGTCCATAAAGAGAGTAATGGTATATGGATAGGATGGAATGGTCTTATACAGGAAGAGGTTGATTCCCAGCTGGAAGATGCTGTGGAAAAGGTGGTTAAGGAGCAGCAATGTGCCTCTGTAACATTGTCTCAAGATGACTTCGACGGTTTTTACTATGGATTTAGCAATCATACCATATGGCCCATGTTTCATTATTTTATGGAATACGCAAAATTTAGTAACGATTATTGGGAATCTTACAAAAGGGTAAACGAAAAATTTGCGCAAGTAGTATTAGAAAATCTTGAAGAAGGTGATACCGTTTGGGTACATGATTATCAGCTTATGTTATTGCCTCAACTTATAAAAGAAAAACGTCCTGATGTATCTGTCGGTTTCTTTTTACATATCCCATTTCCGTCGTTTGAAGTTTTTAGAACAATTCCATGGCGTGAGCAGATTTTAAATGGTCTTCTAGGTGCCGATCTTATAGGATTTCATACTTATGATTATGAGCGACATTTTTTAAGTTCGGTAAGTAGGATCTTGGGCTACCCCACTAGCTTTAACAGTATCACTCTGGCAGATCGTGTGGTGACGGTAGATTCTTTTCCTATGGGTATCGATTATGAAAAGTTTTCGTCTTTCGCGAAAGCGAATCAACAACAAACAGACACAACACAAAGTGAGCTACAGCGTAGGTTATACCACCATCAAGAAGAAACTCCTGAGGCTAAAATGATTCTTTCTATAGATCGATTGGATTATACAAAAGGTATAGCAAACCGTATCAAGGCTTATGAGCGTTTTCTAGAGAAATATCCTGAATACATCGAAAAAGTGAGACTAGTTATGCTAGCTGTTCCTAGTCGTTCAAACGTAAAGCAATATAAACGATTGAAAAAAGAAATAGACGAGCTAGTAGGGCGAATTAATGGAAAATTTGCCACAGTAAGCTGGACACCTATATGGTACTTTTATCGATCCATGCCTTTTACAAATTTAATAGATCTTTATACTTCTTGTGAGGTAGCACTTATAACACCTATACGAGACGGAATGAACTTAGTTGCTAAAGAATATGTTGCCTGTCGCACTGATCAGACAGGTGTATTAATTCTAAGTGAGATGGCAGGTGCCGCAAAGGAAATGAATGAGGCGTTACTCATTAATCCTAATGATATGGAATTGATTGCAAACACTATTAAGGAAGCTATAGAGATGCCTGTAAGTGAGCAGAAAAAGCGTAATAAATATATGCAAAGCCGCCTTAAACGCTATAATGTAGAGAAGTGGGCAGAAGATTTTATGAACAAGCTTAAATCAATTAAAAGAACCGAAGAGTTAGTAAAGACTAAATTGTTAAATTCTAATCGCAAGGAAAAAATATTACACCGGTATAAAGAATCTAAGAATAGAATCTTTTTTTTAGATTATGATGGGACATTAAGAGGATTTGTGAATGATCCTAATGAAGCATCTCCTGATGAGAAAATTTTAAACTTAGTACGTAGTTTAAATAATTTACCACGTACTGAAGTGGTCATCATAAGTGGCCGCGATGCAGATACTTTGGGAGAATGGTTTAAGGATATTCCGGTAGTTCTTATTGCTGAGCATGGGGTTCTTAAGAAAAATGTAATTGATAACAAATGGTTTCTAACTGAGGCCATGAATATAGATTGGTTTCCTACTATCGAACCTATTCTTCAAAAATATGTGGACCGTACTCCTGGGACATTCATTGAAAAAAAGAAATATTCTTTAGCATGGCACTACCGCAAAGCAGATCCTGATTTAGGTGAACAACGAGCAACAGAACTCTCTAATGTTATTAAAGAATTAAGTATTAACCGTGGCTTAAGTGTTCTTTATGGCAACAAAGTCATTGAAGTAAAAAGTATGAATGTTCATAAAGGTAAAGCAGCAACTAATCATATATTAAGTTCAGAAAAGGATTTTATATTTGCAATAGGAGATGACTGGACTGATGAATTTATGTTCCAAGATCTACCAGAAGATGCTGTTACTGTTAAAGTAGGACGTGTTAATTCTGCAGCACGATACTATATAGAAAAACAAGAAGATGTTGCCGATTTGTTGAGTTTATTTATATCTTAAAAAGGGTTGTTGTAATCAAATATGTGCTTTTGTGATATTTATGTGATGATTATTTTTCATATTTGAATTCTGATTAACAAACAGTGATAAGTTAGACTTGAATTTTATTAAAATATTTTAAAAGTAATTTTCCCCTTAAATTTTACTTTAATCTTAAAGCCTCTTTTTATAAGAGGCTTTTTGACTTTTAAATAAGGGGTAGAAATCATTTTCGCAAACCTTTGCGTAACCTTATATTTGCAGCCCAATGGAAAAGGTAAAAATCATAGAATGTCCGCGTGACGCAATGCAAGGAATTAAAGAAATGATTCCTACAGATTTGAAGGTGCAATACCTTCAGTCCTTATTGCGATGTGGTTTTGACACCATAGATTTTGGTAGTTTTGTTTCTCCAAAAGCAATACCACAACTAGTCGATACGGCTGAGGTTCTTTCAAAACTAGACCTTTCTAAAACAGAATCTAAATTGCTTGCTATTATTGCAAATCTACGTGGCGCAAAAGCAGCATGTGAACATCCAGAGATTCAATATTTGGGTTATCCATTCTCTATTTCAGAGAATTTCCAGATGCGTAATACTCATAAAACAATTGCACAAAGTGTGGAGTTGTTGCAAGAGGTTATTGATCTCGCACAAAAGCACGATAAAGAATTAGTAGTTTATATCTCGATGGGCTTTGGTAATCCTTATGGAGATCCATGGAATGTGGAGATAGTAGGAGAGTGGACAGAGAAATTATACAAGATGGGCGTTAAGATTTTATCGCTTTCTGATACCATAGGTAGTTCAGATCCTGAGACGATTACTTATTTGTTCTCTAACTTGATTCCTAAATATCCTGAAATAGAATTTGGTGCACATTTACATACCACACCTACTACGTGGTATGAAAAAGTAGACGCTGCTTATAAAGCTGGTTGTCGTCGTTTTGATGGTGCGATTCAAGGTTTTGGCGGTTGCCCTATGGCAAAGGATGAGCTTACAGGTAACATGCCTACAGAGAAAATGGTGAGTTATTTTAATGCTGTAAAAGCAGATTCTAATGTGAACGCGATGTCCTTTGAAAGCAGTTATAATGAGGCTACAAAGATCTTTACAAAGTATCATTAAAATTGAAGTGCTTTAAATGTTGCTATTTCTTGCTTAGTAGGTTCAGGTAATTCAATTTCCATTACTGTTTGTACATAAAATCTTACCACAATCTTAACCTAGAACTGAGGTGTAAAATATTATTTTTGGAATAAACTACTATTCCATGGCGCTTTTAGGTCCTATTATTAAGACAGCATTAAATTTTCACGAGACTATTACGGCGACGTCAGACCATGTCGCAGCGCAACGTAAGGTCTTAGAAAACTTATTAAAGACCGCAAAGAATACCTCCTTTGGTTTGTATTATGACTTTGATAGTATTCTAGAAGGAGATGATATGGAGCACGCTTTCGCGGAAGCGGTACCGTTTTACGACTATCATAAAATGGACGAGCAATGGTGGTCACACATGAAAGAAGGGAAACCCAATATTACATGGCCAGGAATCCCAAAATTTCTTGCAAGATCTAGTGGTACCACAGGTAAAAAATCTAAAACTATTCCAGTCACAGATGAGATGATTGCGGCCATAAAAGCTGCAGGAACCAGACAGGTAAGCGCATTGACTAATTTCAATTTGCCCACAGATGTATTTGAGAGTGAAGTCCTAGCACTAGGTAGTTCTACAGATTTGAGTGAAGAAAATGGGTTTACAATTGGTGAAATTAGTGGAATATCTGCGAGTAATATTCCAGAG
The DNA here is from genome assembly GCF_039941875.1 of Nonlabens sp. Classification (GTDB taxonomy): domain Bacteria; phylum Bacteroidota; class Bacteroidia; order Flavobacteriales; family Flavobacteriaceae; genus Nonlabens. Next base: position 59,052 of record NZ_JBDVDQ010000016.1, on the reverse strand, counting down.
TTTTTAGATTCATTTTACAGACCTGGAAAAGAAATATCTTCCATAGACGATTGGGATGAGCGAGTTCAAAGAATAGCAGAAGAAGCTAAAAATTGGGATATAGGTATGTTGAGTGGTATTCCATCATGGTTAGAAATGATGCTTAGAAAAGTAATGGATTATCACAAGGTAGATTCTATTCATGAAATATGGCCTAATCTGTCGGTTTATACTTCTGGAGGTGTAGCATTTGAACCTTATCGCTCGAGTTTTGAAAAATTATTTTCAAAGCCTGTACAGATAGTAGATACCTATCTGGCTAGTGAAGGTTTTATAGCCTGTCAACAACGTCCAGAATCTAGTTCTATGCAGTTGATTACCGATGGTGGTATTTATTTTGAATTTGTGCCTTTTCAACCAGAATACGTAGAGCAAGATGGTAGCATTTCTAATGATGCGCCAGTTCTAACCATGGCTGAGGTAGAACCAGAGGTCGATTATGCTTTAATCATATCGACAGTATCTGGTGCATGGCGTTACTTAATAGGTGATACAATAAAATTTACAGACGTAGAAAGAGCCGAAATTAAAATAACTGGTAGAACTAAGTTTTTCTTAAACGTAGTAGGTAGCCAATTATCTGTTCTGAAAATGGAAACGGCAATAACAGACCTACAAGAAAAATTCAATACCAGTATTAAAGAATTCACGGTCTCTGCAAAGAAAATCGATGGCGACTTTCAACACGTTTGGTATCTAGGTACAGAAACAGAAACTTCAGAAAAAGAACTTGCTGACGCGCTAGATCTGTCCTTACAAGAAGCTAATAAGAATTATAAAGTAGCCAGAACTAAAGCTTTAAAAGGTGTGCAAGTTCACAAAGTGCAACCAGAAACATTTGCAAAATGGAACGATCACAACAAGAAAAAAGGTGGTCAGGTAAAAATGGAAAAAGTAATGGACGAAGAGAAGTTTAAAGCTTGGGAAGAGTTTGTAAAAGGTCTTTAAGCTCAATTCCGTTGAAAAACAGAATCTCATCCTTAAATGCTTTACTTATTATATTTTATAAAATCAATCAACGTTAGAAGATGTAGTCAAGCCGTCGCAGGACGGCTTCGCTTAGTGTAGTTTCAATTGCTTAGTGAAAAATCTAATGACTATTCGGCTGCGGTGCCAGTTCTTCTTTACTTGGAGTTTCACCAGTTTCCCCATAGCGATTAATTAGCTCTAAAATCTCTTCAGGAGATAGGTAGAATTTGCGCATGTGCTTTTTATATTTCTCAGACAGGCTCGTGTGATTTAAAATGAACTCCTTTGTCTTTAGGATATATTCACCCATACCGTGACGCACTGCATAGTCGTCTGCGGCGCGTTCTACTTCTTGAATATGCGCATGTGAGTATAAATACTTTAATCCAAAGAAAATCATGTCTATGGTAGATCTAGACCGATAATCCATAACATGGCCTAGTTCATGACCCAACCATCCTGTAAGGACGTCGCTTGGAATTTCATTTATAGTAAAGATCTCATTTTCTACTTTAAATTCTTTACTTATTAAGATGATGTAACTGCGATTTTCTTTACTTCTAAAAATACTTTTATAAGTAGGTTGTGCTTGCATGAAATTTTTGCGCACCATATCATTGAACTTAAATTCTATTTCAGTATTCTTTAAAGCAGGATAAAAAGACATCGCTTTTTCTGCTTCTTTTAAAATAGAATCTGGTGCTGTGATATAAGGATACTTCATAAAAGCAATATACGAGATCACATTATTTATGGTCGTGAAAATCGCGTTAAAGGTTAATTAACGATACCATAAAAGACATACTTAAAAAAGGCACTTGCTTTCCAAACTAACAAGTGTTAGTTTTGTGTAAACTTAACGACCTAATATCTGTGAGCAATTTTCATAACATAACATTATCTCAAGTCTATAAAGAGACAGATGATACCACGGTAATCGCCTTTGACGTTCCACAAGAACTTAAAGAAGAATTTAACTATCGTCCAGGTCAGTTTTTGACCTTGCGCGCTATGATTAACGGTGAAGATTTGCGTCGCAGCTATTCTTTATGCAGCAGTCCGCTGGATGATGAGTGGAAAGTAGCCGTTAAAGAAATCTTCGAAGGTAAGTTTTCTAGCTATGTAAATCGCGAGTTAAAAACTGGCGATGTTTTACAAGTTTCAGCACCTAGTGGTGATTTTGGAATCGAAGTGTCAGAAGAGAATGATGCCAAAAACTATATCGCATTTGCCGCAGGTAGTGGAATTACTCCTATGTTGAGCATCATTAAAACACACCTTGCTAGCGAGCCTAATGCCAAATTCAAGTTATTCTATCTTAATAGAACTGTAAAATCAATTATCTTTAAAGAAGAGATAGAAGCGCTGAAAAATAAGTATTTAAGTCGTTTTGAAGTCTTTTATTTTTTAAGTCGTGAGCATAGAGATATTCCATTGTTTAATGGGCGTTTTGACCAAGAAAAATTACAAACGCTTACTAAGACTTTAATAAATGCACCGCATACAGATCACGCTTTTATTTGTGGTCCAGAAGAAATGATTTTCTTAATAAGAGATGAGTTAGTCGCTGCAGGAATGAAAAAAGAAAATGTTCATTTTGAATTGTTTGTAAGCGGATTAAGCGATGCCGATAAAGCCCGTGCCGCTGCAGCGTTAGAGAAAAAAGTAGATGGAGTAGATGTGACCATTATAGATGGTAGTAAAGAATTTCATTTTGTACTAGGTGAAGACTTTGATAACGTCCTAGATGGTGCTATAGGAGCTGGTGCAGATTTGCCTTATGCCTGTAAAGGTGGCGTTTGCAGTACTTGTAAATGTAAAGTGGTAGAAGGTAGCGTGGCCATGAAAGTGAACTATGCACTGACTGATGAAGAAGTAGAAAAGGGATTTGTGCTTAGTTGCGTAAGTGTACCAACGAGTAAGAAACTGGTTGTAGATTACGACGTCTAGAAAATGAAAAAAATATGTTGTTATATCGCTTTCGCGAAAGCGGAACCGCAACAAGTATATAGAAAGAAAAGTAAGTTCGCATCGCATGCGAACATGAACAAAGTATCAACGACGCATGCGATGCGTTAATAACATATAAACCATGAGTGAAGCAGAAATCAAAAATTTAGAAGCGCAATTTGATGCAAAAATTGCGAGAGATGAAAAGATTGAGCCTAAGGACTGGATGCCTGAGAAGTATCGTAAGACGCACATCAGACAAATATCCCAGCATGCCCATTCCGAAATAGTAGGGATGTTGCCAGAAGGTAACTGGATTACTCGTGCGCCGTCATTGCGACGCAAAGTAGCGCTACTGGCAAAGGTACAGGATGAGGCTGGACATGGACTCTATTTATACAGCGCTTGTGAAACTTTAGGTATTACTCGTGAGCAACTTTATGAAGATTTACATTCTGGTAAAGCAAAATATTCTTCGATTTTCAACTATCCTACGATGACTTGGGCAGACATGGGAGCGATAGGATGGCTAGTGGATGGTGCTGCGATTATTAATCAGGTGCCATTATGTAGTACCTCTTTTGGACCTTATGCCCGTGCGATGGTACGTGTTTGTAAAGAAGAAAGTTTTCACCAAAGACAAGGATATGAAATTATGTTATCCCTATGTAATGGTAGTGAAGAGCAAAAAGAAATGGCACAAGATGCATTAAATCGCTGGTGGTGGCCGTCATTAATGATGTTAGGTCCTACAGATGCGGCAAGTACGCATACAGAGCAATCCATGAAATGGAAGTTGAAGCGTAAGACCAACGATGAATTACGCCAGCAATTCATAGATCAAACAGTACCACAAGCAGAACTTTTAGGTCTTACTATTCCAGATGCAGATTTAAAATGGAATGATGAAAAGGGAAGTTATGATTTTGGTGAAATTGACTGGGACGAATTCTGGCAAGTAGTAAAAGGCCATGGACCTATGAATAAAAAACGTCTAGATGATAGACGTAATGCATGGAATAATGGCGCTTGGGTACGTGAAGCAGCCACTGCATATGCAGCTAAACAAAAAGATAGAAAACAACAAACTGCGTAAGCCGTATAGCTAGCTCGCTAGCAAGGGTGCATCGCATGTGCCCATTTTGAGTGTAGCGCATGCAATGCGCGCGAACTAAAAATGAAATAATATGAGTCAAGAAATTCCACTTTGGGAAGTTTTTATAAGATCTAAAAACGGATTAGAACACAGACACTGCGGTAGCCTGCATGCTGAAGATGCTGAAATGGCAATGAATAATGCGCGTGACGTTTATACACGTAGAAATGAAGGTGTCAGCATTTGGGTAGTAGAATCTAAAAATATAACAGCCAGTAGTCCAGAAGCAAGTGGCGAGTTATTTGAACCTGCAACAGATAAAGTTTACAGACATCCTACTTTTTATGAGTTGCCTGAAGAATTAAAACATATGTAATTCTTTAAGCATAAACTTAAGTTTAAGATCAAGTTTAAAATATGGATGGAAAGAAATATGATTTAGAGGATAGGTTAATCAAGTTTGCCGTAGATATGGTGAAAGTTTCACGTAAAGCGGACTGGACTGATTATGCTTCTCGTTATTATCAGCAACAAATCATTCGTTCTTCTGGATCTGTGGCATTAAACTTTGGTGAATTCTTAGGCGCAAGTAGTCAAAAAGACAAATTAAATAAGCTCAACATTGCTCATAAAGAGATAAAAGAATGTCGTAACAACCTTTTAATCCAAATAGGAGCAGAATTAAATGATAAAACTGAGCTTGAGCAATTATCGAAAGAGTCTTTAGAATTAATTAAAATTTTACGAGCAATAATCAAATCTAAGTCATAGAGTTAAATAAGGCTGAGTTAGGCTTTATCTTAAACTTCAACTTAAACTTTTATATGAAACCAATAAAAGAATTAAACCCACAATTCCTTGAATCAACAGAAAATAAAAAACACCTAATAGACTATCTACTGGGTGTGGCAGATAACTATTTGATTCTTGGTCAGCGTCTAGGAGAGCTGTGTGGTCACGGACCTAATCTAGAGCCAGATATTGCATTGACTAATATCTCACTAGATATGTTAGGGCAAGTGCGTAGCTTTTATCAGTATATCGCGCAATTGAAAGGTGATAAAACTACTGAAGATGATATCGCTTTTTTAAGAAAAGAACGTGAGTATAAGAATGTATTACTGGTAGAACAGCCTAATACAGATTTTGGATACGTGATTGTACGTCAGTTTTTCTTTGATGTATACAACAGAATGTTCTTAGGAGCATTACAACAAAGTGCAGACGAGACTTTAAGAGCTTTGGCCTTTAAAGGTATCAAAGAAGCGAGCTATCATGAGCGTTTTTCTGGAGATTGGTTAAAACGTTTAGGTGATGGAACTGAGGAAAGTAAAACACGTGTGCAACAAGCTGTAAACGATCTGTGGATTTATACAGATGAGTTGTTTCACACCACCAATGCAGATGATGCTATGATTGAAGCTGGTGTAGCACCAGATATGTTACAGTTAAAAGAATACTACTATGAAAAGGTAGGCGAATTACTTTCTACAGCAACTCTAGAAATTCCAGAAATTGAGTATTTCCAAAAAGGAGGAAAAGAAGGTTTACACAGTGAACACATGGGCTACATTCTTGCTGATATGCAATATATGCAGAGAACGTATCCTGACTCTAAGTGGTGATTTTTTGAACTTAGGTTTTTAAGAATATCAAATATCGATTACGGAATATTGAATAACGAATTAAAATATTGAATTTATGAAGTTTGATTTGGAAGGTAGATTAATTCAGTTTTCTGTCGATATTATTAAAGTTGCAGATCATTCAATGAATAATAGTTATGCAGCAAACCATTTATCTAAGCAATTAATAAGAAGCGCAACGGCAGCAGCATTAAATTATGGAGAAGCGCAAAGCGCAGAGTCTCACAAAGATTTTCTTCATAAAATGAAAATAGCCTTAAAGGAGTTGAGAGAATCGATGGTAAATCTCAAGATTCAAAAAGGGGCAGAACTCATTAAAAACATAGCAGATATAGATAAACTCATAGATGAGAATAATCAGTTTATTTCAATTTTTGTTGCCAGTATCAAAACTTCAAAAGCTAAAAATTCCTAAATCAAAATTTCGTTATTCATTATTCGTTAATCCTTGTTCGATATTCTAATGATCCAAAACTATAACATACCACAAGAGCTTCTGGATATTCTGGAATCTGTAAAAGATCCTGAAATACCTGTATTAAACGTGGTCGACCTTGGGGTAATCCGAGAAGTTATAGTTGAAGGAAAAGAAATTATCATAAAACTCACACCTACCTACAGCGGCTGTCCAGCGATGGATGTGATAGGTGATGATTTAGAACGTGCTTTCGCAGCTCATGGTTATTCTGTAACGACTCAATTAATTATGAGTCCGCCGTGGACTACAGACTGGATTACCGAGCGTGGTCGCAAAGCACTCGAAGAGTATGGAATCGCCGCTCCACTAGAAGAAACAGCAGATAAAGATGTGCTTCTCAATGAGAAGAAACTCGTGAAATGTACCAATTGTGGCTCAAAGAATACGAAGTTGGTTAGTCAGTTTGGTTCTACAGCCTGTAAAGCAATGTTTCAATGTGAGGATTGTCTGGAGCCATTTGATTACTTTAAGTGTTTGAAGTAATCTCGCTTTCGCGAAAGCGTAACAACCACTATCTTTATAATCAACTTAAAAAACAACAACCTTTTAATCAGATTAGGGTTGGAACAATAATAAAATAATATGTCAGATTCTATCCTATTACAAGTCGATAACGGCGTTGCAACTATAACTTTAAATAGACCACAAGTATTTAATTCCTTTAATCGCGAGATGGCATTTGCCATGCAGGACGCACTTGATCAATGTGCGGTAAAAGATGAGGTGAGAGCTGTAATGATTGTAGGAGAAGGAAAAGCATTTTGTGCTGGACAAGACATTCAAGAAATTACCGATCCAGAGTTGAATCCAGGTTTTAAAGCGATTCTAGACGATCATTATAATCCGATTGTGCTCAAAATTAGAGACCTAGCAAAACCGGTAGTTGCGGCTGTAAATGGTGTTGCCGCTGGTGCGGGAGCAAATATTGCTTTATGTTGCGATGTCGTAATCGCCACAGAAAGTGCTGCGTTTATACAAGCATTTTCTAAAATAGGGCTAATTCCTGATAGTGCAGGTACTTTCTTTTTACCTAGATTAATAGGTTTTGGAAAAGCAAGTGCTGCGATGATGCTTGCCGATAAAATTACAGCTCCAGAAGCTGACCAAATGGGAATGATTTATAAAGCCGTTTCTGATGCAGATTTTCTATCAACAGCTCAAAAAACAGCACAAAAATTAGCTGCATTACCTACAGTAGCTTTAGCTAATACTAAAAAAGCACTGAATCAATCATTTTACAATACGGTAGAAGAGCAACTAACGCTTGAGTCTAAACTACAAATAGAAAGCGCTTCTACAGAAGATTATGCCGAAGGTGTTGCTAGTTTTATGGAGAAACGTAAGCCTGTTTTTAAAGGAAAGTAAATAATTTATTAACGATTGGAGATTAACGATAAACGATTTCTGATTGATTGTTGTAGCTTTAATATTTAATTTATGAATCCTAACCAACTTGAAGATCGACTGATAAATTTTTCTATTGAAGTTATAAAAACTTGTCAGTTTGTCGACCAAAGTTTTGCATCTCAACATTTATCAAAACAATTAATAAGATCAGCAACATCAGTTGCTTTAAATTATGGAGAGGCAAGATCAGCAGAATCAAATCGTGACTTTTTAGATAAAATGAAAATTGCTTTAAAAGAGTTAAGAGAAACATTTGTCAATCTCAAAATCCAAAAAGGTGCTAAAACCATAACAAAGTTCGAAATGATCGATAAATTATTAGATGAAAACAACCAATTGATCTCCATCTTTGTCGTGAGTATAAAAACGAGTACTTCAAAATCACAGTAACTCGTTAATCAAAAATCGTTAATCTTAATTCGTTAATCAAAGAAATGCAAGATCAAGAATCAAAAATTAGTCGAGTAGGCGTCATAGGAGCAGGAACAATGGGTGGTGGAATTGCTCAAGTAGCTGCCACGGCTGGTTGTCAAGTAAAACTGTTTGATGTTAATCAAGCACAGTTAGAAAAAGCGCAAGCAGCTCTTGAAAAGATAATGAACCGACTTATTGAGAAAGGTAGAATAGATGCTGTTGAGAAAAACCGTATTCAATCTAATATTTCTTATGTAAATACAGTAAAAGATCTCGCAGATTCTGATCTGACTATAGAGGCGATCATTGAGAATCTAGATATTAAGAAAAAGGTTTTTCAAGAACTGGAATCTCACGTGTCTGACAACTGTATTATTGCATCCAACACTTCTAGTTTAAGTATAGCGAGTATTGCAGCATCACTCTATAAACCAGAGCGCTGTATAGGAATTCACTTTTTTAATCCAGCGCCGTTGATGAAACTCGTTGAGGTAATTCCTGCGGTACAAACTGACCAAAACGTTACAGATACTTGTGTGGCTACTATCGAGAATTGGAAAAAAGTAGTTGCCGTAGCAAAGGATACTCCAGGCTTTATAGTCAATCGTGTGGCGCGTCCATTTTACAGTGAATCGTTGCGTATTTATGAAGAAGGAATGGCGAGTTTTGCCACTATAGATTACGCTTTAAAAGGATTAGGTTTTAAAATGGGACCTTTTGAATTGATGGATTATATAGGTCACGATGTGAATTATGTAGTGACGGAAACTGTTTTTGCGGCCTTCTATTTTGACCCAAGATATAAGCCTGCGTTGACTCAGAAACGATTGATGGAAGCCGGCTGGCTGGGTCGTAAATCTGGACGAGGATTTTATGATTATGTAAATGTGGAAAGTGAGCACGCTTTCGCGAAAGCGGACCCAGAAAAATCTCCTGAACTCACTAAAGAAATACAAGATAGAGTTTTATTAATGATCATTAATGAAGCGGCTGATGCGTTATTTTTAAACATCGCAACGGCGCAAGGAATAGATAGCGCGATGACCAAAGGTGTAAATTACCCTAAAGGATTACTCGCCTGGGCAAACGAAAAAGGAATAGAATGGTGTGTAAACGGACTGGACGCCATGTATGATTTATACCGAGAAGATCGCTATAGATGCTCACCGATATTGCGCAAAATGAAAGCGGCAGGAACTCAATTCTCTCTATAATGACAAGGTATGTAGCACTATTGCGTGGCGTTAATGTTAGCGGGAAAAATAAACTTCCTATGGCGTTACTGCGCGATGCTTTAGATAAAACGTCCTTTTATGGAGTGACTACTTATATCCAGTCTGGTAATATTGTTTTTAATAGTGATTTAAAGTCTGCGCAATGTGCTGATATTATTAGTGAATTATTGAAATCAGAATTTGATTTAGTCGTTCCTGTTATGGTAAAGAAACAAGAAGTGATTTCTGACACTTTAAAAGTAAATCCTTTTAAAACGAGAACTATAGAGAACTTAAAATTTATGAGTTTCGGCTTTTTGAGTGAATGTCCTGTTCAAGAGAAAGTAACAGCTACGGAAGAATGTTCAAATGACGTGGAAACTTTTAAAATAATAGATGACGTTATTTATTTCTATTGTGGAGTAGGTTTTGGCAAGACTAAAATGACTAATGCTTGGTTTGAAAAGAAACTTGGTGTGACATCTACCATGAGAAATTATAACACAACTCTTAAATTGACAGAACTTTAAAAAGATGATAGACGGAAAAAAGATTCCAGCAAAAATGCTTTCACTTGATCCATATTCTACATGGTTAGGTATTGAGATCTTGTCTGTAGAAATAGGTTGTGTGAAGTTAGGTATGACCATAAGACCAGAAATGCTCAATAGTATGGGGAAAGCACATGGTGGCATTGCATACTCACTGGCAGATACTGCTTTTGGTTTTTCATCAAACACGCATGGTAAATTTGCCGTGTCCATAGAAACCAGCATCAATCATATAGAAGCATTAGAAGAAGGCGATTACATCACAGCAGAATGTACACTAGACAAAACCAAAACCAAAGTAGGTTTTAACATCGTTGAGGTAAAAAAAGATGATGAGCTTGTAGCGCTTTTTAAAGGTGTGGTTTATAGGACTAATAAGGATTGGGAATAATGAAGAAAGCTAAGAAGATTACTTATTTATTTGGAGCAGGAGCAAGTTATAATGCTGTACCTATTTTGAATTCTTTGTCCTATAAAATGTACAGTGTTGCTGATAAGTTAGAAAAAGAAGTCAATAGAGTTCAGAACTCAGGAAATGATATTATTGATTATTCGCCTTTTCGAACTATAGTTTCAGAATTTTGTAAAGATTTAAGATCATTGGCTGATAAAAGCAATGAATACGGTACTATTGATACGTATGCCAAAAAATTAGATTTGAATGAAGAAAAAGAGGAGCTTACAAAGTTGAAGTTTTTAGTGAGTATCTTCTTTACTATTTGGCAAGGTTATTTTTATAACAAAGAAGTCTTAAGAGGAAACGATTTTGACACAATTTTTTATTCAGATATAGATTCAAGATACAAAAGTTTAATATCAAATTATTTAATTAAAACGAAGGACTCTTTACCAGAACTTGATCCAAATATTAATTTTGTTAGTTGGAATTACGATCATCAATTAGAGAGCGCTTTTTCGCTATTTTTCAAGAATAAATTAAACCTAACAGAAATAAATGAACAAATAAAATTCTTACCTGATAGTGAAAATGTTTATGCTGAAAATAGAATTCTTCATCTGAATGGAATTTCCAACTTTTGGATAGATGATAATAAAGATTTAAAAAGAATTTTTCAAAATAATGATGAATTAGAGATTGAATCAATTATTCAACGTATCTCTGAGCTATATAAACCTTCTAATTTTGGTAAGAGCGAAAGTCTAATAAACTATGCGTGGGATAACAATGATTCTAAAATAGAGGAGGCAAAACGGATATTTAATGAGACAGATATTCTTGTCATCATTGGATATTCCTTTCCAACTTTTAATAGAGCCATTGATTCACGTTTATTAAGTGGAAAAAGTAATAGTTTTGATAAAATTATTTATCAAGATCCTAATGCAAGTAAGGAATTGTTAGAGTTGTTTAATATTCAATTCAGGAATAAAGTAGGAAATCTTGTAAATGAAAATGGACAATTACAGTTTAAAAAGGAAACGGAACAGTTTTTTATTCCACCAGAGTATTTTCCTCAAGGAGAAAAGGTATTTATTTCTTCTGTATGATAAACTAAAGAATCAAATTGACTAATCAATAAAAACAAAATGAAAAACACATATATAATAGACGGTGTTCGCACACCGATAGGAAACTACAAAGGAACATTATCTACCATAAGACCAGATGATCTTGCGGCACATGTTATAAAAACCGTAGTAGAAAGAAACCCTAATATTCCAACAGATGCTTATGCAGATGTGATAATGGGTTGTGCAAATCAGGCTGGAGAAGATAATCGTAATGTCGCTCGTATGGCAGGATTGCTTGCTGGGTTACCAGTTACAGTTCCAGGAGAAACGGTAAACAGATTATGTAGTTCTGGTTTAAGTGCCATAGTTCACGCTCATAGAGCAATACAAACCGGTGATGGAGATGTGTTTATATCTGGAGGAGTAGAGAACATGACTCGTGGACCACTGGTAATTGCAAAACCTAGTAGTGCGTTTGGTACAGATTCTAAAATGTATGATTCTAGTTTTGGATGGAGATTTGTTAACCATAAAATGGCAGAGATGTATGGTGTAGACGGAATGGGAAACACTGCAGAGAATCTAGTAGAGAAATTTACGATCTCTCGAGAAGATCAAGACGCCTTTGCAGCATGGTCCCAACAAAAAGCCACAACAGCTCGACAATCAGGAAGACTTGCTAAGGAAATTGTTGCTGTAGAAATACCACAACGTAAAAAAGATCCAATTATCTTTAAAGATGATGAGTTCATCAAACCAACTACTACAAGAGAAGTTCTAGCAAAACTGCGTCCAGCCTTTAAGAAAGAAGGTGGATCTGTAACTGCAGGGAATTCCAGCGGTTTGAATGATGGTGCTGCAGCAACAATTATTGCAAGTGAAGATGCTGTAAAGAAATACAACTTAAAGCCTATAGCGAGAGTGGTAAGTAGTGCGGTGGTAGGTGTAGAGCCGCGCATAATGGGAATAGGTCCAGTTACGGCTAGTAATAAAGCCCTAGAAAAAGCAGGTCTAACTTTAGAAGATATGGACGTGATAGAACTTAATGAGGCATTTGCATCGCAAGCACTAGCTTGCACAAGAGCATGGGGACTTGCAGATGATGATGCTCGTGTAAATCCTAATGGTGGATCTATCGCGATAGGTCATCCACTGGGTGTTACTGGAACTCGACTTGCTTATAGTGCCGCTTTAGAACTTCAATTGACTAATAAGAAGTATGCCTTAATAACTATGTGTGTAGGAGTAGGGCAAGGTTATGCGATGGTGATTGAGAATGTTAGTTAATCAAAATACGATTTCTTATTTTAAAAGTAAAGCCTCTAAATCCATTAAGATTTAGAGGCTTTTTTTTAAGAGGTTAAGATCAATTAGTTAAGACGTTCTATAAAAATAGAAGAGGTGTTATCACTTCTCAAATAGACATTACCATTGTCTTGTGTTCTATTTACATAGACAGTTACTTGATCATTAATACTAAGGTCTACTATTTCTGTAAATGAGATGCTACTATAGTCAGGAGTAGTATTATTAGGTGAGATCATTTCTTGACTACGGTATATACCACCTGTATTATTACCATTTACTCTTAACCTTCCTTCTATAGCAAGCAATCTCTGATTTGTATTGTTAGAAATACCTTCTAGTGATAAATTGACAATGATTTTATACCTGCCAGTTTCTCCTATAGTTACTGTACTGTTGCCAGGTGTTGAGGTAGGTACTTGATATACCACCGCATTATCATTGAAATAAGTCGCGCCAGCTATTTGTACATAAACGCCTCCATTGTTCAAATTATGAGAAGAGTTGCCTGATATTCCGTTGGTAAATTTGGCCATTCCTCCTATAGTACCAAAAATAGGTTGCCATCTGTTATCTTTTAAAAAGTAATATCCCGCTCCTGTGCTAGTATTAGTGTTGTAAACTATGGTACCATCTTGAGAGCCAGTAGGTAATGGAGCTACTGTATTGAGATCTTGAATATCTACTTTAGGGAATAATACACCACTTGTACCTGTAGAGTCTTCCATATGTAAAATGGTTCCAGGTGCAGGTGTGCTCGTTCCTATAGCTACTTGAGCCTGAAGGTAGCTCAAAGCAAATAGTGAGAAGAATAAGGTTAGTAATACAGATTTCATTTTTAGGAGTGTTTAAAAAGAGGTGGTTGTATAGGTTATCTTAGTTTTTCAATGATAAAAGCAGATTGATGAGAAGCACGCTGGTATACTGCAGATGTGCCTTCTGCTTTTATACAATTTATAGCTAATGTATCTCCTTGGTGTAATTCAATAACCTCAGTAAAATTTAAGGTACCATCATCATCACCAGTTCCGTTTTTATCCATTTCCGTACTTCTATGAGTTCCTCCATCATAAGTTATAGAGTTAGAAGAATCTGTTATTTTAAATCTAGCAAGTATAGCAGTAGAACCTACAGAAATATTAGAGTCATCCTGTTCTAAACTTATAAAAACAGATATTCTGTATCTACCATCTTTATTTATTTGTACACTATTTACACGGTTATTTGCATCTGTAATAGGAACAAACAATGCATTAGATTCATTAAAAACAGTACGATCCATTAATTCGACATCCACGCCACCAGTGGTAATATCCTTACTCAGGCTCACTTCAGGGATGTTTTCTACGGCTTTTGCATGTTCAAATTTTGCAGCTCTTTTTTCAAATAATTGATTGGGTGCCCATAAAAAGCCATTCCAATAAAAGAAGCCTTCTCCTGTAAAAGCATTTGTATTATAAACCATTGTTCCTATTTCAGTATTTATAGGTAATGGTGATACAGTGTTTAAATCAATGATGTTTACATAGGCAAACTTCACCCCTTTATTACCAGTTGAATCATCAATATGTAGGGTGGTTCCTACTGACGGATTTATGGTTCCTATTCCTACTTGAGCATTCATGTTTAACATGGCTAAGAGTATAGTTATGAGTGTTATATGATATTTCAATTTGAAGTTTGTAAAATTTTGGAAGATCGAAATTAATGAATAATACAGTTTCAAAAATGCAGTTATTAGAAAAGCTTAAATCTTTTCTACCAGTAGTTATTTTTTACGGATAAAATGCGGTAAAACTACTTATCAAATCTTTTATTCTCCTTAATTTTATAAAGGCTTTATCTACTTTAACTAACAAGTGTTAGTCTATTCGGTTGCTTTTTGTATTTTCGTAGGCATATAAGTGTTACGCTTTCGCGAAAGCGAGGTCACAACCATCTATTAAGAAATTATGATTCTAGAAAGTTACATCAATGGCCAGTGGATCGCTGGTGAGGAAAAATCTACACGTAATATGTATGACGCCATTACTGGTGACATCATAGGTCTTACAAGTACGGAAGGTTTAGATATCGCTAGTGCGTTACAATATGGTCGTGACCACGGTAAAGTGTTGAGAGATATGACGTTTCAGCAACGTGGTAACATGATTAAAAAATTAGCACTTTATCTCAATAAAAGAAAAAAAGCGTTTTACGAGATCAGTTACAAAACAGGTGCGACTAGAGCAGATAGTTGGGTAGATATAGAGGGTGGTTTTGGAAATCTATTTGCAAATGCTAGTTTGAGAAAACTCTTTCCAGATCAATCCTATGCGGTGGAAGGTGATCCTATTGATTTATCGCGTGGTGGTCGATTTATGGCACATCACATTCTAGTACCTCGCAAAGGTGTCGCCGTGCATATTAATGCATTTAATTTTCCTGTTTGGGGAATGTTAGAAAAATGTGCTGTAAACTGGATGGCTGGTATGCCAGCAGTAGTATTACCAGCGCCGCAAACAGCGTTTTTAACTGAAGCTGTAGTACGCGAGATTATCAATTCAGGAATTTTACCAGAAGGATCTTTACAACTCTTAAGTGGACTTACCACAAGTATTCTAGATACGGTAAATTCGCAAGACGTGGTGACCTTTACAGGTAGTGCGCATACAGGTAGGAAATTAAAAGCACATCCACGATTATTAGAAGAATCAGTTCCATTCACGATGGAAGCAGATTCATTAAATTCTTCTGTTTTAGGACCAGACGCTGTTCCTGGAACTCCAGAATTTGACATATTTGTAAAAGAAGTACGTAAAGAGATGACCTCTAAAGCTGGACAAAAATGTACTGCTATTAGAAGAATTCTTGTCCCAGAAAACTTAATGGAGGACGTGCAAATCGCATTAGGGAAACAACTTTCTAAAACAGTGATAGGAGATCCATTATTAAGAGAAACTCGTATGGGTGCTCTTATTAATAACGATCAAAGAGAAACTACTAAATCACAAATCTCAAAAATTGCTCAGACCGCACAAATGGTTTATGGTAACTTAGATGAGGTAGAGATTTTAGGAGATCGCGCGCAAAAAGGAGCGTTTATGTCTCCTATTTTAATGCGAGAAGATCAACCGTTTAAAAATACCGCGGCTCATGAAGTAGAATGTTTTGGTCCTGTGAGTACGTTGATGCCTTATAAAAATCTAGATGAGGCAATTGAATTGGCTCACATGGGAAAAGGCTCGTTGGTGAGCAGTGTAGTTACTAGTGATGACGCTTTCGCGAAAGCGTACACCATAAACGCAGCATCGTCACATGGTAGAATATTGACTTTAAATAGAGATAGTGCACCACAATCCACAGGACATGGCTCTCCATTACCACTGTTAGTGCATGGTGGACCAGGACGTGCTGGTGGTGGTGAAGAAATGGGTGGACTGCGAGGCATTAAACATTACATGCAGCGTTGTGCAGTTCAGGGAAGTCCAACTTCGTTAACTGAAATCACCGGAATATATCAGCCTAATGGTGCTTATAAAAAAGCAGAGAATCATCCATTCTCATACCATTATGAAGATATAAAACCAGGAATGAGCCTAGAGACTCATAAAAGAACACTGACTGATAATGATATCCAGAATTTTGCAAACTTGACTTGGGATCATTTCTATGCACATACAGATATTACTAGTTTAGATGGTAGTATTTTTAAGAAACGTACCGCGCACGGTTACTTTATAATCAGTGCCGCAGCAGGACTTTTTGTATATCCTAATAAAGGGCCTGTAAGTGCCAATTATGGTCTAGAAGACATCCGTTTCTTGAGACCTTTGTATCATAATGATACGATTTATGTACGATTAACTTGTAAAGAAAAAAGAGAAAGAGACGTCGCTGGTCGTGAGCATCCATCTGGAATTGTAAAATGGTATGTAGAGGTTTTTGATGCAGAGCCAGTAGATTATGAAAATGGTAAGATAGATGAAGAGGCTGAGGCGTTAGTTTGTGTAGCCACTATCTTAACTATGGTAGAGAAAAAGCAAACTGTTTTTCCAGAAATTACAGAGAGTTATATCAAGTCCGCTTTCGCTGAAATGAGTGCTGATTCAAAACCTCAATGGGGTACAATGACACCGCAGCATATGGTAGAACACTTAGAGATGAGTTACCGTATCGCAAGTGGAGAGATTCAAGATTTTGAAGTTGCTACCCCAGATGAATATCTAGAAAAAATAGCAGCGACTTTGTGGAATTATGATAAAATGCCACAAAATCACAAAATGCCATTAATGAAAGATGGCGAACTAGAAGACCTGAAACATGAAGATTTAGAAACGGCAAAATCTAAAATGCTAGAAGCTAGAAATGAATATCTAGACTTCTATAAAAAGAATCCAAAAGCAACTACGAAGAATGCTGTTTTTGGGGAATTGAGTAAGTATGAATGGTGCTTGTTGGAAAGGAAACATGTATATCACCATCTAAGTCAGTTTGGGCTGATTGACTAATCTTAGCCGTTATAGATCGGATTGACCTTAAGAATGTCAAGCCGTCGCAGGACGGCTTCGCTCAATATTAAACGAGAAGATTATGAAAATAATGTATACATACTTAATGTCTCATATTGAGAATAAATTATTTTATGTCGGTGTGACTAACAACATTAAACAACGAGTCTTTGACCATAAGAATGCTACATTTGAAACTCATGTTGGTAAATTTAATATTAAACAATTAGTTTGGTTTGAAAAACATGACAACCCAACAGAAGCAATTAAGCGTGAAAAGCTTATTAAAAAGTGGAAACGAGAATATAAGATTAATTTGATAGAGAGTATAAATCCAGATTGGAATGATCTAGCTGATGATTGGGATTTCACTGGATACATTACCAGTAAAAAGAGATTTGAATAAAATTGAGATAAATTAAATAGGGCTTGATATTTAAAAGCTCTGGAGATAAATTATAACCGAAGCCGCTCTACAGCGGCTTGACATTAAGACATATATTGTGACTAAAGAATACGTAAAAACAACTACAGAAAATCAAATACAAACCATAGAATTCTTTCACCCAGCACATAACTCGCTACCAGGTGATATTCTAGCACAGCTGGCACAAGCCATTACTGATGCTGGTAACGATGACGCTACTAAGGTGATCATCTTAAAATCTGGTGGAGAACGTACTTTTTGTGCAGGAGCTAGCTTTAAAGAATTAATAGCTGTAAACGATGCGAAAACAGGTGAGATATTCTTCTCTGGTTTTGCAAATGTGATTAATGCCATGCGCAAGTGTCCTAAATTTATACTAGGACGTGTACAAGGTAAAACAGTAGGTGGTGGAGTAGGTATAGCTAGTGCAACGGACTATTGTTTTGCGACTAAATTTGCAAGTATTAAACTGAGCGAACTCAACATAGGAATAGGTCCATTTGTAGTAGGTCCAGCGGTAGAGCGCAAACTAGGTTTAACAGGTATGAGCCAGATTGCCATAAACGCAAACGAATTCTATTCACCGCAATGGGCAAAAGATAACGGTCTTTTTGCAGAGGTTTATGAATCCACAGAAGAGATGGATGCAGGAATAAAAGCGTTTGCTGAGAATCTATGTACTTATAATCCAGATGCTATGGCAGAGATGAAAAAGATGTTTTGGTCTGGTTGTGAAAACTGGGATCAATTACTTTTTGAAAGAGCAAAGATTTCAGGAAGGTTGGTCTTGAGTGAGTTTACTAAGGAGACGTTGAAGCGCTTTGCTTAGGTTTTAGGAATGAGCAATGTGGGATGAGGTAGAACGTTATGGATAGTCGGTATCATTTTAAATTTGAAGATTTGTTGGTTTATAAAAAAGCTATGCATTTTGGTGAAGAAGTAGACCAATTGGTAATTAATTTTCCGCAACGAGAATTATATGCTTTAAGTTCTCAATTTAGAAGAGCAGCTGACTCTATTGCACTCAACATCGCTGAAGGTTATCCTGGAAGTGATGCACAATTTGTGAAGCATATTAATCACGCATTGTATAGTTCAAACGAATGTGTGTCAGCAAATGAGAAAGCTTTAATGCGTGAGTATATCTCTTATGAACAAAGAGAGGAAATTCGTAAACAAATTACCACAATACAGAAAATGTTGACAAGTTTGCGATCTAAAATACGTCAACGATTGAATAAATAATAATTTACCACATACCACATACCACATACCACATACCCCATACCACATACCACATGATTTACAGTTTCAAATCCCACATTCCAGTAATTCACGAGACCAGTTTCGTTCATCCACAAGCAACGGTAATCGGTAATGTGATTATAGGTAAACATTGTTATGTTGGACCGAGCGCAGTGATACGTGGTGATTGGGGTGAGATCATTCTAGAAGATGGTGTTAATGTGCAAGAGAATTGTACCATACATATGTTCCCTGGAAAAAGCATCACGCTTAAAGAAGGAGCGCACGTAGGTCATGGCGCAATTATCCACGGTGCAAATCTAGGGAGCAATTGTATGATAGGAATGAATAGCGTTATTATGGATGATGCTATTATAGGAGATGAATGTATAGTAGGAGCAATGGCATTTGTAAAAGCCGAGGCTATTTTTGAACCAAGATCATTAATAGTAGGTAATCCAGCAAAAAAGATAAAAGAGGTTTCTGATCAAATGATCGCTTGGAAAACCGCTGGAACTAAATTATATCAACAACTTCCTGCAGACTGTCACTCAACTATGAAAGAAGTTGAGCCTCTGCGTGAAATTCCTGAAAACAGACCAGCTCAAGAAGATTTTTATAAGACTTTACAAGAAATTAAAAAGGGATAACTTAAAACTCTTCTTTTAAAAGTTCTAGTTCTTTTAATAGTTCAGTCCTTTGTTTTTTCAGGTTTTTAATCTTTCGATTGTCTTGATAGTTCCATGCAAAATAAGCGATAGTCATACATGCAGCGTACCATATAGCGATGCATAGTACAGTTCCGAAATATCCAAAATCGCTAAGATCTAACGCCATGACACTCTCTTTTCTATAAACACCGTCAGCAACACTTGTGTACGAGGGGCCTACAAAGCTGATAAAAACGCCAAACAATAAAACATTAATCCAGTTGCGTCCTATCCAATTTTTGGAGCGTTCTGCTTTTTCAATTTTATATTGATTTGCCAGCAGCGCTTTTTCTTTGTAATGAATTTGCATGATTGGTAAATAAACAGTGAAAATATTAAATTAACGTAATATGATTTTTTCTCACTTTCGCGAAAGCGGAATTATTAATCACTTAGGAAAAAGCAGTTAATAATCAAAAATGTTAACGTATTGCAATACCGTGTGTGAAAGAAGTTATTTTTCACTAATCATCTTTTTAATGCAAAATACCCTTTGAACCCTGTTCCATTCTCAAGTATTACATTGAACCAATAGGTGTCTGATGGTAAAGGAGATGAGTTGAAATTTCCATTCCATCCTACACTATTTCCACTGATTTGTTTTAAGAGTTTACCGTATCTATCGTAAATATAAATTTTTGCGGAGTCATCATTATTTAAACCTTTAATTTTCCAATAATCATGGTATCCATCACCATTAGGCGTAAAATATTTTGGATAATCTATAATGTTTATAATTTGACTATCACTTCCACAACCGTTCTTATCTCTAACATAAACTTGATGTGTACCACCCTCTAAATTATCAAAATAATTAGTTTGAAAATAGTTGATTCCATCAACAGAGTATTCAAAATCTCCATCTCCTATTGCAATAATCTCTGCATAATTATTGCCTAAAGATCCTGTATTAACAGATGTGATGGTAGGTAATTGAGATCTATTCAAGTTTGTAAAATATATATTAGAGCAATTAATACCATTATTTGTTTTGAAAATTTCTAGACTATAATTTCCATTGTCTATTAATTGAGTTGCAGGAGAGTTAGAGATGACAATTCCTGTATCTAGTTGAGTCCAAATATAGTTATCAAATTCACTGGAAACAGTTATGTCTATATATGGATCGGTACCACAAATTATGTAATTAGTATTTAAATTTATTTCTGGTAAGTTTTCGGTAATTAAGTCAAATGTAATACTAGTATTACATTGATCATTAGATAGGAAACTGACAATTGCAGTTATAGGTTGGTTATAGGCAGTAATATTTTGATAATTAGATAATGAATTTATTAGACCATTGTCATCATAATATTGAACGGTCAAGTTTGTTTGCCCATTCAGAATTTCAGATGTAACTTGACTAATGTCAAAAGTTGAAAAACCATTTCCTTCGTCACACGAATAAATATTATTAGGAATATTCACTATTGGTTGACTAATAGTTTCTAGAGCTAAGTAGGCGGTAGATGAGCAATTTGTATTATTGTCAGTAACTTCTATAGTTACTATTTGATTAAATGCAACTGTGTTTGTAAAAGGACTAATAAATGTTGAAGAAATATCGTTTCCATTTGCGTCAAAATAGGAAACACTCAAATCTGTCCTATTATTAAGTAAAGTAGATTCAACTCCCGATATATCAAAAGAATTTGATATTCCATCGTTGTCGGAGTCACAGCTATATATTGTCGGTAATGGAGGTAAAATAGGAGAAGAGTTTACAGATAAAGATACATTAGACTCTGAGTAACAATTAGAATTTCCATCGGTAATTCTAACGGTAATAAAATCATTGTTTGGAATAATATTACGATATGAAGAAATACTAGATTGTGGGATTAAATTATTGTTGCTATCATAAAATTCATACGTCGGTTGGGATATATTGTTTTGTGGAGTATTTATTATTTGGTTAAGATTAAAGTTGCTGAAACCGCTGGTAGTTGTGGTTTCGCAGGCTACGAGGTTTGGGATAGGATTAATTATTACTGCCGGTTTAGTTATTAAACTAAAGGTTGTTTCACTATAGCAGCATAAATCGGAAAGGTATGCCACCCTAGCAGTGATTGTTTCTGAATTAGCTATGTTATTTGATATTCTAGATGGTAGAGGGTAAGGTAAAGGGACTCCATTTTGTCTATAGAAAGTGACAATTACATTGTTTTGTCCTCCAGAGATAGAACTAACAAGATTTGAGGTGTCAAAGTTATCTGAAAATCCAGAAAGCCCAACTTCACAAGCGTTTAAATCATTTATAGGTAGCGCAGTAGGTGCTTCAAAAGCTTCTACAACATTGTTTGTTGAGTATGTCGTTCCATCCATTCTCGTGATAGTTGCGGTTACGTTATACGTTCCAGAAGAAGAAAAGACATGAGAAGGGTCTACTAGGTTAGAGTTATTATTAGTAGCAGAAGCTAAGTCGTCAAAATCCCAAGATATACTTTGAATGTTATTTTGATTAATAGTAGTGAAATTTATTTCTAAACCACACTCCTTATCATAATCAAAAGAATAATCCTCACTGGGGTCATAAACATACCCATTGACTTTCATGTATATTTTCCAGTCTATTCCTGCAGGATTTGCATTTTGTATGAGGTCAATATTTCTAAAACTCCCAGAATGAGTTGCGTTAGCAGGATGACACGCGTAAAACCAATCTTGTCCGCTGTCAATGGTCGTTCCGGCGAGATGAATTAAACCAGACCCAAACTCTGATCCTTTGACTATTTCTACCAGAAATCTATTATTTCCTGAAGGTATTGTAAGAGGTGAAGAAATGGTATGATTTATTTCTACAGGAGGCATAGTGCGAAAACTTATTGGCGGCAATCTCTCTGACGCACTTCTATATAGTGGTGTTGTTGCAACAGCATTGAAGTTTGCGGGAAATCCATTATCGATTAAATATATATTTATACTATAATTTGCTCCAAACTCTGCATATGTTAAAGCAAAGTCTATATCTGTAATAGTAAACGCTTCATTGGGTCCTATTCCAAAATCAGTAAGATAGTAGTTTCGCGCGTAACCAGCTGGAGTGTAAGAGCAGGACTGTTGCATTCCATTTATGAAATCACAATTATTATACGTAAGTGTTGTTTGGGAAAAACAATTTAGTGATATTAATAAAACGAATGTACAAAAGAACTTCATCAAAGAATATTTAAAAAATTCGAAAATAGTTAATAAAAATATATGATTCATTAATTTATAATATCGTTTTTTTTGTGTCCGCTTTCGCGAAAGCGGAATTACAACAAAATTTATGCAACTAACAAGCGTTAGTTTTCTTATTTTTATACCATGGCAAAGACTATGGATTTTTTGCTCCCAAAAATGGGAGAATCAATAACGGAAGGAACGATACTTAACTGGCTCGTTCAAGAAGGAGAAGCCTTTGAAGAAGGTGATATTCTTGTTGAAGTAGGTACCGATAAAGTAGATAATGAAGTGCCAGCACCAGCGGCAGGTATTATGTCTAAGCATTTATGTGCAAACGGTGATGTGGTGGAGATAGGTAGCGTGATTGCTCAATTTGAAGAGTCGGATGGGTCTGTAAAGACGGTAGCGGCTCCAAAATCTGCAGATTCTAATAAAACAGCTAAAAAAGATGTACTTGTAAATGAGTTGCCTAAAGCGGTAAAAGCAAGTTCAAAAACCACTTCAGTTTCTAATTCTTATGTAAATCAAGATCTTTTTGTGAGTCCGCTCATAGATAGTATGGCGCGCAAACACCATATGTCTTATGAAGAGTTAGCTCGGATACCAGCAACTGGTCATGAAGGTAGATTGCGCAAGAGTGACGTGGTAAATTATATTAATGAAGGTAGGCCATTTCAATTTGCACAGGCAGTCTCAAATGAGCCAGATCCTACCGCTTATCGCATACCACAATTAAAACTAGATAAAGGAACAGGAACCATTGTAAAAATGGACCGCATGCGCTCTATGATTGCAGATCATATGGTGTATTCTAAACATACCAGTCCACACGTGACGGCTTATGTAGAAGCAGACCTGACAGATTTAGTGAACTGGCGTAACAAAAATAAAGCACCTTTTCAAGAAAAGTATGGCGAGCGCTTAACTTTTACTCCTTTGTTTGTAGATGCGGTAGCTAGAGCGATTAAGGAATATCCTAATATTAATGCTAGTGTAGATGGTACCAATATCATCGTTAAAGAAAATATCAATGTAGGAATGGCGACTGCATTACCATCAGGAAACTTAATAGTACCTGTAGTTAAAAATGCAGACCAGAAATCACTACAAGAAATCGCTGCAGATGTGAATCGCATGGCAAATCTAGCACGTGAGAATAAATTAGGTGGAGACGATATTAAAGGAGGAACCTTTACGATATCAAATGTGGGAACTTTTGGATCATTAATGGGAACACCTATTATTAATCAGCCAGAGGTGGCGATTCTTGCTACTGGAATTATTAAAAAACGTGCTGAGGTCATGACTAAAGATGGTGTGGACAGTATTGAGATAAGAAGTATGATGATGTTATCATTATCATTTGACCATAGAGTAGTAGATGGATTTTTAGGAGGTAGTTTTTTAAAGCAAGTTGCTTTGAATTTGGAAGCTGCGCCTAGTGAGGATTATTAAAGAAATTGATTTTCCGCGCTCGACGCGGAAACTGCTAGTTTTATCTCATGGCTGGATATGAGCACAAATATTACGTCTATTTACTTTCTAACAAGAAAGATGGTGTTTTATATTTAGGAATGACGGATGATATAAAACATAGAATAAATCAGCACAAGGAAGAAAAATATAAAAAAGCTTTCTCTAAAAGATACCAGACTAAAAAACTGGTCTATTTTGAAGAATTTCAATGGGTTCAAGATGCACAAGCAAGAGAAAAGAAATTGAAGAAGTGGAAGCGGCAATGGAAAATAGACCTTATTGAAAAGGATAATCCAGAATGGCTAGATCTAGCAGAGGCCTGGTGGGATGATGAGAATTATTAATTAGTATGGAGTAAGTATAATCAGATTCCGCATCAAGTGCGGAAATTCAAGATATTATGAAAATAAGTAAAGAAATTTTAGAATTCGGATATAAAAACCTAACCACTGCCAAAGCTATGGCAGAACTCTACGAAGAGAACTTTAAAACAGTTTCTAAGTATGTGCATGCAACTAGTCGTGGTCACGAGGTGATTCAGACGGCTCTAGGAATGCAGTTGTTGCCACAGGATTATGCTTTTCCATATTACCGTGATGACGCGATGTTACTTTCCATAGGTATGAAACCTTATGATTTAATGTTGCAGTTACTGGCCAAAAAAGATGATCCTTTCTCTGGTGGACGTACCTATTACTCGCATCCATCGTTGAATGATATCGATAAGCCTAAAATTCCACATCAATCTAGTGCTACAGGAATGCAGGCTATTCCTGCCACAGGTGTGGCGTTAGGTTTTCATTATCGCGAGAGTTTAACTGACGAGCAGCGTGCAGCTATAGATTCAAGTTTTGACTCTAGTGTAACATCAGACTCTGTTGTCGTTTGTTCTCTAGGTGACGCATCTGTGACCGAAGGTGAGATTGCTGAGGCTTTTCAAATGGCGGCTTTAAAGCAATTGCCTATTCTTTATCTAGTACAAGATAATGGCTGGGATATTAGTGCTAGTGCTGCCGAAACTCGTGCGCAAAATGCTGCTGAATACGCTGCAGGATTCCATGGTATAGAAGCTATTTCTATAGATGGGACTGATTTTGAAGAAAGTTACAATACCTTAAATAAGGTGATTGAAAAAATAAGAACAGAGCGCAGGCCGTTTTTGGTTCACGCTAAAGTGCCATTATTAAACCACCACACTAGTGGTGTAAGAATGGAGTTTTATCGCGATGATTTGGAAGAGGCGAGAAGCCGTGATCCGTATCCGCGTATGAGACAGTTGCTTCTCGATAATGGATTTAGTGAGCAAGATGTGGATGATTATGACGCTTTCGCGAAAGCGGAATCTAAAAAAGCTCTGGATCAAGCAATGAAAATGCCAGATCCTGAGCCGGCAGATTTATACACAAACGATTTTGCACCAACACCGATAACGGAAGAAAAAGGAGAGCGTTCTCCAGAAGGTGCTGATAAAGTCGTGATGGTAGATTGTGCACTGTTTGCCATTGAAGAATTAATGAAAAAACATCCAGAATGCTTGTTATATGGGCAAGATGTAGGTGGTAGATTAGGTGGTGTTTTTAGGGAAGCAGCAACGCTAGCGCAAAAATTTGGTGATAATCGTGTATTCAACACGCCTATTCAAGAAGCATTTATAGTAGGTAGTACCGTAGGAATGAGTGCGGCAGGTTTAAAACCTATCGTAGAGGTGCAGTTTGCAGATTACATCTGGCCTGGATTGAATCAGCTGTTCACAGAAGTTTCTCGTTCTTGTTACTTAAGTAATGGAAAATGGCCGGTTTCTATGGTCTTGAGAGTGCCGATAGGAGCTTACGGTTCTGGTGGTCCATACCATTCTAGTTCTATGGAAAGTGTGGTTTCTAACATAAGGGGTTTAAAAATAGCTTACCCATCAAATGGTGCCGATTTAAAAGGATTGATGAAAGCTGCTTATTATGATCCTAATCCAGTGGTAATTTTTGAACACAAAGGATTGTACTGGTCTAAGGTAAAAGGAACTAAAGGAGCTACGAGTGTAGAGCCTAGTGAGGACTATGTATTGCCATTCGGTAAAGCATGGGTACTTCAAGAAATTTGGAAAAAAGAGGAAGAAGAAACCTTGAGTATCATCACTTATGGAATGGGTGTGCATTGGGCAATGAATGCTACAGAAGAACTAGGTTTGCAGGATAGAGTAGAGGTTGTGGATTTAAGAACGCTGCATCCGCTAGATTATGAAACCGTTTTTACTAGTGTAAAGAAATGTGGTAAATGTCTAGTTGTAACTGAAGAACCTAGCGATAATAGTTTTTCTCGGGCATTACAAGGACGCATTCAAGAAGAATGTTTTAAATACATAGATGCACCAGTAATGGTGATAGGTTCTGAAAACATGCCAGCGATTCCATTAAATTCTGTTCTAGAGGAAACGATGATACCGAGTACAGAGAAAGTGAAGGTGAAGATTGAGGAGATTCTTAATTATTAATCAAGTTGATTAAGTTTCCATTGATGAATATAACTTTTGAAAGCTGGACAGAAGGTTTCGCTGAATACGATACGGTTTTTTTGTCTGATCTAGAAGTTTGCTATTCAAAAAGAGAGCAACTCATTCATCAGAAATATGTAGATGGTAATGGTCATGTTTATGAAATAATTGATCATTACTTCAACGAGTCTAGTTGGAAAAAAATATTTAAAAATACTCTTTGTATTTATAAAGGAGAATTTATTTTGAAAAGAGAAGTTGACAATTTAGACTTCGTAGAATTTAAAGAATCTATTAAAGTCAAACTAATGAAGTCTTATGGCTTTAAACCAAATGATGAAGATTTTATAAAGATATGTAAGAGTATAGATTTCACTCGAAATTATAGTGATATTATTAAAATAGCCTGTGGCGGCAAACCCTAAATTATTAAAATGAAAGTAACCCTAGAAAGAAAAAACACAGAATATCTACTAGAAGCAAAAGGAACTTCAGGAAACACCGTAATGATAGACCATAGCGGTATGGAAACAGTTCAAGGAGTGAGTCCTATGGAGTTACTTCTCATGGGTGTAGGTTCTTGTAGTGCGATAGATATTATCGCGATTTTAAAAAAGCAACGTCAGGATATTACTAGTTATAAAGTTGAGGTCACTGGAGAGCGTTATGAATTAGATGATTCTAAACCATTTAAATCTATGCATGTTCTTGTGAAATTAGAAGGAGACATCAATCCAGATAAAGCTCAAAAAGCAGCCGATTTAAGTTTTGATAAATACTGTTCTGTTTCAAAGAGTTTTGATAAGTGTGTTGAGATTACTTATGAGATTAAGGTGAATTAATAAATTCATTAATTTTTATCATTTTTAAGTTTGTTAATTCTTTGATTGTCAACTGATGTAAATAGTATATTTGTCATTGATTTTCAACACGATTACATGCGCTATATTTTCCTAATATTATGCTCTGCTTTATTGCTTATATCTTGTAAAGAAGATGTGAAAAATGAAGGTAAAAACTATTCTTTTTACCACTGGAGTACAAACTTTAAGCCTACTAATAAAACGGACCAGCTCATAAAACAGGGTGGTACTTTTAAGGAGTATGTGCGCTTCTTTGATCTTGTTATAGATCAAAATGCAGATAAAGTTTATCCAGTTGCAACTGTCCAATTTGAAGAAAATACAAGTTTTCTAGCCACTGAAATAGTGCCTGTTATTTACTTACGTAACGAGGTATTTTTACATGAAGAAGGTAGTGGGAATAATATTCAAAAATTAGCTTTAAATACGGCCGATAAAATAAAAAGAATCCAGAATAAGCATTTAACTGGTGAAGTTGCAGTAAGAGAAATACAAATAGATTGCGACTGGACAGATAGTACGAGAGATAATTTTTTCACGTTCTTAAAATCCCTTAAAAATCAAATGCCTGGCTACAGTATCAGTTCTACGCTGAGGTTGCATCAGGTGAAATACAAAGATCGTACTGGTGTGCCGCCAGTGGATAAAGTAGTTTTGATGGCCTATAATGTGGGAGATTTAGGCAGTGTAGAAGAGATTAATTCTATTTTAAGCAACCAGATTACCGCTCAATATTTAGAAGAGTTAGATGAATATCCGTTACCGTTTGATGTTGCGCTTCCTCTTTTTGAGTGGGGTGTTTTATACAGAGATGGAAAACTTAAAGGTCTTTTAAGAGATCTTACTCCTGGTTTGTTAGAGTCCGCTTTCGCGAAAGCGGAAAAAGAAAATAGCTATACAGCAACATCAGACTCCTACATAAACGGCATCTTTATTTATAAAGGAGACCATCTAAGAGTGGAAACCATTACCAAAGATAAACTGGAAGAGCTGGCCGCTATGATTAAGGATGCAGCGCCGTCTAATAGAGATTATCAGACTATTTATTACCACATCAATACTTCATTAACTTCAAAATTCTCATATGATGATCTTTCGTCTTTTGCTAAGTAAATTATGGTTACTGGTACTGCCGGTAGTTGCTTTTGGGAATACAGTTAATAATACAAATGGAGCTTTTTGCGGTTGGGATCCTGCATGGGAAGATAATTATTATCCTATTGTAGATCAATTCTCGCTGGTAAGCCCAGATTTTCATGCATTTTTAAATTGTCCGGATTCACCTTTTTGTTCTATTACAGTAGATGATCAAAAGTCACAAAACATGGCAGAATGGACAACGTACTACAAAGGTGTTTTTACAGAAAAAGAGCTTATTGATATAATTTATAAACGTCCCGTAGGGTGGTTTCTAGATCAAGAAGGGTTTGAATCTTACAACGATGAAATAGGTGACAAATTAAATAAACCAGAAAATCTATTTTTTAAGAAATACCTCGCGCTAGCTAAAATATCTCAACATGCCTCTAGTGATAAATCAAATGGTAGTGGCTGGTACCAAGGAGAACGTGATTATTATGGTGGTGATGCAGGAAAGATAGATAAAAGAGAATTACTTTCTAAGGCACTAGAGCTGGTTGCTACAGCACCAGATGATTTTATGCGTAATCGTGCCGGTTTTCAAGCGGTAAAACTGTCGCATTATTTACAAGAAAATGAGGTAGCTATAAGGTATTTTAATACCATACTTAAAAAGTCTCCAACAGGTAATTACATGTATTACCGCGCTATGGAAGAAATGGCTGGTGCAGCTTTTAATAACAATAATCAAGTTCTTGCAGCAATTTCTTATTTAGATGTTTATGATCAGCTACCAGATAGAAGATATACCGCAGGTGTAAGTCTGAGGTTTTTAAATTGGGATCTTTTAGAAAATAGTTATGATTTTAAAAAGCTTAATGATAATAACGATGTGAAGAGTTTTTTCAAAGCATTTCACGGTCGTGGTAATGTGTTGAGAGAAATGGAGAACATCTCTAGAGAAAATGTGAATTCTCCTTATCTAGATGTACTAGCAGTAAGATGGCTGGACCAGATGCAGTCAGAGGTTTTTGAACATACTTCTAACTATTATTATGGTGATGATGAAGATTCTGCTGACTCTAATACTGCAGCTTTGGGTTTCTTTGCCAAAGATTTACTGAAAAATAAAAACCTTAAGAATAGAGATTTATGGACGTTGATACTAGCCACTACTCAACTATATAATCAAGAAAATAATAAAGCACTAGCCACTTTAGAAAATCACAAACCAGCAGTTGGGTTTAAAAAACATTTTAAGAGACTTAAAGCAGCCATTTCTTTTATGGCAATTAAGTCACTAGATAGACAGGCTATTAATCGCAGTTATGAAACTATAGCTAGCGATGTAGATTTGCATATTCACAAGCCTACAGTTGCTGCATTTTTTAATCATATAAGCGCTTTATATAATGAAGCTGATAATCCTATAGCCAGTATTCTTACTTCTATAAATTATGACTCTTATACTAATAATGAAAAGTACGATTGGGCAGGAGTAGGTGCAACACACGGTTATAGTTGGGAATACGATTCAAAATATCATTATTTAAGAGATGATTACATTAATAATTTTGACCTTTTTATTAGTCGTTCTAATCCTACAGCTTTTGAAAAAACGATTTTAAAAAGAATGAAAGCGGCGCCTAAGGATTATGTTCATGATTTAAGAGGTACTTATTACATGAGAAAAGATTTACTGGAAGATGCTGTAATTGAGTTTAAACAAGTAAAAAGCCCTGAGGTGTTTTGGGAAAAAGGCTTGCGTACAGAAATATTCTCAGCATCTATTAAAGAATATATGAATGTTCCATTTATCTCTATGTCTAACGGTTTTCATGAAGGCTATAGTGCTGTTTTAGGTGAGAATGTTTTGATAGAAGAGGAAGATCTAGAACGTGAAAATTATAAAGATAATAAGATAAAACTAACAGAAATTTTAATAAAATTAAAGCAGCTAGCACAAACACAACCTGGTAAAACTGCCGATTATTATTACATGATAGGTAATGCCTGGTATAACATGAGTCATAAAGGCTGGTTTATGAATAACAGTTACTATGTAGGTAATAATAACCGTAATGAACTAGCAGGATCTAGCTATGGAGATGATGACAGTGACGAGAGTAAAATAGATGATAGTTTTATCATGTACCAAGCAAATGATTATTTCTTAAAAGGATTACAAGCAGAAAGCGGTTCTAGAGAAACTAAGGCAGCTATCTTATTTATGCTGGCCAAAACAAACAGCTGTGAAGATGGTCGTTATGACTATGATACAAATACGTACACCTTTAATATTTGTGGACAGCACAAAGACTACTTCAATCAATTGAATAATGAATATTCCGATACGAAGTATTATCGAGAGGTTTTAAAAGAATGTTCTTGGTTTAAGAATTATGTGAATTAAGAAAACACAATAGCTTAACTTGTTGATAAATAGAATGTTGTTAATTAAGATATTGGTCAATGGAATAATTGTCAAAAATAATTGTCGTAAAATTTCTTTATTTCTTTATTTCTTTAGGGCATAGCCAAAATCAATTATTTATGAAAAATTTATTTTTTGGGGCTTTGGCTCTATCCTTATTTAGTTTTACTACGGTAGATAAATCTGAAAATTATGATTATGCTTGTCCTGATGGGTCAACAGAAATAACATGGTCTTGTATTCCTAACAAAAGTTGCGTAACGTTTAATTCAAGTTGGACATTTGGACAAATGATTGATTGGGTAGAAAGAACAGACGCTCGTATTTGTGATTCAAAGCCAAACCCTTCTATAGAACCTGCCTAATATGAGCTTGATTATTAGCGATTTTAAATTAATAATTTTATTAATGATTTGTAACATTCAAATCTCATTCTCACAAGAGAATGAGATTTTAAATGTTGTTTATGAACTTGATTATAGAACTTCAAGTTCTGATACCATTCGTTCAAAGGATTATTTTAATTTGGTTATAGGTAAAAGTTTATCTGCTTTTGATAATCAAAGTAATTTTAAACGAGATAGTCTTATTGAAAATAAAAAGAATATTTCTAGACAAGAAATAAAAAACTTGTATATCCCTAATTTTGATTTTACTATTATTAAATCACCTGATAATTTAGTTACCTATGATAAAGCATCAAGTATAGAATATTCACGTTATCAAGAAAAAAAACTGAAAGAATGGGAATATATTGATGATAGCATAAAAACTATTAAAGGATATAAATGCAAATCTGCTAAAATTTCTTATGGAGGTAGATTGTGGACAGCATGGTATACTGTTGAAATACCTGTTCAAGATGGTCCTTATAAATTTTCAGGACTTCCTGGGTTAATATTAGAAATATCTGATGAGCAGAAGTTTTTTGTTTTCAGTTTTCATAGTTTACGATTTGATGCTACTTTAGATTTAAAATACAGATCACGTGATAGAAAAGCTTCCACTACTAATAGAACAAAATTTATCGTTGCTAAACAAAAAGCAAGATCAAGTATTGAAACATTTAATGAGGCAGATGGAGTTACTGTAACTTTTGATCAGGCTATTTCACGAAGACTCTCTCGGAGATTAAAAAATAGAATTATGATCGAAATAGAATAAAATGTAACCTATAATTTTATTTATTGAGAAATAATTTTAAAATTTAAATAACATTACAAAAATATTATCATATAAATATTTAATTCCAAAAGCGATATTTGTTTTATCGCTTTTTTGTTGTGTCTTCTTTACTAAAGCTCAAAATAACGAGATTTCAGGTATTCTTTTAAATAATACTAAAGAGTCTGTGTCTTCAGCTACTGTTTTACTTTACAAAAAAAGTGATTCTTTAAATTTTCTTAAATTCAAAATCAGTGATTTTGAAGGTCGATTTGATTTTGGATTGGATAACGTCGATTTAAAATTCTCTTATTATTTAGAAATTAAGCATCTCAATTATAATGATAAAAAGATCATTGTCGAGATTAATAAACCGGTATCTATAGTATTAGAACAACGGACTAACAAGCTAAAGGAAGTAATTGTTGAAGCTGAAAAACCTCTTAGAATAAAAGGCGATACCTTAAGCTATGCAGTGGGTCAATGGAAAGATAAAAAAGATGTCAGTATAGAAGATGTGCTGAAACGTATTCCTGGAATAGAAGTCGATGATGATGGCTACATTAAACACAATGGTAACAGTATCAACCATCTTTATATTAATGGTATCGATTTATTGGAAAATCGGTACACAATCGCTACAAAAGGTCTTCCTGCAGGTGTGATCAAAAATGTAGAAGTATTGCAACAACATTCTCACAAACAAATTAATAGGAATACAGGTAAGTCTAAAGGTGTTTCTATCAACCTAGAAACAAAAGATAAAAGTATCTTGACAGGTATTGCAACAACTCAACTAGCAAATCCTGTTTTAAGTGGTGGATTTGATGCCACACCTATAGTTATCAATCCTAAATCGCAACTAATAGGTTCTTTAAAAGGTACAAATTTTGGAAATGATTATATATTTAACGATCGCAGTATCAACGTTCTTACTTTAGGAAAACCTGAGCCTGAGCTAGATTTTATAGAACGTTTTCAGTTTTATAACAAGCAACGAAGCAATTTAAAACAGCAATACTGGCGTGATACTTATACAGGAAATACTTCATTAGATTATCTAACGAACAAGAAAAAAAATGAACTTTTTAAATTAAGTTATTCTACAGATTTTGATCAAGTACAGATTGATAATTCTTTTGAAGAAGTCATACAATTAGGAGATGAAAATATAACGAATAATCAATTTAATGATATAACTAGTATAACGCGTAATCATTATTTAAAAGGATATTATGAACGTAATAAGCTGGAGTCTTATTTAAAAATTGATCTTTATGCTCAAAGTTTTCATAAGGATCAATATGCAAATACATTACTAAATGGCGTGAATTTTAAAAGACGTTTAGAGAATTTGGGTACGACTATTTTTAGTAGTATACAGTTTGATAAAAAGACGTCTTTGGGTTTGTTTTCAATGGATGCTAAAGCACAAATTAAAGATACAGATGGTGAATTATTTATAGACCGTACCGTATTCGATATTCTTCAAACTGGATCCTCTAATGGTACTTTTCAGAATATAGACACACAAGAAAATATTTATGAACTAAAAGCAGGTCTTTATAACGACATTAAAAACGGGAGTTTAGAATTTCAATTGCAAGGAAGTTATAGAAAACAAAAGCTTTCGTCTGACTTTGGACTTGTAAATGATAATTCTTATGATGTATTTCCTTTTGATAACCTACAAAAATATAAAAGGAACAAATTGAATTTAAAAGCACGACTTAATCAAACATGGGGAAAGTTAAGGTTGTCAGTTACATCCGACATATATTATAACGATATTTTAAATAAAGATATTTCACAAAGTAAAGAAAGCATTAATGGAGTTTATATAGAGCCCAGTGCTTATTTAAATTATAGCGCAAGTTCCAAATGGAGTTTTGGAATATCGACAAGTTTAGAGAATACATTTTCAAACATCAACCAGACTCCTACAAGTTTTTTAATTACGGATTATAATTCTTCTTCACGATTTGAGAATAGAATTCAAGAAACTAGAAATTATAATATAAGTTTTAATACAAGGTATAAGGATATTTTAAATGGCTTTTTCTTTAACATAGATACAAATTATAATGTGAATGAAAACAAATTAGTATCTTCACTAAGTTTTGATGAACAGGGTTTTAGAGTGAATTCTTTCAGGGATTTAGTGAATTCCAATAGCTCTGTTAGTATAAGCACAAACTTTTCAAAGGCCATAGGTAAAAGCCTTAATCTAAAACTAGATTTTTCTTACAATCAATTTTTAAATGACATATTTATTAATGATGAACTTATAGAATTAGATTCTAGAGGTTATAACTCATCTCTTCGCATAAGCTATGATCCATTAGGCTGGTATTATATCATTGCTAAAATGGATTTTTATAATAGTCAGTCACAAACAAGCAACAGTACACTAAATTCTTATAGTTTCGATACGAACATTGTTTTTGGTCAAGAATGGAATGAGAATCATTTTACGGAAGTTACTTGGAATGGGCAAAGAAACATTTTTCTAGAAAATGATAATTATAATAACCTTTTTGACTTTAGATATGTCTGGAAGTTAAAATCTGACCGAGAACTTAATTTTAAAATTCTTAATCTAGGAAATCAAAAAAGATTTACGAGTATTAACAATTCTTCAAATATTACATCTATCAATAGCTTTCCACTTTTAGGGAGACAAATTATTTTAAGCTATCAATTCTTTTTTTAAATACTTAAAAACCCCATTTCAACTCAATGAAAAGGGGTTTTCAATATGTGATTAATTATATTTTCTTAATTGTTAGGCATAGGTGGATACTGCGTTAAGATCTCTTTTACGATCTCGTTAGTGCGTTCTACCTTTTCTTCTGGTGTAGATTTAAGCGGTGCTTTTCCTACACCTTGCCAGATAAGTTCCTTCTTTTGTGCATCAATTAAATCAATGTATAGAATACCTTCTGTGGTTCTGCTTACGTTATTCCTGTTATTACCCCAGAAACCGCCGCCCCAGCCCCAGCCGTAACCAAAGCCCCAGCCCCAGTTATTGTTGTAAACGTCTACACGTTCTTTTGAGTCGGTAAAAATACTAACCATAATATCAGGATTTTCAGACTTTACAAAACCTTTGGCTGCCATTTCTGTATCGATAGCTCTAAGAATACGTTTCTTGTCTAGCTCAGATATTTTAGCCTCGTCTATTCCTTTTTTAAAGAAAGCATAGGTCTTGTAGTTGTTGAATTCGGTTCCTATAGCATAATCTTGAGAAACACGTACCGTTTGACAGCTTACTAATAATGTAATTACTGCGAGAAGAGTTAATACTTTTTTCATTGCTTTTTGTTTTTTTTGCTTTCGCGAAAGCGGAACCTAAAACCACCTTCTTAAAAACGGATTAATTATTATCGATCAAATCATCATTTACCATATGTGGTATCGTGACTTGTAAAGCAGGATTTATGTCCATCGCTCTCTTAATAGCAAAAACAGCATTTTCATTACGCGCCCAGTTTCTACGAGCAATACCGTTATTTACATCCCAAAAAAGCATAGATTCTAGCTTATCTTCTGATTCCTTAGTACCATCAATTACCATTCCAAAACCTCCATTCATCACCTCGCCCCAGCCCACGCCGCCGCCATTGTGAATAGAAACCCATGTTGCACCTCTAAAACTGTCACCTATAACGTTTTGTATAGCCATGTCTGCAGTAAATCGAGAGCCATCATAGATATTTGAAGTCTCTCTATATGGAGAGTCTGTACCAGATACATCATGGTGGTCACGACCTAGAACTATAGGTCCTATAACGCCAGCTTCTATGGCTTTATTAAAGGCACGAGCAATTTCTATTCTACCTATTGCGTCTGCATATAAAATTCTAGCCTGTGAGCCTACTACTAGTTTGTTTTCTTGTGCACCTTTTATCCACTTTATGTTATCCTGCATTTGTTGCTGGATGCGCTCTGGAGCCTCTTTTGATAGTTGCTCTAATACCTGAGTCGCAATTTGATCTGTTTTCTTAAGATCTTCTGGATCATTTGATGCGCAAACCCATCTAAATGGACCAAAACCGTAGTCAAAACACATAGGTCCCATTATGTCTTGTACATAAGAAGGATAACGGAACTCAGTGTCTGTTCCTGTTATATCAGCCTCTGCACGGCTAGATTCTAGCAAAAATGCATTACCGTAGTCAAAGAAATACGTTCCTTTTTCTGTGTGTTTATTAATCGCATCTACATGACGTCTCAAAGATCTTTGAACCTCTTTTTTAAAGTCATCAGGTTGATTGCTCATCATCTCGTTAGATTCTTCAAAAGTAAGATCTACTGGATAGTAGCCACCAGCCCATGGATTGTGCAAACTGGTCTGATCGCTACCTATCGATATGTGAATACCTGCATCGTAAAGCGCTTCCCAAACGTGAACTATGTTTCCTTCAAAGGCTATAGATACGGTTTCTTTATGTTCCTGAGCTTGTTGTACTCGAGAGATTAAATCTGTTGTGTTTTTAATAACTACATCTACCCAACCTTGTGAGTGTCTGGTGTGTACAGCTTTAGGATTCATCTCTGCACAAATAGTGATACAGCCGGCGATATTACCAGCTTTGGGCTGTGCACCACTCATACCGCCTAGACCTGAGGTTACAAATATGTTTCCTGTAGGTTCTTGTTTTATTTTTCTAAATGCGTTGAGTACCGTTATGGTAGTTCCATGTACTATTCCCTGTGGTCCTATGTACATAAAAGAACCTGCTGTCATCTGTCCATATTGAGTAACACCTAGAGCATTAAACTTTTCCCAGTCGTCTGGTTGTGAGTAATTAGGAATCATCATTCCATTAGTAACTACACATCTCGGTGCTTTTTTATGAGAAGGGAATAATCCCATAGGGTGACCAGAGTACATGACCAGTGTTTGCTCGTCAGTCATCTGGCTTAGGTACTGCATGGTCAGTAAATATTGTGCCCAGTTAGAAAAAACAGCACCGTTACCACCATAAGTAATTAGTTCATGTGGATGTTGTGCTACGGCATGATCTAGGTTATTCTGTATCATGAGCATGATACCTGCTGCTTGTTGAGAATTTGCAGGATAGTCCGCAATGTTTCTAGCCTTAATTTTATAATTAGGCATGAAACGATACATGTAAATACGACCGTACTTTTCTAACTCTTCTTTAAATTCTGGTAAAAGAATTTCATGGTGTTTTGGGTCAAAATAACGCAGTGCATTGCGCAATGCTAGTTTCTCTTCTTCAGCATTGAGTATTTTTTTGCGTTTAGGAGCATGATTGACATTAGTATCATAAACGTGTGGTGCTGGTAGTTTTTCAGGGATTCCTGTTTGTATGCTTTCGCGAAAGCGTGCTATAGAAATATCTTCATTCATGAATTCTTAGTTTTGGCTGTTTGTCTTTTTATCGTATCCGTATGGGCAGTGACGGCAACCGCTCTCACAACAATAACCTCTTTTAAGGTGGTATTGCTCTGTAAAACAGCGGTATCCTTCTGGTGTTAAGTAATAATCGCCTTCTTCTACGGGAATAATCTTCTTCATGCTATAAAAATACAATAGTTGCTAGAGATATAAGAATTGCAAAGAGATTGGTTTTAAGTAAGAGCAAATGATTTCTTAGGATTAACGATAGCACTGGCTAATTCAATAACTTTGCGATATGATTCCTTTAAAATCAAAATATCTTAAAAAATATAATGGCATGACGCTGTGGCCTTTTTTACTAGTGAGTAATAAAGGTAAATTAAAGGATGTTGTTTTTATGAATCATGAGAACATTCATGCCGTACAACAAAAGGAATTATTAGTCTTATTTTTCTATTTATGGTATGGTCTCGATTATGCAATTAATCTCATACGTTATAAGAATCATCATGTGGCTTATAGAAACATAGTGTTTGAAAGAGAGGCATATTTAAATGAAAGTGATTTAGATTATTTAAAAAAGAGAAAGTTATTTTCCTTTTTTAAATTCTATGATAAAAAGTATGTACATGAATAGACTTTTTAAATCTCAAGATTCCGTTATCGAGAAGTTTAAATCTTATCGAGATCTAGATATAATTGTAGACATAAAGAGAGACGATTTATTACATAAAGAAGTGTCTGGTAATAAATTGCGTAAGTTAAAATACAATCTTCTCGCGGCACAAGAATTGGGAAAAGATACTGTTCTAACTTATGGCGGTGCTTTTTCTAATCATATAGCGGCTACTGCAGCTGCAGGTAAATTGCTAGGAATTAATACCATAGGTATTATACGTGGTGAAGAGTTAGGAGCAGACCTCAATAAAACACTTGCAGGAAATGCTACCTTAAGACAAGCACATACAGATGGAATGAGATTTCATTTTGTCACGCGCGAGAAATATCGAGATAAAGAAACAGATTCTTTTCTTGAAGAAATGAAAGGCTTATTCGATAGTTTTTATAATATTCCAGAAGGTGGTACTAATGAGCTAGCTGTAAAAGGAACACAAGAAATTCTTACAGAAAGTGATAAAGAGAACTATGATATCATTTGCGTTGCTGCAGGAACTGGCGGTACAGCTGCTGGAATCATAAACAGTGCTGCACCACATCAAAAAGTTATGGTATTCTCTGCCTTAAAGGGAGATTTTATGCGATCTGAAATTGAAAAATATACTCATGGAAAAGATTTTGAGGTGATTAATGAAACAGCTTTTGGTGGTTATGCAAAGTCAGATGATCGATTGATAGATTATATGAATATCCGCTTTCGCGAAAGCGGAATACCACTAGAACCTATTTATACCGCAAAAATGATGTACGGCATAGAACAAATGGTGGAGAGTAGCGTTATCAATGGGAAAACTCGTATTTTAGCCATTCATACTGGTGGTTTACAATCTATCACTGGATATAACAAAGTGTTAGAAAAAAAACGACGTCTTAAGATAAACTATGAAAACCAACTATAGACTACTTTGCTCTTTAATGGTAGCAGGAATGCTACTTACTTCATGTGGATCAAAAAAGAGTGTAAGAACCACAAAGCCTAAAACAACTAAAACAACAACATCTGAAACTAATACGCCAGTAGGTGTTACAGATGAGAAGGATAAAGTAACGACTACCACAAGTCCACGTAGTAAAGATAAGGTCGCTAATTACATAGATGACTTTAAGGATATCGCAATGAAGGAAATGAAACTTTATAAAATACCAGCGAGTATCACACTGGCGCAAGGAGTTTTAGAAAGTGGCTCTGGAAACGGTAGACTAGCGGTAGAGGCAAATAATCACTTCGGTATCAAATGCCATACGGGCTGGACTGGTGGACGTATCTATCACGATGATGATGAAGATCAAGAATGTTTCCGCACGTATAACGATGCTAGTTACTCTTATCGCGATCATTCTTTATTCTTAAAAGACCGTAAAAGATACGCAAGTCTTTTTGAGCTGGATCAGGATGATTATAAAGGATGGGCTAAAGGCTTAAGAAAAGCAGGATATGCTACAGATAAGAGGTATCCTCAAAAATTAATAAGCCTTATCGAGAGATATGAATTGTATCAGTATGATAATATTGCTTTAGGTAAAGCAGTAGATGAGAAGCCAAGGGTTATAGAAGAGGTAAAAGAAAACAATACATCTGGATTTACTAAGCAGCATGTAGTGGTGAAAGGAGATACGTTATACAGCGTCTCAAAGAAATACAATACAACAGTTGATAAGCTTAAAAAGCTTAATAAATTAAAAACTAACGTGCTAAGTGTAGGTCAAGCACTTATCGTTAAATAATTACACATTTTTCATGTCATTTATATACCAAAGAAGTAGTGCGCTTTTTCAAGAAGCAAAAAAATATATTCCCGGTGGGGTGAACTCTCCAGTACGTGCATTTAATGCGGTAGGTGGAGATCCTGTATTTGTAGAACGTGCAAAAGGTGCGTATTTACAAACAGAAGATGGAAACCAGATTATAGATTACATCGCATCATGGGGACCTATGATTTTAGGTCATGCTTTTGAGCCAGTTGTAGAAGCGGTTATTAAAGCTACAGAAAAAGGTACTTCTTATGGAATGCCTACTGCAATAGAAACTGAAATAGCAAAGCTAGCGGTATCTATGGCGCCTAATGTAGACCAGATAAGAATGGTTAACTCTGGTACAGAGGCATGTATGAGTGCTGTACGACTAGCACGTGGTTATACAGGACGTGATAAGATTATAAAATTTGCAGGTTGCTATCATGGACATAGTGATTCTTTCTTGATACAAGCTGGTAGTGGTGCGGTAACCTTCGGTAGTCCTAATAGTCCTGGCGTTACTCAAGGAACGGCAAAAGACACACTACTTGCAGACTATAATAATTTAGAACAAGTAACAGATATATTTAAGCAAAATAAAGGTGAAATAGCCTGTGTAATCATTGAGCCTATTGCAGGTAACATGGGTTGTGTTTTACCACAAGACGGTTTCTTAGAAGGTATCAGATCTTTATGTGATGAACATGGAGCATTATTTGTCTTTGATGAGGTAATGACTGGTTTTAGGTTAGCTCGTGGTGGCGCTCAGGAAGTTACTGGGGTTAAAGCAGACATCGTTACTTATGGTAAAGTGATAGGTGGTGGTTTACCAGTAGGTGCATTTGCCGCGCGTCAAGAAATTATGAATCATCTAGCGCCATTAGGTCCAGTGTATCAAGCGGGAACTTTAAGTGGTAATCCACTAGCGATGAGTGCTGGTCTGGCGATGTTGACTCATTTAAATAACAACCCTAGTGTTTATGATAATCTAGCTGCAAAGACAGAGTATTTACATAAAGGAATTGATACCGTACTTTCTGAAAAAGGAATGGATTATAAAATTAACCGTATCGGTTCTATGATGTCTGTTCATTTTACAGATCAAGAAGTAGTGGATTTTGCAAGTGCTGCGACAGGTAATAATGAGTGGTTTAAGAAATATTTCCATGGTTTATTAGACCGTGGTATTTATTTACCACCTAGTGCTTTTGAATCTTACTTCTTAAATGATGCATTAAGTTATGAAGATCTAGACAGGACTATACAAGCAACAAAGGAAGTGGTTGCTAGTTGGTAAATACTAGATTTAAATATTTCAGATATAAAAAAAAACCGCTCTTGAAAAGAGCGGTTTTTTTATGCTTGTAAAATAATAACTATTTAGTGCTTACTTTACTTTGTAGTAAAGTGTATTTATCCTCACCTAGAAGTTGCTTTAATTCTGTTTGATACGTATTCATGATATCATTTTTCCTACCTTGAACATCAGTAGCTTCTTTTCCTTCACGAGCAAGGCGATCTAATCTACTTTCTTTATTAGTAACGATTTCACTAAGTTGACTGCGTTTATCACTTTCTAATTTAGTAATATCCATAATCTTATCCACTTTAGCATCCATTTTAGAATTAAAATCTTGGACTCTAGCGGTAGTTTTTCTACTTAATTCTTGTTGTGCTGGGCTTATTTCTTGTTGTGCAAACGTTACAGAACTGGCAAGAATAGCCGCAATAAATAATACTTTTTTCATGATGGGAGTTTTCTAGTGTTTAAAAATAAGAATTTATTTGGATAATAAAATAAAAAGCTGGACTCAATTAAGAATCCAGCTTTAGTAAAAAGGGAAAGTAATACGTTGTTAGTTAATTACTTTAAGATTGACTAGTTACGATTTCCTCTTTTTTCATCTTGTCCTTTTCTGTGCTTGCCACCTCTTTTTTTTCCTCTAGATCTTTTAGCTATCATTTTCTCCCATTTAGCATATTGATCGGCATTAAGAATGCTTTTCATTTCACGTTTCATGGCAATCTTTTTTTCAAGAGCAGCTTCAGACTTTGTGAATTTTTGTTCTTCAGTAAGTTTCTGTCTATCTTCTCTATTCATTTTGTTAGACTTGCGATCTTTCGCTTCAACTAATAATAGTTTTTCAACTTGAGTTTGTTGTTTAGCATCTAGGTCTAAAGCTAGAGTCATTTTCTTAGACTGTATAGAAGCAATTTGCTCTGGAGTACGATCTTTTTTTCCGTTGTTAGCTTGTGTAATTCCTACACTTAAAATAGCTAATAAAAACAATATCTTTTTCATGTGTTTATGTTTTAATGTTACAATTCTATGACATGATATTTTCAATAAGGTTTAATTAAAGTGCAAAAAAAAGTCATGCTCTAGGCATGACTTTAATTTTTTTACAATGTGTAAATAGTTGATAATGATGACTATTTATCCGATTCTTCAGTTTTTGTTGATGTCTCAGAATTTGTTGTTTTTGAGTCATCTTTACTGTTATAAGCTTTATTTAATTCTGTGATTACCGTTTCAGTAATGTTACTAGTTTCATTTCCATAAACTAATCCTCCAGAGTTATTTTTACCTAATACAAAAGAGTAATTATTCTTTTTTGCATAGGACGCAATAAACTCTTCTACGTTAGTATTTAGTTCTTTTAAGTCTTTGTCTAGCTGCTCTTGTAAACTTTGCTCTTGAGCCTTGATTTGAGACTCTATCATTTGCCATTTTTTACTAAATGCTGCTATTTCAGGATTAGTTTGTTGTTGTTGCTGGCTCAGTTTACTGAATTTAGCCTGCATAGGTGCTGCTTCCATTTGGTAAGCCATTCCTAGACTGTCTGTTTTCTTTTTAAAATCTTCTTGCTTTTTTGTTATAGCTGCTTCAAGATCTATTTTTTCTTGATATTCTTCATAAACTTTTTCACTGTCTACAAATGCTATTTTTTGTGATTCTTGACAAGATGCTGCGCCTATTAAAATAACTGCTAGAGCGATAATTTTTTTCATTTGTGGTTTTTTAAATTTTGCCAAATGTATTCATATTAATCATTTAAAACAACGTCATAGAGATCGATCATGCGTTATTTATTAAGCATGTCTATAACTGGTTTTGTGACTTTTGTAGAAAATTTTTTCTAGAAATGACTTATACTATTTAACAAAAAAAATCTGCTTATTAGTTATAACAAGCAGATTTATAATTATTTAAATATGTAAATTAAACTACCTCTACAAAAAGTCCATCATCGGTTTTAGAAACCTTTGCGACTTTTTTACCTGTAAGTCCTTTAATAGATTTGTCCCATTTTTTACCACTTAAACCAGCCTGATCTTTAAGAGCAGCTAGCTCTATTTTACCAGACTTAGAAAGTAGTTCAAAAACGTGTTTTTCATCTTCATTAAGCTCAACACTTGTTGTGTTTTCTGGCTTCATTTGAGGGAAGAAAAGCACTTCTTGTATAGATGGGTTATTTGTAAGATACATGATTAAACGGTCCATTCCTATTCCTAATCCTGAAGTAGGAGGCATTCCATATTCAAGAGCTCTCAAGAAATCTTGATCTATAAACATAGCCTCGTCATCACCACGATCTGCTAGTTTTAATTGTGCTTCAAAACGTTCTCTTTGATCAATAGGGTC
Source organism: Nonlabens sp. (assembly GCF_039941875.1). GTDB lineage: Bacteria > Bacteroidota > Bacteroidia > Flavobacteriales > Flavobacteriaceae > Nonlabens. The sequence goes on along the minus strand of NZ_JBDVDQ010000016.1, from coordinate 15,536 downwards.
GTTTAATTCAGAATAAGCATTTGCTATCTCTTTACCACAAACCATTAATTCAAAACGCTCTGTTAATTCTGGATTATCACGGTGTTGCTTGCATAACGGTGACATCTCTTTAGGATAGTCTGTGATAAAAGTAGGTTGTATGTACTGTCCTTCACATTTTTCTCCAAAGATCTCATCGATAAGCTTTCCTTTACCCATGGTAGCATCTACTTCTATTCCTTCCGCTTTCGCGAAAGCGAATAACTCTTCTTCACTTTTTCCATCGATATCAAACCCAGTGAAATCGATGATAGACTGACGCATGGTTACTCTAGGATATGGTGCTTTCCATTCTATAGTATGCTCGCCGAACTGGCTAGTCGTTGCTCCATTTACCTTTACAGCACAGTTTTCTAACAGTTTTTCTGTGAAGTCCATCATCCAGTTGTAGTCTTTATAAGCTACATAGATTTCCATAGCAGTAAATTCTGGATTGTGCGTGCGATCCATTCCTTCATTACGGAAGTTTTTACTGAATTCATAAACACCATCAAAACCACCTACTATAAGTCTCTTTAAATACAGCTCATTTGCGATACGCATATAAAGCGGCATGTCTAGAGAGTTGTGGTGTGTTATAAATGGACGTGCAGACGCTCCACCTGGAATAGGTTGTAAGATAGGAGTCTCTACTTCAAAATACTCTCTGTCGTTAAAGAACGATCTCATAGCATTAAAAAGTTTAGTTCTTTTTACAAAAACTTCTTTTACATGTGGGTTTACAGCAAGATCTGCATAACGCTGTCTGTAACGCATTTCAGGATCATTAAACTCGTCATAAGTTTTTCCTTCAGCATCTGTTTTAGGTAATGGTAATGGTTTTAAAGACTTACTTAATAAAGTGTATTCTTTAATATTAACCGTAATCTCACCTACTTGGGTTTTAAAAAGTTCTCCTTTAATACCTATAAAATCTCCTAGGTCTAATAACTTTTTAAATACATCATTATACATAGATTTATCATCACCAGGACATATCTCGTCGCGGTTAAAGTATACCTGTATACGACCGTCTGCATCTTGAATCTCGCCAAAGGAGGCTTTCCCTTGAATCTTCTTACGCATTAATCGACCAGCGATTACTACCTGTTTACCTTCCTGGAAATCGGCTTTAATCTTTTTAGACGTATTATCTACTGGATAAAGTGCCGCTGGATAAGGATCTATTCCCATCTCGCGCAGCTTGCCTAGTTTCTCACGGCGTACGATTTCTTGTTCAGAAAGTTGCATAATTTTTATTTGAATTAAGCTTGCAAAGATAACTTGGTATAACCGTGTAACAAAATAGAATTCTGTAAGTCTTTTATATAGGCAGCTGTTATTAACGGTACTTTTTGTTAATTCGTTAAACGTTAATATACACCTAGTTGCTTACCATTAATTTAAAGACTTTAAAGTATGAGTATTTGGCGCGTTATTTTGGCCATCATTTTTCCACCACTAGCTGTTATAGGTAAAGGCTGTGGATCTATCATTATAGTATTCTTGTTAACATTGCTAGGCTGGATTCCTGGAGTAATTGCGGCTTTGATTATTTTAAATAATCCTGATAGGTAAATACTATCTCTTACTATAAGGTAAACTGAATACATACTTCTACCTTTGCAACATGAATAAGAAAGTGAATTTTCAAGATCTAGGACGCAAGGATTATAAAGAAACTTGGGACTACCAGGAACAACTCTTTAAAAGTATTCTCGATACCAAAATCAAGAATAGGAGAGAAGACGCTGGTCTAGAGACTCAAAATCATTTATTATTTGTAGAGCATGACCATGTATATACATTAGGTAAAAGCGGCGATTTAGAAAATCTACTAGCAAACGAGGGTTTACTTAAAAATATAGGAGCAACTTTCTATAAAATTAATCGTGGTGGTGATATTACCTATCATGGACCTGGACAGATTACAGGTTATCCTATTCTAGATTTAGATAATTTTTTTACAGATATTCATAAATACCTACGTTTCTTAGAAGAGGTATTCATTAAAATCCTTGCCGACTATGGACTTAAAGGAGAACGCAGTGATGGCGAGACAGGTGTTTGGCTAGATGTAGGGACTCCATTTGCTCGCAAGATTTGTGCACTAGGTGTAAGGGCTAGTCGCTGGGTGACCATGCATGGCTTTGCATTTAATGTAAATACTAACTTGGGTTACTTTGACCACATCATTCCTTGCGGGATAGAAGATAAGGCCGTTACTTCTCTCGCGGCAGAACTTAAAAGAGAGGTTGATATGGAAGAAGTGAAGTCCAAAATTCAAAAATACTTTGTAGAGCTTTTTGAAGCAGAGTTGGTTTAATAGACTTGCTTTTTTGATGATTCCGCTTTCGCGAAAGCGAGAACACATATACTTCATATAGAATCTATTAACTTATTACTATGTGACTAGTAATAAGTTATGTAAGTTTTTACTTTATTCTATTTAGAATCATTCTATATATTTTATCAATAGTACAGGTACTTAGTATAAGTAATAACAATTGATAAAAGAATCAGTTATGTTTATTTAATCTAAATAAGGGTTTTATCTTTGCGCTCGCAAATAACAATTATTTATATCAAGTCTAAATAAAAGTAAAATGAGAATTACCAAAATATCTATTTTATCCATCGCAGCATTAACAGCTACATTTTTCACATCTTGTGATAGTGATGATGACGTAGCGACTATCGCTGTACAGACTCCTGCAACTTATTCTTTCCAAAGAAATAGTGCTACAACGGTAAGCTATTCTGGACAATCTACTAGAATCGCAATGGCCGAAGAAATTAAGTCTGGTTTTAAAAACACAGCACTTACAGAGGCGCAATTAGATAACATGTTTGCTCATATAGAAGGAGCAAGTGATTTTACTGATGCAGATTTAAACGCATCTGATAAAAGTGTACGTAGTAAAGTAGCTGCTAGTGCAGACTTTTTCTCTGCAAACACAACTGTTGCAGCAGCTATCAAAGCAGATTTTGATGGTTTTATCTCTTCTCAAGTAAACGACGTATTCCCAGTATGGAATTCTAATGCAGCCGCTGGTGTTGCAGGACAGATTCAACAAGCTGGTGGTGGTACAGTAAGATATGTAAATGCAAAAGGTCTTGAGTACGATCAGGCCTTTGCAAAAGGTCTTCTAGGTGCGTTAATGACAGATCAAATTCTTAATAACTACCTAAGTCCAGCTGTTCTTGATGCAGGAGATAATAGAGTGGACAATGATAACGCTGTTCTAGAAACCGGTAAGAACTATACTACTATGGAGCATAAATGGGACGAGGCTTTTGGTTACCTATACGGTGCTGAGGCAGATGCTACTGCACCAGTTCTAGATCAAGATAGCTTTTTAAGTGAATATCTAGACCGTGTAGAAGGTGATAGCGATTTTACAGGTATTGCTGCAACTATATATGACGCTTTTAAATTAGGTCGTGCTGCAATAGTAGAAGGTGATTATGATTTAAGAGATGAGCAAGCAAATATCATTAAAGAAAATATTTCTAAAATCCCTGCTGTAAGAGCGGTGTTTTATATGCAAGCAAGTAAATCTAACTTAAGCTCTGATCCTGCTAGTGCTTTTCATGCACTTTCTGAGGCTTATGGTTTTATATACAGTTTACAGTTTACTAGACAGCCTGGTACTACACAACCTTACTTCACAAAAACTGAAGTAGATGCTTACCTAGCAGAATTAATGACAGGTAACGGTTTCTGGGATGTAGATACAGCAACTCTAGATAGAATCTCTGATGAGATCTCTGCAAGATTTACTTTTACTACTGCACAAGCAGCAGACTAAAAAGTCATAATTAGCCAATGAAAAATTTCAAAACTGTCCTCGGGCGGTTTTGGAATTTTTCTGGATTAAAAGATTAACATTAAGTTGGTGTTGTTAATGAGTCATATTCTCGACTACCATCTTAAATTTGCAAACTTTTTAAAATTAAAAAATGAAGTTAAGAAACTTAGTATTAGTACTTTTTGCAGCGATCGCTATAGGATCATGTAGTGAGTCTGAAGATGATGGAGTAGCAACTACTACAGATAGCTTTGATAGAAAAGCTTTGCTAGAGAATGCAGCCGATAATATTATTATCCCAGCATTACAAGATTTAAGTGATGACTTGAATTCACTTAAAACTTCTAAAGATCTTTTTATCGCAACGCCTAATCAGGCTAACCTAGATGAGCTAAGAGAAGAGTGGTTAGATGCTTACATGACATGGCAATATGTAGAAATGTTTAACATAGGTAGAGCTGAGGAGATTTTATATTCTTTCCAGATGAATATCTATCCTACAAATGTTACTGATATTCAAAATAATATTGCAAGCGCGTCTTATGATTTAACAAGCCCTAATAATAATGACGCAGTAGGTTTTCCTGCAGTAGACTATTTACTATATGGTGTTGCAACAGATGATCTTAGCATTCTAGATACTTACACAAATAATACAAATGCTCAAGGATATAAAGATTACTTGAGTGATGTTATTGATCAAATGGATTCTTTAACAACTGCAGTTTTAAACGACTGGACAGGTTCTTATAGAGATATATTTGTTAATAGTACAGGAAATACGGTAACTAGTTCGGTAAATTTATTGATAAATGACTTTATCTTTTATTATGAAAAAGGACTTAGAGCTAATAAAGTAGGTATACCTGCAGGTGTGTTTTCTACGACACCTCTAGCAGATAGAGTAGAAGGCTTTTACAGTGAAGAATTTTCTAAAGAACTTGCTCTAGAAGGTTTACAAGCAGTAGATGATTTCTTTAATGGTAGAGCTTATGATGGATCAACCACAGGACCTAGTTATGCTAGTTATGTAACAGAGTTGAGAACCAACAGCGGTACTTCAGATCTTACCACTGCTATCAATAGCCAACTAGCAACGGCAAGAGCACAAATGAATGTACTAGATGACAATTTTGCAAATCAGGTGAATACAGATAACTCTTTAATGACTAGAACTTATGACGAGTTGCAACTTGCCACTGTTTTATTTAAAATAGATATGCTGCAAACGTTAAATATAAGCGTTGACTTTGTAGATGCAGACGGTGACTAATTGATAACTAATATTTAAAAAAGGTTGCCCATCTTTGTGGCAACCTTTTTTTTGGAATGAAATCAAATATTCATACATACTTCAATAGAACAACATCTGCGGCGCCACTGGCGATTTTCCGTATAGGTTTTGGGGTCATGATGTTATATAGCATTATAAGATTTGCAGCTCACGGCTGGATCAATACCTTATATATAGAACCACAATTTCATTTTAGTTATTTTGGGTTTACTTGGGTGCAACCTGTAGGTAATGCGACCTATTTGATTTTTGCACTTTGTGGACTAGCAGCATTATTTGTAGCGCTAGGTTATAAATATCGCATATCTATGCTGGTGTTTTTTCTCAGTTTTACCTACATCGAGTTGATGGATAAAACCACCTATCTCAACCATTATTACTTTATAAGTGCGTTAAGTTTTTTACTGCTTTTTTTACCAGCAGCACGTTATTTTTCCATAGATACTTTAGATAATACTGTTGCAAAGGATGAAAATAAACAAACTCCTCAAATCCCTAAATGGACTATAGATAGTATAAAATTACTTCTAGGAGTAGTTTATTTCTATGCAGGTCTGGCCAAATTAAATAGCGACTGGCTTATAAAAGCCATGCCATTAAAAATATGGTTGCCTTCTAAATATGATATACCACTATTAGGAAACCTCATGGAACAAGAATGGGTGCACTATGCCTTCAGCTGGTCTGGGATGTTGTACGATCTATTCATACCTTTTTTACTTCTCTATAAAAGAACGCGAATTCTAGCATTTGTAGCCGTGGTCGTTTTTCACGTCTTAACACGTGTTTTATTCCCTATCGGTATGTTCCCATTTGTTATGATAGTAAGCGCACTTATCTTTTTTGATTCTGGACTACATGAAAGAATCATTAATTATATAAGAAGACTGTTGTTGCCATTAAAGATGTTTTTTATTCCGCTTTCGCGAAAGCGAGTACCCAAAAAAGCAATGGAACTTAAATACAAGCGATTCATTTTACCAATTTTAGGTATTTTCTTTGCCTTACAATTGCTGTTGCCATGGCGTTATCTAGCCTATCCTGGAGAGTTATTCTGGACAGAAGAAGGGTATCGATTTTCATGGCGCGTCATGCTTATGGAAAAAATGGGAAGTGCTCAGTTTAAAATAGTTGATGAAGATGGGAAGTCATTTTATGTACAAAACAGTGACTTCTTAACTCCATTTCAAGAAAAGCAAATGAGCTACCAGCCAGATTTTATATTACAATACGCACATTTTTTAGGAGACCATTTTACCCAACAAGGTCATAAGAACGTGGCTGTTTACGTGGATAGTTATGTAGCTCTTAATGGAAGATTAAGCCAGCCGTACGTAGATAAAGCGGTAAATTTGTACGCGATTAAAGAATCATTCCAGCATAAAAGCTGGATTTTACCATTCAACGATGAGATTAAAGGATTATAGTTTTATAATTATAGCTCTATTAATGAGCTGTAGTGCGATAGCACAATTTCAAATATCTGGAAAAGTAACCGATGCTGTAACTGGTGTTGCTATTAATGATGTAGATATTTATGATAAAGATGCTGGTGTACTCGCTACTACGGACGCTAGTGGTAACTATCGATTTGAGACTCAAAAAACGACTCTTACTCTTGTTTTCTTTACTTATGAATATGACGTGCTGGAAACCAATCTTTCCATATCTAGCGATGCGGTTCATAATTTTAAATTAAAAGAACTTTCTGAACAATTAACAGCGATAGAAATAACGGCTAGAAAGGAAAAAATATTCCAGATAGAACGTTTAAAAGATGTAGAAGGAACGGCTATTTATGCCGGTAAAAAGACAGAAGTTGTTCTTATAGAAAACTCTACGGCAAACCTAGCTACTAACAATGCGAGACAAATTTATAATCAGGTAGCTGGGCTTAATATTTATCAAAATGACGATGCAGGTTTACAGCTTAATATAGGTGGTCGTGGACTAGACCCTAATAGAACTGCAAATTTTAACACGCGCCAGAATGGTTATGACATCAGTGCAGATGTTTTAGGTTATCCAGAAAGTTATTATGCACCACCTACTGAGGCTTTAGGTAGCATACAGATTATACGTGGAGCGGCTTCTTTACAATATGGAACACAATTCGGTGGGTTAGTGAATTTTGTTATTAAAAAGCCTAATGCTACTCAACCTATTGAGTTTATAACTCGTAATACAGTAGGAAGTAATGGACTGTATACTAATTTCACAAGTCTTAGTGGTACAGCTGGTAAGTGGAGTTATTACACCTTCTTTAATTATAAGCGTGGTGATGGTTTTAGACCTAATTCTGGTTTTGAATCAAAGAATGCTTATGCTCATGTAGGTTATCAGTTCAATGAAAAAACTAAAGTAACTGCCGAGGTTACTTACCTGAATTACCTAGCGCAACAGGCTGGTGGTTTAAATGATAATCAGTTTCAAGAAGATCCTTTTCAAAGCAATAGAGAGCGCAACTGGTTTGAAGTAGACTGGTTACTTTATAACGTTACTTTTTCTCACGATTTTTCTGAGGATACTAAATTTACTTTTAGTGCCTTTGGACTCGATGCACAAAGAAATGCTCTAGGTTTTAGAACTAATAGAGTAGATCAAGTAGATCCAGGAACAGAGCGTGATTTAATAAAAGGAGAGTTCAACAACTTTGGTGCAGAGGCTCGTTTCTTAAGTAATTATGAGCTAGCTGGTAAAAAATCAATTTTCTTGATAGGTTCTAAATTCTATAAGGCAGATAATACGAGCCAGCAAGGTCCTGGAAGTGACGGTAGTGATGCCAACTTTGATTTTCAAACAGAAGAATTTCCTAATTATCCCAATCAAAATGAATTTGTGTATCCTAATTTAAATGTTTCTTTGTTTGGTGAGAATATCATTTACTTGAATGATAAGCTATCCATTACTCCTGGTTTTAGACTGGAATATATAAAAACTGAAAGTGATGGTTTCTCGAGAGAAATAAGAACAGATGCAGCTGGAAATGTCATTTTTAATGAACGTGTAGATGAGAATCGTGTTAATGAAAGAACATTTGTATTACTAGGTTTAGGGTCCAGTTATAAAGCAAATAAATCATTAGAGTTTTACGGTAACATATCTCAAAACTACCGATCTGTTACCTATACAGATATAAGCACAGCAAATCCAGCTTTTGAGATCGATCCAGATATTGATGATGAAAAAGGCTTTACAGCAGATGTAGGTGCTCGTGGTAATTATAGAGATTTGGTATCCTATGACGCTAGTGTGTTTGCATTAGTATATCAAGATCGTATAGGTTTTAGACAGATCGTGTCTGACGGTCGTGTAAAAAGTGAGCGAGGTAATGTAGGTGATGCTTTTATCTATGGACTAGAGAGTCTAGTAGATTTTAATTTGAATAAATTATTTATTAATGATACAGATTATGTGTTTAATCTGTTTTTTAATACATCAGTTTTAAGTTCTGAATACACCAGTTCTGAAGAGAATGGAGTAGAAGGTAATAAGGTAGAATTTATACCAGAATTCAATTTTAAAACAGGTTTAAAGTTTGGGTATAAGAACTTTCTTGCCAGTCTTCAATACTCTTATCTATCAGAGCAATTTACAGATGCTACAAATGCCGTAGATGGTAATTTAAGTGGTGTGATAGGTTCTATACCATCTTATGATATTATGGATTTTTCTACCTCTTATAAGTTTAATAAGCGATTTAAGTTAGAAGCAGGAATCAACAATGTACTGGATAATGCTTACTTTACAAGAAGAGCAACTGGTTATCCTGGTCCAGGAATTATACCGTCACCTAACCGTAATTATTACATGACGCTAGAGATAAAGATTTAATTTTTAAGATTATAATCTAGTATGTATGAATTTTATGGAGCTTTTAGACATATGATTTGAGATGTGTAAATACTTGTAGAGTAGATAAGAATATTCTAAAACCTCAAAACAACTTTTACTTTTTACTACCTTTAGCTATTCATTAAAAATACAGACATGGGAAAATTTGAAATATATAAAAATAAGTCAGGAGAGTTCCGTTTTAGACTTAAAGCATCTAACGGTCAGACTATTCTTGCTAGTGAAGGTTATACAACCAAAGCAGCTAGAGATAATGGTATTGAATCGGTACGTAAGAACTCTCAAGATGAGAAGCGTTTTGTAAACGGAGTTAGTAAATCAGATCAGCCTTATTTCAACCTTACTGCAACTAACGGTCAGGTAATAGGTAAAAGCGAGATGTATAATTCTGAAGCCGCTAGAGATAATGGAATCGAGAGCGTTATGAAAAATGCACCTGAAGCAAAGGTGGTAGAATCTTAGAACTATTCTAGGTTTAAAAAAAATCCCTTTTCAATTTTAATTGAAAAGGGATTTTTTTTTGGATTACTCACATTATAACTTTTTCAGTTTTTTACTGATATTTATTAAAGCTATTTCTATACCAACTAAAAATTCACCTTTATTAATATAAGGTTGGACATCTCCACTTATTTTTAAGGAAGTCTTTTTATTAATAAGAGACTTGAGATTTCTTCCAACGAAAATTTTAAACTGATGTTTTAAAGGATTTAAGAACAAAGTGATATGATCATTATAGTTTGCTCTTAAACCGTAATTATGTAATTCCTCAAGATTAACTTGGTTTAAGTTCTTATCTACGACCGATATACTTAAAGTGTTTTTACTGTCGTTATGCTTCTTAAGAAAACTCATTAATACGAGACCGGAGTATTTATTATAGCCGTAATATTTTTTGCCAAATAGGCTATAAAATCTAAATGATGAATAATAGAAGACTTGCTGAAACTTGGATTTGGTGACTAAGTATTTTAATTTTAAATTATTCACCCTTTCTAACTTTTACCTCAAATAGAGTGGGGCTCAAGCCATCTTTTATATAATAAAGTCCGTCTTCTCGTTTTTCCATATCAGGGAATACGTTGTAGGGACTGCCATCATGTTCGGCAAACAACTCTAAGGTTAATCCTGCATTTATCAAGGATTGAATAACCTGGCTTAAAGAATGATTCCAGCCGTATTCTTTAGAAATCATTTTTGAATCTTGGTCCGCATAGGTGCCTGAATATTCTTCATAGATAGCTTCATTTTGTGCATAATGATATTTTAAAGAAGGCTCTTCTTCTGTATAGTCTACCATCCATAATATAGGATGAAATTCTACTAAGTAGAAAATACCACCTGGTTTTAATCGCTCTGCAATCATTTGTGCCCATGGTTTTAAATCGGGCAACCAGCCTATGGTTCCGTAACTAGCAAAAATAATGTCAAATTGTTCTTTTACATATTGCGAGGTGTCCATCACATTGCAACAAACAAATTTTGCTGGCAGTTCTAATTCGGCACTCAGTTTTCTTGCTCTATTGATAGCCTTGTCAGAGATGTCTACAGCGGTAACTAGAGCACCTTTATTAACCCAGCTCAAAGAGTCTTGACCGAAATGACATTGCAAATGCAGTAAACTCTTGCCGGTTACATCTCCTATTGCGTTTATTTCATAAGAGTTTAATGAGTTTCTCGCTTTCGCGAAAGCGTGCTTATCATAAAAATCACTCTCATAATGAACCTCTGCCTTTGTGTTCCAGGTTTCTTTATTGATCTCAAATGCTTTCTGTAAATCCATGACAGCAATTTAGGAAAGTTTAAACAGTTAAAAAACAGCTATCGACGTTGTTTTGTTTTACCTTTGACTTAATAAGTTAAACAAATGAAACACATAGATCAACAAGAGCTTAAAAGTTACGAGCGCATTTATAGAGGTAATCTTGTAAATAGTATAACAGGCTTTAAAAGTGCTAACTTGCTTGCCACGAGATCAAATGACGGTGTAAATAACGTTGCCATATTTAGCAGTGTGACGCATTTAGGTAGCAATCCTGCCTTATTTAGTTTTGTCCAAAGGCCACTGGGTCATGGTGCAGGACATACCTATCATAATCTTAAAGAGACAGGTAAAATAACGCTTAATCATGTGAGTAAAACTCTTGTAGAACGTGCACATCAATCTAGTGCTAAGTATGATACTAGTATTTCAGAGTTTGAAGAATTAAATATTGAGCTTTTAGAAAGAGATGGTTTTAACTCTCCATTTGTAAAAGAATCTCCCGTTCAAATTGCTGCCGAATATGTAAATGAATACCATCTAGCAGAGAACAATTGCATTCTAGTAATTTGTAAAATCACAGATGTATTTTTCAATGAAGAAATTCAGGCGCAAGATGGGTGGTTAGATCTAGGAAAAGCTGGTACAGTTACTATTAATGGATTAGATGGTTATGCCACAGCACAAGTAGATAAGAGACTTTCATACGCTCAGGTAGGTAAAAAATTAACGGAATTATAATCCATGCGCAATCAGCACAATTTACCTACTAAAACCTGTCCCGTCTGTAATCGTGATTTTACATGGCGTAAAAAATGGGAAAAGAACTGGGAAACAGTAAAGTACTGCAGTAAGAAATGTAGCTCTAATAAGTGATTTGAGAATTTGTTGACGATGTAAAAAAAAACATTGAGATAGAATTTAACTAAACCGCCCTGCGAAGGCCTGATAGATAATAGAGGTTTTAATTCAAAATATTTCTTTTGAGTTTAAATTTAAGTTTAGATTTTAATTTACACCACATGAGTAACCTAGTTTGGTTTAGAAACGACCTAAGAGTACAAGATAATCATAGTTTAAAAGCAGCATGTGAGAATGATGGTGCAGTAATAGGCGTTTATTTCTTTGATCCTAATTTTTACGAGAAGAGTAAATTTGATCTAGATATAGAGTTGCCATTTGGTAAGACAGGCAAATATAGAGCGCAATTTATAAGAGAAGCCGTAGAGAATCTAAGAGCCAATTTAGAGAAATACAATATTCCGTTATTAATTTTTCACGCGTCACCTGCTCAGGTTATTCCAGACTTAATCGGTAAGCTAGATATTAAAAATATCTATCTACAAAAGGAATGGACTCGAGATGAATTGCAACAAGAAGAAGATCTAGGCAAAGCGATCGATAAAGCTGGACTTAAAAATGAGGTAAAAGGCTATCGTGTGTACGACCAGTTTTTATTCCATCCAGAAGATGTTCCTTTTGATAGCTGGAATAAAATACCGCGTGTTTTTACTGAATTCCGTAAGAAGTGTGAGAAGCAGTCTAAGGTTAGAGAATTAGTAGATATAACTGGATATACTCAAGTAAAACCACAAGCAGTAGAAACGCAAATACCTACTTTAAAAGACTTAGGACTAGAAGATTTTAAAAAAGATACTCGCAGTGCCTTTCCATGGCAAGGTGGCGAGACTGCCGCATGGGAACGACTCGATCATTATTTCTGGCAAACTGAGAAACTTCAATACTATAAAAAGACTAGAAATGGACTTCTAGGTATAGATTACAGCAGCAAATTCAGTGCGTGGCTGGCGATAGGTTGTATATCTGCACGACAGATTTATCATGAAGTGCAGCGATTTGAAAAAGAGATCAAGAAGAATCAAGATACCTACTGGTTAATCTTTGAATTGATATGGAGAGATTTTTTCAAGTTTGTATCCCTTAAACATGAAAGTCAGATTTTCATGTTAGGTGGTATTTTACAGAAGGAATATGAATGGAAATCTAGTTTACGAGAGCTGGATAAATGGATCAATGGTACTACACATGAGGCTTTTGTAAATGCAAATATGAAAGAGCTGTCCACAACAGGATGGATGAGTAATCGCGGTAGGCAAAATGTTGCCAGCTACTGGTCCATGCACAGAGAACAAGATTGGAGAATAGGAGCAGCCTACTTTGAGCACATTCTCATCGATTATGACGTGCATTCTAATTATGGCAACTGGATGTATAATAGCGGTGTAGGAAATGACCCTAGAAATAGAACATTTAATATCCAGTTGCAAGCCAGCCGTTATGATAGTGATGGAAAGTTTCAACGATTGTGGTTGCAAGAAGGATTGTTTTGAAATTGAAATTAAAAAAGAACTTAAAGTTAGAATCGCATAAAAGATGCTAGGTCGAGTGATGGTCGAGATCGGTTTGTAATAGGAAAAAATCTGAAATAAAATAATAACTTACTCAAAATGAGTGAATAAGATTTGTTATTCCGACGATCTCTTAAATTTAAGCTTAAGTTTTAAAAACCTGAGAGGTAATAAAGTAGTGCCGTTCTGTAATGGCATTACTAATAAAATTAATAGATAAACCACCATGAAAACACTACGATTAATATTAGGAGATCAATTGAACCACCAGCACTCTTGGTTTCAAGAAGATCAAGAACACGTGATTTATTTCATGGCAGAGATGCGTCAGGAAACAGATTATGTAACACACCACATTCAGAAAGTGGTAGCGTTTTTTATGGCGATGCGTAGTTTTAATGATTGGATCAAGGACCGTGGTTGGCAAAGTGTTTATTATCGATTAGATCATAAAGAGAACACTCAGGATTTAATAGAAAATCTTAATAAGCTTATTAAAGAACATAAGATTGAAAAATTTGAATACCTCGCACCAGATGAATGGCGACTGGACCAGCAATTACGTGATTTTTGTAAATCCCTAGAGATAGAATGGCAGGGGTATGATACAGAGCATTTTTTAACCAAAAGAAAAGACGTAGAGAAATTCTTTGAAGGAAAAAAACGCTGGACTATGGAGTATTTCTATCGCGATATGCGTAAGAAGTACGACATCATGATAGAAGGAGATAAAGAACCAGAAGGTGGTAAATGGAATTATGACCAGAGCAATCGTAAAAAATGGGACGAGAAAACTGCCATACCACATGAAAGAGGTTTTAGAAAAGAAGTAACAGAAATAACAGATTTATTAGAAAAAAAAGGAGTTAAAACTATAGGCCGCATAGATGCTAATAATTTTAATTGGCCCACTACTAGGCAAGATGGACTAGATGTTTTAAATTATTTCTGTGAGCATTTATTGGTACATTTTGGAGATTTTCAAGATGCGATGCACACTGATCAGGATTATCTATTTCATTCCAGGTTAAGCTTTGCTATGAATTGTAAGTTGCTTTCTCCGCTCGAGGTAATTAAGACTGTTTTATCTCGCTTTCGCGAAAGCGGAACACCACAAATAGACATCTCTCAAGTAGAAGGGTTTATACGACAGATTCTAGGCTGGCGAGAATACATGCGCGGAATGTACTGGAGTTACATGCCTGGATATCAAACTAAGAATAAATTAGAAAATAGAAATAAACTCCCAGAATTTTATTGGACTGGAGATACTAAAATGAATTGTTTAAAACACTCTATTAATAATTCATTAGATAACACTTATGCGCATCACATACAACGATTAATGGTGACTGGTAACTATGCCTTACTTACCATGACAGACCCTAGTTATGTAGACGAGTGGTATTTGGGTATCTATATAGATGCCATAGAATGGGTGGAGATTACTAATACTAGAGGTATGTCACAATGGGCTGACGGTGGTCTGGTCGCTACTAAACCCTATGTAAGTAGTGGTAGTTATATCAATAAAATGAGTAATTACTGTAAAGGTTGTGTTTACAAAGTATCTAAGAAAAAAGCCGAGGAAGATGCGTGTCCTTTTAATTCTCTTTATTGGAATTTTCTGGAAGAGAAAAAAGAACATTTTAAAGGCAATCAACGTATGAACATGATGATGGCTTTACTTAAAAAAATGGATCCAGAATTGTTAAAGAAACACCAGGCGCGCGCTCAGGACGTTATTCATTTACCTTCAAATTATTAAATTGATATTATTACATTATTAAACTAAATACATTCTTTAAATTTTTATTCACGTCTTGTTTTTACGAATTCCTTACGAATATTTGTTAAAAATTATTCAATTGCTATTTTGTTAACAACAGTAACTTCAGAGTATTCCTACATTTGTATCGAACCAATAAAAAAGAAATATTATGAGAAGTATACTTTGGCTAGTAGCAGTTGTTTGTGTAATCATTTGGGTACTGGGTCTAGTAGGCGTAGGTGGCGGAATGGGAGAGAGTGGATTAATTCACATCTTACTTGTAATTGCAGTAATCGTAATTCTAATAAATATTATTTCAGGTAGAAAGCCTCTATAATATCAACTTAAATTAACCTAACTAAATTAAATTATTATGATCAAGAGATTTGTAGTTATCGCAATAGCAGCAATGTTTACACTAGGGACTGTAAGCTGTAGAGAAGAAAAAACACTAGGGGACAAGGTAGAAGATGTCGCTGATGATATAGAAGATTCAGTAGATTAATTTTATCCCTGTCTAGTCCTAAATAACCGATACAGATTATTAAAGGATTAAATTTATTATTTAAATCTCAATGAAGCTAGCTTCGTTGAGATTTTTTTGATTTGTATGTTTTTCTTGTTAATTGATTTTGTTTGTGCATTTGAATAGGTG
>NZ_JBDVDQ010000015.1:0-121410 GCF_039941875.1 Nonlabens sp. | reverse complement strand
GTAAATGGCGATCTTGAAATAGATGAACATCACACTATTGAAGACACGGCGATTGCTTTGGGTGACGCTTTCGCGAAAGCGTTATCCTCAAAAAAAGGAATCAATAGATATGGCTTCTTGCTACCTATGGACGACTCGCTTGCACAAGTAGGAATAGACTTCGGTGGTAGACCATGGATCGTTTGGGAAGCAGAATTTAAACGTGAATATGTGGGTGATATGCCTACAGAATTGTTCTTTCACTTCTTCAAATCATTCAGCGATGCTGCAAAATGCAACCTGAACATGAAAGTAGAAGGCGATAACGAACACCACAAAATAGAGTCGCTTTTCAAGGCATTTGCCAAGGCGATAAAAATGGCGGTAAAACAAACTGGTGATGGTAAATTACCGAGTACAAAAGGAACCTTATGATTGCCATTGTAAAATATAACGCAGGTAATATAGGAAGCGTCACTAACGCGCTCAACAGACTAGGAATAGAAAATAAAGTTACTGACGATCCTGAAGAGTTAAAGGCAGCAGACAAAGTTATTTTCCCTGGTGTAGGAGAAGCTGGTACCGCGATGAACTATTTGCGTGAACGTGGACTAGATCAAGTCATAAAAGAATTGAAACAGCCTGTTCTAGGAATTTGTTTAGGAATGCAACTAATGTGCAGCCATAGTGAAGAAGGTGATACAGAATGCCTGGGGATTTTTGATACTACGGTAAAGAAATTCCCAGCTACTGAAAGCATGAAAGTGCCTCACATGGGATGGAATAGTTTGAGTTATGAATCTGAAATGCAAAATTCAGAGTTACTCTTAACTAATTTGCTGCCTGAATCAGATGTATATTATGTACACTCGTACTATGCTGAAGTTTGTGAAAACACAGTGGCGGCTTGTGATTATATTTTACCTTTCAGTAGTGTGTTACAAAAAGATAATTTTTATGCAACACAATTTCATCCTGAGAAAAGTGCAGGTGTTGGTGAGGAGATATTAAAAAACTTTATAGAATTATAGTATGCGTATTATACCAGCAATAGATATTATAGACGGAAAATGTGTACGTCTATCACAAGGCGATTATAACCAGAAAACGGTTTATAATGAAGACCCATTAGAAGTAGCCAAAGAGTTTGAAGCAAATGGAATAAAACACTTGCATTTGGTTGATTTAGATGGAGCAAAAAGTAGTCACGTCGTGAACTGGAAAGTGCTCGAGCGCATCGCTGGACAGACTGGTTTGCAGGTTGATTTTGGCGGTGGTGTGAAAACTGACGAAGACATAAAGGTTGTTTTTGAAAGTGGTGCAAAACAAGTTACAGGCGGTAGTATCGCGGTAAAAGACGCTGCAATTTTTGAAGGTTGGATCTCTAGATACGGAACTAATAAAATTATTCTAGGTGCAGATGCTAAGGATGGAATGATCGCTACTCACGGCTGGTTAGAAAGCAGCGAGCTAGAAGTGGTAGAATTTATCAAAGAGTGGAATAAAAAAGGAATCGAGTATGTAATTTGTACCGATATTGCAAAAGACGGTATGCTTGCTGGAACTAGTAATGAGTTGTATAAGGAAATCCTTAATACTGCACCAGTTAAACTAATAGCTAGCGGTGGTGTTGCTGTTGTAGAAGATTTATATCGCTTGCGCGAAATGAATTGTGAAGGAGCCATAGTAGGAAAAGCATTCTATGAAGGTAGAATTACATTTAAGGAATTGAGAGAATTTGTATAGTCACCGATTGACATATCAGCTTTTAGAGGCCAGCGATTTAAACGAATTGCATGAATTGAATTTGATACCAGAGGTAGATCAATTCAATACTATGGGAATACCTGATAGTATTCAAGTAACTAAAGATTTACTAGATGTAAAAATCAAGGAGCATCAAAAAGAAGATATCAGCAAACTTACCTATTCTATTCGTTTAACAACTAGTGGTGAATTTATCGGCATCGCAGGCATTTTATTCGGTCAGCTTAAGTATAAAAAAGCAGAGTTATGGATGAAGTTTAATCCTAAGTTTTGGAATCAAGGCTATGCGACAGAAACGATAACTCGATTATTGAAGTCTTGTTTTGAAGAGCACCAACTTCATAGAGTTGAAGCGGGATGTGCAGTTGAAAATCATGCTTCAAAGAAAGTCCTTGAAAAATGCGGATTTATTATCGAAGGAATTCAAAGAAAGAACTTGCCCTTAAAATCTGGATGGAGTGATAATTATGAGTTTGGGATTTTGGAAGAAGAATGGAATAAATAATTTCTGTAAAAACAGGAATCTGGCTGGATGATGAACTGGCTATTGAAGTAAATACAAATCGATTCCGCTATGCAGCGGAATGACAAATAAATCAGTCGAAGGTGTCGGAATCACAGAGTTTCCCAACTTCGCGAGAAAATATGAGCTTAAAAAAAAGAATAATACCTTGCCTAGATATCAAGGATGGACGTACCGTAAAAGGAATCAACTTTGTTGGTTTGCGAGATGCTGGTGATCCTGTAGAACTAGCAAAGCAATATGCTGCTCAAGGAGCTGATGAATTGTGTTTTCTAGACATTACCGCAACTATAGAGAAACGTGACACTTTAGTACCGTTAGTTCGAGAAATAGCCGCTGTGTTAAATATTCCATTTACCGTAGGTGGCGGAATTAACGACGTAGCTCTTGCCAAGGAAATTATCAAAGCTGGTGCTGATAAGATAGCTATCAATAGTGCTGCCGTAAAAAGACCAGAACTAATTAATGAACTTGCTGCAGAGCTAGGTAGTCAGTGTGTTGTAGTTGCGGTGGATACTAAAGAAATTGAGATAAACGACCAAGAGATTCCGCATCAAGTGAGGAATAAAGTATTTGTAGCTGGTGGACGTGTAGAGACCGAATTAGAAACTATTTCTTGGTGTCAAGAGATTGAACGATTAGGTGCTGGAGAAATCTTGCTTACCAGCATGGATCATGATGGAACAAAAAATGGTTTTGCACTAGAACTTACGGATACTATTTCTAGAAAATTGAGTATTCCTATTATTGCATCTGGTGGTGGTGGAACAAGTAATCATTTTGCAGACTTGTTTAAAGACACAGAAGCAAGTGCTGGACTTGCGGCAAGTATATTTCACTTTGGAGAATTACCAGTACCTGAGTTGAAAAAACAACTGACTGTGGCTGGAGTTGCGGTGAGAAATTAAAACTAGATTGCAATAGAGCAAGGCAAAACCGTCCTGCGAAGGATTAACAAAATAAAAACATTGCGGTGAGAAACTAAAGATTTCTACCTGCGCAAATAAAATCGAAAGTGTCGAATCGAAGAGATTCCCACTTTCGTAGGAACAAATATGAGACTTGACTGGAATAAAGGAGAAAACGGATTACTGCCTGTAATTGTACAAGACGCTACTAGCAAAGAAATATTAATGCTAGGTTATATGAATGAAGAGGCTTTTGAAAAAACTAGAGCAGATAACAGAGTGACTTTTTACTCACGCAGTAAACAACGACTTTGGACCAAAGGTGAGTCTTCTAACAATTTTCTAGATGTCGTAGATTTAAAGATCGATTGTGATCAGGATACCATTCTTATAAAAGCAAATGCGCATGGTCCTACTTGTCATACTGGTACGGTAAGTTGCTTTGATAATGGTGATGAATCTCGCTTTCGCGAAAGCGAAACAGAAAACAACTTTACTATAAACGATCTTGAAAAGACCATCCACCAACGTATCGATGATAAAGTAGAAGGTTCTTACACCTATTCTTTAATCCAAAAAGGGATTAATAAAGTAGCTCAAAAAGTAGGTGAAGAAGCTGTAGAAACTGTTATCGATGCTATCAATGGGAAGGAAGAAGACTTTATTTATGAGGCCGGTGATCTTATGTATCACTATCTAGTTTTATTGAAAGCAAAAGGACTATCTCTAGCTGATATTGAGAAAGAACTTGCTAAAAGGCATAAATAATAGAGTGAAATTTATTTATAGATAACAAAAGCGGTTGTATCAAATTTGATAATACAACCGCTTTTTTAATAATCTAAAATTTTAAAAAAAATCTAATTAACGCGCTCTTAACCGTATTTACTTGTACATACAATATTTTTACTTAAAAACTGATATGAGCACGACACAAGCCCTTTTAAAACCGATAAGCCTAGGAGCAATTGAATTAAAAAACAGAATTGTAATGGCGCCTCTAACTAGATCTAGAGCAACTAATGAAACTAAATCGCCAGATCAAAAACACATAGATTATTATACGCAACGTGCTGGTGCTGGACTTATTATAACAGAGGCTAGTGAAATATCAAAAAAAGCAAGTGGATATGCTTATGTCGCTGGAATCTATAATGATGCACAAGTAGAAGGATGGAAAAAAGTCGTAGATAGTGTACATAGAGAAGGTGGTAAAATAGTTTTACAATTATGGCACGTAGGACGTATTTCTTTACCAGATTTTAATGATGGACAATTACCATGGGCTCCTAGCGCCGTAAATCCAGAGGTGGAACACAGAAACCCAACTGGTGAAAAGAAGATGACTGTAACGCCACATGCCATGACGGTAGAAGAAATAGAGCAGACAGTAAAAGATTATGGAAACGCTGCTGCAAATGCTAAAAAAGCAGGTTTTGATGGTGTAGAAATCCATAGTTCTAATGGTTATCTAATCCATCAGTTTTTCAATAATAAATCTAACTTACGTACTGACGAGTATGGAGGTAGTAATGAGAATAAAGCTCGTTTTTTCTTTGAAGTTCTAGATGCGGTAAAAGAATCATTCCCAGATAATAGAATAGGATGTAGACTTAATCCATCGTTAAATGGAGTTTTTGGAATCGATGGAACACCAGATACTATTCCGTTTTTTGATTATTTAATCAATAGATTAAATGAATACGACCTGGCTTATTTACACCTTTCAGAGCCATTTACAGATGTAAGTAAGATCGATTTTCTAGTGAGTGATATTGCAAAACATTACCGTCCTATTTACAATGGTAACTTAATGATCAATAATCAATTTGATCGTGAATCTGGTAATAAGGTAATCGAAGAAGGTCATGCAGATCTAGTAGCTTATGGAAAGCTATTTATCTCAAATCCAGATCTTGCACATCGTTTTGAATTAAAGGCTGACACTGCAGACTGGAATATGGAAACCTTTTATACACAAGGTCGTGAAGGTTATACAGACTACCCTACTCTAGAAGAAGAAAAAGCTAAGAACTAATTCCTGTCAATAATATTTGAGGCAACTCTTTTTTAAGGTCGGCTACTTCGGTAGTCGACTTTTTTGGTATCCATAGGTATATGGATCTTAACGTGCTTAGCAGATTAAAAAGCATGGTTTCCACATTCAGAGATTTAAACTCACCAGCTTCTATACCACTCTCTAAAATATTTTTAAAGTCTAGTTCATAGTCTTTACGCAACTTGATATATTCCTGATACGGCGCTCCTTCTAGGTGCATCCAGTCGGTATTTAATACTGCCAGTGCATCTGTATATTCTAGTGCTATTTTTATGTGTAGTAGTATGAGCTGTTCCGCTTTCGCGAAAGCGGACTTATCATCCATCTCTACCGTATCCATACCAGATGTAAATTCATGAGCAACTTCTAGAATGAGTGTGGCAAGAATCTCTTGTTTCCCAGAAATATGGTTGTACAGACTAGCCGCTTTCATATCCATAGCAGCAGCGAGATCGCGCATAGTGACAGCGCTATAACCACGTTCTTTAAAAAGTTGGGCAGCTGTTTTGAGAATTTGTTTTTTGCGAGACATAAGTTGCAAATATAATAGAACATGACTATCATAAAATTGATTAAAAGTCTATTCCCGATAATTAGAATAATTAGTTTTAGACTAGCTTTGAACTTTACCCTACAACAATGTTAGAGAATATAGAAATTAATCCGCTTCTTGAAAGATTACCACCGCATCTGAAACAGTTTATAAAGCCTCAAAATTATGACCTTTATACGTATCAAGATCAGGCTGTGTGGCGTCATGTGATGAGCAAAAATGTAGAGTTCTTAAGTCAGGTGGCTCATGGGTCTTACATTGCTGGTCTCAAGAAAACAGGTATTTCTATAGATAATATACCGTCTATGTATGGTATGAATCGCATTCTTAAAGAAATAGGTTGGGCAGCAGTTGCTGTAGATGGTTTTATACCACCGGCGGCTTTTATGGAGTTTCAGGCTTATAAAATATTAGTCATTGCTGCTGATATTAGAAAACTGGACAACATAGAATACACTCCTGCACCAGATATTATTCATGAGGCTGCTGGGCACGCTCCTATTATTGCTAGTCCAGATTATGCAGAATATTTAAGACGTTTTGGCGAGATAGGTAGCAAAGCTATTTCTAGCGCACACGATCATGAGATGTATGAGGCAGTGCGCAAGATTTCCATTCTTAAAGAAACTCGTAGCGAGACAGAAAACCCAGAGCTGGATAAAGAAATCGCAGCTGCCGAGGCTAATATTGAGCGTCTTCAAAACAAAGATGTAGAACCTAGTGAAATGTCTTTAATTAGAAATTTACACTGGTGGACGGTAGAATACGGTCTGGTAGGTACGCTAGATAATCCTAAGCTTTATGGCGCCGGATTATTATCCAGTCTAGGAGAAAGTAAAAGCTGCCTAGAACCTGCGGTAGAAAAAAGATTGTACACTATTGATGCGGCTTATCAAGATTTTGATATCACACGCAAGCAACCTCATCTATATGTAACACCTAATTTTGCGACATTGAGCGAGGTATTAGAAGAATTTGCAAATACCATGGCTGTGCGTAAAGGCGGACATCGTGGTTTGCAAAAATTAATTAATTCAAAATCACTTGGGACAATTGAGTTAAGTACTGGATTGCAAATAAGTGGTCATTTCACACGCATTATTACTAATGATGACAACGAGGTGATTTTCTTTGAAACGACTGGAGAAAGTGCTCTTGCTTATAGAGAAAAAGAGCTTATAGGTCATGGACGCAGTACACATAAAAACGGTTTTTTGAGCCCGCTAGGGAAACTTAAGGGAATCAATCTAGCTATAGAAGATATGGGACCTCGTGATTTACAAGCTTATAATTTTTATGATAACGAGCGTATTGAGTTCACTTATGAAAGTGGAATTAAAGTAGAAGGTTTAAACGTTACTGGACAGCGTAATTTAAATGGTAAATTAATGCTCATTCAGTTTACCGACTGTACCGTAACTTACAAGGACGAGGTTTTATTTACTCCAGAAGACGGCATGCTTAACCTAGCCGTAGGAAAAGAAATAGTTAGCGCCTATGCTGGCCCTGCAGATTATTACAGTTTTGACCTTGTTTTTCATGAGAGTGATACTAAAACTATAAAGCCAGTTTTCTCAAAAAGAGAGATTACTATTCAAGGTTTATACGAGAAGGTACGCAATTATAGAGAAGAAGATAAAATCAATAAACCGTTACTCGAGAAATTAAAAACTCAAGTAGAAAATGATTATCCTGAGCAGTGGTTGCTTATTGAGGAGATTGAAGAATTGATAGGTTAACTAAAATTGGTTAATGGTATAATGGCATTTGCAACGGTTCCATTACCTTGTGTACTGGTCAGTTTTAAATCACCTTTTAACTCATTTATAGCTGTCGTTATTTGTTGAATACCATCACCATTTGCGACAGCTTTACGATCATAACCCAGTCCGTTATCATGAGTAATTATATGTAAAGAATCGTCTTCTATAGATGCGATATTAAAAATATAGTTGGCTTGAGAATAAAGAGCAGCGTTGTGCAACCCTTCATTAATAATAATTAATAAAGACAAGATCTCTTTGGGTTCAAAATTGAGTAATTCCTTTTCTGGAAAATTAATTTTATAGACCGATGGACCTTCTACGTTCTGGTGATACAGATTTTGAAGTTGTTGAGTTGTATGCTCTATATCTTTTAAAGTAAATTTATTTTTACTGGCTGCAAATTTATAGATCAAGTAAACTGCCTTTGTTTTAACGGCTGTTTTTTCCGGAGATTTTTGTTCTAGTTCTTGTAAAATAGCATTGCGCTGTATTTCAAATTTATACAGACCCTTTGCTCCTACCAACTTTTTAGCTCGTGTTTCTTTTCTATCCAACTCTTTTAAAAATTGTATAACTACTAGTCCTACAAGTAAACCGATAAAAATGTACCCAATAATTGCTCCCATGATCCTAATGTAGGTATTAAAAGTGATATGTTGTGGTTCCGCTTTCGCGAAAGCGAAATTATAATAACATTTTACTACTTTGCAGGTAAGTAAACTAAAAACAAACGTCTCAATAAAGAAAAATATGTTCGGTCTATTTAAAAATAAGAAGAAGGAAACTATACAGAAATACCTCAATGAAGGTGCACAATTACTAGATGTACGTACTGCATCAGAATTTAATGGCAGTCATATAGAAGGGTCTAAAAACATACCTGTTCAAGTGATTGATCAACAAATGGATGGTCTAGATAAAGAAAAGCCATTAATTGTGTATTGTGCCATGGGTGGAAGAAGTAATATCGCTGCTGGAAAATTAAAAGCCAAAGGTTATAAAGTTGTAAATGCCGGTGGTATAGGTTCTATGAGAAAATATTTGAAGTCGTGATACTTTAGTTATATATTCTTCCTATTTTTAATCTATGAAATTAGATTACCATAACATCAAAGACGAAGGAAGGTTTACTGTAACAAGTTTTCAATGTGGACCATCATTACAGCTACTTAAAGAAAAGGGGTTATATAAAATAGTCTGGTGCACAGAAGGTGAAGAACGCCTTATTGTAGATGGATATGAAGTCGTACTTAAAAAGAATCAAGTACTTTTTTGCACCCCTGTGAACATAGTAGAGATTCCAAAGGATAATTATGGATTAATAGCGTTTGTATTTAATCGTGAGTTCTATTGTATACAGCATAATGATTCTGAGGTATCTTGTATGGGAATGTTGTTTTTCGGTTCTTCTACTGCACCTATCATAGACTTAACTGTAAAAGAACAAGCTAGTTTTAATGCGATGCTGGTTTTATTTCAGGAAGAATTTGACACTAAAGATCATATTCAAGGTGAGATGCTACGTACTTTATTAAAAAGAATGTTGATCACCTCTACCAGGCTGATTAAGCAAGAAAGTTACCAGCCCGATTTAACGGTAAAACAAGTTGATCTAGTCAGACGATTTAATATACTCGTAGAACAGCATTTTAAAGAAAAACACCAGGTTGCAGACTATGCAGACTTACTTTTTAAATCTCCTAAAACGCTTTCTAACTTTTTTAAAAAGCATGATGTAAAATCACCACTTAAGATTATCAACGAGCGCATCACTGCAGAGGCAAAAAGACTTCTACTCTACTCTGACAAAAGCGCCGAAGAGATAGCTTATGAGCTGGGTTATAATGAGCCTAGTCATTTTTCTAAATTCTTTAAAAAGCAAGTGGGTACCTCTCCACTTTCCTTCAGAAAGCAATAAGTTTAAAAAAACATTTTTTAAATATGTATAAAAGTGAGTTACTATCCTATAAAAACTAGATGGTAACTCACTTTTATTTGTTACTATTCTTTTTAACCTTAGACATAACAAAACAGGCCTGCACTCCTAAGAGACAGACCTGTTTCAACTAACCAACTATGAAAATTTTAACTCTTACCTAAATGCTATTAAGCATCTAATGGCTGTACCGCTGGGAAATCAACAGGTACTTGAGTTGTATTGTGTAAATAGTTTGAGATGGTTTTATCACCTACTAAAACTATAGTATCTACTAGATTTTCTTGAGTATAACCTGCCGCTAGAAAAGAATCTACCACAGCTTTATCTGCTCTACCTCTATTCTCTGTTATGTTT
Source organism: Nonlabens sp. (assembly GCF_039941875.1). Classification (GTDB taxonomy): domain Bacteria; phylum Bacteroidota; class Bacteroidia; order Flavobacteriales; family Flavobacteriaceae; genus Nonlabens. The sequence goes on along the minus strand of NZ_JBDVDQ010000015.1, from coordinate 111,562 downwards.
TTTGCTAGACCTGCAAGAGCATTATAACTAGTCTGGAAAGATGCTTTACCAGCTCTTAATTCTAGAGTTTGTTCTTGAGTAAAACCATTCATTTGTGCAATAGCCGTATGTGCTGCAAGACAGTAATCACAGCCATTTACTTCACTTACTGCTAGATTTACTACTTCTTTTTCTTTATTATTTAAAGAAGTTTTTGCTCCAGATAAAGAAAGGTAATTATTTAATGCATTATTTGATAATGCGTAGGTTGCATATAAATTAGGAACAAAACCTAATTGCTTTTCTAGATTATCAAAGATTCCTTGATTCACTTCGTTTACTTCGCTTCTTTGTGGTACATTAAATGTTGCCATGATATTATATAATTTTAATTATTGTTATTTTCTTATCCCTTAGGACACTACAAAGATGCGACAGTAAGTAGCCTTTAAAAATGTGTCCATTTCCCGAGTACTATTCTATTATTCCCGATACGATAAATTACAAATGGTGTAGTATCTTTATAGGAAATTTTCCTACCATGAATAAGTTGTACTATATCCTATTTGCATTTATTGTTCTCGCTTTCGCGAAAGCAGAATCACAACAATTACCAGAACCACCAGAAGAACAAAAGTATTATGAATCACAAGAGTTTAGACTCTTAGGACCTTTCCGTGGTGGACGTAGTGCCGCGGTAACTGGAGTACCTGGAAAACCTAATTTATTCTATTTCGGTAGTACCGGTGGTGGTGTATGGAAAACCGTAGATGGTGGACGTACCTGGAGCAATATCTCTGATGGATTTTTTGGTGGTTCTATAGGTGCCGTAACTGTTGCGCCTAGCGATCATAACGTAATATATGTAGGTGGTGGCGAGAAAACGGTGCGTGGTAATGTATCTAGCGGCTATGGAATATGGAAAACAGAAGACGCTGGTAAAACATGGACTGAGGCTGGATTACCTAAAAGTCGTCACGTACCTAGAATAGTAATCGACCCTAACGATCATAATACCGTTTATGCCGCAGTGTTAGGTAATATCTATAAGCCTACTACAGATCGTGGTGTTTATAAAAGTACTGATGGTGGAAAAACATGGAGTAAAAAATTATTTACTAATGATCTAGCCGGTGCGGTAGATTTAATCATAGACCCTAGTAATCCGCGTGTGTTGTATGCCAGCACCTGGAGGTTGCAGCGTACACCATACAGTCTATCTAGTGGTGGCGATGGTAGTGCCATATGGAAAAGTACCGATTATGGAGAGACATGGAAAGAGGTTTCAAAAAATGAAGGTTTTGCCAAAGGAACTCTAGGAATTATGGGAATCACCGTCTCACCTGTAGATTCTGACAGATTATATGCCATCGTAGAAAATAAAGATCAAGGTGGATTGTACCGTAGTGATGATGCAGGTTTAACTTGGAAAAAGACCAACAGTGATCGCAGTTTAAGACAACGTGCGTGGTATTATACGCGTATTTATGCAGACACAAAAGATGTCGATAAAGTTTATGTCGTTAATGTCAACTATCATAAAAGTACCGATGGTGGTAAAAACTTTTCTAGTGCGAGAGCACCTCATGGTGATCATCACGATTTATGGATTGCACCAGAAGATTCTGACCGCATGATTATGGGAGATGACGGTGGCGCACAAATCACTTATGATGGTGGCGAGACATGGAGTACGTATCACAATCAGCCTACAGCACAATACTATCGTGTAACTACAGATAACTCTTTCCCTTATAGAATCTATGTAGCACAACAGGATAATGGGACGATAAGAATACCTCATCGTACCACTGGACGTAGTATTACAGATACCGATTGGGAAGGAACTGCAGGTGGCGAGAGTGCGCACATTGCTGTAGATCCTAAAAATAATGACATCGTTTATGGTGGTAGTTATGGCGGTTATTTAACTCGTTATAATCACAAGACTAAATCACAACGAGCAATTAATGTATGGCCAGATAACCCTATGGGACATGGTGCCGAAGGAATGAAATACCGCTTTCAGTGGAATTTCCCTATTCTGTTCTCGCAACACGAGCCTAATAAACTCTATGCTTTTTCTAACAATGTACACGTCACTACTAATGAAGGTCAGAGTTGGGAAACTATCTCACCTGATCTAACTAGAAACGATCCAACAAAACTAGTTTCTAGTGGTGGACCGATTACTCAAGATAACACAAGTGTTGAGTATTACTGTACGATTTTTGCCGCAGCAGAATCTCCATTGAAAGCTGGCGAATTATGGATAGGTAGCGACGATGGGCTCATTCATCTTTCTAAAGATGGCGGTAAAAACTGGAGTAACATTACACCTAAGGGATTACCAGAATGGGCACAAATTAACAGTATAGAACCTAGCCGTTATGATGCGGCTACTTGTTATGTAGCTGCTACACGTTATAAATTAGGCGATTTTACACCTTACTTATATAGAACTACAGATTATGGTAAATCATGGAAAAAAATAACAGATGGCATTCCATCAGAGCATTTTTCTAGAGTAGTAAGAGAAGATGATCAAGTACAAGGAATGCTGTATGCAGGAACAGAAACTGGTTTATATATTTCTACCGACGATGGAAAATCATGGAAATCATTCCAGATGAATTTACCTATCGTACCAGTTACAGATCTAGCTGTAAAGGATAACAATCTAATTATCGCGACACAAGGTAGAAGTTTATGGATACATGATGATTTAGGATTAGTGAGAGAAGCTTTTTCTAGTTCGCTTTCGCGAAAGCAAGACGAAAACAAACTTTTTAAACCTAAAACATCTTATCGCATGGCAGGAAATGGTCGTGCAGGTTCACTTACCACAGGAGCAAATCATCCTGCAGGAGTACAAGTACATTTTTATATTCCGACGTTGAAAGAAAAAGATAGTGTATCACTTTCTTTTTATGACTCCAAAAACGAGTTGATTAAAACTTATGCTACCTATGATAAAAAGAACAAATTAAAAGTAAAAGAAGGAGCCAACTCTTTTAACTGGAATACTGTTTATGATGGTGCAGAAAAGCTACCAGGAATGATTTTATGGTGGGCAAATATGTCAGGACCTAAAGCTGTACCTGGATCGTACAAAGTTGAATTATCAGTAAATGGGAAAAAGGAATCGCAACCTATTACAATTATATCTGCTCCTAATAGGGAGGCTAGCGATGAAGACATGCTGACACAATTTAATTATGTAAATGAAGTAAATGCTACTGTAGACAAGGCTCATAAATCGATTAAAAACATACGTGCATTTAATAAGAAACTAAGTGCTTTTGAAACGTTGTATGGAGATAGAGAAGAACAAGGTGTTAAAGATATGATTGCGATGTCTAAGGAGATGAAAAAGAAATTTAGCGAGGTAGAAAAAGCACTTTATCAAACTAAAAACCGCAGTGGTCAGGATCCTTTAAATTTCCCTATTAGATTAACTAATAAACTAGCTCATTTAAACAGTCTGGCACAAATAGGTGACTTTGCCCCTACTTCACAAAGTATAGAAGTTAAAGATGAATTAACTGCTGAAATAGAAAAGCAACTTGCTATTTTTGATCAGGTTTTACAGTCTGATATTAAAAAATTCAACGAGCAATTTAATGCCTTGAATTTAGAGTATCTCGTGATTGAGAAAGAGGAAAAATAATGGAGGAATTAAGCGGTTATTGGGAGGGTTATTTTATCTATGGATTAGGATTTGATCTTCCTTTCTTTGGAGAAAGAGTCAGGCTATTTACTGAAATGGAATTTAAAGACGGTATCATAACTGGTCACCATACAGAAGAAAAAGGACCGTTTTCAACCGGCAGAACCGTAAATTTTACTGGTTTCTGGGAACAAAATCTAATTTCTATAACGGTCACTTATACTAGCAATGATGTTATTCTAGAGGACGGTTTCAGTACAGAAGAGATAGAACACAATTTTGAAATCGTTTATAATGGCTCTTTTGATTATAAAAAGAAAGCCATGAATGGGATATGGTTTATGCAAAATGAAATGGACGGAGATCTAGATCTAGAAATACCTCCTGCCGAAGGTTTATGGATGCTTAAAAAAGCAAAAAAGCCCGTCAGTGATTTTGACTACTCACTTCTTGGGCTTTAATAAATAACACTATTGTTATAGTTCTGTAGTTTGAATTTATTTAATTAATTCAAATTCAGAAAAACGTATTTGGGCACGAGTATCATTTCCTTCTGTGTAAACACCTGCTTTAAAATAGTATCCATTACTATATGGTGTCCAATTGTTAGAAGGTGTAAAAGTTTCTGAAAATGTACCTGCAGGTGTAGTTGCTGTGAATGACGCTGTCCCATTTGAGGTATTCATAGCTACTTGTATGGTCTCTCCTTCTTGATATAAAGGTCCATTGATGGTAGTGTATTGAGTATCGCTATCTGGGTCGTCAGTTAGTTTAAATTTTACTCGGCGATCATCATCGATATACACTCTTACTAGTGGTCTTAATACACCATTACTTCTATTATGTACTTGTGCGATAGTCACACCGTTTTCTGGTATATTAAATATAGTAGCTGTGTAAGAAAGTGATTTAACCACGTCTAGAGAACGCTCTTGACCTGGAGTTTCTTTAAGTTCTGTACGTTTACCATCTGGTTCTTTACTTATTAAAACCATTTCTTGATCATCTAAAAAGTAATATTCTGTAGGGCCATGAGTGGTTGCGTCTTCAGAAACGGTAGATCTATCTGCCGTGTTCCAACTGGTTTCTATTTGAAGAGTAGCTAATGCAAAATTATCACCTGGTATGCTATCGGTTTCTGTTGCGTCATCACCTGTTCCATTACCATTTGTAGCATCATCATCAGGCACTAGTTGTATAGTATTAGCTTGTTCATCTGATTCTGAAGAACATGAAAAAATCCCAACAGTCGCTATAAGCAACGCATAAAAAGTAAGACTCTTGAACATCGTTTTATTTTTTTTAAATGTAGAACACAAAAATTTACAATCGATATATTTTAACTGTTTATTTTAAAAATTGGGCAATGAAATATGAACACCCCTCTTATTTGACAAAAAATCTTTAAAATAACTTTTAATTAAATCAAATCTAAAACACCAGTTTGTTTAACGCTAGGTTTTTGAAATTAATCTAAGTGTTATTAATTACTAAACAGAAAGTTCTCAATTATTAAAGAGTGCAATAAACTTTATCTTAAATGATTTATCATTTTAGTTGAGTTAGAAAATTTTTCAGTGTCGTTCATTACTAGATCCGCTATTATAGAAATCTAAAATTGTTGTGAAGCCCAAATAATAGCCTCATCTATAGTAGAACATATGATAAAAGGCTTTGATAAAAAGTTTTTTTCAAAGATTGCTGTTTTAATCTTGATTCCATTATCTGCAACCACTGCAAGACCTATTAAATTCTCGACAGCCGCTACCTTTGGATAAATTAATGGATTTACAGAATAAGAATTCACTCTGTTAGAGATATAAATAAAATTTGTATCGCTGAAATGTTTTTCAATCAACGCATGAAAGATATCGATATCATCTACCTCAACAGTATATCCTTCTTTCACTTGTACAATTAAATAAAGTTTAAAAATGAATATGTCTGCATATCCTATATCATAATGTTTTATTGATTTCATAAAGCTAAGTTGGTTCTTAAAGATAGGCTTTTTATTATTTATAGCTATGTGTTTTAGATTCCGCTTTCGCGAAAGCGGAATTACCACAAACAATTGTCTAAAAATGAGAATCCCTCTGTTTTAGTGGCTTTAAATAGAGAAATTAATGAAAACGGTACAATTCTATACTTCATTTAGGACTCTTTAAGACCTAGCTATATCGTTTTAGTAGGTATCTTGAATTCTCTTAAAACAACCTATGAAAAGAATATTTTTACTAGCTCTAGCCATAGCTTTAATCTCGTGTAATGATCAAAAGCTGACTTCTATAAACGTATCAAATATAGACGAGCTGCAAACTGCAATTAACGACTCAAAAGCCGGAGATGTTATCACCATGAAAAATGGTATCTGGAAGGATGCTCAAATCAAATTTCATGGAATGGGAACAGAGCAAAAACCTATAGTTTTAAAAGCAGAAACACCTGGTAAGGTAATCATAGAAGGACAGTCTTTCTTAAAGTTAAGTGGTGAATATCTGGTTGCCAAAGATCTTTATTTTAAGAATGGATACACACCAGACGAAGCGGTTATAATATTTAGAAACTCTCCTGACTCTATCGCTTTTAACTGTCGCGTTACTGGTACTGTTATAGAAGAGTTTACACAACCTGACCGTCATAGAAAAGATCACTGGATAGAGTTTTATGGTAAACATAATGAATTAGACCACAGTTATATCGCTGGGAAGTCTAATGAAGGACCAACTTTAAAGGTATATCTTAATGGTAACGAACATGTAAATAATTATCATAAGATACATGACAATCATTTCGGTCCTAGACCTAGAAAAGGTGGTCCTAAGGCTGAAACTATGCAATTAGGTGCTAGTACAACGTCTATGACACCATCATATACTCAAGTAACTAATAACCTTTTTGAAAAATGTAATGGTGAGGTAGAAATCATTTCTAGTAAATCTAACTTTAATAACTTTTCTAATAATGTATTTCTAGAGAGTGAAGGATCTGTAGTAACTAGACATGGTAATTATGCAACTATAAGTGGTAATATATTTATAGGTAATGATAACCCATATGTAGGTGGTATACGTGTTATCAATACTGGTCATGTAGTGACAAATAATTATTTCTATAAAATGCGCGGTACAGAATTCCGTAGTGGACTGGCTGTAATGAATGGTATCCCTAAATCTCCTTTAAATAGATATAATCAGGTAACTGATGTAGTTATAGCACACAATAGCTGGATAGACTGTGAACAACCTATACATTTTTCTGTAGGTGTAAATACTGATCAGGCAGAGGTTTTACCACCATCTGAAATAAGATCTGCACGACCTAAAAGAGTCATCTTTGCAAACAATCTTGTATATAATGACCGATTTACTTCTTATCCTATAAAGGCTTATGATAAAATAGATGGTGTAAAGTTTAAAAACAACTTACTGCTAAGCAATAAAAACATGGATTCTGATCGTGAAGATTTCACATTAAAATCTATCTCTAATACGCTAGGTGACGAGCTTTTTTACACTCCTGCACAGTACGATGGTAAGTTATATGATGGTTATGGTTTTAATGATATCGATGTAGATCTTTTTGGTACATCTAGAAATCAAGATCAAAATTACATAGGTGCTATTATTCCACCTGTAAGTGATAAAAAGGCTACTGTAGATTATTCTATTTATGGTGCCACATGGTTTACACCTTCTACTGGTAATAAAGATATAAAAACACATACCGTTACTAACGCGAGTGAGTTCATGGCAGCTATTAAAGATGCTAATTCTGAAGATATCATTTCTTTAAAAGAAGGTACTTACTTGATAGATGAAACTATCGCACTAGCTAAAGAGTTGAAAATAACATCTGCTAATAAAGATGCTAGAGCAACCATACAATTTGACAATTTAAAAACGGCATTTTTAATGCAACCTAAAGGTATTTTACATTTAGAAAGTTTAAATGTTTTAGGTACTGCAGACCAAGATCTATTTAGAACAGAAGATAAGGATATGTCTAAGGCTTATGGTATCCATTTAAACAACATAAATGTAGAGAACTTTAAATCTGTTATAGACGCTTCAAAAAGCTCATTTGCAGACGAAATTATAGTAAACAATTCTACTTTTAAAAACTGTGTGAACGGATTTTTACTAGATAAAGAAACTGATGACAAAGGAGATTATAATGTGGAGTTTTTAACTATCACGAACTCTAATTTTGACAACATTTCTAACGAAGTGATAGATTTCTATAGAGGTGGTTATGACGAGTCTACCATAGGTGGTATTTTAAACCTAGCTGGCAACACTTTTATTAACTCTGGTAAACTAGATAAAGATGAAGTTTTAATCAACACTAGAGGTATCGTAAACGTAACTTTTGAGAACAACACTTTTACTAATAACGACACTAAGTTTACAGCTATTTTATGGGGTGCCAAAGGGCAACAACCAATTAACAATACAGTTACCAACTCTGGCGAAATTAAAGTAGTTGAAAATATAGAATTGAAACTAGTATATTAATTCACATCACATTGTAGAATTAATATCTAATTCTCTTAAAGCAAAGCCTAATGATTTTAATATCATTAGGCTTTTTTTATGTGCTTTGATACAATCCTAAAGTATAAAAACGTCACTTATTAGCCCGTTATTCTATCTAAATAGAAACATACAAATCACTTGTACAGCTTGTACCGTAAATTATATACCTGAACTTTATAAACCCACTTATATCTCTTTATAAGGATGTCATTAACTATGATCAACCATTTCCATAATCCTATTCTATGCAAATCAACTTCATGAAACAGCTGGCACTATACATTTATATAGCATTATAGCGTAAATGCACTTTATTTAAACATGAAAGAAAACCTCTATTTTGAGTTTTATACTTCATTATCAAATTAAAAAATAAAATCTCAGAATTAATACATAAAAAAATCCCTGATAGGAAACCTATCAGGGATAATTCTTAAACATGTTGGCTAATTTATTGAAAAATCAAATTGATTTTTCCGTATTCATAATATCTACTATTAGATACCTAACGCTTGTCCACCACCTATTTGGATAGTTTCTGCAGTTATGAATGAAGCATCTTTACTAGCTAAGAAAGAAACAACACCAGCAACATCTTCTGGCTGACCTAGTCTACCTAATAAGATATTATTTGCCCATGAAGCAAATACTTCTGGCTTAGTAGATTTGATTTGTGCATGGAAAGGAGTGTCTATAGTACCAGGAGATACTGCATTTACTCTTATTCCATATTCTGCAAGATCCTTTGCAAGTGCTCTTGTAATAGCATGCACACCAGCTTTAGACGTTCCATAAATACCAGCACCTGGTCCACCTGCATTCCATGCAGCGTTAGAAGTGTAGTTAATTATAGATGGGTGTTCTCCATTTTTAAGAAATGGTATAGCTGCTCTAGACGCAAAAAATACAGAATCAAGGTTAAGAGCCATTACAAATCTATAAAACTCAGTAGTCATCTCTTCAAATCTAGATCTACCACCTAATCCACCAGCGTTGTTTACTAGCACATCGATTTTACCATATTTATTACCTATTTCAGTAATGTTAGCAGTTACCGCATCTTCTTTAGTAACATCAAAACCTAGGTACTCAGCAGTAACACCTTCTGCAGTAAGTTCTTCAACTCTCTTTGCTCCAGCCTCATCATCTATACCGTTTAAAACTACCGTATAACCGTCTTTACCTAATCTTTTTGCTACTTCAAAACCTATACCACCGGTTGCCCCAGTTACTACAGCTACTTTTCCTTCAAAACTCATATTGTTGATTTAATTAAAATTTGTTTTTTATTTTTTTTTACGCTTTCTGCAATGGTTTAATTTTAGGTATAAGTACCCAAACAGCAAATACAACGATTGCTACCAGTACAGCTCCTATTAGAAACACTAAAGAGTATTTATCTGCTGGTAATTTTGAACCTATGTACCATGTTAGTCCTGCAGCAGCAAACTTTGCCGACATACCGGCTAATCCTGATAATGTCCCTACAGATTTACCACTATATAAATCACTAGGAAGCGTTTGAATATTTCCTATCGCAGTTTGGAATCCGAATAACACAACAGCCATGATTAAAACAGCTATTAACGGAGTACCAGGATTACTTAATGATAATAAAGCAGGAAGCATGATTGCACACCCCACACCTATAGTTGCTTTTCTTACCTTATTAACATCCCATCCTTTATTAAAGAAGTTCTTTGCTAGTAAACCACCGAACCATGCACCGATCATAGCTCCTAGATAAGGTATCCATCCATATTTAGTAATTCCTTCTATACCTACACCAAAAACGTTTACAAGGTAGTTAGGTATCCAGACTACAAAAATCCACCAGATAGGATCAATAGCTGCAGTTGCTATGATAACTCCCCAACTTTGTTTAAAGCCTAATAGTTTCCCATAAGACATACTTTTTTGTTCTTCCTCACCATTTGCGGTAGCAACTTCATTTCTCTGTCCATTAAGAATTCGATCTTTTTCTTCGTCAGTAAGCCAAGGATGTTTTTTAGGGCCTACTTTCAAGACAATTAACCATGGTATTAACCATAGAAAACCTAATAATGCTATAATCATAAAGATGATATGCCAGTGCATTTTTTGAGCCAAAAATCCAATAAGAGGTATAGAAATTAACGCTCCAAAAGAAGCACCAAAATTAAATATCCCTTGAGCTATGGCACGTTCATTTGTTGGAAACCATTCTGCATTTCCTTTTGCAGCACCAGGCCAGTTACCAGCTTCAGCTAGACCTAAAAGAGATCTAACAAAGGTAAATCCTAGAACACCACTCACTAAAGCGTGTAAACCTGTAGCCAGTGACCAAAAACCAATAGATAAAGCAAAACCAAAACGTGTTCCTAATTTATCAAAAATTCTACCGAATAATGCCTGACCTAAAGCATAGGCAATAATGAAATATGTACCAATACTTCCATATATCTTTTTTCTACCATCTGCATCTAACTCAGGATAAAGCTCATCAGCTATTCCTCCTTCAGTTTCCCATAAAACTGAAAAAGCCTGTCTATCTATATAATTTATTACGGCTGCTAGAGCAATCAACCCTACTATCCACCATCTTAATCCTTTGACTTTCATAAATTATTCTTCTTTGTCACCAAAATAAGAAACACCACTACCATCTAAAAAATCTTCACGCACCGGTGCAAAAACGTCTATCAACATTCCTTCTTCTAGGCATACTGCACTATGTAAAAGATTAGGCTCCATATAAACTCCATCACCAGCACTTACTATTTGCTTTACACCATCTATGATAAACTCAAACTTACCAGCCGCTACATAAGTAGTTTGTGTATGAAAATGTTTGTGCGGTGCTCCTTCAGCTCCTTTTTCAAACTTTACTTGAACCATCATAATCTGGTTATCGTATCCTAAAAATTTACGAGAAACTCCACCTCCTAGGTTTTCCCATTTCATTTCTTCTGTAAGAATGTACTTTTCACTATATCTTTTCATGACTTATATTTTTAGTAATTGATGTGGTCCATCCCAAGAATAAGATTTCCCTTTATATTGTATTGTATGATTTTTGTTATTATCTCGCTTTCGCGAAAGCGTATATAAATACATAGCACCGCCTGAATTAAAGGTAACGATATCATAACCATCTTGCTTCTCATGCTTTAAATTTGAAATCACAGATTTAGGATAATTTACTGTCTCTTTTACAGGATCAAAGAATCCATGAGGCTCGATAACGCTTACAAATGTGTGACTTGCTGTATTTTTAGGTTGTCTTATTAAGTACTGTCTCTGTAGGTTAATATTAAATTCAGGGTCATTTGCTCCTGTCTGAGTAATAAATAGTTGAGTACTGGCATTTGTAACACTAGTTATACTGTAAAAACGTTGTGCCTGTAAGAATGAAAATTGAGCATTAGTAGCATTAGGTTTAGGAGTTCCCTTAGCTAAAACCTCTAGATGATTGTAACCATTATCTTTTCCTAAAACTGTTTTATTAGCAGGTCTATTATAGTCAAATTGCGTTTCAATAATATCACCAAAGAAAGGGTAATTTAAATCCATTTGATGACCTGCGTTAGAATCGATATGATATAAATCAATAATAAATGGTCTATTAGAAATTTCTGGTTCATTAATCATAGTTATAGAACGAGATAATTTTGTACCATCATATGCAGTAGAGTCTGCTGCTATACTCACCTGTAAACGTTCACTACTCATGTCTGTTTTAACCACATGAGACACATGTTCTTCAGAGTATTTTACATTTCCCTTGTACTGAGACTTCTCATCTAAAACAACTGCTCCATGGGCAATGGTATGTTGAGCATATGTTTTATTTTCAGGTAAATACCTACCACCTCTTTTAGTTTCTATATTTAAGAAACGTGCAGCACCATAATCTGGCATGATCTCGTTACCATAATCGTATACAGAAAGACTTAATCTATCAAAATGCCCATGCCCCATTCCTTGAGTAGAGAACTTAAGCACGGCTTGTAGTTGACCTGAAGTATTTTGTGGACTGCGCATTAACGCTAGACCACCGCTGTTGCCTTCTACACCATCTGCTATAAACATACTAGGCCTGTTGTAGAAATCTTCTGTATCATCTGTAATAGCATTAGCAGCAATAACACCAGCATCGGTATATGAAATCTTATTCATCATTTTAATGACTGGTAAAAGACTTGCATCTTTATATTGATTATATGCGATGTTAGTGGCAAAGACTACCTCATCACTTTCCCATGTTTTACTTTTAATAGCATCATTAATAGGGTAAAACCTCCCTTTTTCATCAGTAAGTTGAAGCAATGTAGTCACTGCTTTTCTAAGAATCCCATCTCTATGCTCAAAGATTTTCACCTCTGGCTCATTATTTTCAATTGCTTGAGCAAATGCGATAAATGGTAAGATAGCATACCTGTGATAATATGGTCCTTCACTATAGAAACCGTCGCTAGAAAACAGATGATCTAATTGTGCTATAAAACCTGTTTTACCATCTTTATTAGAACCATAAATAGATCTCTGTACCATATCGTCATCACCTAATACCATACCAGTCATACCGACAGCTGCTACAGACCATGTGCCATGATTGTGTATTTTATTAAATACCTCATAACTATCTTCACTTAAGAATTTTGCCATGGGACGTAATAAATCCTTTTCGATTTTTACGCGTTCTTCTTCTGTTAGATAACCTCGAGTAAGATCATATGATTGTATCATGTAAAAAAGCGTTACTGCTTCATTGAGACCTTGCCAGTATAATTTACCGCCTGGATGATTTTCTTTATCCTTAGGATGCATACCTAATGTTGGATACATATTTGCATATCCATCAAACATATTTTTTATGTAGGCTAACTTATCATCTTGAGGATCTAAACTTTGAGATAGTGCTACTTTATAAAGTTCAGCATAATTTTGTTTGTGTTTTTCGTGAGAATAACCACCACCTGCATCTACTGGTTGTGGAATTTCTATAGGTGCAGTAAGAATAACTTCTACCGATTGCGATAATTCTTTTAAAGTGTTTTTTACAACATCACTATTTGAGGATTTAAAATCTGCTATCCCAGCGTCGCTTAAAAGCAATTTAGAACTAGAACTAGTGGCCTCTGAGACAGCTTTTTGATCGCTTGAACTAGCACTATCTTCACAAGAAATGATACCAAAAAGGCATACAACTAAAATTAATTTCCAATTCATAATCTTCTAATAGGTTAATTGAGTAAAAACCAATAGTATTATCAAAAGATAAAAATAAATTGGTTGACCAATCTGGTTGCCCAAATTAAAGACAATAAATGCGAATTTGCAAATTAAACGATAGTTTGTTTAAGGAATTATAGACACAAAGGTATCTATCTTAAGAAAGAGATGTATTATTTGTGAAACACTAGGAATTAACTCATTAAAAATAAGAGTGTTTTAGCTTACTTTTCTAGACTTATAAAAGATATTAAGTAATAATCCTGCAATGACCATTATCATACCTAAAATAGCCCATACTGTATAGATTTCTATAAACCAGAACGCACCTATAAGGACAGTAAAAATAACTTCGAGATATTTAAGAGGCGCAACCTGATTTGTAGATGCTATTTGAAAAGCTTTGGTCATAAAAAGTTGTCCAACAAAACCTACAACACCTAGACTACTTAAAATAATCCACTCATTACCTTGAGGAGTCCTCCAATCATTAAGAGCTAGAACACCACCTAGCAAAGTTCCTATAGCCATAAAATAATTAATGATTACAATAGGGTGATCTTGCTTACCTATTTTAGAAATAGTTACAAAAACAATTCCCATTACTAAGGCAGATGAAAATATCAAGACGAGACCAATTAAACTAAGATCATCATTAAAACCTTTCATTACTAACACACCAGAAAAGGCTAATAGAAAGAACAACCATTGTATAGGTTTTATTTTTTCCTTGAGCCATATCACAGCAAAAATAGCTGCGAAAACAGGTGATAAGTACCTAAGCACAACAGCTGTCCCTACAGGTAAATACTTTAAAGAAAGAAAAAATAATATTAAAGAAACAGCACCAGCAACACCCCTAGTCACTAATAAACTTCTCTTATTCCCTAATAATGGTATTTTCTTATAAAGTAAGAATACCATAGTAAGAATTAAAGTACCTAGCGATCTGAAGAACACTAATTCATAGGCACTGAAATCTATCAAATACTTTACAAGTCCATTCATAACTGCAAATGCCAGTGTACTGAACAACATGTAAACGATAGCTTTTTGTAGGTCTTTCACTTTAAATAAAATAAAACATCAATGATGTTGAGTTATTAATAATATACTAGTCAATTATACAGCCGGCAAAACTACAACGTCTATTTTTATTATGACTTTTAATTCTCTAATTAAATAGATAAAAATAAATAGCATTGATAAAGGCTACTTATTTTTAAGCAAACAAAAATCCCAACGAAAAAACATCGTTGGGATTAAAGCAATTGGCTATTTCAATTTTTTATTTAGTAACCTGGATTTTGAGGTAATAAATTAGGGTTTCTATCTAACTCATCTGCCGGTAATGGCATTAAATAATCTGTAACAGAAAAATCAGATTTTGCACCTTCTAAACCAGACGCTCCAAATACAGTAGCACCTATTTGTCTTCTAGCGATATCATACCATCTTTTACCTTCAAAGGCTAATTCTAATCTTCGCTCTTCAAGAACATCATTTACAGTTACAGTCCCAGAAATATCTGCAGGCACTGCACTAGGCGCAACAGTTACAGTCACACCATCTTTTTCTGTAGTACCACCCATTCTAGCTCTCGCTCTAATACGGTTGATATAAGTTATTGCAGCTTGGTTTTCACCAACCTCTACTCCTGCTTCTGCAGCAATTAATAATACCTCAGCAAAACGAATCATTGAATAGTTATGACTAGTTGCTCTAGCATTACCACGAGCAAAAGGACCTGGATAGCGTGTGTACTTTGCGATATATGGCTGATTCTTTGCAAACTGGTGTCCACTAGCGATAAAGTTAGTAAATGGCTCTAAATTACCATTTATAGAAGCTCCATCATCCATACTTACTGCACGTCTATAATCGTCTGCAGGCCATGTTGTATAAACCGCAAGAGAAGGAACTGCAACAGACCAGCCACCTCCAGAGTTTCTGTCATCACCTCTTATACCAGTCATAGGTGCTATTTGATCATAAGCATTATTAGGAGCTTCAAAATTATTATAGTCCAAAGCAAATATTGGTTCTACAGAACCATCTATAACATTTGCATTAAATAGATTTTGAAAGTCTGAGTCTAAATCAAAATTATATGTCCCTGCATTAAGAATCACTTCTTCAGCCTCATCAAAAGCTCTTTGAAACATTGCTGTATCATTATTTCCCGCCATAGTTAAATAAACTAAAGCTAAGTAAGAACTAGCAGCGCCTTTAGAAGGTATTGCACGAGTAGGTTGCGTATCTGGCAACCATGTCTTAGCATACTCTAAATCTGCAATAATATTCTCATAAACCTGTGCAGCAGGAGTTTTACCTATAGTAGCAGCGGCAGCCGCATCAGATACTGGTTGATCTAAATAAGGAATATCTCCAAACTGTCTCACTAAATGAAAATAATAAAATGCTCTAATAAAACGAGCCTGTGCAATAACTGGGTTTTTAATCGCTTCGTCTGCAGCAACAAATTCAGCTCCTGCTATAGCTTGATTTGCCGCAGCAATACCTTGATAAGTTTTAGGCCAGAATTCACTAATCATTCCATTATTCCCAAGAGTCGTTAAGTCATTCATTTCCATTCTTCTAGTCTCATTAGAAGCTAGATCTACCATGTCAGAACGTAACATTAATGCAATAGATAGTTTTCTACCCCAGAACTTTTCATTTATAGCATGAGTATATGATCCATTTACTGCTGTCTGTATATCTTGAGTAGATTGAAAAAAACCTTCAGGAGCTAATAAACCGACAGGCTCTTCTTCCAGGTCTGAACATCCCATTATTGATACCGCTATCAATAACAATAAAATTTTGAGTGTTTTCATAATTTTGTATATTATAATTAACTAAGTTTATTTTTATTTAAAAAGTTGCGTTAAGGCTAAAAGTAACCGTTCTAGAAGTTGGGTAGTTACCAAAATCAAAACCACGAATGGTATTACTTCTCTGGTTATTAACTCCACCGCCACCGAAGTAACTAGCCTCAGGATCTAAACCAGAATAATCTGTAATAGTCCATAAATTTTGAGCACTTACAGAAAGTCTTAATCTCTCAACTCCTATTTTCTCTATTAAATTTTCAGGTAAAGTATACCCAATAGCAATATTTTTCAATCTTATGTAACTCCCATCTTCAACAAAACGAGAAGAGATCTCTCTATTACTATTATTACCTACACGTGGTACGTTAGTATCTGTATTTGTAGGTGTCCATGCATTATTATAATTAGCCTGAGTTGTGTTTGCATCTCCATTAACTAATTGAACGTTTGTTAAATTAAAGATCTCACCACCTTGAGAACCTTGGAAAAAGATACTCATATCAAAGTTTTTGTAGCTGAAGTTGTTAGTAAATCCAAAAGTATAATCTGGATTGGGGTTACCTATTGTAGTTCTATCATCTTCAGTTATTGTTCCATTAGCATCAATATCCCTGAATAATGGATCTCCTGCTACACCATTTGCTAGAGTTGCTGTACCAGCTGGTAAAGCCCCTCCTTGGTATACACCAACATAATCATATCCCCAGAATAAGCCTGCTTCTTCTCCTACTCTTAAAATGGTACTTTGGTCATGACTAAAGTAACTAGGTGTACCATCATCAAATAAATCTGCATCGTTAATTAATGCTACTACTTTATTCTTGTTAAAAGAGATATTAAAATCAGTTGACCAAGTGAAATTTTCATTACTTATATTTCTAGTAGTTAACGCAAGTTCAAAACCTTCATTATTAACCTCTCCTAAATTGGTAAGGATTTCATCATTTGCAAATCCGAAATATTCAGGAATACCGTTATTACCTAAAATTAGATCTTTAGTATCAATGTTATAATAGTCTAATGAAAGAGTAATTTTATTTTTCAACAATCCTAAATCTACACCTATGTTTGTCTGGTAAGAAGACTCCCATTTAAGATCTGGATTAGAAGGCTGGTCTGGTGTAATTGCATTTACAGTCTCACCATTACTAGCTGCGTAAAGAGCGGCAAATCTAGCCAATGACTGGTAAGGACTAATAGATGGATTTCCTGTAACACCATAACTAGCTCTCAACTTTAAGTTTGAGATAGTTTCACTATTCTTTAAAAAGTCTTCGTTTGAAACTTTCCAACCTAAAGCTGCCGATGGAAAGATTGCATACTTTTCATTAGCTGCAAAATTTGACGCTCCATCTCTTCTTACCGTTGCAGTAATTAAATACTTGTCATCAAGACTATAATTAGCTCTACCAAATTGAGACTGAATTACAGTTTCAGATAATGAAGAACTAGGTTGTAATAAACCTGTTGCACTACCTAAAGAATAGAACGAAAAAGCATCAGATATAAAACCTGTTCCAGCTGCAGAAAAAGCCTCTGTTTTTGTTTTTTGATAAGATAAACCTCCTAATAAAGTTAATTCACCTCTTCCTAATTCCTTTTTATAAGTCAAATAGTTTTCACTTAATATACTTGTTCTTCTAGCATGTGTTATAGCAGCTCTACCACCTACACCACCTGCAGTAACTTCTAATACTGATGGATTATAAGTACCTTGTTTTACGTTCTCACTATTTAAACCAAAAGTAGTTTTAAAAGAAAGACCTTCCATAATTTGATAATCAGCATAAAAATTTGCTCTAAAATTATCTTCTTTCGTCTCGTCTATACGCTCATTTGCTATTGCAAAAGGGTTATCTACTAAATCTCCAACTGTGTTTCCTGAGTTATAAGATCCATCATCATTAAAAACTGGTTGATCTGGAGCATAACGTACGGATAATGACACTACATCATCTCCACCTGCACCTACACCACCTGAACCAGTTGATTGAGTTGCTGCACCATTCTTTGTTCCTGTGCTTCCGAAAAGGTTAAGACCTAATTTTAATTTATCATTTATTTGAGCATCTACATTAGTTAAGAAAGTAGCTCTTTCAAAATCAGAATTAATAATTAATCCTTCTTGATCAAAATAGTTTCCTGATGCATAAAAATTAACTTTATCAGAACCACCAGAAAATGACAATTGATAATTTTTAGTAACTGCAGATCTGTATATTAAATCCTGCCAGTCTGTATTACCGGTTCCTTGATTATAAATAGCAGGTGTTTGACCTGTTGTTATAGCTGTATTGTTATTTACATCTTGTTGATAAGCTGCGAACTGATTTGCATCTAATAGATCTAATTCATTAGTAGTATTTTGAAAAGCATAGTTCGTATTAAACTCAACAACCATCTTACCGCTTCTACCTTTTTTAGTAGTCACTAATACCACACCATTAGAACCTCTTGACCCATAAATAGCCGTCGCAGATGCATCCTTTAAAATCTCCATAGATTGTATATCGTTAGCTTGTGGCATAGTAGCACCTACAAACCCATCTACTACTATAAGAGGAGAACTACTTGCACTAATAGATGTATTTCCTCTAATTTGAATATTGATAGGTGCTCCCGGCTCACCTCCATTATTAGACTGTACAACAACACCAGCTGCTCTACCTTGTAAAGCTTGTGCAGCGTCAAGAACTGGAAATTGATTCAATTCTTTTGAAGAAACAGATGACACTGAACCAGTAAGGTCACTTTTCTTTGCACTACCATAACCGATAACCACTACTTGATCAAGTAAAGCTAGATCATCTTGTAAGGTCACATTTATTACAGTCTGTCCATTAACTGGAACATCTAAAGTAGTATACCCAATAGAACTGAACATCAATACAGCCTCTGCATTAGGAACTGTAATACTGTAATCTCCATTAAAATCTGTAGAAGTACCAGTAGATGTACCTTTTATAGAAACACTCACACCTAATAGCTCTTCTCCTTCAGTACTTACAACTTTACCAGTTATTGTAGAAGTTTGCGCATAGGTTAAGAATGAACCGAAAATGCAAATTAGCAAGAGCCCATATCTTAATAATTGCGGTTTGTTTTTTTGTTGCATAAGATTTTCTTTAAGTTGAAATAATTTAAGTTAGTTTTTAAAAAATGTCCTACATCGTTTGCGAAAACAATGTGGCAGAGAACATCTCTTTATTGTTGTGATAAAATTAACTTAACCTTAGCAATCAATAATTCAGAAAAGGGTATACAAAAATCCGAAACCCTTAAAAATATGGGGCTATCAGTGACAATCGTATATTTCTAGTTAATTATTCTGAAAATTTCTTAGAATAATTAGAAGGCGTTTCACCATATGCTTTTTGGAAACATTTGCTAAAATATTTAGGGTTTCTAAACCCTACTTTATAACTAACCTCAGAAATATTAAGAGTTCCTAATTCAAGAAGTTGAGCTGCTCTTTTCATTCTAAAATGTTGGATAAATTCATTAGGAGTAAAATTAGTCCAAGCCTTTACTTTAATAAATAACATCGTACGACTTACACCTAATTCAGAACTGAATGAAGGGATATCAAATTGTTCATTAGGAATATTTTCCTCAACTATAGCAATAGCTTTTTTAAGTAATTGCTCATCTACAGATGTTACATTTACCTCTTCAGGAGAAAAATCATTTGAAGAACCAAATTTCTCCTTGAGTTTTGCCTTACTATGTAGCAAATTTTTAATACGTAATTGAAATTCATTTATATTAAATGGTTTACTTATATAATCATCTGCACCACTTTCTAACCCTTCTAGTTTATATATTAAAGAAGATCTAGATGTTAATAAAACCACTTGAATATGACTGGTTCTTATATCTTTTTTGACATTTGCACAGAGTTCTGTACCTGCCATCTTAGGCATTACCACATCACTTACTATTAAATCTGGACTGTTCTTAATAGCTAGCTTAAAAGCATCTTCTCCATTATCTGCCTCGATAACATTAAAATCTGGCTTTAATAAATTAACCATAAAAGAAAGTAAAGAGTGGTTATCTTCTACTAATAATATGGTAGGCTTATCATCATCACTCAATAGATCTAGGTCTTCATTATTTGAAAACGCAGGAAGTTCACTTAATTGCGATGTGTACTGAGATAAGTCATCGCTAAATTTAAAATCTTTTAAAATTTCATGATCTTTGAGGTGTTCTCTCCCCAGTTTTAAAGCAACCTTAAAACTAGAACCTCGACCTTTTTCACTTTCTATGGCTATGGTACCATGATGTAATTCTACTATATTCTTTGCAATATTTAAACCTATGCCAGTACCCTGATGGTATGGAGATGGTTTTTCTCTATCTGCTTCTACCTCATAAAACCTATCAAATACTTTCTCTTGTTCTACAGGTGATATACCTATACCAGTATCATTAATAGATACAATTATCTCTTGCTCACTTTTAGTTACTCTAATATCCACTGCACCACCTTTGTCCGTATATTTAAATGCATTAGAAATAAGGTTAAAGAAAACTCTTTCTAGTTTTTTTCTATCATAATAAACTAAGATCTCATCTTCTACAGATTCAAAGCTGTAATCATATTCTCCTACTTTTGCATATTCGTTAAAACTTAAATAGATCTCTTCTAGAAACTTAACAATATTACCTCGAGCACTTTGTAGTTCAAATTGATTTTGTTCTAGTTTTCTAAAATCCATTAATCTATTAATTAATTGTAAGAGGTGATTTGCATTGCTCTCTACAACAAGTAATTTTTTATACATCTTATTACTTCCTTTATAATCAGCAAGTAATTGCTGTAATGGTCCTAAAATAAGAGTAAGAGGTGTTCTGAACTCGTGAGATATATTTGTGAAGAATTTTAATTTTGCCTCGTTAATACCACGATCTCTTTCCTTCTGTAATTGCTCGAACTTAAGTTCTTGTTGCAATCTAGTTTTAGATTTTAAAACGTTTAACATAAAATAAATGGCGATTCCTAAGACTAATGCATAACCTAATAACGCCCACCAGCTTAACCACGGTGTTGGTTTTGCAGCTACGTCTAGTCTTGTGATACCGCTTTTTGCGCCGTCTCCATTAATACCTCTTACTTCAAAAATATAATTCCCTGAATTTTGTAAAGTATAGGTAGCCGCATTTTGACCAGTAATATTCCAGTTTTTTTCTAGACCACTTAATCTATATTCATATGTATTGCTCGATGCGTTATGAAAGCTAGGCATGGCAAATTCTATAGTGAAATTACGTTGATGATGATCTAGTTTTACCGCTTTCGCGAAAGCGATATTATCAACAACATCTCCCTCATATTCTAAGATCGGTTTACTATCATAACCTGTAGAAAAACCAGTTATTAAAACTGAAGGTACAAAAGAATCTTTAAATAGTCTAGCTGTATTAAAACGTGTGATACCAGATATCCCTGCAAAAAGTAAATCATCATTATGCAGTTTAATAGCAGCACCACTGCTGAATTCATTCCCTACCAGGCCATCTTTTTTGCCCTTGAGAGCTAGTATCTTTTTTTCTATTGTATGGTACTGCAATACACCTTGATTGCTACTTAACCATAAATAGCCATCTTTATCTTGTAAAATAGCATGTATGGTCGTTATATCATTTCCTTCATAATTAAGCGTTACTTGATTAAATGTATCGTTAGATTTAACAAATAGTCCATGAGCCTTTGTACCTACCCATAAGTGATTATCAGAGGATTGGAAGACAGTCAGTATATCAAATCCGGCCGCTTGATTACTGTTGTACAAATAGCTTTTTATATTTTTATTCTCATCAAGAGCATTTAAACCATTTTCTGTTCCTACCCATAACGTTTTATCGTTGTCCAGCAGTAATGTCCTCACGATATCACTACTCAAACCATTAGTTTTATTATAATAAGACACTGGGGTATCAAGTACAGTAGATACAACACCTATTCCTTTACCAGCAGTACCTATGAATAACTCATCTTGATCTTTAGCAAAACCATAAATCCCTGAATTAAGCAAAGAATCACTTATCGCGGCTAGCTTATCATCTTTTTCAAACGAGTTAGTTTTTACATTATAGATTTGAAAACCATGAGATAACGTCCCTATAAACAATCTATCCTCATCTAGATAAAGGGACGTTATATTATCATCTAGCAAATCGCTATTTGTTGCTGTAACATAAGAGAAAAGATCTGTTTGTAAATCAAGAATATTTAATCCTCCTTGCTCTGTTCCTACAAATATTTTCTCATCATTTGCTTGTAAAGAGCTCGTTACAGAATAATTAAGACCAGATTTCTCTCCATTATTGATATAATTTATAAAATTACCATTTGCAGCATTCCAGATATTTGCACCTCCATAGTAAGTTCCTACCCATATAGAACCACTAGAATCTTTATGAAGTGATTTTACCGAGTTTTTTGAAAGACTATTTTTATCTTCTATGTTATTTTGAAGATGAGTAACTATACCTTCTTCATAAATAAAAATACCGTTATCAGTACCTATCCATAATCGACCAGAATTATCCACCCTTAATTTTCTAATTCCATCTATCATTTGGACTTCATTGATAGGATGTGGAACTATTGCCTTGGTATTTTTATTGTAGACTAAAACTCCAGATTTATTAGTGGCCAGTAAATAATCATCACCTTCAGAAGGTATTAGATCTGATATATGTTCATCCTTAAAAACAGGAATTTTTTGGGCATCATATTTACCTTTAGCTTGCTTAATAATTAACCACAAACCTTTGTTAGAAGCTACTAAATAAGAGTTATTTTCTAATTCTAAGACACTTTCTACAATAACAGAAGAATGATTTACTTTAAAGACATCATTATAAAAGACATCTTCTTCAGGATTGTAAATGGAAAGTCCCTTAGAAGTACCTAACCATATATGACCATCCTGTGTAGAATAAACTTCTTGAATTCTATTACTTAGTATTGAATTAATCTCTTCTTGCGCAAAAAACCTATTAAACAACTCTGTCCTAGGATCATAACTATTTAATCCATTATGGGTACCTATCCATAATTTACCATCTAAACCTGTTTCCAATGATAATATGTCACTACTACTTAGAGAATTCTCATTACCATCTTCTGTTTTAAACACAGTAATTTTATGTCCATCATAACGGTTAAGACCGTCTCTAGTAGCTATCCATACTTGTCCTAAATTATCTTGTTCTATGGCGGTAGCACTACTTTGCGATAGACCGTCATCTGTAGACAAATGTTTAAATTGAAAACGACCGGTTTGGGCAGTCGCAAAACAAGAAAAAATAAATATAATGGCGCAAAGCGATTTACACATAAAGAGAGAAATAAGTTGGGGTTTAAAAATAGTTAAATAGTTTGATTTTAACCCATATTACTCTAAGCTTAGATAAACTACTATGTAATAAGTTAGTTGTCTGTTTTTTTATTTAATTCTTATTGATTCAAAAGGTTACACAATTGACATTTCTTATGAAAAGTAGTATAAATGTATTTAATAAATAGAAACCGAATCACGACTTATAAGTATCTAAATTAATTAGCATTGCTATGTTAAAAAGACAGGTAGAGCGATGAATATACGAGAACACATACCAGTCTTAAGATAAACAGAGCAACCCCTGTCTTATCCAATTCAAATTATCTAATATAGGCTGAGCATTAATATCCAGATACTTTAATTTTTTTGAACAACCATCTTTTACCCTGTTGTTGTACTTCAGGATACATCCAGTGGGCAGCGTCATATGCGACCTCTATCGTTTTCTTTGCTTTTATCTCCTGTAACATAGCGGTAACAGAACTGGCAGGAACTATATTATCATTATAGCCATAAGCATAATAACCAGGTGTTTTAAGATTTCTGGCAAAGTTTACAATATCATAGTATCGAGCTACTGTTCTTTTTTCTTCAGTAAAATCAAATCCTCTTTCAAAGATTCTAGGCCAGCCACCTGCACGTCCATTATTAAAACCATCTAGGTCTGATAGTGCTGGATAAAATGCTGCAATAGCATCTACCCTATCATCTAGAGCGGCTGTCATTATAGTAAGCGCTCCACCTTGAGATCCACCCATTACTGCTAGGTTATCACCATCAAATTTATCAATCGTATGTATAAAATCTATCGCTCTGACACAAGCGGTATATACACGCTTGTAATAATACGCGTCGCGGTCATCCATTCTATTCCAATAATATTTATATAAAGCTCCTTTATCAAGGTTAGCATAAATATCACTGTCATATAAGTTAACTGGTATACCATGAATACCTATTTGTAAAGACACAACATCATCGCTCTTATTAGTACCTTGATAAGAACGCACTCCAGCACCTGGAACAGTTAACACAGCTGGATAAACACCTTCTTTTTTAGGCACCATTAAAATTCCATATATGTAGGACTTCTTACCGTGATTAAACCTTATATGGTAAGCAAGGTTTTTATCTGTATCCTGTTCTGGAAGTCTTGTATACTGAGGATTCAGTTCTATTTTACGAGCCTGTCGTATCGCTTTTTTCCAAAAGGAATCAAAATCTGCTGGCATTTGAGTAAAAGTCTTGATCTTATCGACATCTATTCCTGCAGTAGCAGTATTAGAAAAAGTTTTACCACCTTCCTTATAATTTACCGTTAGCCTTAAAAAACCAGGTTGATCCATTTTAATTCCTTCTATAATCCCATGACCTGTTTTAAGTGTAATGCTAGAATTAACGGTAGGTTTCATTTGTTCTTCAGCGATAGTATAATCGATCTTTGCTCCTTTAACTAATTTTCCATATTTAAAAATAGAGATCTCAAAGTCTGCTCTTTCACCTACTTCATATTCATAACTATCACTTACCGGAGCGACTAGAATTCTAATAAGGTCTTCCTTTTGTGACTGACATATTCCAGATAGACCTGACATTAATAGTACTAGTATAATATAATTCTTCATGTTTTTAATTTCAAACTTGTTATAATAAAATCATCCCATTTCACTTTCAACAACCTATTTGTTGAGCACATTGAGTCCTCTACTAAACCACTCTTACGATGTGAGAACATGGTATCATCTAACTACACAAACAGTAAGTAATATAGATATGAAGTATGTAGATATCTCGCTTTCGCGAAAGCGTAATTTTCAAACTACTTCTTCTCCAAATAATTATCTCTTTCCTCAACTATCTCCTGTACAAAATAGGGTTCTGAACCTACACCATCAATTACTCAGAACATAACAAATATCCAATGTTTATATTTCAATAGTATCACATCGTATAAAAGTTATTAGCATACTATTTTACATTGCCATTTCATTATAAAAATTTATGAATTTCTAATATATACTACCGCTTGCTATTGAAATTTAAAACATCATTAAGACCTATCTAGTAATCTTAAAAATAAAAACAGCCTTATCTCACTTAAAAAGTAAAGATAAGGCTGTGATTATTATCACTATTTACTTGAACTTTATTTCACTAAAAACTGTATAGTTTCAGATCCTTGTATTGCATTAACTTTTACAAAATATGTACCTGTATTTAAAGAAGTAACGTTTACTCTTTCTGTATAATTAGTAACATTCATTACAACCTGACCAGTTACATTATAAACTTGTAAAGTATCCCACTGACCATTATCCATAGTAATAGAAATAAAATCTTGAGAAGGATTAGGGTATAATTTAATAGTACCTAAAGTAGCTGAAGACACACTTAATGTGTTTCTTACCCCAGGAGTACCTTGCTGTAAAGTGCTTCTACTACCATAAGTAGCGGTAGCTCTATCCCATGCAGAAGGCATATCATTTGCAACATTATCAAATGTATTTGATTCCCAACTAGCACCACCAGAAGTACCTTGAGCAGGCCATCCTATAGGCGCTGTACCATAACCATAATCATAAATTGCCTCATCAATCAAAAGACCAGTATCAGAGCTAAGAATGATACCGTCAGTCTCATTATCTGTTTGATCTGAATCGTTAAAAGAAGATTCATTATTAAACCTAGGGAAATTAGTACCAGTTAAATCTATTGGACCGCCTACTGGTGAATTGAAACCATATGCATAAGCTACGTTAGTAATTCCGTCATTAAGTGTAGCATCTGCAGTAGGAGCAAACACAGCATAAGCACCTGGCGCAACAATTACAGAAGATGTTATTTCATGAATACGACTACCAGAAGAATCATCTCCTATAGTCCATCCCATCATATCAATAGGATTAGAAGTAGTATTATAAACTTCAAACCATTCTGTATTTGCTTCTGTTCCATCAGGGTCTATCATCATTTCTGTAATAACAATATCACCTGCACCAATTGCTGCAGTACCGCCTGCAGAGAAATTAGCTAATCCAGGTGTACCTACAGCTCCATCGGTACCATAAGAAGCAGTGCTTTCTAACCAGTTTGCAGCAACATCATTAGAAGCACTATCTAGTGTAGAGGCGTCTAACTGGTAACTTGTAAACTGTGGAGCACCTTGTGCTGGCCATGCATTAAGTCCTGCATATCCAAAACCGTAAAGAATTTCATCTATCAAAACTCCTGACGCTGTTTCTAGTCCGATACCATCGTCATTTGTAGATCCACCAGAATATGTAGTTTCATTATTCCAAGTAGGCCAGTCGGTACCAGCACCTGGAGTTGGCGTTCCACCTATTGGACTATTATAACTGTATACGTATATGATATTATTAGTGGCAGCAGTCATACCACCATTTAATAATACATCTGTACTATTTGCTAATACAGCATACTCTCCAGCTGGAACCATAACTGGTGTAGCAGAAGTGATAACGTGAGCTCTACCATTACTGGATTTATCCAAAATGGTCCATCCATTCATATCAATGGCAGAAGAAGTTGTGTTGTAAACTTCAAACCATTCTCTTACTCTCTCATCACCGTTAGGATCGATCATGATCTCTGAAACAATGATATCTCCTGGAAGTTGCGCAAAAGCAAACATTCCAAAAAGCATAGCTATTAAAGGTAATTTTGTTTTCATAAATAAATATGGATTAAATTAAAATGACACCAAAATAGTATAGCTTACAGTGTTAACCGAGTAGAGTAATAATCATGTTTTACTTAAAGCGGCATTTTAAGGCAATACCGCTTTTACTATATATATTTTGATTTAAAAAAAATCTTTTGTGTAATAAACCTGAATCTATCCTGCTGGTCTAAAGTCATCCGTTACATCTACTGCACCAAATTCAGTAAGAACTCTATCAGTAACAATTAACCAATCAAAATTAAAATAAGCTGGTACTGCTGCACTACTACTACCTGGTGTAATTCTTAATTCAAATACATTAGCTACACTAGACTGGTTAGGAATAAATCCATTAAGTCTTACCGCATGAAGTTTCCAGTTATTACCTGTATTTGCTTCAGCTCCTTGTAAACTACGTCTATTAGCCGAACCTGTACCACCTAGGTATATTTTAAATGCCATCTCAGTATCTTCAGTATTCATCCAGAAGTGTAGTACTGGATTATCACCGTAGTTACCAGCGTCTAGAATATTATTAAATGTTGCGCTAGTTGTGGTATCGTGAATTTTTGCTCTACCTACTGTAGAACTAGTAGATGTATTCATCTCTAGTGCATAGTAATTGTTACCTGGAAATGGTGGCTGAGAGACATTACCATTTACAGAAACAACAGCTAAAGGATCTTTAGAAGCATCAATTGCAAAAACCGAAGTAGGATCTGAATCAAATTCATATAATTGCTCAAACTGACCATTAATGTATGGCAAACCTGTTTGTGCTATAGTACCACCACCTTGAAAGTTAAGGTTAACATCGACAAATCCAGTAACGATATTACTAGGTACATTAAATCTTACTTCAGTAGGTGTTTGTGTTGTAAAAACTACATTAGTACCATTCACATCACCATCTGTAATTAGATTCATATCTTGACCAGTAACGATTACCTCATTATCACGAGTTAACACAGATGGAAAACCACCTATAGTAGGCTGTGGAAGAATAACTTCAAATCCAGTCGCTATTACAGTTGATTCCGGACCTGTAGCAGATAAATAATTGATAGCTACGTCTACAAGACCTACATTATTAGGAACACGAACTACTAACGCTTGATCTTCTTGAAACTCAATCACAGCAGGAGTACCTCCAAAAGAAACTTCAGTAACACCAGCTAGATCTGTACCTGTTAAATTAATAACAGAATTTACATCGCCGGCCGCAGGTAACGTATTAGTCACGGCAGGAACAGGATAAGTAACTGTTAAACCATCTGCACTTTCAGCTTCTTTACCTTGCTCTGTTACGATCTTGATCACTCCACTCGTAGCATTATTAGGCACTTGAATTTGTAATGTTTCACCTGTTATTCTTGATGTAATAACTGCTTCAACATCATTGATATAAGCTTCTGTAGCAAAGTTCAAAAATGTACCTTCTACAGTAACTATAGAGTTTACTGCAGCTGTACCTGGTGAAAAGGATGTAATAGTAGGCTGTGCCGACTGGATCTCCTCTACTGTTTGGTCTATCTCCACATCTGCATCACAAGCAATAAACACTCCAGCAAATATGGTCAAAACAACAAGTAA
Source organism: Nonlabens sp. (assembly GCF_039941875.1). Classification (GTDB taxonomy): domain Bacteria; phylum Bacteroidota; class Bacteroidia; order Flavobacteriales; family Flavobacteriaceae; genus Nonlabens. The sequence goes on along the minus strand of NZ_JBDVDQ010000015.1, from coordinate 82,694 downwards.
TTTGTATATGTTTTTCATGATTTGAATTTTTAATTTCCTATTTAATTAATCCGATATTCTTTTGATCTGTTCCTGCATTTAAAAGCTCAGAATTACTTTTTAATGAGAAAGACTCTACACTATCCCACTTAGGGTTAGTTCTTAATATATTATTATCTGAAGCGCCTCCCGTGATTTTCACTTTACCGCTATTATAAATAACACAATTATCAATTTTTTGGTTAGCTCCTTTTAATTGGATGATACTTTCAGTATTTCTAGAATTATCAATTATTGAATTCTTAATACTAACTTTTTCTATTCCTTGTACTTTTATAATTCTACCTTTTTCAGAATCATCTACTCTATAAAAAACACAATGATCAATTGAAAGATTACCACCGGCTGTCCCCAATTCTTTACCTTTTCTAGAATAGTTAATTGCAAACTGCTCTATATCTGTAAATGAAGAATTGAAAACTATTATATTCTCTGCATTGTACTTACCCTCGGCTCCCTTTTCATAAGAAAGATTAAAGCCTCTGAAAGCATTCTTAATATGCGTATTTGAGAATGAGATGGTATCTGCCTTAGTACCTTTATAAGCTTTATAGATAGCGCCTCCGTCAGAATTATTAAAATTGTCCAACCTTACATTATGAACAAAAAGGTTATAAGTTTGAATAGTAGCATTATTAGGAGAAGTAAACGCATACTTCACAGCATCGTTACCTTCGTTATTACCGTCGATACTTAAATCTTGAACAGTCAATGAGTTTGAACCATCCATTCTAAAAATATACTGAGGTGTTTTCTCTAAATTTTCGGCTACCTTAATAAATGTTTTATCCATCCCTGCACCTTTAATTGTAATCTCATTGGCGATTTTATTCCCTTTAGAAAGAGAGTAAATACCTTCTTCAAGAATAATTGTAGTGGGACCTATTGTGTTTTTAATAGCTTTTTCTAGCGTACGTTCTCCTGGAGCGACTTTAACCACCACTTCAGATACCTTCTCAGCAATAGCTCTCATCTCTGCTATACTGATAAAACTTACACCAGCTTCAGACACCAAGGCTAAAGGTGGCTTAAAATTACCTGGTACAACAGCACCAGCTCTTAAATTAGATCTAAGAGTTCCAGTAGCGTCAACACGTACTTTAGGTTTGGTTTTTACTCCTACAAGTAATGAATCAAATTCTCTAATCGGCACCGCGATACCATTTGCCGCAGCCATTTTGAAATCAACTGTCTTTACTCCTTTAAAATCTTGAATAACAGACGCACTTGCAACATTACCATCCATATAAATACCAGTTACATCTCCAAAGGCAGCTGCAACTAAGGTTCTATCATCACTATAAAAAAGATTGTTTAAAAACTTAGTATTCAGTGGTGCAGCATCAGCTCCTTTTCTGGAATTAATAGCTAGTGCAACTGGTGTAGAGTTAATGATGGTATTATTTTGAATAATACCGTTTTCTACCTGATGGTAGCCATTCAACTCGGTATTAGGAATTCCATTCATAATAACTAAAGGTGCTCGATATTCCTTTCCTTTTATTCCGATCAAGATGTTATTCTGAACAATGTTACCTTTATTAATCATTCTAATACCACCTGACTTAGCTACATTGTTACCTATAATGACGTTACCATCAATTAAATTATTATTACCATGACGTAAAGTAATAGTCCCTTCACTCTCAAGAATTAAATTATTACGTACAATGTTATTCCCAGATTTAATAGAGATAATTTCTATTTCACCATTACACTTTTCAAAAAAGTTATTCTCTACTATAGTGCGAGAAGAATCCATCGAGTAAGTAGAGGTACCTATACGTATAGTCTCACCACCATTAAATCCTAACGGTATGCGCTCACCAAAATAATTATGGTCTATCCTATGTTGATTATCAGCACCATTTTTAAGTCTAACAGCTACAGTAGGACCTTTATTAGTTTTACCTAAAAAGGCGCAATGATCTACTCTATTATTTTTACCATGTAATGCTACATAATAAGAAGTAATATCTCTTTGATCTGGACCTACACTTATTACGGCACAATTAGTCAGTCTACTATATCTCGCAGGTGTATCTGAGTCTGCCTCAAATCTGATAACATTATTCTTTCCGGTATCTCCTCCATCAAACCATAATCCATGAACCTCTAGATAATCTCCTCCTATTCTCAATGAAGAGCTACCTGTTAATATTACTTTACCAGGTGTTTGGGCTCTAAGAACAACTGGTTTATCAGCAGTACCATTAGATTTAAACTTGATGTCTATATCACGCCATTCTTGATCTGCCATGATAATAGTATCACCTGGCATAGCTTTTTTGATAGCCGCATTAAGAGATTGAGAATTATCTACTGATATATTTTGCGCTTTCGCGAAAGCGAAACACATAACAAACCATATGATTATGTTAACTCTAATCTTCATTAATAACCTACGTTTTGTGCTACTGATGGGTTTAAATCAATCTCATACTGAGGGATAGGAAGCAACGTCTGAAACTGTTGAATAGGCGCAGTATTGAAAAATGGTGCGTCTGGATCATTGTATTGAAAATCTGTTGCAAAGTGATTATTCATTACAGTAACAGCTCTATTATTACGAACTAAGTCAAACCATCTGTGATTTTCAAATGCAAATTCTTTACGTCTTTCCTCTTCTAGCGCTAACTTAAATTCAAAGAACGTATCCACATCTGTTGCAACAGCGTCAGGTTGATTTGCTCTGTTTTTCACAAGGTTTAATAAATCTACAGCTTCTGTAGTTGGACCTGAATTTTCATTGATTGTTTCAGCAAGAAGTAAAACAGCATCTGCATAGCGGCTAATTACCCAGTCGTTAGGAGCGTCATCTACATTACCGAAGTCAGAATTATATTTACTGATGAAACGTTCAAAATTTGTATTACCAACATTATCAACCCATGAAGTTGAAAAGTTAACACCAGCTCTAGGATCATTTGCAGCATAAAGAGATTCCATACCTTCTGTAGGAACGTTAAACTCATCTCCACCACCGAATACAACCGCATTTTCACTTGCTCTAGGTGAGAATAAATTTGCAAATGGTGCACCTAAACCTACTAGACCTGATTGATAACGAACTGCAAAAAATATCTCGTCATTCATCTCATTATTGGTATCAAATACATCTTCATAGTTATCTAACAAACGTCCACCACTAGAAGAAACAACATCACGTAAAACAGTTTCTGCTCTTACTTTACTATCACTAGTTCCTAATGTTAGTAACGCTTTCCCTAATTCTAAACCTGCGGCCCATTTTGTTGCTCTACCTGCCTGATCAGATCCATAACTGTCCGGTAAATTGTTGTAAGCAAACTCTAGGTCTTCTATAATAACTGAATAAGCCTCTTCAATACTTTTACGCTCTAAGTTTCTAGCCTGAGAAGCGTCAACTGTTTCTGTAATTATAAATACACCTCCGTATAACCTAACTAAATTAAATAAAGAGTGACCTCTTAAAAATCTAGCCTCTCCTTCATACTGTGCTGCAAGGGTTGCATCTTCTACTACATCTATCGCTTCAATTACGTGGTTACTTAAACCTATCGTTTTATAAGATGCTCTCCAGTAGCTAGAAGTAAATTCATTTAATGGGTTAGAAACGAATTGGTCTAACTGACGGTAAGGTACGTTTGCATTTTGTGAATTATCAAAACTTAATTGAGTGTTATCACTACGCAACTCTGTGACCACCCATTCATCAAATTGTTTGTCTTGCAAAGAGTTATAAGCTCCAATTATTCCAAGGTTTACTTGATCTGCATTGGCATAAAAACCATCAGCACCTATGTCTGATATAGGTTCTAAATCTATGGCGTCCTCACATGAGTGTAATGCAGTTGCAATTACTATTAAGGCTGCTATTTTATAAATATATGTCTTCATCATGCTACTTTTTAAAATGTAATATCAATTCCTACTGCAAACTGTCTGCTTAATGGGTCAGCACCTCTCTGGTATCCAGAAACTAAAGGAGAAGCATACTGTCCTGACGTACGTACTTCTTCAGGGTTATTACCATAATAATCATCAGCAAAAATGTAAAATAAGTTTTGTGCCGAAGCAAAGATTCTAAAGGATTCAATACCCATAGACTCTGTAACTTTATCTGTAAAAGTGTAACCTAAAACAGCTTCTCTTAATGCTACATAACTAGCATCTTGGATTAACTGATCTGTTGCTGTCCACTCACGACCTACACGCCCAGTAGGCTGACTAGCTGGAACGTCTGCATGTACCCAACGATCTTCTAAGAAATCTGCATGTAATGCTCTAGTTTCAATATAGAATCCATCACCATAAAACACCTCAGCTCCATGGCTACCTTGTAACAAGAAGTAAAGGTCAAACCCTTTATACTTAAAAGTGTTAGATACACCCCAAGTAAAGTCTGGGAAAGGACTTCCTAAAGTAGTTCTATCTGCAGTTGTTATAACACCATCTCCATTAATATCTGCTACTCTTATTCCTCCTGGCGCGTCTTCTGCAGAACTAGGATTTGCATCAATCTCTGCTTGACTTTGCCATACACCTATAGATTGGTACCCATAAAACTGAATAGCTTCTTCACCTACTCTAGATATGTATTGATCTTCTCTTTCTCCATTATTGATAAATTGCTCTTCTCCACCTAGAGAAATTAATTTATTTTGATTAGAACTGATGTTACCTGAGAATACCCAGTTAAGATCACCAAAATCAAAATCAGTAGAAACTGCAAATTCAATACCTTGATTTTGAATTTTACCAACGTTATTTATGAAATTATCATGACCAGTCGCATAAGAAACATTTTGATTAAGTAATAAATCCTTTGTGATCGAATAATAATAATCTGCAGTAAATCTTACTCTTTTATCTAAGATAGCTGCATCGATACCTAAATCATAAGAATCTGTTTGCTCCCAACTGATACTTCTATTAGCAAGAGTGTTTCCACTTTCTGCAAGACCAGAAACAATAGCTCCAGGACCATCACCTAATGAATAATTAGAAGGGAATAACAAGTTAGTAAATGAATAATTGTCAATGTTATTATTACCTACAACACCATAACTCGCTCTCATTTTCAGTTGATTGAAGAAAGGAACCTTTTCATTGAAAAACTCTTCGTTATGAATGTTCCATCCCGCACTAGCTGAAGGGAAGAAGCCATATCTATTTTCAGGACCGAATAAAGAACTACCATCTGCTCTCGCAGCAACAGAAATTAAATACTTGTTATCATAATTATAATTCACACGAGCAAGACCAGAAAGTAAACCTATCTCTTCTTTAAGAGTAAACGTATCATTTGCATCAATAATAGTAGCTGCATTAATAGTTTCAATAAAGTCTGTCGGGAAATTGTTACCCAAAATACTTGAAGTTTTTAAGAAAGTATACTCATAAGTACCACCAGCTAAAAAGTCAAAATTATGATCACCAGTTTTGTAGTTATAATCAAATGTATGTTCAGTTACTACACGGTTTCTTATACTATTTACATCTTCACCAAAAGACTGCCCATTACTATTACCTTCAGATGTTCTAAAGCGCTCATCAACTCTTAATCTGAAATAAGCACCTACTCTACCTTGGTAATTAAAATTCTTTGCTATTTTCCAATCTAATTTACCATCTGCAACAAAACGGTATTCATATCGTACTCTTTTATCTTCTAATAATCTAGATAATGGATTGTTATTACTAGAACCCCAAATACTAGATTGTGTAAAATCTTGTTGTTGACCTTCGTCATCTACATAACTTAAATCTAAGTTTGTAAAATGTCTAGGATGTGCATAACTACCGACAGGCTGTCCTGTTAAATTGCTACTGAACTCATTGTGATAAGGAGCAAAGAAATTATAATTTCTAGAAAAATTTGAAAAATCTAATGCAGTACGTTGCTGTCTTGAATAAGATGGTCTAAAGTTAACTCCTAACTTCACATTATCATTTAATTTAGTATTAAAACGCGCTTGAAGATTTAACGCTTTATAATCCATACCTTTTACTAATCCTTCATCTTGTATATACTGTCCAGAGAAATAGTATTTTGTTAAACGACTACCTCCACCTACATCAAATTGATAATTCTGGATGGTTACATCATCAGCCTTAGCCTCTTCTAGCCAGTCTGTACCGTCTGTACTTCCACTTGTTCCCTGAGCAATAATACGACGAGCAAGTTCTAAATTAGTAAAACCAATTGAAGCTGGGTCACGACCTTCACTCAATGCAGTTGCATTTTCTGCAATCTGTCTTTCATTTCTTGTTAATTCAGTAAACTCAGTTGTGTTTAAAATCTCAGGCAATCTTAACACAGATTTTACACCTGTAAATGCTTTAAAGCTAAACTTAGGCTCACCGTCTCCATCTTTAGTAGTAACTAAAATAACACCATTTGCACCACGAGAACCGTAAAGAGCAGCAGAACTAGCATCTTTAAGAACCTCAATAGATTTAATAGAACTAGGATTTATAAATTCTAACGCATCTGCAATAGGGAAACCATCTACCACTATTAACGGTGTACCACTAGCTGTAATTGAAGATAAACCACGAATACTAATCTCTGGAGCGTCACCTACCTGACCTGATGTATTTTTAATTTGCACACCTGCCAACTTACCTTTTAAAGCGTCACCTACACCTGAGTAAGTTAATTCATCAAGGTTTTCATTTTTGAGCTGACTAACAGAGTTAGTAAGATTACTTCTTGACGACTTACCGTAAGCAACTACTATTACTTCATCTAAGGTTTCTTCATCTTCTTGCATGATGATTTCAAATGTAGTTTTATCACCTACAATTATATTTTGGGTTTTAAAACCCAAAGAACTAATAACCAGAACATCTTCTGGATTTGCCATAATTTTAAATTTACCATCTAAATCTGTAACAGCAGCTCTATTGGTATTTAAAATTTGGACAGTAGCGCCTAAAATAGACTCTAAATCTGCTCCAGACGTCACAGTACCAGTGACTTCCTTACCACTTTGCGCAATCGATATAGTGGGTAAACAAAGTAAGCAGAAAATAAAAAGTATCTTTCTCATATTCATTTTTAAAATATTTGTTAAGACACTTTAACTTAAAATCAACAAAATAGGTTCAACATTCTTATAAAGAATGCGCCTAAATTGTTAATTTCGCTATTAAAGAGTCTTACTCTTTTTGTTGATTATTTTAATTTTCAGAAAAGCATGAGTGGCAGCTCGTGCTTTTTTATTTTTTAATGTATTCCCTCAAGGCAGTAAAATGAATCTCCATTGCTTTTAAAGCTTCTTCTGGATTTTTATTTTTTATACCTTTTAAAATAGCATTGTGTTCTTTATTCAATTTCACAGCCTCAGATCTATCACATATATGCTCCTTATTAAAGTGACCGATAATACCTGGAACAATAATTTTCATAAGTCCATATAATACTGTATTCTCACTACATTTAACTATAGCAAGATGAAACTTCAAATCTTCAATCACAGAAGGTTCTCCATTAAGTATTTTCTCTTGAAAATCTAACTGAGCTTCTTCTAACCCTTTTAAAGACTCTTCACTATGTCTAACCGCTGCTAGTTTTATAGCTTGCGTCTCTAAAATTACTCTTGTTTCTACTAAAGATCTAAAATCAGGTAACTCTAGGTCTAGAATATCTGTCATCATACTATTGATAGATGGCATTCCTATACCTGTTATTACAGAACCACTTTGAGGCATTGTTTTAATAATACCATAAAACTCTAACTTTTGAATAGCTGCACGTATCTGATTACGTGAAACACTAAGTTTTTCAGAAAGCTTTCTTTCTGACGGCAACTTATCTCCAGCCTCTAATTGATGTTTTTCAATTAGTGCTTTTATTTTATTCATAACCTCAACGTCGCGATCTACATCGTTATCGTTGTCAGTTGTTAAATTTACAAGTTGTAGACCGTGTTCTAGCATTCAAAAATTGGTTTACCAATCTGGTTGCCCAAATTAAAGTGAATAGTTAGAGATATGCAAATATTCTAAGCCAAAAATTTTTAGATTTAGTAATATTTGCATTTTTAGATGAACATTTGTCAATAAAAGGCTACTTATTTATTGTTTTCGCAACTTCTACCGCGATTGATATATCTTTCTCTAATCCTTCGAAGTCGCCGCTACTTATTTTTTGTTTATCAAAAAGCTGACTTCCCATACCTACACAATTTACTCCTGCCTTAAACCATTCTCCCATAGAGTCGCTAGTAGGCTCTACACCACCAGTAGGCATAATTGCTAAGTGAGGCATAACTGATTTTACCGCTTTCGCGAAAGCGGAACCAATAACATTTGCTGGAAATATCTTAATCATCTCACAACCTAAATGCATAGCAGTGATCGTTTCTGTAATAGTAGCTACACCAGGAATGTAGGCAACATTATTCTCCTTACAGTACTCACCTAGTTCAATAACAAGACCAGGCGAAACAATAAATTGTGCACCACTCTCGATAAATGTTTGAGCTGTTTGAGAATCATAGATAGTTCCTACACCTAGAATTAAATCAGTTAAATCAGAAAAATGCTTAGAAACTTTTTTAAAAGTTTCTAAGCCATTTGTACCACGATTTACAAATTCAAAAATTCTAACTCCTCCATTATAAGAGGCTTGTATCGTTTTGATCACAACATCACTGTTTTCGTTAAAAAAAACAGGCACTATTTTATGATCTTTTGTGAGTTTTATAAAATTCTTAGTATCCATTATCTTAAAAGTCTTCCTACACTATTACCACTAACTAGTTCTTCTACTTCTTCTTTACTGCTTAAGTTCACATCACCTATTGTACTATGTTTTAAAACAGAGGCTGCTATTGCAAACTCTACAGTATGTTGTTCGTCTAGATTTAATAGTCCATATATTAGACCTGCCATAAATGCATCTCCACCACCTATGCGGTCCACGATATTTTTCATTTCATAAGTCTTAGATGTAAACATCTTTCCATCTTTATACATCACTGCTGTAAGTTCATTTCTAGAAGCAGACATTGCATTACGTATGGTTTTAGAAAAAACTTTAATGTGAGGATATTTCTCTTGAACCATTTCACAATTGGTTTGCCAGTCTTCGTTTACTATACCTAAACAGTTTTCTAAATCAACACGTCCTCCTACTACCACATCTGTAAGTTCTACAAGACCTGGCATGACATCTAATGGTTGTTTACCATATTGCCATAAATTTCTACGATAATTGATATCTCCACTAGTTGTAATACCTCTTTTACGAGCTTCTTTTAAAGCACGAAGAGTAACATCTGCAGCTTTTTGAGAAATAGCTGGTGTAATACCACTGTAATGAAACCAGTCAGCACCTTTAAAAACAACATCCCAATTTACTTCTGACTCATCTAGATCTCCAAAAGTGGTATCAAAACGGTCATAAACTATCCTAGAAGGTCTTTGCATTGCGCCAGATTCTAAATAATAGATACCTAAACGCCCTTCTTTACGGACCACTCCTTTATTACTTACACCATTTAATTTTAGAAAACGAGAAACGCGCTCTCCTAAATCATTATGAGGTAAAGCGGTTATGTGTGTAGCTTTTAATCCAAAATGCGCAAGAGAAACACCTACGTTAGCCTCTGAACCACCAAAGGTCACATCAAAATTTACAGTTTGAAATAATCTTTTATTATTAGGCACGGTTAATCTCATCAAAACCTCACCTAGAGTTACTACTTTTTGTGACATAATTTCTTTTAGTTGAGGCACAAACTTAAGGCATATCAATAGATTTGTGCAATAATTATACAATCCTGTACCTAATGAGTATAATTTTCTCTATCAACAATGCGTCTTAATCACCTATTAATACAAGCAATTACAGAAATTTACACAAAAAAAAGGCTGCAAGAGATTGCAGCCTTTTTTACAAAATAATTTTAAATAGGTTATGTAAGTTGTGCTTTCACAACAGTGCTTATAGTCCTGCCATCTGCTTTACCAGCAAGTTCTTTGTTTGCCATACCCATTACTTTACCCATATCTTTCATACTGGTCGCTCCAGTCTTAGAAATAATTTCTTTGACTATGGCAGCAACATCTTCTTCACTTAGTTGTTCTGGCAAGAATTTTTCTAAAACAGCCGCTTGAGCTAGTTCTGGCTCAGAAAGGTCTTCTCTATTTTGTTCAGAAAATATACGAGCACTATCCTTGCGTTGCTTTACTAGTTTTTGGACAATTTTGATTTCGTCCTCTTCAGTTAATTCTCCACCTCCAGATGTCTTTGATAATAACAACTCACTTTTTACCGCTCTTAAAGACGCTAGTGCAACTTGATCTTTTGCTTTCATGGCTTCTTTCATAGCTGCCATTATATCTTTTTCTAAACTCATAATTTTATCATCTATTCACCGCTGTACATTTAAACCATCACAACGATAATGTTTTATATATCTCTTTATACCTTTCAAAAATACGAATTTGAATTGCATAAAAAAACCCAAATACCATTACAGTATTTGGGCTATGTGCATTTAGGGGAAAATGCTTCTAGTCTACATTATCATGTAGAAAAGAATTGTTGTTAGATCTTAATTGGATTTCATTATTCTCATCTGTAGAAAGAGTGGTTCTAGACCTTTCTCCTTCTTTAGGTAATTTATCCAACTCAACACCTTGTCTTAAATATGCTGGTTGCTTTTCTATCTCATCCAGTCTATGTGAATTTTTAAATTTATAATTATAAGCATGCATTTTTCGTTTACGCTCTTCTGCTCTTTGTACTAAAACCTCATTAAGCGGTAAATCGGTAGGGTCTACTTCTTCATCAATTGTTACAGTTTTTGTTTCTTGAGGTGTTACTGGAGCAGGTTTAGTTACAATTTTAATCTCTGGCTCCGACTCTGTAACCACTTCTTTTTCTTCAATCTTATGTTGCGGCTTTGCATTATTTAAACGCTCTTCTTCTTCCGCATAGTCTTCTAGAGAATAAACTGTAACACCTTCTTTAGTATCATCATTAACAGGCACCACATTAATCGGCTCGTTAACTTCAATATCTTCTAATTGATGGTACTTCGGTGCTGGAGGCGTTTGCTCTTCTTCTTTTAATTGAGCAGATAATGGCATATCAAAATCTAAAAAGAACTGATCTTCATCTTCTTCTTTTACTTCCTCTTTAATTACAGCCTGTTCTTTTATCTCTTCCTTTTCTGTAGAAACTTCTTTGATTACAAAATTTTGAGTTTGATCTAACACTTCTTCATAAACCACATTTAAGTTACTTATGAATTCAGTAGTAGGAATCAAAACATTTTCTTCCACAACTGGAATAGCCACTTCTTCTGGCTCTTCTTCACCTAATTCATGAACGATAACTAAAGGTTTTTCAGGCTCTACTGGCACAGGAATTGGTTCTGGTTCCGCTTCCGCGAAAGCGATATCCTCATCCACAACTTCTTCAAGATCCATGATAAGTTCACCTGCAACAACATCGCTGTTTGCCTCGTCTAGAATAGCCGTTGCTCGTTGCTCCTCTTCCAGTGTATGAATAATTCTTTTTGCTTCTGTATTTGAGATTTCATTTTGTTGCTCAAAATCAAATCCGGTTGCAATAACTGTTATAGAAATAGCGTCTCCTAGAGCTTCATCTTCACCTACACCCATGATAATGTTTGCCACACCACCGGCTTCATTCTGAATATGCTCGTTAACTTCTCCTATCTCATCTATAGTAATCTCTTCTGTTCCAGAGACTATTAATAGCAATACATTCTTTGCTCCAGATATTTTATTATCATTTAAAAGTGGAGAATCTAATGCTTTAAGTATTCCTTCTTGAGCACGATTAGAACCAGTAGACTGAGCACTACCCATAATAGCTGTACCGCTATTTGCTAGTACTGTCTTTGCATCACGTAAATCAATGTTTTGAGTATAGTGATTTGTAATAACTTCAGCAATACCGCGAGAGGCAGTAGCAAGTACCTCATCTGCTTTTGAGAATCCTGCTTTGAAACCTAGGTTTCCATACACATCTCTCAGTTTATTGTTATTGATAATTATTAGAGAATCAACACTTTTACGGAATTTTTCAATTCCTTTTTGCGCTTGTTCGTTACGTACTTTTCCTTCAAATTGGAATGGCGTAGTTACTATACCTACCGTAAGAATGTCCATATCACGAGCAATTTGAGCAATAACTGGCGCAGCACCTGTACCGGTACCACCACCCATTCCTGCAGTGATAAAAACCATCTTAGTATTACTATCTAATAATGCTCTTACGTCTTCTATACTTTCTTTTGCTGCATGCTCTCCTACTTCAGGATTTGCCCCAGCACCTAGACCTTCTGTTAAGGTAACCCCTAACTGTATTTTATTAGGTACAGGGCTATTATCTAGTGCTTGAGAATCTGTGTTACAGATTACAAAATCCACTCCTTTAATTCCTTGCTGGTACATGTGCTTGATAGCGTTGCTACCTCCACCACCTACACCGATGACTTTGATTACATTAGATTTGTTTTTAGGCAAATCAAACGCGATGCTGTTAAATTCTTCACTCATAATATTGCTACTTTATGGTTTAAGCTTGTGGCTCTAACACCACGGTATTTTTTCTTTTTCTTTTCTTTTTTTTCAATCTGCAAAACTAACTATCAATAGATAGCTATTCTGCTTTATCTAAGAAGTCTTTAAACTTAGTCGCCCAAGTATCAAAAATCCCTTTACTTTTAGGCTCTTGAGGCGCAATGATTTCTTCTTCCACTTCCTCCTCTTCTTCCACTATCTCCTCAACAACCTCGACTACAGGTTCAACCTCTTCTTCTTCCTCAACAACTTCTTCTAGTTGTGCTTCTAGTCCTTTCATTACTAATCCTACTGCAGTTGCAAATAACGGGCTTGTGTTTTCTGTATCACTACCACCTGCGAGGTGCTCATTAGGATATCCTATTCTACTAGGCATTCCTGTTACATACTCTGCAAGTTGCTTGATATGCTTTAACTGGCTACCACCACCTGTTAAAACCACACCGGCTATCAATTGCTTTTTAGGCTCTTCATGACCGTAGTTTTTTATCTCAACAAAAACTGTTTCTAAAATTTCAATGACACGAGCATGAATTATCTTACTTAAATTTTTAAGTGTAATTTCTTTAGGCTCGCGACCTCTTAATCCAGGAATGGAAACTATTTCGTTTTCTTTATTCTCGCCAGGCCATGCACTACCAAATTTAGTTTTAAGTAATTCTGCCTGCTTTTCAATAATCGAACAACCTTCTTTAATATCTTGAGTAATAATATTACCTCCTTGAGGAATTACAGCTGTATGACGTATGATACCATCCTTAAAAATGGCAAGATCTGTAGTACCACCACCTATATCGATAAGAGCAACACCAGCCTCTTTTTCTTCCTGACTCAATACAGCGTCTGCACTAGCAAGAGGTTCTAAGGTAATAGCTTTAAGTCCCAAATTAGCACTTTTAACACAACGATAAATGTTACGTATGGATGCTACCTGACCTACAACTACATGAAAGTTTGCTTCTAAACGGCCGCCGTACATTCCGATAGGCTCTTTAACATCAGACTGCCCATCTATTTTATATTCTTGAGGTAAAACATGTATAATCTCTTCACCAGGTAACATAACTAATTTTAGAACCTGATTACATAATTTTGTAATATCCTCTTGATCAATTACCGTCTCACTATCTCCACGAGTGATATAATCACTGTGTTGTAAGCTGCGTATATGCTGTCCAGCAATACCTACAGTAACATCATTTATTTTTATACCACTTACACCTTCGGCCTGACTAACTGCCTGCTGAATAGACGTTATGGTTTGTGTAATGTTATTCACTACACCTCTATGTACTCCTAAACTTTTTGACTTACCTACACCTAGAATCTCAAGTTTGCCGTATTCATTCTTGCGACCTATCATAGCTACAATCTTTGTTGTACCTATATCCAGACCTACTGCATATTCTTGTTGTTCCATTTCCCTACCTTTTTGTTACTACTACTTGATTATTAAATCTCAAGTCTATTGTTTTAATATCACCTAGTTGTTTATCCTTTTGCATTTTTGTTAGAAACGCTTTGTAATTGATCATCTTATGATCTAGTTTTTCAACTCTTCCTAACTTTACTTTAAAATCCAAAGCCCTTACAGAAAGTGTTACTTCTTCTCTTTTATCAAATTTGATTTGAGTAAAAGAGGCTTTTAATAACTCATCATTTCTAATAAAATTGATCAGCTCAAATGTTTTATCCTGAACATTTTCACTAAAACCGTAAACGAGAGGCACATTAACAGTGTGTTCTTTTGATAACGGCATTATTAGATTATCCTGATCTAGATAAGAATCTGGCTTACCCATAATTCTTGCAATAGGCTTTCTAGGGCGCACAACAGCCTTTAGCAATCCATCTAGGGATACAGAAACCTCTGCATCTCTGATCATTGCGTTTTGAACAAGTCGTAATTCACTCTTATTCAAATCTAGATTTTCTATCGTCAAGTTCTCTATACTATCACCATTTTGTATCAACAATTTATTAACGTTCTTTTCAGAGATCAACGGATCACTATAATCTGTAAATGTGATATTTACATCTTTCAATTTCCTGGCTTCATATCTACTTGACGCAAATGCATAAAGACTGATTACCAATACGATAACCAACACCAATTTTATGATGTTTTTTATTTTATGCATCAGACCATTTTTCAGTTAATTTATTTATCTCCACCCCTATATCACCAGCTCCTAACATGATAACAATTCTCGTACCCATGTCGTTAACAAACTCTTCTATATCGTCTTTTTCTACAACGGTGACAACCTCAGGTGATTGCTCTAAAGCATTAATCTTTCTGCATAACAACTCTGAAGTGATACCTTCTATAGGAAATTCTCTAGCTGGATAAATATCTAGAAGAGCTACTTTATCAAACTTACTTAATGACAATGCAAATTCTTCTATAAAATCTTGTGTTCTAGAAAATAAATGTGGTTGAAAAACCACTAGCTTTTCTTGCTCAGGATACATCTCTGTAACTGCCTGGTAAACCGCATCTATCTCTTTAGGATGATGTGCATAATCATCAATCAACACCCTATGATCATTATCGACCCTGTAAGTAAATCTACGCTTCACACCAGGAAATGATGCAAGTGCATACTTTAATTTTTCAGGATTTGCACCTTGTTCTAAAGCTATAGCCATAGCTAGTATGGCATTACTCAGGTTATGTTTACCAGGTAATTTTAAAAGACATTTATCAATTATACCTTGAGGTGTTTTCAAATCAAAATGATAAGCGCCATCTATGATAACCTCATCGACAGCCTCGTAGTCACCAGAATCCAATCCTACTTTTAAACCTTGAAGGTTTAATTTTTCATTTAACAGCAAGGTCTTACCATCTAACAAGCCGGCAAAATCATGGAAAGTCTTTTCAAAAGTCGCAACATCTCCATAAACATCAAGATGGTCTGCATCCATAGATGTTATTCCTGCGATATCTGGATCTAGCTGCATGAAAGATCTATCAAACTCGTCTGCCTCTACTACCATCACATCAGTACCAGAACACAGATAATTAGTATCATATTCTTCCAGAATACCTCCTAAAAAAGCTGTAACCTTAACATCACTTTTGTAAAGTAAATGTGCCAGTATAGCGCTAGTCGTCGTTTTACCATGCGTCCCTGCTATTGCAAGACAGGTCATAGTTCTAGAAATCTGACCTAATAATTGTGCACGTTTTAGGATGTTAATTCCGCTTTCGCGAAAGCGAACTAATTCACCAAAATCTACAGGAACAGCTGGTGTATAAATTACTTGTGCCGTTTCTACACTCTTAAACTCGTCAGGTATTTTACCAAAACTATCAGAATAATGAATGTCGATACCCTCATCTTCTAACTTTTTAGAAAGAGCTGTCACGACGCGGTCATAACCAGCCACGTGCTTACCATGATCATTTAAGTAACGAGCAAGCGCACTCATACCTATCCCACCGATACCGATGAAATAAAAATGCGATATATGTTCTAGTTCTTTCATTTTAATAGTTGCTCTAACTCGTTAACGATAGTCTTTGTAGCATCTGGAAGTGCTTGTTTTTTTATGTTATCAGAAAGTTTTTTCTGTAATTCTATATTTGATAATAAACCACTCCATAACGTTGTAAAGTTTTGATCTAGATCTACTTCTTTAATCATTAAGGCAGCATCTTTACTTGTTATAGCTTGTGCATTTTTGGTTTGGTGATCTTCAGCAACGTGAGGAGATGGAATAAAAACCACTGGCTTACCTACTATACCTAATTCTGAAATAGAACCTGCACCTGCTCTAGATATAATAAAATCTGCAGCGGCATAAGCGAGGTCCATTCTGTTTAAAAAAGCATGAACCTGAATTCCTGCTTGCGATTTTTCTTTATACTCATTATGATAAAACTTACCACACTGCCAGATTACCTGAACATTCTCTTTTTTAAATAATTCTAGATTATTATTTATTAACTGGTTTACTCTTCTTGCTCCTAAACTACCGCCTAAAACAAGTAATGTTTTTTTATTTGCGTCTAAATTATAATGTGATAAAGCTTCTACTCTTAAAGAGTCAACATTAAGTAAGTCCTGACGTACTGGGTTACCTGTTAAAACAATCTTCTCCTTTGGGAAAAATCGCTCCATACCTGTACTCGCCACACAAATTTTATTCACTTTTTTACTTAGCAATTTATTAGTTATTCCAGGATAGGAATTTTGTTCTTGTATTAAAGTTGGAATCCCTTTTTTATTTGCCATAAATAGCAACGGACCGCTAGCAAATCCTCCTGTACCGATAGCTATATCTGGTTTAAAAGATTTAATAATCTTACCTGCGTCATGTAAACTCTTTATAACCTTAAATGGAAAAGCAAGATTCTTAAGCGACAAACTTCTTTGAATACCACTTATCCACAATCCCTTAATCTCATAACCAGCTGCTGGGACTTTTTCCATCTCCATGCGATCACTTGCTCCTACAAAAAGTATCTCACAGTCTGCCCATCTTCTCTTGCATTCATTTGCAATAGAAATAGCTGGGTAGATGTGACCACCTGTTCCTCCTCCTGATATGATTATTTTATATGGCTTCACTAAGTACGTCTAAAGGATTCATTTCATCTTCTTTTATTTTCTCTTGGGCTTTTACCTCTTCTCTTTGCGCGCTTACACTTAACACTATTCCTACTGCCATGCACGTCATTAAGATAGAGGTCCCTCCACTACTTATTAATGGTAAAGTCTGTCCTGTAACCGGTATTAAATTTACCGCAACTGCCATATTAGTCAGTGCCTGAAAAACGATAGGAAATCCTACACCTATTACCAGCAACTGCCCAAAAACAGAAGCAGCCTTTGTTGATATTATTATAAGCCTAAACAAGAAGAATAGGTACAAAGACAGAATAATTAAACCACCTATAATTCCAAATTCTTCTAGGATAATAGCAAATATAAAATCACTAGCAGACTGCGGTAACACATGCTTAGTAACACTTTTACCTGGACCTACTCCTACTATATAACCATTTGCAATAGCTGTTTTTGCTCGCTCTACTTGATACGTAGAATCTGAATCTCCCTCACCACCGAATGTGGCAATACGTGACACCCATGTATCCACACGGTTAGGAAATACACCTGGAAAAGCTTTAGCAGTTAAAACGAATAAACTAAGCGCTATAAACCCTACACCTATCATCGCTAGCAAATATTTCAATGGATACCCACCTACAAAACAAATTAATAAAATCATTGCAAAAATGAGCACTGCAGTGGATAGGTTAAATGGCACAATAAGAACCAGCACAATTCCCACAGGAACCCACAATGGTAATATAGACTCTTTGAACGTTACTACTTTATCTTTAATGGAAGCAAGATACTTTGCGACGTATGCCATAAGCACTACAAAGGCAAACGTACTGGTCTGAAATTTCATTCCTATAACAGGAACTGTCATCCACCTACTTGCACTTGCACCACCCATAATTGTGCCTTGCATAGCAGTGTAACCCAGTAAAATTATGACCACAGGTAAAAACAAAACACTTAGTCCTCTAAAATATCTATAAGGGATTTTATGAACTGAATACAACAGCCCCAAACCTATAACTACATGACCAAAATGCTTTACCAAAAACTTGGTAGTATTACCTGTTCCCTTACCTATATAAGCAAGATTTGCACTTGCACTATATACAGGCAGGAAAGAAAACACCAATAATATGATTACTAGCGCCCACAAAAAGGTATCTCCAGATATGTAGTTTTTAATTCTCAATTTACAATCCTCTTACTGCATTTTTAAACTGACGTCCACGATCTTCATAGTTCTTAAAAAGATCAAAACTTGCACAAGCAGGGCTCAAT
The DNA here is from genome assembly GCF_039941875.1 of Nonlabens sp. GTDB lineage: Bacteria > Bacteroidota > Bacteroidia > Flavobacteriales > Flavobacteriaceae > Nonlabens. The sequence continues at coordinate 64,245 of NZ_JBDVDQ010000015.1, read as the reverse complement.
AATACGTTATCACCAGCCTGAGCTAGCTTATAAGCTACTCTAACCGCGTCTTCCATATTACTAGTTTCTACCATTTGCTCTACACAATTACCAAAAGCCTCTACTATCTTAGAGTTATCTTCTCCCAGACATACGATTGCTTTTACATTGCGATTTACTAGACTATAAAGTTCTGAGTAATTATTTCCTTTATCAACGCCGCCTACTATCCATACGGTAGGTTGCTCCATAGTATCTAACGCATAATAGGTAGCGTTCACATTTGTAGCCTTAGAATCATTGATATATTGAACTTTATTAATTTTCAATACATTTTCTAAACGATGCTCCACTCCTTCAAAAGAAGTAAGACTCTGTCTAATAGTCTCTTTTCTTATTTGTAAAAGTTTTGACGCAGTAGAAGCTGCCATTGCATTTGCAGTGTTGTGCTTCCCTTTAATTGATAATTTTTCTGTAGGCATAGTAAATAATGAGTTATGGGTATTAATGTGTAAGTTGTTATCGAGCAAACATGCTCCTGTTTTTAATTCTCTTTCCATTGAAAAAGGAATGAGTTGTGCTTTAATATCTAATTTTTCTATAGCGTCTGTAATTGCCTTATCATCGATATTGTAAATGAGGTAATCGTTCTCATCTTGATTCATCGTAATACGCATTTTACTAGCGACATAATTTTCAAACTTGTAATCATATCTATCCAGATGATCTGGAGTGATATTTAAAATAATCGCGATGTGAGGTTTAAAACTGGTTATTCCATCTAGTTGAAAACTACTCACTTCTAGTAATCTATTCTCTGATTCTCCTTCAAATACTTGCTGAGCAAAACTCTTACCGATGTTCCCACCAGTAGTATGATCTAAGTCAGCCACATTTAAAATATGATCTATAAGACTAGTAACCGTAGTCTTACCATTTGCTCCTGTCACAGCAATAATATTTTCATCCGTAAATCTGGACGCAAATTCTATTTCAGAAATCACCTCAATCCCTTCAGATTTAATTTTTAAAATCATCTCGGCGGTATCTGGTATTCCAGGACTTTTCACAACTAGCGATGCATCGAGTATTTTATCCATAGAGTGACCACCAGACTCACAGGAAATGGATTGTTTTTGTAACGCTTTCGCGAAAGCGGAACCTAAATTACCTCCATCACTTAAAAAAACATCATAGCCTTTTTGAGTCCCTAACATAGCCGCTCCCATGCCACTAATTCCACCACCTAGGATAACCAGGCGCTTTCTATCTATATGTTCTTGCGATTGACTCATTATCGCATTTTAAGAGTTACCACACTTATGATAGCTAGTAAAATACCTACGATCCAAAATCTCACGACTATTTTACTTTCATGAATACCACGTTTTTGATAATGATGGTGTAAAGGCGACATTAAGAAAATACGACGGCCTTCTCCATGTCTCTTTTTAGTGTACTTGAACCAACTTACCTGCATCATTACAGAAAGGTTTTCCATCAAGAATACCCCACATAGAATAGGTATTAATAATTCTTTTCTAGTTGCAATAGCAAGTACTGCAATGATTCCACCTATAGTTAAACTACCAGTATCTCCCATAAATACTTGCGCAGGAAAAGTATTGTACCATAAAAAACCAACTAAAGCACCTGCAAATGCGGTAATGAAAACTACCATCTCACCAGAGTTGGGTATATACATGACATTGAGATAATCTGAAAAAACAATATTTCCTGATATCCAAGCAAATAATGCCAGAGTTATAACGACTATAGCACTAGTACCTGCAGCAAGCCCGTCTATACCATCTGTAAGATTTGCACCGTTAGAAACTGCTGTCACTATTACGATTACTATAGGTATAAAAACTAACCAAGCCCAGTTTGCAAGACTAGGATCTATCCAGTCTATTAAGCTCGCATAATCAAACTCGTTATCTCTTACAAAAGGAATAGTTGTTTTAGTAGATTTTTTTGCCGCTTCAAACTCTATAGGCGAGTTTTGAGTAATCAATTCTTGTGAGTTCTTTGGGTTTACTTTTTCTTCTTTTATAGTAACTCCATCATGAAAAAACATGATAGAACCTATAATAGCACCTAAACCTACCTGACCTATTACTTTAAATATTCCTTTTAAGCCTCCTTTATCTTTCTTAAATATTTTTATATAATCATCTGTAAAACCTATTAACCCCATCCATACTGTAGTGATAATAAGCATAACCACATAAATATTATCTAGCTGACATAATAGAAATACTGGTATTAAAGTGGCTAGAATAATTATAACACCACCCATGGTAGGTGTACCAGCCTTTTGCGCCTGCCCTTCTAGTCCAAGATCACGCACGGTTTCACCCACTTGTTGTCTTTGTAAAAATGTAATAATGCGCTTACCATATATGGTAGAAAACGCTAGAGAAAGAACAAATGCAATAGCCGCTCTAAAGGTTATAAAACCAAAGAGTGATGCACCAGGCATATTAAATTCTTCTTCTAAATATTTAAATAAATAATATAACATTTGTTACTTGTTGAGTTTATTAAGGATATCGGCTATTATTTTACGATCATCAAAATCAGATCGCACACCATTTATCTCTTGGTATGTTTCATGACCTTTTCCTGCTATTAGAATAATGTCATTTTTATCTGCCATTTTTGCTGCTGCTTTTATGGCCTGACTCCTATCTAGGATAGTTATGGTCTTTTTATAATCTTGAGGTTCTACTCCTGCTTCCATATCATTTAGAATCAATTGCGGATCTTCTGTACGAGGATTATCACTAGTAAAAATGACTTGATCACTTAAAGCAGCAGCGATATGAGCCATTTTAGGTCTTTTTGATGTATCTCGATCACCACCACAACCTATTACAGTAATTACATTCTCATTTCTTGTGCGTATAGAATTAATCGTTTCTAGCACATTCTTAAGAGCATCTGGTGTATGAGCATAATCCACGATAGCTGTAATTCTATCTTCAACTGTAGTAAAATATTGAAACCTACCTGACACACCTTCTAACTGTGAGATAACTTCTAACACTTCTATCTCTTCTAGTCCTAATTCTATAGCACAGGCATAGATAGCCAAAACGTTATAGGCGTTAAATTCACCCACCATTTTAGACCAAACCTCATGCTCATTAACCTTCAACAACAAACCACCGAACTGATTTTCTATGATCTGTGCACGATAATCTGTAAATGTCTTTAAAGCATACCCCAACTTTTTAGCCTTTGTATTTTGCAACATTACAGCTCCATTCTTATCGTCTAGATTTGTTAATGCAAATGCACCTTTAGGCAACTCATCAAAGAATCTCTTCTTAACATCTCGATATTCTGCAAAAGTGCTGTGGTAATCTAAATGATCATGAGTAAGATTAGTAAACACGCCACCTGCAAACTCAAGGCCTGTCACTCTTTCTTGCGCTATTCCATGACTACTCACCTCCATAAAACAATAATCTACACCTATCGCAACCATAGCTGCAAGATGCTTATTAATAGTCATAGGATCTGGAGTTGTATGCTTTGTAGCAACTACTTTTTCATCTATTAATATCTCTACAGTAGAAATTAAACCTGTCTTAAAACCTGACTTTTTGAAAAGCTGGTATAACAAAGATGTTGTAGTCGTTTTACCATTTGTACCTGTAACTCCTACTAACTTCAGTTGTCTAGAAGGATTCTCATAAAAGTTAGCAGCCATTAAAGCCAATGCTTTATGTGCGTTCTCAACTTTCACATAAGTCACATTCTCATCTTGATAATCTGGCATTACCTCAAGAACGACAGCTCTAGCCCCTTGGGACACTGCTTTTTCAATGTAATCATGACCATCTACAGCTGTTCCTTTAATCGCTACAAAAAGATCACCTTCCTTAATAGCTCTAGAATCAAAATGTATATCATTGACCTGAACGTCTGTGGAGCCTATAACTATGTCTAGGCCGACTTTATATAATATGTCTTTTAGAATCATCATATCAATGTTAGAGTTACTTTATCTGAAGGAGATATTTTAGTGCCTGCTTTTAGACTTTGTGATTTCACTTTTCCAGAACCTTTTAATATCACATCGGCTCCTAAATTTTCAACTATCGCAATGGCGTCCATAGCTTCCATACCTATCAAATTAGGAATCTTCATGGAAGAAACTTCATTTTGAGCATGAGCTTTGTTTAAATAAGACTCTGTAGACGCCAGCATTGATGTTGGTAGGTCTTTTTGCAATTCTAACTGATCTATTAAAGGGTTGTTAGCATATATTTTTTGCGCAATTGTTTTAAAAACAGGCCCAGCAACTATATTACCATAATACCCTTTTCTAACACTAGGTTTTGTTATCACCACTATGCAGCTGTATTTAGGCTTATCTGCAGGAAAATAACCTGCAAAAGAAGCTATATAATTACCGGAAGATTTCCAGTATTCTGTTTGACACGTTCCTGTTTTACCAGCCATAGAAAAGTTTTCACTGTATAGATTTTTTGCAGTCCCTCTTTGTACCACATTTTCCATCATCACCTTTACTTTATCAATAGTATTTTGAGAACATATCGCAGGATTTATTATCTCACGATCAAATTTTTCAATCACCTTTTCCTTAGACTTAACTTCTCTAATTAATCGAGGCTTTACCATAACACCATTATTTGCAACAGCATTATAAAATGTAAGAGTTTGCAAAGGCGTTAATTGCACCCCATAACCAAATCCCATCCATGGCAAGGACAATCCACTCCAGTTTTTATCATCTGGGTGAGGTATCATAGGAACACCTTCTCCTTTAATAGGCAAATTCAACTTTTCATTAAGATTCATACTATATAATCTATCCACGTAATCTTCAGGATTAGATTTATAATTATTCTGTATCATTTGCACCAGTGCTGTATTTGAAGAAACCTCAAAAGCCTTAGCTACTGTTATTTTTCCATAACCGCCATATTTAGAATCACGCACATTACGGCCGTAATAAGAAATCTTACCACCTTTTGTATCAAATACAGTACTGGTATCTACTACTTTATCTTCTAGCGCAGCTATTACACTCATTAATTTAAATGTAGAACCAGGCTCATGAGATTCCCATACAGCATAATTTCTCTTTTCAAAATATTTACCATTATCACCTCTACCTAGATTAGATAACGCCTTTATTTCACCTGTTGCCACTTCCATTACTACCGCAGTACCATGATCTGCTTCAAAATACTCTAACTGTTTTAGCAATGCATGATGTGCAACATCCTGCATATTCACATCTATAGTAGTATAAACATCATAACCATCGTTGGGATCCAGCTCATTCTCACTATTAATAGGTTTCCATTGATTTTTACCTATTTTCTGCTCTAATTTAACACCATCACTTCCTCTCAAATAAGGAGCAAAAGCACCTTCTAATCCTACAGGAGCACTTCCCCTACGATCATAACCTACGATACGCTCTGCCATTTTACCTAATGGATGCTCGCGAACTATTCTTTTCTCTACAATTAAACCACCACGGTATGGCCCCTTCTCAAAAAGAGGAAACTCTCTTATCTCTTTGTAATCTCCATAATTGAGATTTTTTGCGATAAGCATGTAGCGATTTTTATTACTATGCGCTTTTCTTAATTTCTGTAAATAATAACTTTTAGATTTGTCAAATTTCTTTCCTAACTCCTCAGCAAGGGCAGCTATATTCTCATTAAAATCTTTACTAGACGGTGCTAGCGCATCAAAACGTATGTCATATTTACTAATGGATGTAGCCAACAACTGTCCATTTGCATCATATAAATTACCCCTAGTAGAAGGAATAGTGTCGTTTCTAAAAACACGTTGTTCAGCTTTGGCACGGTACGCGTCTCCTTCCACAAACTGAATGTTAATAATTTGAACCACCACTAGCAACGCAACAACAACAAACAGTGCACTCACCAAGTACATCTTGTTCAATATATTTTTATTAGTTGTTGCCATCTATCTTTTCTACAATTACTATTTTTTGCGGCGGATTCTTAGCCGGTGCAATTCCTTTATTTCCTATTTTTCTTGCAATGGTAGACTCCATTTGCATAAACATTAATCTTCTTTCTAAATCAGTATACTCACTATGTAACTCTGTTACTTGTTCATTAACAGCAGCTAGTTTATGCACTTTTCTCTCATAACTATGACCTGTAAAAATCATAACAATTGCGAGTACAGCAGCAAACAATATGAAACGCCAGTTTTTAAAAGCGTCATCGTTAGTTAAAAAACTACCTTTTAATATGTCATACACTTTGGCAGCCATTTATTCTCTCTCTATCTTTTCTGCTATACGCAACTTGGCACTTCTAGCTCTATTATTAATTTTTATCTCTTCTCGAGAAGGGATAATCATTTTACCTATTCTTTTAAATGGCACACTAGACCTACCGAATACATCCTTCTCTGGCTCTCCTTCAAATAAACCATTACGCATAAATCTTTTTACAGGCCTATCTTCTAAAGAGTGATAAGAAATAACACTTAACCTACCACCTACTTTAAGCACTTCTTCTGACTGTCTTAAAAAATCATAAAGCACTTCCATCTCTTTATTAACTTCTATACGTATAGCCTGAAACACTTGAGCCATTAGCTTATGCTCAATTCTCTCTGGCACCAGTGGAGAACAAATCTCCTTGAGATCTGCCACCGTTAATATCTCAGACTCTTCTCTAGCACTTACTATTCTTCTGGCTAACTTATGCGCAATACGCAACTCACCATAAGCCTTAAATATTCTCACTAGATCTTCTTCATCATACTGATTAACCACAACTACAGCATCTAACTCTTGATCCTGATTCATGCGCATATCGAGTCTAGCATCAAATCGAGTTGAAAAACCACGCGCAGCCTCGTCAAATTGATGAGAACTAACACCCAAGTCTGCTAGTATTCCATCCACCTCTTTTGCTCCATAAAGCCTTAAGAATCTTTTCATGTAACCAAAATTTTGATTAATCAACATGAAACGATCGTCATCTATGGTATTTGCAAGCGCATCTGTATCTTGATCAAAAGCAAACAGCCTTCCACCTGGACCTAGACGCGAGAGAATCTCACGAGAGTGACCACCACCACCAAAGGTGACATCCACATACGTTCCAGACGGATTAATATTCAATCCATCTACGGTTTCTTTTAAAAGAACCGGATTATGATAAGAGGTCGATTGTGTCATTTCCCATTACTTCTTCAGCGAGATCAGCAAAGTCATCTAGCGAGTCATCAATAGCCGCTTCATACTTCTGCTTGTCCCAGATTTCTAATATATTCACCGCACTTGAAACGGTTACTTCTTTTGTAATTCCAGCAAAGGTGATTAGATCCTTAGGTATAAGTAATCGCCCATTTGCATCTACCTCAACAGTTTTAACTCCTGCTGTAAAACGACGTATAAAATCATTATGCTTTCTATTGAAACGATTTAAACCGTTCAATTTTTCCATCATTTTATTCCACTGACTCATAGGATAAAGCTCTAAACAAGGCTGAAAAACAGCTCGTTTAATCACAAAACCTTCCTGAACGACCGGTGTCAGTTGCTTTTTTAAAGCAGCTGGCATCATAAATCGCCCTTTGGCGTCAGTTTTACACTCGTATGTTCCTATAAAGTTGTTCACTTGAAATAGCCATTTAGCGCTATTAAATCAAAAATAAGAAATTAAATACCACTTTTTACCACATTTTACCACATTGTTGATAAATGAGCCTTATTCTGAATAACTACCCTAGTTATTAACAATTTAAGAATTGGTACTTAATACTTAAAAAGGATGTTAATTCCGCTTTCGCGAAAGCGAGACAGCAACATTTATTATTTTAAATAAAAAGTGAATTATCTCTTTAAAAACTAAAGAAATTGAGGCATCTTGCTACATTCAAAACAACTATATTTGCCACTTAGAATTACCCTATGACGCACGACTTAATCAAAGACGGTAAATTTGAGTATTACATTACTGGAAAAGGAACACCTATAATCATACTTCATGGTTTAATGGGCGGTTTGAGTAATTTCCAAGGTGTGATCGATTATTTCCCCTCAAAAGGTTATCAAGTAGTTGTGCCTACTTTACCGCTGTACACCACGCCACTAATTAAAACTAGCGTCGGTACATTTGCAAAGCACATCAACGCCTTTATCGACCATATGGGCTGGAAAGAAGTTATTTTACTAGGCAATTCTCTAGGTGGTCATATCGGACTAGTCACTACAAAGTTATTTCCTGAAAAAATTAAAGCTCTCATAATCACTGGTAGCTCTGGTCTTTATGAAAGCGCGATGGGTGAGAGTTATCCTAAAAAAGGAAACTACGATTACATCAAAGAAAAAAGTCAAGATGTATTTTATGACCCTGCTGTCGCTACTAAAGAAATAGTAGACGAAGTATTTGCTACAGTTAATGATCGTAACAAATTACTCAAAACACTAGCTATAGCAAAAAGTGCGATCAGACACAACATGTCTAAGGATTTACCTAATATGACAACTCCGGTTTGTATTATCTGGGGTAAACAAGATAGTGTGACACCGCCTGCAGTTGCAGACGAGTTTCATGAAAAACTTGCAGACAGCGACCTATACTGGATAGATAAATGTGGGCACGCAGCCATGATGGAACATCCAGACGAGTTCAATGAAATTCTTAATAGCTGGCTAGAAAAAAGAAAGTTATAATTAAAGAATCTCTTTTCCTTCATTAATCCATAGTCATCGTGAATCAAGCAGTTTCTATAAACCGTCTGATCATAATTCTAGCCGACTAATCATTACCTTTGCCATATGAAAATTACTAGCGCAGAATTTGTTATATCTAACCAAGACGTAAAAAGATGTCCTAACTCAGGGATTCCAGAATACGCATTTATCGGTAGATCTAACGTAGGAAAGTCTTCTTTAATTAACATGCTTACTAATAAGAAGAGCCTAGCTAAAACATCTGGTAGACCGGGAAAAACTCAATTAATCAATCATTTTTTAATTAATAAATCTTGGCACCTAGTCGACTTACCTGGTTATGGGTATGCTAGAGTATCTAAGACTAGCAAAGCAAAGTTTCAGAAATTTATCACTAAATATTTTGAACAACGCAAGCAACTGATTTCAGGATTTGTACTAGTAGATGTAAGACATGAGCCACAACCTATAGATGTTGAATTTATGGAATGGCTAGGTGAGAGCGGTATTCCATTTAGTATTATTTTTACTAAAGCCGATAAGTTAAAACCCAATGCCTTAGAACGTAATGTAGAGGCTTATAAAAAGTTTCTTACTGAAGGTGTATGGGAAGAAATGCCTCCATACTTTGTAACTAGCTCTTCTAATAATCAAGGAAAAGAAGAACTACTTAATTACATAGGTAGTATAAACGATACCTTATAAGACAGGCGATTAAAAAACCGGCCTATCGTTAACCGTGTTTTTACGTATCTCTCGTAAAATACCTTCGATACCATTTACCTTCATATCAAAAACAGTTGTCATATAGTTACCTAACTTACCTTTAGGGAACCCTTGTCTTCTAAACCAGACATAATACGACTCCGGTAACTCACTAAGGAATTTACCTTTATGAGCACCGAAGGGCATTTTATACCATGACATTTCTATCAATAGCTTATGATCAAATAATGGTTCTTCCATTTATTTAAAAGAGTTATTTACTCTCTTTGAGATTTAATTTTTCTGCAAAATAATCGCAAAAATCAATCATCGTATCTCTCATTTTATCATCATTTGTTGCACGATGATAGGTGTCTGCCATAGAAACAAGTGTCTGATGAAAAAAGACTCTCATCTCATCTACAGGCATATCTTTGGTCCATAAATCTATACGGAAAGACTCCTTCTCTACACTGTTCCACATAGAAACCATCATAGCCTTAGCCTCTGCAGCATCTACACCACCGTCTGGCGCACTCCATCTTATGTGTTCTGGCACTCTATTTTCATCAAGTTCGATCCCTATCTTAATAGTAGATCTATTTTTATTATCTGACATTATTGTAATGGTTTGTATTTAGATCGTTTAAAAATTTCTTCTGGCTTTAATCGAATCATCGTTTCTATATCTACCTCATTATTATCCATAAATGATTTAACCATTCTGTAACCTATATAGCGACCTACACCACCTGGCGTCTGTTGGTCTACCTCTAAATAGAATTTAGAAAAAGGTGCTGGTAATATAAAACGAGATAATAATTTTGAATCTGTATCGTATAGTAGTTCGTTATCTATAAAATACCTCCACATCTCACCTTCATTCTCCACAGTAAAAATATATTTTTCAGGAGTATAATTAAACAACTGATCACCAGTTGCGTTAGGCGCAAATAATTCTTGTAGATAATGCAGCTTACCATGATAAATCATATTACCCAATAAACTACGCTCCATACTAGGCTCAACAAAGAGTCGTGCATAAGCTAGAGAAGCATCAGCCGGTAGCTGTTCTATATTTAAATTCTCTCTTTGATATTTATTAATCCCTATATACAACTCATGATCCTTACCTAAATAAGTATCTATAGAAACTATTAACTGGCTAGCAGTAGGTATAACTTTTTGTCTGTAATTAACATCTGACAGTACGGTTACTATAGGAGTAGGTTCAAAATCTGGAAAATAATACACCACGTGGCGCATTACATCTTCTAACTCTCCTTCTATTCCCACATAATTAAAATCAGCATCATCTACGGCTTTTTCTAATACATTATGTATAGAATCTTTACCTTCCATTTTTGCCATCCATACGCTATCAGGCACTGTTACCGGAAAAAACAGTGGGTACTCTCCTTTCAACGTAGACAAATCTGCTTTTTGAGCATCTGCAAACTCTTTATGAAACTGTACGAACTCTACATCTAGAGGTATATTAGAAATCTCCTCTTCTACTTTTGAACCAGATGTGCATGAGGTTATCGCTTTCGCGAAAGCGATAATAACAAAAAACTTAAATAACTTAATCTTCATACACCAATAACTCGCTATTATTTTATTTATTTTTAGGCTTGCAAAAATACGATTATGAAAACTGATAAAGTTACTGATTATATAGTAAAATGGTTAAAAGATTATGCTACTAAAGCTGGAGTCAAAGGTTACGTAGTAGGTGTAAGTGGCGGTATAGATAGCGCTGTTACATCTACTTTATGCGCGATGACTGGGTTAGATCTACTTTGTGTAGAAATGCCTATCCACCAGCATAAAGATCATGTGACCAGAGCGCAAGAGCATATAGAGCAATTAAAAAAACGCTTTAGTAATGTTACTGACGTACGTAGTGACTTAACACCTGTTTTTGATATTTTCAAATCTAACATGCCTAGCATAGACACTAATCCACAGGTGGAACTTACTTTAGGTAATACCAGAGCAAGACTAAGAATGACCACACTTTACTACCACGGTGGTGTAAATGGATTATTAGTGGCAGGTACCGGTAACAAAGTAGAAGATTTTGGCGTCGGTTTTTACACAAAATATGGTGATGGCGGTGTGGACGTTAGCCCTATTGCAGATTTGATGAAAAGCGAGGTTTATGCCATCGGTGAGCTGATAAATGTACCTGAAAGCATCATGAAAGCAGCACCTAGTGATGGTCTTTATGGAGCAGAAAAAACAGATGAAGACCAAATAGGAGCCAGTTATGACGAGCTAGAATGGGCTATGAATCAAATAAATAAAGGCTATAATGTTGAAGATTTAAGTAACAGAGAGCAAGAAGTGTTAAACATTTATTTATCATTTAACAGCAGGAATCAACATAAGATGAACCCTATTCCTGTGTGCGAAATACCCTCTAATTTTAGGTAATTTTTAACACCTAATTCTCTGTGATGTAAGGCAATACGCACACTTGATTTTGTAAGAATTACTTATGAGCTGTATATATTTGTAGATACAATAATTAATAAGAAATGGACATTTTATTAGCAGACCATCACCCCATCTTTAATAAAGGGTTAAAAGCTATGATGAAAGACTATAAAGACTTTCAATTTGTAGGCAAAATAGATGACGGTAAAGATCTTATTTCTGGCATCACAAAACACGATCCAGATGTGCTAATTCTCGAAGTCGATTTACCCAATTCTAACGGTGTCGGTTCTCTTAGAGAAATAAGATCCCATTTTCCAGACATCAAAATTCTAGTTGTAAGTTGTCATCCTGAAGAAATATACGCTATAAGCTCGGTAAAAGCAGGTGCAAATGGCTACATAGCAAAAACGCGCTCTGTAAAAGAAATCAGAAAATCATTACTTACTGTAGCAAGTGGAGAGACTTTTCTGTCTGAAGACATCAAACATCAATTGAATAACAAACAGACTAGTAACATTCTTAAATTCAAAAAACTCTCTACTAGAGAGATAGAAGTTCTTAACTTATTATCTAGAGGTAAGCGAAATAAAGAAATAGCTCAGCAGCTATCCATTAATGAGAAAACGGTAAGTACTTACAAAACTAGATTACTTAAAAAACTAAACGTTGATAATATAGCCGACCTTATACACCAGTCACGTTTATTACAAATCACTAGTTAAACAGGAACCTACTTAAACCATCAGAAGGTATAACCGTTCTGTTTTTTAAATCAATTTTAGTCCTTAACAAATTGTAATCCATTACTTGCCTTAAAGCTTCTTGGTTATCTACTTCAGGAGAATTCTTTGCGATAATTCTATTGATATTTTCCACTAGATCGTAGATCAAAAATTGTCGGAAATGCAATAACACCTGGCTAGTATATTCAGACACCGACTGGTCTTTGTGCTTTGGAAAAATCTGATTACGTTCCCAATCATGAAGACTATACTTATCGTCTGACATAGTTATATCAGCAATGACACTTGCATATTCACCCTCAAAAGCTGACAGTATCAATTGAACGTCTAGCTTTTGCTCCAACAATAGAACATCAATTATCTTAGTATAAATTGCTTGAAAATCAGAATTAGCAAACTTAATCTCATCAGAGTGCAAGTCCATGTAAATTTTCTCATACACACGTTGTTCTCCTTTTACTGTTTCATATTCGACTTCTACACCACTACCATCCTGAATATATTCATCTTCAAAAACCTCATCTTTACCACCGTACAATAACAAGATAGCAATAATAGATCGTTCTAATAGCCCTCTACGGTCTACATTTACATTTTCAGAAGAAGCTTCCACTTTAGTCATAGGCGCCTGTGCCTGCTCTTTAACTTGCTTCTTCTTTTGTTCTATAAGTCCAGAATTACGAACTTGAGCTAGCGTAGAAAATAATACATCTTCACCTATATCGAGAATAGCAGCACTTTCTCTAACATAAATCTCCCTAGAAATATCGTCAGGAATTTTTGCTATACTATTTACTATATCCCTGATCATGTCAGCTTTCTTGATAGGATCACCTGCTGATTCCTCTTTTAAAAGACTAGATTTAAAAGAGATAAAATCACGAGCATTATTAGAAAGAAAATCTACTATTTCAGATTCTGTATGAGATTTTGCAAAAGAATCAGGGTCCTCCCCATCAGGGAAAGTACACACACGCACATTCATCCCAGTTTCTAATATAAGGTCGGTACCTCGTATAGCCGCTCTCATTCCAGCTGCATCACCATCATACAATACAGTAATATTCTTAGTAAGTCGTTGAATTAATCTAATTTGCTGACTAGTAAGCGCAGTACCAGAACTAGAAACCACATTCTTCACTCCTGCCTGATGCAATTGTATTACATCAGTATAACCTTCTACTAGATAACAAAGATCTTCTTTTGCTATAGCTTGCTTTGCCTCGTATATACCATAAAGTACATTTGATTTATCATAAATCTCACTCTGTGGAGAATTGAGATACTTCGCAGCCTTTTTCTCATTATTAAGAATTCTACCTCCAAAACCTAAAACTCGCCCAGAAAGACTACGTATAGGAAACATTACACGACCCTTAAACCGGTCAAATTTCTTGTCCTCTTTAACAATTGAAACACCTGTTTTGTTCAAGAACTCTAGTTGATAACCTGCTTTTATTGCTGCATCTGTAAAAGCACTCCATTGATCTGGATTATAACCTAACTGAAAGTAATCGATAGTTTCATCAGTAAAACCACGCTCTTTAAAATAACTATACCCTATAGCTTTTCCTTCATCAGTTTTTAATTGTCCATGAAACCACTCTGCAGCATATTTAGAAACAAGAAACATAGATTCTTTTTCATTTTGAACTTGCTTCTGCTCATCAGTCTGTTCTGTTTCTTCGACTTCAATACCATACTTTTTAGCTAACCACTTTATCGCTTCAGGAAACGTAAAATGCTCATGCTCCATAATAAAAGTAACAGCATTCCCACCCTTACCAGAACTAAAGTCTTTCCAAATTTGCTTAACTGGACTCACCATGAAACTAGGTGAACGTTCATCAGTAAAAGGACTTAATCCTTTAAAGTTAGAACCTGATTTCTTTAATTGAACAAAATCACCTATCACCTCCTCTACACGGGCAGCGTCAAATACGGCATCTACGGTTGTTCTTGAAATCATTTGAAAATATTCTAATATAAAAATAGCGTTTTCCCATAAAAACGGGCCGCACTAAAATATATAAAACCAAAAAAGCTCTTGATTTCTCAAGAGCTTTTTTTCTTAGTAGCGAGGACTGGACTCGAACCAGCGACCTTCGGGTTATGAGCCCGACGAGCTACCTACTGCTCTACCTCGCGATTTAAAAACTATCAGTTACTTGTTTTACAACTTCAGATCATTACTCTAACAACTTCCTGTTCTAATGGGCTGCAAATATACGCAGCCTTTAAACCTTACACAAGCTTTTTTTAAAAAACTTTTACTGCCCTATCTCTCTTGCCTCAAAACCAGACATTTCACCATCAAAAAAACTTACTTTTAACTCAATGGGATTACAGCACACTTCACAATCCTCAACATAAACCTGTGAATATGCTGGATCTAACAACATAGATATCTCTTGCCAGCAATGAGGACACATGAAAAAATGTTCTATCATAAAGGGATATTAAGCAATTGACCAGCTAGTTGGAGTAATTGATACTCGGCTAGTTTTGCATCATATTTTGCTAGATTCTCAATAGTTTTTGCATTTAATAGATTCACCTGTGCCTGTCTAAACTCGATACTACTTACTTGTCCCAGTTTAAACTGCTCTTCAGTCCTTTCAAAATTACTATTATTAGTTAGCACATTTTGTTGTTGCATTCTATAAATAGCAAGTGCATTTGTATAGTTACCTTTAGCATTGGCGATATCCCTGCTTACTTCTTGTTCTATTTGCTTTTTAGATAATTCTTCATTCTTATAAGCTATACGTGAATTACGAAGCCCAGTAATACTCCTACCTCCATCAAATATATCCCATGTTAAAGATGCCCCTAGAGTAAAAGAACCACTAGTCCTCGTAGTAGCAGGAAAGAAAGCACTAGACGGACTATCTAATTGATTCCAACCATAAGAACCAGATAAACCTATAGTAGGTAGCAACAGTGCTTTACTTGTTTTTATATCATAATCACTTATCTGTAAAGTAGATGCAGACTGCAATAGACGTATGTTATTTTCACTTACCTTTTCCAAGTAACTATCTACTTTCAATAAATTTTGAAGAACGATAGTAGTATCTACCTCAAAATCACTAGTTAAATCTCTATTTAATAACAAATTAAGATCGCGTTTAGTATTGCGTAGTTGTTGTCTGGTATTAAGAACATTTACACTATCCGTATTTATATCTACTCTCGCATTGAGCACCTCTAGCTTATTTACCTGACCGTACTCAAACTGGTACTGCGCTCTCTCTTCTCGCTTTTTAGAAATTTCTAACGTTTGTTCAAAAACACTTAAGTTTTCTGTAATTCTTGAAATTTCTAGGTAAACACTCATTAATTGTAAAGTCGTATTCTCTACAGTCGCTCGAGCGTCTAATTTGCTTAAACTATATTGCTCTTTTAAACGCTTGTAATTATACAACCTACCTAATCCGTCAAATAATGTATAATTTAAAGCAACACCAGCATTGTACTGCCTGGTTTCGGCATCATTGATTTCAATGTTTGTGCGCGGCACTCCGCTTTCATCTAGAGCACCATCAAAGTCAGTAGTAGAATCTGTATCATCATAACTAGCACTAGCCGTTCCCTGCAAAGAAGGTAAGTAACCTGAATTTAGGATACCTGCATTATTCTCAGCAATTTCAGTCGTATTGTTAGCTATTTTAATTCCGTAGTTATTTTCTAGCATGAGCTCAACAGCTTGCTCTCTACTTAGTAACGTCTCTGTAATTTGTTGTGAGTACGCTTTCGCGAAAGCGAAACACATAACAAGACCTAAACTATATAATTGCTTATTCATTTTCATCACTATCTAGTTCGTTTTGCTCTGGTGCGATACCTGTCAAATCTCTTTTTTTAGCCTTTTTACCGGTACGTAACCAATATATAGCAGCCTCTGCACTATTACCAAAACTTAAAAACAGTGGTAACATAACCAAGGTTAATACGGTAGCCATTGCTATACCATAAGAAATAGAAATGGCCATAGGTTTTAAAAACTGAGCTTGTCTACTCTTTTCTAATAATAGTGGTGCAAGACCAGCTATAGTAGTTATTGAGGTTAAGAAAATAGCTCTAAAACGGCTTTTTCCTGCCTCAAAAAGAGCATCGTCAAAACTTAACCCTTCTTTTATGGAGCTATTAAACTTACCTATAAGTACAAGTCCATCATTTACCATAATACCTATCAAGGCAATAATACCAAGTAGTGATAAAATATTAACTGGAAAACCATGAATCCAGTGTCCCCATCCTACAGCCACAAAGCTAAAAGGAATAAGAACAATAAGCATTATAGGTTGCAACCAACTACGGAAGGTAAATGCAATCACAAAATAAATCAACAGCAAGATAACAGGTCCTGCTACAACAAGACTTGATAAAAATTTATCTGCCTCACGTGCTTGTCCACTCAAATAATTAGGCGATATAGTTGGATATTTGTTTTGTAGACTAGGAATAACCTCTGCCTTAATATTCTCTAATATCTCTGTAGCATCCTGGCTCGGATCTTTAAGGTCTGCGCTAATAAGAACCTCTCTTCTACCTTCTAAGTGATTAATAACAACATCACCTCTTTCTACGGTGTAAGATGCTACATCTCTAAGTGGCACACGGTCACCAGCAGGAGTTAATACTCTAAACTCATCTAAGTCTTTTATACTATTACGATTATCTCTATCATAACGCACCCATACTCTAATTTCATCCTGACCACGCTGAAAACGTTGCGCCTCTGTCCCAAAGAAACCAGATCGTACTTGCGCCATAACTGTTCTAGTAGTAAGACCTAGTGAATAGGCTGTTTCTTTTAATACTAGATTGATTTCTTTTATACCAGCAGGGTCATTATCCTCTATATCTTTCAATAAAGGATTTGCTGCTAGTATTTCTTTAAACTCTGCTGTGGCAGCTTTAAGCTCTGTAATATCATTACTAAGTAAAGAAACTGCCACAGGACTACCACCGAAGTTACCACCAGAACCATAAGTAAGAGTTTCTGCACTAGGGATAACTCCTACAAGATCTCTCAAATAATTAGACACTATAGCCGCATCTAGATCATCTGGCCTACTTTCTCCAGGCAATAGATTGATACGTAAACTAGCTGATGACGACGATGTTTGTGATTTGATGATATTCTCAAACAACTGTATGCTATCACCATAAATCTCATCTTGTAAATATTTTGCTGTAAACTCTTTATTTACTTGAAGCGCTTTTACCTCTATGGAGTTGATAATCGAGTCTGTTATAAACTCTGATGTACCGTTAGGCATAGCCAGTGTAACTGTAACTTGATCACTTGATACACGTGGAAAGAAGGCTCTTTTAATAATACCTCCATTCATAGAACCTACTGTTAAAAATAAAGCCGCGAAGAATAATGAGAAAACAAAGAGCTTGTTAGACAATGAGAATCTTAAAACAGGTGCGTACAGTTTATCACGCATCCAGTTCATAGATTTATCTCCATATTCATTAATCACTCGCATTTTTTGAAATGCCTTAGCAATACCTTTCTTAGGCTTATCTGACTTAGGCTGTAAAGCTTTAGAGTGTGCTAAGTGAGCTGGCAGTATAACCAGTGCTTCTACCAGCGATACAACAAGTGTTAAAATAACAATGACTGAGACTTCCCCAAAAATATCTCCTATCCTACCTTCTAAGAATAAGAATGTGGAAAAAGCCAGTAATGTCGTTATGATAGCACTTAAAATAGGCGGAATCACCTCCATTGTACCATCTATAGCTGCTTGCACTGGTGACTTACCATCTTCATAATGTTGGTAGATATTTTCGGCTATTACAATACCATCATCTACTAGAATACCTATCACGATAATCATCCCAAAGAGGGAAAGTACATTTATGGTAACATCAAACTGACCTGCAAATATGAACATTCCTAAAAATGCAATAGGTAAACCAAATGCTACCCAAAATGCTAATCTCGTGTTTAAGAACACTGAAAGAAATAACAGTACTAATAACATACCGACAATAGCGTTTTCTGTCAATAGTGCTGTACGCTGATTCAAGGTTACAGAAAGGTCCCTAACAATATCTAAATGTACATTAGTAAATCTCTGGTTGTAGTTTTCTATATATTCCTTCACCTTATCTGCCGCGTCTATTAAATCCTCGGCATTTGTACTGGTTACTGTAATATTAACAGCAAGTTTATCATCAAAATAAGTAGCATTAGGCGTTTCAGAAAATCGATCTCTAATTATTGCCACATCTTTTAAAAGAATACTTGTACCGTCTGACAATGTTTTTACAGGGATATGACTTAATTCATCTCCATAATAAGACCTACTATTTGCTCTAATCAGGTATTCTTCTGTATCTGTTTTAATATTACCACCAGTGGTAAGGATATTTGAGCTGGATACAGCATCAGAAATGTCTTGAAAACTAAGACCATATCCATTAAGTGTATTTTCATTTACAGCGATCTCAATTTCTTCATCAGGATATCCTTCTATGGCTATTTGAGAAATACCATCTATACCTCTTAGATCATTTTCTATCTCTCTAGCTAGTTGCTTTAAGGTTTTAAGTGGCACATCTTCACCACTAAGTGCAAAAGAGATAGTAGGTCTAGATTCGACTCCTTTAGAAACAACTAACGGCTCCATACCCACTGGAAAAGAAGGAACACGATCTACCGCGTTTTTCACTTCTAATAACATGAAGTCGATATCGTAACCTTTCAGGATCTCTACCGTAATACTTCCTGCATTCTCTTGAGAAGCAGAAGTTACCCTATCTATTCCCTCTATACCTTTAAGATTATCCTCAATTTTAAGTACAACACCTTCTTCTATCTCTTGAGGCGATGCTCCAGGATAAGTTGCGCTTATATTTATAATTTTTGAGTCAGTAAGCGGGAAAAATGAAGATTTAAGGGAAACCATCCCAAAAACTCCAAAAATTATCATCCCTACTATTACGACATTTACAGCAACACTATGCTTTATGAAATAACCTATTATTGATCTCATGCTGCTTTTTTAGAATCTAACTCTTCATTACTAGCCTTACTCGCAGTTTCTTCTGTCTCTACTATCATTCCTTGATAAGCTCCAGAAACTGATTGAGATATTATAACCGTCCCATCTTTGATACCTTTAACCACAACTGTTTTATCCGAGTAATGAATAGGCTGTACAGTTATCAAGTCTAGTTTACCATCGTTAACAGCAAATAATTGATTCTCATTTTGTATTAAACTTCGGTCCAACTCTACCGCATCTTCAATTTGTTGTGCATCCAGATTTGCTGTAAGGTACATACCTTCTTTAAGGCTGTCGTTATTTACTTCTATAACAGTAGTAATAGTTTGAGATGCTTGGTCTACCTTTCCATTAATACGAGTCACCTTGCCTTTGTAAGATTTTAAACTAGAAATATTTTTAAGCTCTACTTCTTCTCCTACTTTCAACAAGTCGGCAAAATCTGCACTTATTGCCACCTGTAATTCATAAGATCCAGTCTGTATAAACTCTCCTAGTTGCTGTCCGCTTCTTATTAAAGTACCCTCAGTAACCATAGCCTCTGTCAGTACACCTTTAAATGGAGCGGTAATTCTATATTTACCTAAACGACTTTCTAGATTTTTAATGTTATAATAAGTAGTATAGATATTACGTCCTGTAATAAAGTACTTTTCTTGCTCGTTAACAGCAGTAGGTAAAGCTGGAGTACTCGCATTACTATTCCAGTTAGAAAGATAGGACTGCCACTGTGCGTAAGAATCTGGATAATCCAGTCTTAAATCGGGCATGATTGCAGTGATTTGATTATTAAGATTACTTCTAGCACTTTGTACTTGTGCATAAAATTCTCTGTTATCCATGCTTATCATGGTCTGACCTGCGCTGTATTCTTGACCTTTTCTAAAAAGCTTACCAGTAGAATTAAAAACACCACTTACTTCTGCATATAATTCTACACGCTTTTTAGCTTGTAAAATTCCATTTGCCGGAATTATAATAGGTACTGTTGTGTTTTGGATCGTGTCTGTAACAACGATTTTAACGTCCTTTTTTACTATGGGTTTAGGAGCGGTTTTGCTATCGGCAATCATTTGTGAGACAAAAAAAGCTCCAATGATAATTATAACAGCAAGTATAGAGAGTATTGCTTTGCGCATGTTTAAATTTTAATAACGTTGAGACCAGCAAAACTATAAAAGGTCTAAACTGTTATTGTTAAAATTTACATAAAGAAACTTACATGGCATCCAGCTGCTCAGACACAGTTTCCCACTTAGTCATCCACTCTTCTAACTCCTTCTTTTTTGCCTGATAGCCATCAAAGAAACCTTCTTTTTTAACCAACTCATCATAATTTGCAGCAAGTTCTGCATCTAG
This sequence comes from Nonlabens sp., assembly GCF_039941875.1. GTDB lineage: Bacteria > Bacteroidota > Bacteroidia > Flavobacteriales > Flavobacteriaceae > Nonlabens. Next base: position 43,264 of record NZ_JBDVDQ010000015.1, on the reverse strand, counting down.
TTTTTGAATGGTTTTTTCTAAGTCATTGATCTTGGCTTCTGCCTTTGACAGCCTATTATTAAGAGATTTTTGTTTTTTCTGATCTTCATAAGAGAGTTGTTTCTTTTCTGTTTCTTGCTTTCGCGAAAGCGAAACATCCTTAACCACTTCTACTTTTTCAATCGCCCTCATATCATCGGCCTTTCTTTTATCTAGGTAATAATCTATATCACCTAAATAGAGGTTTAATTTATGATCACGGAACTCGTAAACAGTCTCTGTTAAACCTTGCAAGAATTCTCTATCGTGAGAAACCACTATTAATGTACCGTCAAATTTTACTAACGCAGCTTTAAGCACATTCTTAGACTGAATGTCTAGGTGGTTAGTAGGCTCATCCATTATAAGTACATTAAATGGTTGCAATAACAGCTTACAAAGCGCTAGCCTGTTACGTTCTCCACCACTAAGCACCTTCACTTTCTTCTCTGCCTCGTCTCCTCTAAAAAGAAAAGAACCTAACATATCACGTACTTTTACTCTATTACTGTCTGTCGCAGCATCTAGCATAATGTCAAGAACTGTTTTCTCACCGTCTAAATACTCAGCTTGATTTTGTGCAAAATATCCTAATTGAACATTGTGTCCTAAACTAATATCACCTTGAGCCTTTACATCTCCAACAATAATTTTTGCCAATGTAGATTTCCCCATTCCATTTTGCCCAACAAAAGCAACACGTTTACCACGTTCTAGAGTAAGGCTTACTTTATCTAAAACATCTTTATCACCAAATGATTTACTCACCTGATCGATTTCTAGAACTATTTTACCAGGCTGTATGGACTTAGCAAAATTTATATTCATTGCAGCATTATCTGTCTGCTCTATCTCCACCACATCCATGCGATCTAGTTTTTTAACTAGCGACTGTGCCATGGTAGCTTTACTGGCTTTGGCTTTAAATTTTTGAATTAACTTTTCTGTACGTTCTATCTCCTTTTGTTGATTCTTAAAGGTAGCTGCCTGCTGCTCGCGTATCTCTGCACGTAGGGCTAGAAACTTAGTATAAGGTTTAGGATAATCATAAATACGACCTAGACTTATCTCTATGGTACGATTAGTTACGTTATCTAGAAACATCTTATCGTGACTTACTATAACGACTGCTCCTGGATAAGTTTGTAAAAATGATTCTAACCAAAGTATGGAATCAATATCAAGGTGGTTAGTAGGCTCATCTAATAAAAGAATATCGTGTTTTTCTAATAAGAGCTTTGCAAGTTCTATTCTCATGCGCCACCCACCAGAAAGCTCATCTGTTAGTTTATCAAATTGCTCTGGCTTAAAAGCAAGACCTTTAAGAATCTTCTCTGTTTCTCCTTTGTATTGATAACCACCTATAATTTCGTATTCATGATTAAGATCACCGATGTCTTCAATCAATTTAGAATACGAGTCAGATTCATAATCTGTCCTAGTGGTTAATTGTTCATTTATCTCCTCTATTTGAGCTTCTATTTGTCTCGCTTTCGCGAAAGCGGTATACGCCTCTTCTAAAACCGTACGCCCTTTTACAAAATCGATGTCTTGTTTTAGGAAACCTATACTGATATCTTTCTCGATAGCTATATTACCCTGGTCATAAGGAATATCTCCAGAAATAACTTTTAAAAGTGTAGATTTTCCAGCACCATTTTTACCTATTAAACCCACACGGTTTCCCGGATTAAGTCTAAAAGTAATTTCTTCAAATAACGGTTCTCCACCGAAACTTACATGTAAATCGTGAACGTTGAGCATAGTCGTTTTGTATCTTTGCAAAGATGCGCAACTGCGCGTTAACACTAAAACTTTCTTATGCTAAAAGGTACTAAATTATACAGCATTTTTACAGGAACGTGTCCTGTATGCCAAAATGAGTCCATGTACACCAGTCGCAATCTCTATAATCCTAGTAAAACACAGGAAATGAATGAAAGGTGCAGTCACTGTGATACTAAGTATAAAATCGAACCTAGTTTCTTCTATGGATCGATGTATGTGAGTTATGGAGTAGGTGTAGCAATAGCAATCGCCACTTTTGTACTGGGATATTACATACTGGACTTATCAAGATGGAATATTTTTATAGCTATCACATTGATATCGATTTTTAGCCTACCCATGGTGATAAGAGTCTCTAGAAATATATGGATCAATATATTTATGGATTATGATAAAACAAAGGACAAAAAAAGATAGTTCTCTGAGTTTCTCACACATCATAAAAGCCGCTTTAAATACTTTAAAGCGGCTTTTATGATTATAATACATACTCTAATGTGAATTATTTATAGCATCTATTCACATTCATTTCTTCGTTAATATCTGTGTCATAATATATACTATCGAACAAGTTTTGAGCAGCCCAAGGCGTAATCAACACAGCTCTACTACCCATACCATTAAATACATAATAGTTATTATAATCTTTGTGTGATCCTATAAAAGGTCTCCTATCTAAAGTGGTAGGTCTTATACCGTGCTTGTGGTCTACCACTTCATAAGGCAAGCTCAAGAAACGTTCTAATCTAGAAGTCAAAAACTCCTTTGCGACTTCTGTAGAATTATCTGTAAAATCATCTCTACTATACGTGGCGCCTACCCAAAATAAATCATCTATATAAGGCATCAAGAAAACAGAAGATTTAATAATATGATCTAATTTAAGACCAGGCACTTTAATAGTAAGCACTTCACCTTTATTACCCTGCAAAGGTAGATCACTGAAATAAGGATTAGATCGCATTTTAAAACCTTCAGCAAAGATGATTTTATCTGCTCTAATATCTTTATAACAAATATGATCTTCTTGATGAGACAATTGATCAAAATCAAAGGACTCGGTAAGCAAAGAAGACCGACTCTTTAGATAATTTAAACTAGCATTCATAAAACCTAAAGTATCTAACCAACCGGTTTCTTTTACCAAACCAAAATTAGATGGAGCATCAATACCAACCATCTCAAGATCCACAATGTCCGGAGACATGAAATCCTTTAAATCCTCCTTATGAGATTTTTTCAACCATGTCTTAATTTCTTTATCGTCATGAAATCTTCTAAGAATATTAATAGGATGCAAAAAAGAAACACCTACCGTTTGCTCCACTAGAGGATAAAACGAGTTAAGAACCTCTAATTGCTCCCTAGACTTCCACACACTAGTAAATCTTTTCAATATAGTAGGATTATAAACACCAGCAGCAACAGCTGAAGATCCTTTATCTATATCTGAAATCATTACAACAGATTTACCCTTTAAAATCCACTGCCAGGTTAATGTACAACCTGCAATTCCAGAACCTACAATAACTACATCCACTGATTTTTTAAAACTCATAATATTAATAAAGATGATATAAGATACAAATATGATTCAAAATTCAAAGCAAAAAAAATGCCTCGCTATTGCGAGGCATTAATAATATTAAATGTGAACGATTAATAGTTCCACATATCAATTTCAAAATTACGAACGATCTCCTTAAGTCTATCAGACTCTAAAAGTTGCATCATAGAGTTATCAGAAATATATTGATCGATCTCTCTATCTCCTTGAACGTTATCCATCTTATAAATAAGAGCGTTGAATCTTCTAGAATTTAGGATGTGATCAAAAGAAATAGGTCTTGCAGAATTCAAAGTATTAAAAGCTTTTGAATTATGTAACATCTCTCTTGCATCGGGATAATAAATCCAAAACAATTCAACACCTGTTGGGTCATCTGGGAAGTTTACATCTGGAGTAACTGGACAAATACCCAATAATCTATATCTCAACTCGCTTTGACGTGTATCAAAATACCACAAACCTCTAATTCTATATTCCTTTACATCATCTGCACCTATAGTCTTAGTCTCAATATATTCATCAAAACCAGGAATATTATAAGTAGTATCGATATCTAAAGGTCTAACCCCTTCATCAACAACAACTCCTTCGTCATTAAGAACATCAATACCAGCATTAGTAATAATCTGACTTTTTAAAGTACTCTCAATATCTTTAAATTCACGAGCTTCATTAAAATAGGAATCACCGAAAAGAGTAATCTCACCAGACATAGCTGCTTTAGTTAACACGTGATACAAAGAACGACGTTCCTTTCCTACATAATTTGTATCTACAGGGTAGTACAATGGGAAATTAACTCTCTCATCAAGATCAATAGATTCCCATACCGTACGTTGCCATAAGATATCACGATCTCCAACAAAACCATATGGTAAAGGCTTATCGTTATCATTTTCCATTTGAGATTCGGTTTTAGTACCGAATTCAGCAGGACTTTTAGCGTTAAGGATATTGTTTTGTGCATAAGCTGTCCCTGAAAGAACAACTGCTGCTAATAAAACTATGATCTTATTCATAATTTGAATTTAAATTTTTATTAATCTGTAATTTCGATAGCAATGTCAGAAACACTCTTCACATTAACACCAGGCAATGCTGCCTTGATCTTAGTAATCTGAACGATATCTCCCTTACGTGCTTTCTTCAAAGTATTCTTTGCAGCTGAACTCAACTTAGTACCAGAAACAGGTACAGATGGCTGTCCAGGAACCTTAAATAAGAAACCAGTAACACGAGGTTTCAAGTCAAAGTCAAAGTCTAAAAACTCCGCAGAAACCGTTGAAATACCTAAGTTAGAACGTGTCTTACTAACATTTTCATAAGACTTACTTATCATACCGGTTGGACGAGGTAAATTCTTAATACGGAATTCTTTGGAATCTGAAACTTTTGCTCCATCAGGTAAAGTTCCTGTAACATTAATTTTAACAGTTTTACCTGCACCAGGACTCATCATATAACTGTTACCACTCTTTTTAGTTAAACCAGGAGCAGAAGCGTTTACGCTATTTCCTGAAATACCTGCAAAAGAGATAGTCATTGGGTTAGCAACACCACGATAAACAACGTTCATCTTATCAGCAGCAATAGTTGCTGAGTTAGGTTTAGGAATAGTTGCGAAAGACTGATCAACTTCGATTGGCTCTTCTTTACCATTTTCCATAAATATTAACTGACCAGTAATCTTATGATCTCCAGGAGCACCAGCACCTACTTTTAATACAATTTTACCTGCCTCAATAGAATACTGATTCTCAGATAGCTTTCTACCATCTAGCTTTAATTCAACTTTTGTAGGCTTGAAATTAGGATCTTTTTTTCCTAAAACAATACTACCATCAAAAATCTCACCGTTATAGTAAGCCGACTTAGGTTGTTCCATCAAAGTAGTAAGCTTGGTAACACTTAAAGCACTAGCTTGTTCTTTACTAATCAAACTACTTAAAACTTGAGACTCAGTATTTTTAACCTCACTCTGTAGTAATGTAATCTTTGCTATAGAAGCAATTAAAGGATAACCTTTATAATGATAATCTAAATAAGGAATTTCCTTACCATCCTTATTAGTAACATCATTAGGCGTAAACTTTTTATCTAAGTCATTATTTAGCTCAACATTTTCAGGAACAGCAGCTTTTACAGCATCTCTATATCCCTTCATACGATCTAAAAATTCTTGACCATCTTTAGTAATTACTCCTCCTTCTAAAAATTTAACATCAAGAAAATCACCCTTATCCATTACTGCATAATCCGATGGATTTTCTACAGTACCTTCCATTTCATTCTTTAACTCTTCTAAATATGAAAAATACTCTTTAGAAACCTGATCAACCAATTGACCTTTTTTCTTTGCATCACCGTATTGATCAGGTTGTTCATTTGCAAGTTCTGACAAACCATTCATTGCCAACTCGTTCTTTGCAGTTGCAGCAACATTACTTTCTTCTATATTTACATTAAGTAAACCAAATGCATTAAGCACCTCTTTACTCATGTTCAATGCTAACATTGAGATAAAAACCAGATACATCAGGTTTACCATCTTCTGTCTTGGGGACTGTTTTCCTCCTGCCATAATATTCTAATTAGTTATTGTTAATAATAGTTTTAATAATAAACTAATTAAGCTTTCATAGCTCCTAACATGTTACCATAAACTCCGTTTAGAGAAGACAAGTTATTAGTAAGACCTGCCATTTGCTCTTGAAGTTTTGTCGCATTTTCTGCGATGGCTTCATTTGCTTGTGCTTGACGAGAAGAGCTTTCAACTTGAACTTTATAAAGGCTGTTTAAAGATTCCATTTGAGCAGCAGCAAGAGCCATTTCTTCTGAATATTTTTTAGTTGAAGACATTGCTTCAGCAGTAGGAGCAATTCCTTTAGCAGCACCTTCAAAAGAACGGATACTGTTACCTAAACTAGACATTAACTCACCATCAAGCTTAGCTTCTTTAAGCATAGCATCTAATTTTTGAGATAATAATCCTTGAGCATCTTTAGGTTGCTCTTCTTTTTTAACAGTTTTTTTATTAGCTAATTGTCCACCTGCTAATTCTGGGTATACTAGAGACCAGTCTAATTCATCTTCTACTGGTTCAAATGCAGAGATAAAGAAAATAACTGCTTCTGTAATCAAACCGATCATAAGAAGGTTATTCCCTGAGAAACCGTATCCAAAATCCCAGTGAAGAATTTTAAATAATGCTCCAACAATTACTACAGAGGCTCCGATACCGTAAGCCATGTTAAATATTTTCTTTGTTGTTTTAGACTGTGCCATTGTGTTAAGTTTTTAAGTTAAGTTAAGTTAAGTTATTATTTACTTGATTGAAAATCTAGTTAGTTGCAGCATTAAGAGTAACATCAGTACCCATGTACGACTGTACTGTACGGAAACCTATGTAACTTCTTGCGCTATCTTGATATTCATAATCACGTGTACCTACTTGAAGGAAATAAGAAACATCTTTCCATGATCCACCACGTACACCTTTACGTTTATTGTTAGCATCATTCACTACAGGACTCATAGAAGACATATGTTCATATGCACCAGCTTCGTAAGAAGAATTCACCCATTCTGATACGTTACCTGCCATATTGTAAAGATTATACTCGTTAGGCTCGTAAGACTCTGCCTCTACAGTATACAAAGCTTGATCAGCAGCATAATCACCTCTTAAAGGTTTAAAGTTAGCTAAGAAACAACCTCTGTCATTCTTTGCATAAGGACCACCCCAAGGGTAAGTCGCTCCTTCTAGACCACCACGAGCAGCATACTCCCATTCTGCCTCAGTAGGAAGACGGTATTCATTCACACGCTCTACATTTCTTTGCTTACGATAAGCATTGTGATACAATGTTCTCCACTGACAAAAAGCTTTAGCCTGATTCCAGTTAACACCTACTACAGGATAATCACTATATGCTTCATGATAGAAATAATCATTATGCATAGGCTCGTTATAACTGTAGTTAAAATCACGAATCCACACAGTTGTATCAGGATAGATTTTCACAGGAACTTGTTCTATAAAATCTTTTCTTGACTTAGATTCATCACGATTTCTAGCCGCGGCATTCACATCAAGACTCGTATAAGTAAAGATAATTTTCTCTGTATCTATAGTACGCTCACCGTTATAAGCTTCTTCAAAAGGTATGATCATATTATCATAAACTTCTGCGTAAAACTCATCTGGCATATCTTCCGTATCCCAAATCAAATCAATATCGTGATTCAACTTACGACCTTCATAACCTGTAGGACCTAATCCTACATAGTTATCTTGAACATATTGTTCCCAAGGCGTTAATTCATCTCCCTCAGCTCCTTCAGCATCAAGAAATGCAAACTCACCGATTCCATCATCTCCAGGAAGAGCTCCATTCTCATCAGCCATAATCGCAAGATTAGTTCTGAACAAAGAATCTCTAGTCCAGTAAACAAACTGACGGTATTCTGCATTGGTAATTTCAGTTTCATCCATGTAATAGGAAGGAACTGTAACGGTCTTAGTAGGTGCGTTACGAGTTGCTGCGATATCATCATCGGATTTACCCATAATAAATGCACCACCTGGCACTAACGTCATACCATAAGGTTTTTCTGGATGCCATTTCTTTCCACGCTCTCCTGTAACCATTCCTCGGTCTCCTTTTCCACAACTTGCAAAAAGTGATGCTACTGCTAAAAGGACAAATAACTTTTTCATAAGGGTATTTTAAGTTTTCTTTATGAATTAAGGCCGTAAACCTATCTAAAAGATTTCGATTCCACAACTTTTTTTTATCAATAAATTATAATAAAGATAGATTCCATATCTATATTTCGTTCTTACGTCTCGCTTTCAACCATCTATCAGGAAGAATCTGATCACATGCCATTTCATAATCTCGTCGATCGCATGGTAATAACGTATTTTGTTTTAGTTTATTATTAACATTTGAAATAAAAGGTAATTCAATCCACCAGCGACCACTGTCGTTAGATTTGTAAAAGGTAAGAACTTCGTCATCAATAGGCACCTTATAGATCATACATCCATCTGAGATATCGACAGGATACTCAAAACTACGATAATTAACACCCTCGATAAAGTACCAAATCATCTCTGCAGCAAGTTGTGCTCCAGAATTCCTTTCACTATTTATTTCAAAAATCCCAAAGACTTTAAGCCTATCACTTATCCCAGCATATCTCGATAAACTGCATACCTGCTTTCCATCAAGTCCGTTTGGGTTTGCTTTTTTGTAGGAAAGATCTCCTGCCCTCACTACACTCATGTCTATCCCTACAATATCTGCGTCCCTAAGAACAGGCTCAGCTAATGTAATGTCATTATCTAGATATCCCAATCGTATGGCATCGAAATACATCCTATCTAAAAGATCTATTTCATCTTGTGAATTAAAATAAGTCTGAAAACCTAGATTACTATAATTGAATAGATTATAAGGTTCTTGCGCAATCATTTTACCAACATAACTGCGAGAAGTAATAGGTAAATCTATATCACCCAAATCAAATCTACAGTCTACATTAACAACATTTATCATGTGTTGAAATTCATCAAACGCACGATATATAGGATACATTAAATCCTGACTACCTCCTAAAAACATCGGAATTATACCTTCTCTTAAAAAGTGTTCTGTAAGTTGTTTTACTACATAATATGTATCCTCAACACTATCTCCAGCATGAACGTCTCCTAAATCTGCTAATGCAGTACTCCAGTTCCCTGGATATAGCTCGTATAACTTCTCACGAACTTGATCAAGACTTTCTACCTGAAACAGCGCATTAGAATCTCTACGATTCTCTAACACTCCTATAATAACTAACTGTACGCCTTTCAAACTAGGCAAACCATCTTGTGAGGTATGGAATCTTATAGACTTTGCAATGGTTTGGTCAGGCTGCAATTCTGCGTGCGTTACAACTGCGTCATTGAGCGGTTTTAGAAACTCTAAAGCCATTTACTTATTTCTTTGTTGTTTTCTTTTTAACTGGTGCTTTTTTCTTAGCAACGGTTTTCTTTTTTGCAGGCGCCTTCTTTTTAGCGGCTGCTTTTTTCTTAGGAGCCTTTTTTGCAATAAGCTCTTGAGCTTTTTCCAATGTTATTTTCAATGGATTGATATCCTTAGAAAGCTCTACTTTAATCTTTCCTTTGATAACATTATGCCTTCCCCATCTAGCCTTCTCAATTCGTATTCCTTCTTCTTCCCAGTCTACGATAAGCTTATCCTTCTCTTTCTGAATCTTATCCTTTATTAAAGTTTCTATATCATCATTAGAAAGATTATCAAAGTCATATTTTTTATTTACCGAAATAAACATTCCTGCCCATTTAATATACGGCCCAAAACGACCAACACCTTTAGTCACAGGTTGCTCATCATAAGTATAGATAGGAGCATCTGCCTTTTCTTTCATCTGAATCAACTCTGCAGCACGCTCGAAGGTAAGAGTCATAGGATCATCATCCTTCTCTAGACTGACAAATGTCTTTTCATTAAACTTCACATACGGACCAAAACGTCCCTGGTTTACTTCAACAGGATGACCATTATACTCACCTACAGTTCTAGGCAGCTTAAACAACTCCATCACCTCTTCTAAGGTAATTGTATTTAGATGTTGAGTAGGCAATAAACTTGCAAATTCTGGTTTCTCTTCATCCTCTACCGTACCTATTTGCGCCATAGCACCAAATCTTCCTAAACGCACACTAATAGGTTTACCACTTTCTGGATGAACTCCTAAGACACGCTCTCCTACTTCACGTTCTGCATTCTCAGCAACATCTTGTACTGTAGGGTGAAAACTTTTATAAAAATGTCCCATCATATCGGTCCATTCTTCTTTTCCTTCGGCGATATTATCAAAAGATTCCTCCACATTTGCTGTGAAATTATAATCTAAAATACTTCCAAAGTGTTCTACTAAGAAGCTATTCACAACTCTACCGACATCGGTAGGAATCATTTTATTTTTATCAGACCCAGTCTTTTCAGTAAGCTTTTTCTCTGCCACCTTATCTTTACTTAAAGTAAGTTGAACATAGTCACGCTCAAGACCTTCTGATTGTCCTTTTTCAATGTATTTTCTATTCTGAATGGTAGTAATAGTAGGTGCATATGTAGACGGACGTCCTATACCTAATTCTTCTAGTTGCTTTACAAGAGAAGCTTCTGTATACCTGTAAGGCGGTCTAGTAAACCTCTCTGTAGCTGTGATTTTTTTATTTAATAATGACTGCCCTATTTTAAGATCTGGCAATAATCCTTGTTGCTCAAGATCTTCATCATCAGTACTTTCTAAATATACTTTTAAGAAACCTTCAAACTTTACAATCTCACCACTAGCAGTAAAATTCTTCTCATGCTTATCTGCAGATATGGTAACATTAGTACGTTCTAATTTTGCATCACTCATCTGACTTGCAATTGCTCTTTTCCAGATCAACTCATACAGACGTATCTGGTCGCGATCTGCTCCAGAACTATGGACAGCAAAATTAGTAGGACGTATAGCCTCATGCGCCTCTTGAGCACCTTTAGACTTTCCTTTATAATTACGTTCCTTATGGAATTCACTTCCATAAGCTTTATGTATTTCCTCTTCAGCGCCTTGCTTTGCCTCCTTACTTAAGTTAACAGAATCTGTTCTCATATAAGTAATTAAACCAGCCTCATAAAGGCGTTGTGCCAGCTGCATGGTACGACTTACGTTAAAAAACAATTTACGTGACGCCTCTTGTTGTAAAGTAGAAGTAGTAAATGGTGGTGCAGGAGATTTTTTAGCAGGCTTTTTAACAAGATCTGCTACTTCAAATTTTGCACCTTTATTTACCTCAAGAAAGTCCTGAGCCTCTTTAAGCGACTTTAAATTACTAGGTAGCTTTGCTTTGAGCAACGCACCTTCATCCGTATTAAAATCTGCATCAACTCTGAAAAAATTATCAGAACTAAAGTTCAGTATTTCATCCTCACGCTCTACGATTAAACGCACAGCAACAGATTGCACACGTCCTGCGCTCGCTCCACCTTTTACTTTACGCCATAAAATAGGTGAAATTTCATACCCAACTATACGATCCAGTATACGACGCGCTTGTTGCGCATTAACTAGGTCATAATCTATAGTACGTGGGTTATCAATCGCGTTTTGCACAGCACTTTTAGTAATCGCATTAAATACGATACGTTTTGTGTTTCCTGCTTTAAGATCTAGCTGTTCTGCTAGGTGCCACGCTATCGCCTCACCTTCTCGATCCTCATCACTTGCTAGCCAGACCATCTCTGCATCGGCAGCCATCTTTTTTAGTTTTCTTACAAGATCTTTCTTGTCACTACTCACTATGTATTTAGGCTCAAAATTCTTATCTACATCTACGCCTAATTCCTTAGAAGGTAAGTCTGCAATATGCCCAAAACTGGACGCCACTTTAAAATCTTTACCTAGAAATTTTTCTATCGTTTTCGCCTTAGCCGGCGACTCTACAATAACAAGATTCTTTGCCATTAAACTATGATTTTTGAAATGCAAAGGTATGAGTTATTTTTATGACCTCCACAAACATCTGTTAAACAAGTAGTTGAAAAGGCGCCTGAAATTTTAAAGCGTTCAGTTCTTGACGTTTAACCTTATTAACATATCTGCATTTTATAATTATTTTACTCTATAAAAATGTTTTTATGTAAAAAGATGATTAGAATTCCGCTTTCGCGAAAGCGAGACCGCAACAAAAACCGTCCTTATTATATGCATTATTACCATTATGAAAAATAGCCTTAATCGAGATTGAAAAAATATTAACCAACTTAATGCTGCCATTGTGTCATAAAACATATCTTTGCAACGTTATATTAATGATGACGATTGATGGAAAAGATTATTGAAGAAGAAAAGCAAGGAACTGCTGTCGTGTTAGAACACAATGCTACAAACACGCGCAAACTCTATATAGAAAGTTACGGATGTCAGATGAATTTTTCTGATAGTGAGATAGTTGCATCTATTCTTGCAAAAGAAGGATTCAACACCACTAATAACATGGAAGAAGCTGATTTAGTATTAGTTAACACCTGCTCTATTAGAGACAAAGCTGAACAAACCGTTCGTAAAAGATTAGAAAAATATAACCGTGTTAAGGAACGTAAGAACCCTAATATGAAAGTAGGCGTTCTAGGCTGCATGGCCGAGCGACTAAAATCTAAGTTTCTAGAAGAAGAAAAAATAGTAGATATGGTCGTAGGACCAGATGCTTATAAAGACCTACCTAATCTAGTTGCCGAGATAGATGAAGGAAGAGATGCTGTAAATGTGCTTCTATCTAAAGAAGAAACCTATGGAGACATCGCGCCTGTTAGGTTAAACTCTAACGGTGTTACTGCCTTTGTATCTATTACCAGAGGTTGCGATAATATGTGCACCTTTTGTGTCGTACCATTTACTCGTGGTCGTGAACGCAGTCGCGATCCACATTCCATACTCGAAGAAGTGAATGATTTATGGAATAAAGGTTTTAAAGAAATCACTTTATTAGGACAGAATGTAGATTCTTTCCTATGGTATGGTGGCGGGCTTAAAAAAGATTTTAAAAAAGCCAGTAAGATGGCAAAGGCTACCGCTGTAGATTTTGCACAGTTATTACATAAAGTTGCAAATGCGCACCCTGATTTAAGGATACGTTTTTCTACTAGTAATCCACAAGATATAAGTGACGATGTTTTACATGCTATTGCAGCACATAGAAACATATGTAATTATATACACCTACCTGTGCAGTCTGGTAGCAATCGCATCTTAAAAGAAATGAATAGACTGCATACTCGTGAAGAATACATGAATTTAATAGATCGTGTACACGCTATTATACCAGAATGTGCAGTTTCTCAAGATATGATCACTGGTTTCCCTACAGAAACTGAAGAAGACCATAAAGATACTTTAAGCCTTATGGAATATGTAAAATATGATTATGGATTCATGTTTTCTTATTCTGAACGTCCAGGAACAATGGCTGCTCGTAAACTAGAAGACGATGTACCTGAAGAAGTAAAAAGTAGAAGACTTAGTGAGATTATAGCGGTACAAAGAAGAACTGGTCATGAAAGAGCACAATACTTTGTAGGGAAAACAGTGGAATGCCTCATTGAAAAAGAATCTAAAAAATCTGATCAACACTGGGCAGGAAGAAACACTCAAAACTACGTTGCTATTTTTGATAAAGAAGATTACAAAGTAGGTGAATATGTTATGGTAGAAATTACAGACTGTACAAGCGCTACTCTTAAAGGTAAAGCTATAGGATATAGCGACATGAAAGGACCATTAACTTACGACACCGTATAATATGGAAAGTGTACAATCGGTAAAACAGCGTTTTGAATTAATAGGTAATGATCCTGGCTTTAATAGAGCGATAGAAAAGTCATTACAGGTCGCTCCTACAGATATTTCTGTACTTGTTACTGGAGAGAGTGGAGTCGGTAAGGAAAGTATTCCTAAGATTATACACTCACAATCTTTTAGGAAACATGCAAAATACATCGCTGTAAACTGTGGTGCTATTCCAGAAGGAACTATAGATTCTGAATTATTCGGTCATGAGAAAGGTGCTTTTACAGGTGCGACTTCTACCAGATCTGGATATTTTGAGGTGGCAGATGGTGGAACAATTTTCCTAGACGAAGTAGGAGAATTACCGCTACCTACACAAGTACGTTTATTACGTGTATTAGAAAATGGAGAGTTTCTTAAAGTAGGATCTTCTACCACACAAAAAACTGATGTTCGCATAGTCGCAGCAACTAACGTAAGGATGTATGATGCGATTGAAAAAGGGAAGTTTAGAGAAGACCTTTACTATAGACTAAGCACAGTCGAAATAGACTTACCACCATTAAGAGAACGTAAAGGTGATATCCATTTGCTTTTCAGGAAATTTGCTAGTGATTTTGCGATGAAGTACAAGATGCCTACTTTGCGTCTAGATGAAAATGCTATTTCTATGCTTACTAATTATAGATGGAGTGGTAACATAAGACAGTTACGTAACATTGCAGAGCAAATAAGTGTACTGGAAAAAGAAAGAAATATAACCGCCGCAACTTTACACAACTACTTACCAGACGCTGGTAAAAACTTACCTGCTGTTATAGGTGAGAAGAAAAAGAGCGATAGTGAGTTTGCAAACGAGCGTGAGATCTTGTACAAAGTCTTATTTGACATGAAGAATGACTTGAACGATCTTAAAAAACTTACCAACGAACTGATGGAAAGCGGTAACGCAAAAGATGTAAGAGAAGAAAATCCTGGTTTAATCAAACGTATTTACGGAAACCATAAGGAAAACGAGCAGGATTATGAAGACGTTATAGATAACGCATATGATTACACACAAGAAGAGCATATAGCACCAGTTCAAAAAGTTAACACCGAAAATCATTATGTAGAACCGGTACCACCTACTAGTGATCGTTATGACTTTGCACAAGAAATAGAAGAAGAAGAATCACTATCTCTAGCCGACAAGGAAATAGAATTGATAAAAAAGTCGTTAGACAGACATAAAGGTAAAAGAAAAGCTGCTGCAGATGATCTAGGAATCTCAGAACGTACACTTTACCGTAAAATAAAACAATATGATCTTTAAGAACGTACGCTTTTTAATAATCGGACTGGCTTTTTTAAGTTTAAGTTCTTGTGGGCTTTATAGTTTAAGTGGAGTAACCATACCGTCAGACATTAAGACGTATCAAGTTGATTACTTCGGTTATCAGGCAGCACTGGTAGAGCCAGGTATAGAAAGAACGTTTACCATCGAGTTACAAGATGCCATACAAGATCAATCTACATTGAGTCTAGTTACTAAAAATGGTGATTATATATATCAAGGAGAAATTACTAGATATTACATCGCCCCTATGACTGCTACCGCAAATAGTACAGCATCTCAAAATCGATTAACGATAGAGATAAATGTACGATTTACAGATACTAAGAGAGACGAAGAAAGTTTTGAAAAAAAATACAGTTTCTTCTATGACTATAATGCAAACGTACAATTACAAGGTACTGCCCTAGAAACAGCACTAGAAGTTATCTACGAACAACTTACACAAGACATTATAAATGACACACTAGCTAAATGGTAGATGTAAATCACATAAACAATGTGCTTGCACAACCAGACCGAGTCACTGTAGACCATATAGCCTTGCTGCAAGAGACCCTTGTTGAGTTCCCTTATTTTCAGGCAGCTCGCAGTATTTATCTCAAAGGGTTGAAAAATGAAAGTAGTCCTTTATATAATAAAGAATTACAAAGAACAGCGTCACACACTACGGACCGATCTGTATTATTTGATTTCATCACATCAGATTTATTTATACAAAATAAAGTTAGTGAGCAAATAAAACAACTTCAAGAAGAAGAGAAACAGAACGAAAATGCAAAAAACGCATTATCTCCAACTGTTGAAGTAGATGCTATTCAAAAAACTATAGAAGAAGATCTTAATGCTAGTACAGACTTTACACAAGTAACAGATATAGATCTTTTTGAGAAGAAAGAAAGAATCTCTATAGTAGACGAACCATTAGAGTTTAATAAAAATGAAACATATAGTTTCTCTCAGTGGTTGCAACTAACCAGTCTACAACCTATAGATAGAACAACCCAAAATGATGATGAAAATCAGGTTTCTTCAAAAAGAGAGGAAGAAATAAAAGAAAAATCAACATCATCCAAAATAATTGAGGAGATAGATGACCGCGCTAGAAAGATGGCTCGCATTGATCAATTTCTTGCAGAGAAACCAAAGATAAAGCCTCGTAAATCGCCTAGTCCCTCGATTAATGTAGCAAATCAATATCAAGATCCAAGTCAATTTATGACGGAAACTCTTGCTAAAGTTTACCTTGCACAAAAAAACTATTCCAAAGCCTTGAAGGCTTATGAGATTTTAGTATTGCAACATCCAGAAAAAAGTGGTTTATTTGCAGACCAAATTCAAGAAATTAAGAATTTACAAAGTAACAATACATAATGACAACATTTTATATTTTTTTAGCACTCATCGTTTTAGTAGCATTTTTACTAATAGTAGTTATCATGGTACAAAACCCTAAAGGAGGTGGTTTATCTTCTAGCTTTGGCGGTGGCGGTACACAACAATTAGGTGGTGTAAAGAAAACAGGTGATTTTCTAGATAAAAGTACATGGATACTTTCTACTGCGCTTTTAGTTCTTATACTTCTTGCTAGTACATCTTTAATTCAAGGTAAATCTGTAAGTTCTATCGAGGTAACAGATCCTACAGCTATAGAAAGCACAACTAACAACATACCTAGCGATGCTACTAATACTACTGAAGGAACAGAAACTGACAGTGAATAGCAAATCACTACATCATAAACTGACAAAATATCCAGCCCACAAGGCTGGATATTTTTGTTTACAGAAGTTTTGTCAGTGAAAATAAATTGGCATATTTATGGAACTTCTCAAATCATTAATAATCAAATAAACATTTTTTAAAATGGCATTAAATATTCAACCTTTATCAGACAGAGTAGTTATAGAACCAACTGCTGCAGAGCAAAAAACAGCTTCTGGTTTATACATTCCTGATACAGCAAAAGAAAAACCTCAACAAGGTAAAGTAGTTGCTGTAGGAAATGGAAAAAAAGATCACGACATGACTGTAAAAGTAGGTGACACCGTTCTTTATGGTAAATACAGTGGTACAGAATTAAAACTAGATGGTAGCGATTACCTTATCATGCGTGAGGATGATATTCTAGCGATAGTTTAATAAAATAGATCCGCTTTCGCGAAAGCGAGAACAACATCAATAATTTTAACGATTAAAAAAATAACTGTTCAAAACAGTAAATTTTAAAAAATTAAAGAAATGGCAAAAGACATAAAATTTGATATAGAAGCAAGAGATGGAATCAAACGTGGAGTTGATGCACTTGCTAATGCAGTAAAAGTAACATTAGGCCCTAAAGGTCGTAATGTAATTATAGGAAAATCTTTTGGTGCTCCTGTAGTAACAAAAGATGGTGTAAGTGTTGCCAAAGAAATCGAGCTGGAGAATGAGCTAGAAAACATGGGCGCACAAATGGTAAAAGAAGTTGCTTCTAGGACTAACGACCTTGCAGGTGACGGAACTACTACAGCAACCGTACTTGCACAAGCTATCGTAAAAGAAGGCCTTAAAAACGTAGCTGCTGGTGCAAATCCTATGGATTTAAAACGTGGTATCGACAAAGCTGTAGAATCTATCGTAAAAGATCTAGAAAAGCAAGCTAAAAAGGTAGGTGACTCTAGCGAGATGATCAAGCAAGTTGCATCTATATCTGCAAATAACGATGAAGTAGTAGGTGATCTTATCGCTAAGGCTTTCGGAAAAGTAGGTAAAGAAGGTGTAATTACTGTAGAAGAAGCAAAAGGAACAGAAACTTATGTGGACGTTGTAGAAGGAATGCAGTTCGACCGTGGATATTTATCTCCATATTTCGTTACTAACTCTGAAAAAATGACTACTGAATTAGAGAATCCATACATCTTATTATTTGATAAGAAGATCTCTACTATGAAAGAACTAATGCCTGTTCTAGAACCAGTAGCACAAACAGGTAAACCACTTCTTATTATTGCTGAAGATGTAGATGGAGAAGCTCTTGCTACACTAGTAGTAAACAAATTAAGAGGTTCTTTAAAAATTGCTGCTGTTAAAGCACCTGGTTTTGGAGATAGAAGAAAAGCTATGTTAGAAGACATCGCAATTCTTACTGGCGGTACTGTTATTTCTGAAGAAAGAGGATTTACTCTTGAAAATACGACTTTAGAGATGTTAGGTACTTGTGAAAAGGTAGACATCAATAAAGATAACACGACTTTAGTAAACGGTGCTGGTAACAATACTGACATTACATCTAGAGTAGGACAGATCAAATCTCAAATTGAGAATACTACATCTGACTATGACAAAGAAAAACTTCAAGAACGTCTAGCAAAACTTGCTGGTGGTGTTGCTGTACTTTATGTAGGTGCTGCTAGTGAAGTAGAAATGAAAGAAAAGAAAGATCGTGTAGATGACGCTCTTCATGCAACTCGTGCAGCTGTAGAAGAAGGTATAGTTGCTGGTGGTGGTGTTGCACTAGTACGCGCAAAATCTGTTCTTTCTAAGGTTAACGCTAACAATGCTGACGAAGAAACAGGAATCTCTATCGTGGCTCGCGCTATAGAAGCACCTCTAAGAACCATAGTAGAAAATGCTGGTGGTGAAGGAAGCGTTGTTGTATCAAAGGTTTTAGAAACTAAAGGTTCTAATGGTTATGATGCTAAAAACGATAAATATGTAGACATGCTTAAAGAAGGAATTATCGATCCTAAAAAAGTAACTCGTGTGGCGTTAGAAAACGCAGCATCTGTTTCTGGGATGATACTTACTACAGAGTGTGCACTTATAGAAATTAAGGAAGAAAACGCTGGTAGCGCTATGCCTGGTGGTATGCCAGGAGGCATGGGCGGAATGATGTAAATCATTCTTCTTAATCTTATTTTAAATAAAAGCCATCTCTTTAGAGATGGCTTTTACATTTAATTCAACTCTCGTACATTGTACCCTATATAAAATATAATACCAATAAGAATCGTTACCCACTAAAACCCAACTTTATGAAATATCTAAGTATTCTATTCTTACTCACTTTATTAATAAGCTGTAAAGAAGATAAAGAAGCCTCCACTAGCCTGCCTCCTACAAATAACAACCCTACAACAACCACCAGTGATCAAAGCACTGACAGTAACACAGAAATCTCAGCTACAAAAAGCAATAATATAACTGCTAGCGGTAATATCACCGATTATCTAAAAGATATAAAGTCTTTTACTACATCTGAAAAAGGAAACCCTATCGAAGAATTTCAAAAACTTGCAGATGACACCGCGGCAGAAAAAATCGATATTTCAAAAGAAAACTTTGGAGAAGCTTTAAAAAAAGCCACAGACTTTAAATACATTTTTATAACAGTAGAAAACCATACAGTAGTAAAAATAGACGATGTCTCTAAATGCAAACCATCAGGATCTTGGGCAACATGTGTGCCCTTTGCAAGAGGTTATATCAAAAAGGGAGAAATGATTTATCAAGAAGACTATGCAAATAACATAATAGGTTTACCTAATGATCAGAAACGAACGATGTACTTATTCAATTAAATCCTAATTTAATAAATACGTAATAAGCGTATAAATTCAGAATCTATTTACTCAAACTCGATAATTTATTTATCGAGTTTTTTTTTGTTTTATACTCGCTTTCGCGAAAGCGAAATAAGAAAGTTATTTATATTAATTAAAATTAATAGGGAAAAATAAATAACTATACAAAAATAATAGAGTAATAAATAAACAATATAATTGTTAAAAAACAAAATAATTGATAACAACTATATTTTATCTTGATAACCATAAAAATTAAAATGTTAAAGTTTTTAACCTAAAATACTGTACAACAGATTTATAAAAAAAACAAACTATAATCCCTATTAACTAACTAGGATTTAATTTGTAGGAAATTAGGTTAACAATAGTTAATTGTGATATTTTTAGCGTTTTAACCAAATAAATCAAAACGTATGAAACTATTTCTACACAAAAGACTGGTATTTCTATTGATGCTAGTCGTGCAATTTTCGTTTGCACAAGAAAAACAAGTCTCTGGTACAGTATCAGACTCTTCGGGAGAAGTATTACTGGGTGTTAATGTTCAAAAGAAAGGAACTAAAACCGGAGCACAAACAGACATTGATGGTAAGTATAGTATTCTTGCTCAAGAAGGCGACGTACTTATTTTTTCTTACTTAGGACTGCAGACTAAGGAAGTAAATGTTGCTGGAGAAGCAGTGATTAATGTTGTTTTATCCGATGATGCTGAAGCATTAGGAGAAGTGGTAGTTATTGCGCAAGGAATAAAAGCTAAACCAAGAGCTCTAGGATACGCCATTGCAACAGTAGATGGTGATGAAGTAACTAGAGCTAAAGAGGTTAACGTAATATCTGCACTAGCTGGTAAAGCACCTGGTGTGAGTGTAACTAACTCTTCAGGTTCAGTTGGAGCGTCTGCTAACATTAGAATTAGAGGTAATAGTTCTATCGTAGGCGGTAACTCTCCTTTATTTATTGTAGACGGTGTCCCTATTGATAACTCTTCTACATCTGAAGCAGATGGTGACGGAGGTTTAAGTGGTACTGACTTCTCAAACAGAGCAGTAGATCTTAACTCTAACGACATCGCTAGTGTAACTGTACTAAAAGGACTAGCCGCTCAAACTCTTTACGGAATTAGAGCTTCTAATGGTGTGGTATTAATAACTACTAAAAAAGGGAAATTAGGTAAAACGACTGCAAGTATTACCTCCAACACAACTTTCTCTCAATACAATAAAGTACCTGATCTTCAAAGAACCTATGCTCAAGGTGGTGTTGTAGGTGGCGTTTTAACTTACAGAGGTCCAGAAACTTTTGAAGGAGATTCTTGGGGACCTAACGTTAACACTCTAGAGTATGATGGAGCTACTGACTACCCTTTTGATAGTAATGGTCGTCTAGTTGCTGCTGGAACAGGAAATGGACAAGCTGCAAACACTTATGACCATTATGACTTCTTTAAAACAGGAGTGCTTCAAGAAAATAACTTTTCTGTTGCAGGTGGAAATGAAACAATAAGATACCGTGGTTCTATAGGTAGATTAACACAAGACGGTATATCACCTAACGAAGAATTTGACAGAAAGACTTTTAGAGCAGATATAAATGCAAAATTAGATGACAAATTTAGTTTAGACATGTCTGGTCAGTACAGTGTATCTGGCGGTAATCGTGTACAAAGAGGTTCTAACATATCTGGGATTATGCTAGGTCTAGTAAGAAGCACACCTACTTTTGATAACGGTAACGGTCTTACAGGTCAAGATGCTGCAGATAATTCTTCTTCTTACTATTATGATATAGCTGGGCAAGAATTACCTGGCCAAAGAAGTTATAGAAATGGAATTTACAACAACCCATACTTTACGGTAGCACAAAATTCTAACACAGATGATGTAAGTCGTTTTATAGGTAAGGTTGGTCTCAACTACAAATTATCTGACGAAGTTGAAATAAGATCTGCTCTTTCTGTAGATCAATATACAGATCAAAGAAAATCAGGATTTAATGTTTTAGATGCTTCATTCGGTTCTGGTAGAGTTATAAATGACCAGATTGCAAATGCTGATATTAACTGGAACATGGTTATCAACGGTTCTAAGCAATTAAATGAAGATTTAGGCTTCACATACAATGTAGGTTATGATGGTTATTACACTAAATTCAGCCGCCGTATCCAAATAGGTGATGGATTAACTATTCCAGGATTCTTTGATGTAAGCAATGCTTCTTCTAATCAGGTACGTGAGTCTGCTGGAGGAAAAAAATTAATCGGTGCATTTGCAACGGCTAGTTTTAACTACAAAGACATGATTTATGTAACTCCATCATTTAGAAATGACTGGTCTTCTACACTACCTGTAGGTAACAATTCTTTCCAATCCTATTCTTTAGGTACTAGTTTTGTATTTACGGAACTTTTTAAAGAAAATGATTCTTTCTTAGACTATGGTAAACTGAGATTATCCTATGGATCTGTAGGTAAAGATGCTCCTACCCTAGCAACAACTACTGTATTCGGTGGATCATTCATAGGTGGTGATGGCTTTATTCAAGGCGTTTCTTTCCCTGCTTATGACACGGTATCTTTTGAGAGATCTGGTTTAGCTGGTAATCCAAACTTAACTCCTGAAAAAGCAAGAGAATTTGAAGTAGGTATGGAATTAAAAATGTTTGATAACAAATTAAAATTTGACGTAACTTATTATGACAAACTTTCTTCTGATGTAATCTTACCTGTAGATGTTCCATCTTCATCAGGTTTTACTAGTAAAATAGATAACGCAGCAGAAGTTTCTAACAAAGGTGTGGAAATTGCACTAGGTTATACACCTATAAGAACTGAAGATTTTCAATGGAATATTGATGTGAACTGGACTACTTATGAGAACATTGTAGAATCACTTGCACCAGGTGTAGAGCAAGTAACTTTAAATGGATTCTCTAGCACATCTGCAGTAGCAGCTGCTGGACAGCCTTTTAGTGCAATATTCGGTAGTAGTTTTCAAAGAGACGACGCTGGTAATGTTTTAATAGGTGACGATGGTTACCCTATTCAAAGTACTGAGAATTCTATAGTAGGTGATCCTACTCCAGACTGGCAAGCAGGAATAAGCAATACTTTTTCTTATAAAGACTTCTCTTTATCATTCCTTTTTGACATTAGAAAAGGTGGTGATGTATGGTGTGGTACTTGTGGTATCCTAGATTACTTCGGTACATCTACTCGTACTTTAAACAGAGATCAAACTACTGTTTTTCAAGGTACAGTACAATCTACCGGTCTACCTAATACACAAGTTGTTCCTTATTACGATTCAACTATTAGTGAAAACAACAACTTCTATAGAAGATATGGCTTTGGTGGTACTAGTGAAAGTAATATCTATGACGGTTCATGGATAAGACTTAGAGAATTAACAGTTACTTATAACTTACCTTCTAAGTTACTAGAAAAGACATTCTTTGAAAGCGCATCTATTTCTGCATATGGTAGAAACCTATGGTTAAGTACTGATTATCCAGGAGTAGATCCTGAAACGAACTTAACAGGAGATAGTAATGGTTATGGTTTAGATTATTTCAATCAACCTAATACCAAGAGTTATGGTGTAAACCTTAATCTTAATTTTTAAAAAAAGCCAATATGAAAAAAATACAAATATTAATAGGAGTCCTATTTCTCAGCTTAGTATCCTGTGAAATTACAGACGAAAACATAGATCAAAATAACCCTAATGGCGCATCAGTAAATGCAGGTGCCGTTTACCCTGGTATGATTGCACAAACACATAGAAATATGGTTGCCATCAATGCTAGAATAGCAGGTATAGTTGCCCAACAGTATGAAGGACTAGACGCACAGCAGATAGCATATGACCAGTATAATATAGGTGAAGATGACACTGATGACTATTGGGATGCGGCACTTTACGGTACAGGTGCTATGCCTGACTGTTATGGTATTTTCACAAGTAACACTGAAGAAGTAGGAGCACTAGCAAAGTTATACATGGCTGCTAATCTAGGTCTAGCAACTACTATGTGGGGTGATGTACCTTATGATAATGCATTTATTGGAGATCAAGGTAATTTTAACCCAACATTTGATTCTCAAGAAGACGTTTATGCTACTATCCAAAGATTACTAGATGAATCTATTGCTGGAGGAGTATCTAGTGGTATTGGAGAATTCTATGGTGTTGGTTCTGGTGGAGCAGATTGGGAAAAAACAGCGAGAGCATTAAAGGCTCGTTATTACATCCATTTAACTTCAGTTGATAATACTGCTGCAGCTAGTGCTCTTGCCCAAGCACAGTTAGCATTATCTAGTACAAGTGAACAAGCAGATTTTGTTTATTCTTCACCAGCGGCAAATTCAAATCCTTTGTTCTTGTTTGACAATGACAGACCTGGTACACTAGGTGTAAGCCCACAGTTAACTTCTTTAATGACAGGAGACCCAAGGCTACCAGTTTACACTAACGTAGACGGTGATTTTGCAGGAGCAGGATTATTCTGGGGACAAGCAGACTCTCCTACTCCATTAATTTCTTATTGGGAAGTTAAATTCATAGAAGCTGAAGCGATCGTAAGAACAAGCGGTACCGATGCAGATGCTCTTGCTGCACTGCAAGCTGCTGTAGAGGCTAACATGCTTTATGTAGGAGTATCACAAACAGATGCAGACACTTATACTGCTGCTCTAACTCTTTCAGGAAGTATGGATGATAAAATAGAAACGATTGTTACTGAAAAGTACAAATCTTCTTATGGTAACGCACCGATTGAAGCATGGACAGATTTTAGAAGAACAAAATTCCCGGCTTTAACACCTAATCCAAGTGCTGTAGGTGGTGTTAATCCTTCTAGAATTATTCCTCGTAGATTCCTTTACCCTATCTCTGAAAGATTAACTAATGGTACTAATTATAACGCAGCAATTAGTGCACAAGGTGGACATTTACTAGACAACGACATGTGGGCATTTCCTACAAACTAAGGATTAGCCAACTATTTAAATTTTGATGTGAAATCACATCTTTATAATCCTTTACTAGAAACTCGATAATTTAATTATCGAGTTTTTTTGTTTTAAACTCGCTTTCGCGAAAGCGAAATACGTAAGAATTCATTTACAAAAAGTAACTTTAACAGAAAATCCTATATCGCGTTAACGTCTTGTTAAGAAATATTGATGTTTATGACAATATATTTAGGCATCAATAAAAAACAAAATCAATGAGCAAAATTAAAATGTTAATGATGCTGCTACTAGCAGTCTTCATGACAACAAGCTGTTCTGTTTTCCAAGGGAAAAAGAAAACAGCGCCTAAGACAAGCGCAGCAGCTAAGAAACCTAAAAAAGGCGACATACAACCTTACTCAAAGGTAATTACTAAAAAAGCCAAAAGTGATGAAGGTTTATTTACTGTACATCAAGTAGGAGAAAAATGGTTTTATGAAATACCTGACAGTCTTTTTAATAGAGAGATGTTAATGGTAACACGTATTGCAAAAACTGCATCAGGCCTTGGTTTTGGTGGTGGAAAGCAAAATACTCAAACATTAAGATGGCAAAAGAAAAATAAAGATGTACTACTTAGAGTTGTATCTCATCAAGTAGTTGCTGCAGACTCTTTACCTGTTAGTATTGCAGTAGAAAATTCAAATTTTGAACCTATCCTTTACTCCTTCCCTATTAAGGCTATAAAAAAAGATAGTGTTGCTAACAATACTGTAATCGACGTAACCGACTTCTTTACTAAAGATGTAAAAGCTATAGGTTTCCCACAAAGAGCTAGATCTAGATATAAAGTTAGTAGAATAGACGCTACAAGATCGTACATAGACACTCTACGTTCTTACCCACAAAACATAGAAACGAGACACGTAAAAACATACTTTTCTAGTGCGCCACCTTCTAACAGAAGTGTGCAATCTATATCATTAGAATTAAGTAACTCTATGATACTTTTACCTAAAGTACCTATGAAGAGACGTTACTTTGACCAGCGTGTAGGATGGTTTGCTAGAGGGCAACAAGATTATGGTCTTAATGATCAGAAGACAAAAACAGTTACTTACTTAGATAGATGGAGACTTGAGGTAAGAGATGAAGACATGGCTAAATTTAAGGCTGGTGAACTAGTTGTACCTAAAAAACAAATTATTTATTATATCGATCCTGCAACACCTGTTCAATGGAGAAAATATATAAAGCAAGGTATTGAAGACTGGCAAGTTGCTTTTGAAGCAGCAGGTTTCAAGGAAGCTATCATTGCAAAAGATGCACCTACTAAAGAAGAAGATCCAGAATGGAGCCCTGAAGATGTTAGATTCTCAACGGTAAGATACTTAGCATCTCCTATCCCTAATGCAAATGGACCTCACGTAAGTGACCCACGATCTGGAGAGATTCTTGAAAGTGATATTAACTGGTACCATAATGTAATGACTTTATTACATAACTGGTTCTTTATACAAACTGCTGCCATCAACCCAGATGCACGTATGAATAACTTTGATGACGAGGTTATGGGACGTTTAATACGTTTCGTAAGTTCTCACGAAGTAGGTCACACACTAGGTTTACCTCACAACATGGGTAGTTCTATTGCTTATCCTGTAGAAAAATTAAGAGACCCTGCCTTTACTAAAGAATTCGGTACTGCACCATCTATCATGGATTATGCTCGTTTTAATTATATCGCACAGCCAGAAGATGGAGATGTAGCTCTTATGCCAGAAGTAGGTCCTTATGATAAATATTCTATCAAATGGGGTTACATGCCTATACCTGATAAAACTGCAATTGAAGAAAAGAAAACACTTGATAGCTGGATTCTTGAAAAAGCTGGAGATCCAGTTTATAGATTTGGTCGTCAGCAATTTGGTGTTGTAGATCATACTTCACAAACTGAAGATCTAGGAGACGACTCTATGCGTGCTAGTGAATACGGTATTAAAAATTTAAAGCGTATTGTGCCTAATTTAGGTAAATGGACTGGTGAAGAAGGTGAGAACTTTGACGAATTAGAAAGTATGTACGGTCAGTTAGTGGGACAGTTTAATCGCTACATGGGTCACGTTACTGGAAATATAGGTGGAGTTAAGGAAACGTACAAAGCTTATGGCCAAGAAGGTGCTGTTTACACACATGCTTCTAAAGATAAGCAACAACGTGCTATGGCCTTTTTAAATACACAATTGTTTGACACGCCAGAATGGTTGATTGATCAAAATATTTTCAATAAAATAGAATCGGCTGGTGGAATAGAAAGAATACGTGGTATGCAAGTACGCACACTTAATAGTGTTCTTGACTTTGGCCGTATGGCGAGACTTATGGAAAATGAAGAAGTAAACGGTAGCAATGCATATGGTTTACTTGATATGATGACTGAATTAAGAAACGGTCTCTTCAAAGAACTTCCTAAAGGTCAAACTATCGATCGTTACCGTCGTAACCTACAACGTGCTTACGTAGAAAGACTTGAATTCATTATGACTAATGAAGCTCCTAGAAGCCGTTTTGGTGGTACAAGAGTAGATGTAGAACAAAGTGATATTAGACCTATCGTACGTGCAGAGTTAGTTACTCTTAAAAGAGATGCTACTCGTGCAGCTAGTCGCACTAGTGATAAATTATCTAAAATTCACTTACAAGATTTAGTAGAAAGAATTAATATGATACTTGATCCTAAGTAATTAGTTTACATTTAGAAATTCATCAAAAGCCGATTCATTAAGTTGAATCGGCTTTTTCTATTAAATAAAATGAACTGAATAAATATCTTAAATCACACTTAAGGGCTATTTATTTATATTTGATTCTTAACGGTATTCTTATTTTTAGAAAATAAAGAGGTAAATAAATATCCTGATTAAAATTATGAAAGCTAAAATATTAGAATATTTAAAAAACGACCATCATTACTGGTGGACTGTTGGAGTTTTACCTGGCATCTATTCTTTATTATATTTTTATCAAAACAATTTTACATTAGTTAATTCGTGGAAGCAACTTATAGCATTCATAATTTATTTTATAATCACTCCATCTATAGTAATAGGTTTATTGGATTTCTTATTCAAAAAGAAATTCAACAGCTATCGCAAGTATTTATATTATTGCTTTTTGTTGCTTAATCTTGCTATCATCCTATCTCTATTTATTTATATGAGTTGGAGATGGAAAGTTCTTATTCTAGTTGCTGTAATTACTATTCTATCTTCTATATTTCTATCTAAATTCTATAAAATAGGCGTGCTACTTTTAAGCCTTATGATTATTCCTGCGATATTACAATTCGGTAATTACTATTATCAATCTATCTACAGTCTTCAAGAATGGTCTCAACCACAAGATTTTGAACAATTAAAATTTAAAAAGAAACCCAATATTTATCTCATTCAGCCAGATGGTTATGTAGGTAAACCCACCATGACTGGACAGTTATATAACTACCCAAACGATCAATTTTATGATAATCTAGAAGCTATCAATTTTAATTTTAATCACAACTACCGAAGTAATTATCCATCTACATTATCTTCTAATAGTGCATTATTTAATGCTCAGCACCATTATTTTGACCAAGGCAAGGCAAAAAATGAGCTATTCAATGCGAGAGATAAAATTATGGGAACTAATCCGGTTATGAGAACTTTAAAAAATAATGGCTATGAAACAAACGCTATTTTACAGAGCAATTATTTGCTTTATAACAGACCTAAAGTATTCTATGATTATTTAAATATTAAAATGGAAGACGTGTCGTTTTTTCCTGCATTTCGTAATGACATCGATTATTATTCTGATTTCAAAAAAAGAATGGAAATTAATCAAAGTACAGCACCGCAATTTTTCTTTATAGAAATCCTAAACCCTAGTCACATCAATCACAGTAAAAAATATAGTCTAGGAATTAAAAAAGAGACAGAAATTTATCTAGAAAAAATACCTGGTATAAATGACGAAATAAACAAGCTCATACAGTTAATCACAACAAAAGATAAGGATGGAATAATAATAATCGCAGCAGATCATGGTGGGTTTGCAGGATTTGAATATACTGGGAGTGCCTTTCTTAAACCTACTAATGACTTAGAGTTAAAGAAAAGTATTTTTAATTCTTTACTAACTATAAAAGCAACAGAGGAATTCAATCCTTATAGAGAAAAAATTACCAGTTCTATAAATTTATTTCCAGAGTTATTCTCCTATTTATCAAATCAATCTCCATCTTTAATAACTAAAGATGCATCTAGCTATATAATGATTAACACAACTACAAACACTGGTGTTTATCAATATTTCAATAAAAATGGAGAAAACGTAACCGTAAAAAAGCCGACTCATTAATAATAAGTCGGCTTAGTTTTAAACTGCACTAATCTTCTATTTATTCCTTACCTTTTTCTCCCAGGCCCAAGAACTTGCTAGAGCCTGCTCTAGACTATATTTAGGTTTCCATCCTAAAACATTGCTTACTTTTTCAGTTTGAGCATATGCTTCTATTACATCACCTGCGCGACGACCTACTATTTTATAATTTAATTTTTGCCCGCTAGCCTTTTCAAAAGCAGTTATTACTTCTAAAACAGTTGAACCTGTCCCAGTCCCTACATTAAATACTTCGAAATTATCTTTTGCTTTCTTCTCTAAAAGTCTAGACAGTGCAGCTACATGAGCTTTGGCAAGATCTACGACGTGAATATAATCTCTTATCGCTGTACCGTCTCTAGTTGGATAATCATCACCATAGACAGAAAGTTGTTCTCTTAAACCTACAGCAGTTTGGGTTATATAAGGCACCAGGTTTTGAGGTACGCCTAGCGGTAACTCCCCTATTTTTGCACTATCATGCGCTCCTATAGGATTAAAGTACCTTAAAGCAATTGCTTTAAGATTAGGCTTAACTCGGCAAGTATCGATAATAATTTCCTCTCCTATTTGCTTTGTATTGCCATAAGGAGATTCTGCAGGTTTTACAGGCGCATTTTCCGTAACGGGCAACTCATCTGCCTGACCATAGACAGTACAAGAAGAGCTAAATATAAGACTCGCTTCTTTGTCTTGGATGTTTTGTAATAGATAAACTAATGCATTAATATTATTCTCATAATATAATAATGGATTCTTCACACTCTCACCTACTGCTTTAGAAGCAGCAAAATGAATAATCCCTGTTATATCCGGATACTGATTAAAAAACTTAGACAGAGCCTCTTTGTCTCTTACGTCTACATTTTCAAACGCCGGCTCAATATTAGTAATGGATTTTATATTATCTAGAACATCGATAGAAGTGTTAGATAAGTTATCTATAATTACAACCTCATACCCTTGTTCTTGTAGCTCCACCACCACATGAGAACCTATATAACCTAAACCTCCTGTTACTAATATTTTCATAGATTGTAAAGCTACATTATTTAAATAAATGACATAAAAAAAGAGCTGTAAAAATTACAGCTCTTGATATTATATTTATTGAAGAATATTAATCTTTAAGTAATCCTCTAGAGATTACTATTTTTTGAATCTCGCTAGTACCTTCATAAATCTGAGTGATTTTTGCATCTCTCATTAAACGTTCTACGTGATATTCTTTAACAAAACCATTACCTCCATGCACTTGTACCGCTTCTACAGACACGTCCATTGCAGTTTGTGAAGCAAAAAGTTTTGCCATAGCACCACTCATATCATAATTACGTCCTTGATCTTTATCCCAGGCACTTTGCATGACTAAGTGACGAGCAGCAGTAATATTAGTATGCATATCTGCTAGTTTAAAAGCAATAGCTTGATGATTACAGATCTCAGTACCAAATGCTTTTCTTACCTTAGAATAATCTCTAGCAAGCTCATAAGCTCCAGATGCGATACCTAATGCTTGTGCTGCAATACCTATACGACCACCAGAAAGTGTTTTCATCGCAAATTTAAATCCAAAACCATCTTCACCTATTCTATTTTCTTTAGGTACTTTAACATCATTAAAGATTAAAGAATGAGTATCACTACCACGTATTCCTAACTTATCTTCTTTTGCACCTACTTCAAAACCGTCCCAACCTTTTTCTACTATAAAAGCGTTGATACCTTTGTGCTTCTTTTCTTTATCTGTCTGTGCGATTACCAGATAAAAATCTGCGCTATTACCGTTAGTAATCCAGTTTTTAGTACCATTAAGCACATAATGATCACCTTTATCTATAGCTGTTGTTTTTTGCGATGTAGCATCACTTCCAGCTTCTGGTTCAGATAAACAAAAAGCTCCTATAGATTCTCCAGTAGTAAGCTTAGTTAGATATTTTTCTTTTTGTGCTTCGTTACCATATGTATCAAGACCCCAACATACTAATGAATTATTTACAGAAACAATTACCGATGCACTTGCGTCTATTTTAGAAAGCTCTTCCATCACTAGTACGTAAGAAATAGTATCCATACCACCACCACCATACTTAGGAGATGCCATCATACCTAGAAAACCTAGCTCACCCATTTTCTTAACCTGTTCAGTAGGAAATCTTTGAAGATTATCTCTTTCTATAACTCCAGGTAAAAGCTCTGTTCTTGCAAAATCTCTTGCAGCATCTCTTATCATTAGATGCTCTTCTGTTAGGCCAAAATCCATTTATTCTTGTATTTTTTTAGTTATTTTTCCGTTTTGCAAATCTAACGCTATTCTACACCATTTTCAACACCTTTAACTTATGAATCATCAGTACTATAACGTTTTAGGAGTAATGTCTGGGACATCTCTCGACGGCATTGATATCGCTCACATTACATTAGTACGCAAAGAGGTCTGGAGCTTTCAGATACATGTCGCAGAAACCATAGCCTACTCTACCGCTATGAAACAAAAGTTAGCTGATGCTATTTCTTATGACGCCAACTCTATTGAAACTCTTAATGAAGAATACACTGCGTACCTAGCAAATGAAATAAATCTTTTCATAGAAAAATATAAAATCAATAATTTAATTGCCGTCTGTTCTCATGGTCACACCATTTTCCATAAACCTGAAAATAACTATACTTTACAAATAGGTAATCTTCCTCATCTCGCTGAAATCATTAAGGAACGCGTAATTTGTGATTTCAGAGTTCAAGATGTAGAATTAAATGGCCAAGGTGCACCGTTAGTCCCTATCGGTGATCGTCTATTATTTGGCGATTATGACTACTGCCTTAATCTAGGCGGATTTGCAAACCTAAGTTTTGAAAAAGGCACGCAAAGAATCGCTTATGACATATGCCCTGTAAATGTTGTTCTTAACCACTATTCTCTTAAATTAGGTAAAGAGTATGATGCAGGTGGCGCTTTCGCGAAAGCGGGAAAAATACAATCCTCTCAACTAGAAAGTTTAAACGACTTACCATTCTATACGGAATCTGCACCTAAGTCGCTAGGTCTGGAATGGGTGAACAATCATATTTTTAAAATATTAAATCCATTAAACACACTAGATGCCATCACCACATTTACAGAACACGTTGCGATACAAATAGCAAATCAATTAAGTCCACAAAAAACAATATTAATAACTGGTGGCGGTGCTTTCAATACATATTTAATAGATTCTCTAAAGAAGCACACAGCTGTAAAAATCACAATTCCAGAAGATGAAATCGTAGAAAACAAAGAAGCATTAATATTTGCATTACTAGGCGTTTTAAAACTGCGCAATGCAAACAACTGTTTATCAAGCGTTACTGGTGCAGATAGAGATCATAGTAGTGGTGTTATCTACGTACCTTAAGAAATTGTAAAAAAGTAGATTTCCAATAATCACTATATTATATTTGTGCAAACTAATCTAGCCAAATGAAAGAACTACTTAAACGTTATGAAAACGCGAGTCCCGAAATCGTTTTCCACTGGAATGATCCAGAAACAGATGCTGAAGGATGGACAGTTATTAATAGTTTACGTGGTGGTGCAGCTGGTGGTGGTACTAGAATGAGAAAAGGACTTGATAAAAACGAAGTACTTTCTCTTGCTAAAACAATGGAAATAAAATTTACGGTTTCTGGTCCAGCTATAGGTGGAGCAAAATCTGGAATTAACTTTGACCCACAAGATCCTCGTAAAAAAGGCGTTCTAGAAAGATGGTACAAAGCAGTATCTCCATTACTAAAAAGTTATTATGGTACTGGTGGCGATCTTAACGTTGATGAAATTCATGAGGTAATACCTATGACAGAAGATTGTGGAGTATGGCATCCACAAGAAGGGGTTTTTACTGGACATTTTTCTCCAAGTGAAGCAGATAAAATTAATCGCATCGGACAATTGCGTCAGGGTGTAATTAAAGTCATAGAAAACCCAACTTTTTCCCCAGACGTTTCTAGAAAATATACCGTTGCAGACATGATCACCGGTTATGGTGTTGCAGAGGCGGTAAAGCATTTTTATGATATTTATGGTGGTGATGTAAAAGGAAAACGCGCCGTTGTACAAGGATTTGGTAATGTAGGTAGTTCTGCTGCTTTTTACCTCTCTCAAATGGGTGCTAAAGTAGTGGGAATCATAGACCGTGTAGGTGGATTGATTAATGAAGATGGTTTTAGCCATGAAGAAATTACAGAGTTATTTCTTAATAAGGATGGAAACACTCTTAAAGCAAAAGATTTAATTCCTTTTGAAGAAGTAAATGATCGCATCTGGAAAATCAAAACTGAGATTTTTGCTCCTTGTGCGGCCTCTAGATTAATATCTAAAGATCAAATAGATCAAATGATAGCGTCTGGACTAGAAGTTATCTCTTGTGGTGCAAATGTTCCGTTTGCAGATAAGGAGATTTTCTTCGGTTCTATTATGGAGCATACAGATGAGCAAGTTAGCTTAATCCCTGACTTTATCTCTAATTGTGGTATGGCTAGAGTATTTGCCTACTTCATGGAGCGTCGTGTACAAATGACCGACGAAGCAATTTTTAATGATACTAGCATAACTATACGTAATGCTATTCAGAATACTTTTAATAATAACAGTTCAAAAAAACAAATCAGTTCTACTGCATTTGAAATAGCACTTAAACAATTAGTTTGATGAAATACTTTTTAGGTAATAGTCCCAAGTGGTTTAAATTAACCATGATATTTTTCTTAATCTTTAACGTGATCGGTTACTTTACCCTTAGCGGTATGGTAATGGGATGGGTTTTCATTGCAGAATTTATTTTCTGTCTAGCAATGGCATTAAAATGTTACCCACTACAATCTGGTGGTTTATTAGGCATACAAGTACTTGCACTAGGTTTAACATCACCTGGTGGACCTGGTGAAGACCATGGTGTATATGCCGAAGTTTCTCAAAACCTTGAAGTAATACTTTTATTAGTATTTATGGTAGCAGGTATCTACTTCATGAAACCACTATTGATGCATATTTTTGTGAAAATTTTTACAAAAGTCAAATCAAAACTACTTCTTTCACTCGTGTTTTTATTAATTTGTGCTGTATTATCTGCATTCTTAGACGCACTTACGGTAACAGCTGTATTGATAAGTGTAGGTATAGGTTTTTACAATGTATACCACACCATTCATTCTAGTGATCTAGATTTAGATAAAGACAATAAACTAGACAGAAAACAATTAAGTGGTGAGACTCTTGAGCAGTTCCGTTCTTTCCTACGTAGTTTAGTAATGCATGGTGTAGTAGGTACAGCATTAGGTGGTGTTTGTACTATTGTAGGAGAACCTCAAAACCTTTTAATAGGTGGTAAACTAGCTGCAGCCGGTATCATAGACACAGACAATCAATTTATTGAATTTTTCCTTAAAATGGCACCAATAACGATTCCTGTTCTTTTTGCCGGTGTAGTAACTACCATTGTATTAGAAACCACGAAGACATTTGGTTTTGGTCAAAAAATGCCTCCTGTAGTACGACAAATTATAGAAGGATGGATGGAAAAAAGAGACGAAGAACGTACTGATAAAGAAAAATATGCACTTGTCGTTCAAGCAATATCTGCTATTTTATTAATCGTAGGATTAGCACTTCATATCGCACCAGTAGGATTCATTGGACTAGCATTAATCGTTATACAAACTGCATTTATGGGTATTACTGACGAGCACAGTCTAGGTAAAGCCTTTGAAGAGGCACTTCCTTTTACAGGTCTATTAGTTGTATTCTTTATAATCGTTGCTATGATACATGATCAACACTTATTTGCTCCTATTATAGAATGGGCACTAAGTCAGGATGCTTCTAGTCAGCCAGCAATATTTTACCTTGCAAATGGATTCTTAAGTATGATATCTGACAACGTTTTTGTGGCAACTGTATACATTAACGAAGTTAGCAATGCTTATACAGCAGGTACAATTACCAGAGAACAATATGAACATCTAGCAGTTGCTATTAATACCGGTACTAACCTGCCAAGTGTTGCCACGCCTAATGGTCAGGCAGCATTCTTATTCTTACTTACATCTGCACTAGCGCCACTTATCAACTTATCTTATGGTAAAATGGTAAAAATGGCTTTACCTTATACTATTGTGTTGACACTAGTAGGATTAGGTTGTGTAGTATACTTTTTATAATAAAAGAGTATTATTGTAAGAGATTATTGTGATCTCGCTTTCGCGAAAGCGGAATTATTTAAACATAAAAACGCAATTTATAGGACAATGAAACTCCTATAGATTGCGTTAACAACCATACTAATTACATACTTAATGAGCCTACTTTTTCAAGAAACCGCAGAAGTTACTACAGAGGCAGCACCTCTAGTAAATGAACAATCTGAATCTTTGCTAGGATTAATTACCGCTGGTGGACCATCTGGAACCATTATTATTGCGGTATTAATTCTTTTGTTATTTTTTGCTTTGTACATTTATTTTGAGCGACTTATGAAAATAAGATCTAGTTCTAAAATAGACAGTTCGTTCATGCTTAACATTAAAGACCATATTTCTAATGGTAGATTGGATAGTGCAAAAATGCTTTGTGCAAAAGAAGATTCTCCAGTAGCAAGACTGACTGAAAAAGGTATAAGCCGTATAGGCTCACCTTTAGAAGATATCAATAGCGCAATAGAAAATGCAGGTAAACTTGAGGTATACAAACTTGAGAAAAACGTGAGCATGCTAGCAACGATCGCAGGTGCTGCACCTATGATAGGTTTCTTAGGTACTGTTATCGGTATGGTATTAGCCTTTAAAACACTAGCAGATGCTGGTGGTAGTGCAGACATGGGTAGTCTAGCTGGCGGTATTTACACCGCTATGATTACTACGGTTGCTGGTCTTATAGTAGGTATCGTTGCTTATATAGGCTATAATCACCTAGTTGTAAAGACTGATAAAGTAGTACACCAAATGGAAGAGAATGCATCTGACTTCTTAGACCTATTAAATGAACCTGCTTAATTATGAATTTAAGAGGTAGAAATAAAGTTAGTCCAGAATTCTCGATGTCGTCCATGACTGACATCGTGTTTTTACTTTTGGTATTCTTTTTGCTTACATCTCCATCGATAACACCTGAAGCTTTAGATCTTACATTACCTAGCGCAGGTGGCAAGACACAGAAGCAAGGTAAAGTTACCGTGAGCATATCAGAAGATGGTCTTTATTATGTAGATGCAACGCAAGCTACAGAAGAGGACTTAGAAAGTAGAATACTCAAAGTATTGGAAGGAAAAGAAAAACCGACCATCATGCTGCGATCTGACGAAAATGCTGCTGTACGTCATACTGTTAAAGTAATGGCTATTGCAAATAGAAATAAGGTTGAAGTCGTACTTGCTGTAAAAAATAATTAATCATGAGTTACTTAAAGACAAAAGAACAAAAGATATCTGCAGGAATAAGTACTCTACTTATTCTGATGCTTATTCTCGTATTCAGATTTGTCTCTGTAATTAATGTAATTGAACCACCAGAAGATGCTGGTATCGCGATCAACTTTGGTAACACCGCTGTGGGATCAGGACCTGTTGAACCGGCAAAACCGACTAAAGTAGCCCCAGAGTCTAAACCA
Organism: Nonlabens sp.; assembly: GCF_039941875.1. Taxonomy (GTDB): domain Bacteria; phylum Bacteroidota; class Bacteroidia; order Flavobacteriales; family Flavobacteriaceae; genus Nonlabens. Next base: position 6,616 of record NZ_JBDVDQ010000015.1, on the reverse strand, counting down.
GAAGTAGTTGAGCAACAAGAAACGCCACAAGTTGAAAATATAGTAACTCAAGAAAATACAGAAGCACCTACGGTAGAATCAAATCCAGATGCAAAACCAGATCCAAAGCCTGTAACTAAACCTGTCACCAAACCTGTTAAACCTAAGCCAGAACCTAAACCTGATTCTTCCGTATTAGATGCTTTAAACAGCGTCGCAGGAGCAGAAACTGTAGATGGAGAAACTAGCCAAGGACAAGGTCCTGGAGACGGTCCTGGTAATAAGGGAGACATTAATGGCGATCCATATGCTAATACATATTACGGCGCGCCTGGCAGTGGACAAGGTGGTAAAGGTTATGGATTAAATGGTCGTGGTAAAGTGGCTGGTAGCGGCGTTACACCTGATTGTTTTGAAAGTGGTAAGGTAATCGTAGAGATTCATGTAGACAGATCTGGAAAGGTTACACAAGCGTTCCCAGGTAAGAAAGGAACCACTAATAAGGCAAACTGTTTATTACAAGCTGCAAAACAAAGTGCTATGACTTATAAATTTAGCCCTGCACCTAAAGCCCAGCCTACACAAGTAGGGTTTATAGAAGTTATATTTAAAGTAGGAGAATAACATTGCTTACTTATAAAGAAACTTTAGAATGGCTGTTCTCGCAGCTACCTATGTATCAAAGAGCTGGAAAAGCAGCCTATAAAGCCGATTTGCAAAACACAATAGACTTAGATAACCATCTAAGCAACCCACATAAAGCTTATAAAACTATACACCTAGCAGGTACAAATGGCAAAGGATCTACCAGTCATATGATAGCTAGTGTACTTCAAGAGGCTGGATATAAAGTAGGACTATACACATCTCCACATCTTAAAGATTTTAGAGAACGTATTAGAATAAACGGTAAGATGTGTACCGAACAATTTGTAATAGAATTTATCCATAAGCACCAATCCTTTTTTAAAGATCACCAACTATCCTTTTTTGAAATGACCGTAGGTATGGCTTTTCAACACTTTAAAGAAGAAAATGTAGATATAGCTATCATAGAAACAGGTTTAGGAGGCAGACTAGACTCTACTAACATTATCAAACCTATTATAAGCGCTATTACTAACATCGATAAAGATCATACTGCTATCTTAGGAAATACATACACTAAGATTGCTCTAGAAAAGGCAGGTATCATTAAAAAGTCTATTCCAGTGGTAATAGGTGAGAAAAAAAGCTACTTAAAAAAGCTATTTAACAAAATCGCTAATGATCGACAAAGCTCTGTCCATTTCATAGATCACAGAACTAAAAGCTCACCTACCGACCTTAAAGGCCACTATCAAACATCTAATGCAAGACTAGCAAGTAAAATAATAGAGTTAATTACTCCAGAGCACTTTATTGTTTCAAAAGAGCATCTAAATAAAGGGTTACTACACGTAGCCCACAATACAGGTTTAAGAGGTAGATATGATGTAATTAACCAGCATCCTAAAACCATACTGGATACAGCACATAACGTAGCAGGTATAAATCTATTGATAAATCAAATAAAAAAGGAACCATTTAGACAATTGCATATAGTTTTAGGGATGGTAAGCGATAAAGATGCTGATAATGTAATTAAGCTTTTACCCAAAAATGCTATTTATTACATCTCAACACCAAATATTCCTCGAGGAATGAAAAAAAATATTTTAAGCTCACATTTAAATCGCTACGATTTAAACAACACTATATTTAATACTGTAAATCAAGCATTTGAAGCTTCAAAAACAGCTGCAAATCATGAAGATTTGATCCTTGTAACCGGTAGTACATTTGTTATTTCAGAAATAATTTAAAAAAAACTTGTAAAAATTCTTTGTGTTTCAAAAAAGGGTTGTATATTTGCAACCGCTTAGGGCGCTTAGCTCAGTTGGTTCAGAGCACTTGGTTTACACCCAAGGGGTCAGGGGTTCGAATCCCTTAGCGCCCACAAAAGGTCTTCAGAAATGAAGACCTTTTTTTATGCAATAAATTTAAGTACAATCTCTTTTTAATTATAGCTTAGAAACAACTCCTCAAACACATTATAACAGTTCATTAATCTCCCGCTTCAACTGCCACATTAATACAATATAATAAAAGCTACTCACAAAGCTTAAATCATTACTTTTAAGCAACCTTTTAGATATAGCTAAGTTAACCTTAAATCGCCTATTTAAACTACTTACATAGCCTTGCTGACTCGATAATCATGATGCTAAAGAAACTTATTATCTAAAGCCCATTTTTAATAGACACTTAAAGCAGTCGAATTATAATCAGAAGATGTTTTTTTTTTTAATAATAGCAAAGAAGCACTTTATTGAATTTATTTTCAGACGACACATGGCTTTATTCACTTCCTAATGCATAGGAGGAAAATAAGGGGTATAAGAGGCAGATCACCTGCTGAAATATGAATACTCTTGGATATTAGAATCTCTCAAACAGGAACAACGTACGTGCTGTTCCCTCGATTTTTTCAGATTTTATCAATTTAAAATATTTTTGATACGCTTTCGCGAAAGCGGAAATAGTATAATCGTCAAATAAATGACGAGCGTCTCGCTTGCTATTCAATATAAATTCTACCCAACTATCTTCTCTATCTGGAAATTCAATAATGAGATACTTAGACAATTGTGAAAAATATTGTGCACTCATTTCAAATGGTACGTTACCAGTTAAAGTAATATGATGGATCAAGGCCAAAGCCATACTTAAATCTGGCGCAAAATCAATTACTCTTGAATTGAAAGAATCCCTTTCTTGATTATTAAATCCTACTCCAGGAGATGGCTGCATTAAATCATTTACCAAACATATCAATTTACCTGAATCACTTTTAAGATGATTAAGATAACACTGATCAATCGCAGGCTGATCTATATCACACACTATAAGTTGATCTACCTGAGGCAACAACTCTTTACCAAACGTACCGTCGTTACCACCTAAGTCAATAACTTTTTTAGAATTTAATTCTTTATTCCATTTTACAATAAGATCCTTCTTAAACACGAAGGAATTCTTGTTATAATTGGTCTGAGAATAATATTTAGACCATTCTGTATTTTCCTTAGACTCCATGCCATCAATATACATCTCTAATGCAGACAACATCTTTATCTGAGCAGCTTTACTGAGCTCCACAGATTGATCAGAATTGCCTTCATTCTTATCACTGTTATTATCAGATTTAGATAATAGATGAATATGACTGTACACGGTAGGATTGAATCTACTAAAAAACGGTAGTTGTCTTTTTACTTCGTTAAGATCAATACCATTAATAGAATGTTGTAATGTTTTTAAATGATAACTTCCATGATACCGAGCAAGTAAGAGAGGACCGAAAAAATGCTCATTAAATTGTTGGAGCGCTCTCCACGGTGTGTTTACTTTATACTGTTCTATACTAAGAGTATCTATAAAGATCGCTTTACCTTTTTGAAAAGTTATATTAAAAGCTGAAGCATCTTTAAGAGAAAAATCATTCTCTAATAACCAAATTTGCAATCTAAGAGTAAGCTGTGCAGCATGTTTGTACTGTGTAAAACTCCACTCATACGGATAAGTAATAAAATCTAATTGCTCTGGCTCTAGAATAATTTTATTATGACCAGAAGATATCTCCTTATGTGAGACCAACCATTTTTTATCAAAAAGCGATTTATAGATACCTGAAGACACCGCGGCTTTATACTCATCAAAAAATACCGGATTAATCTGTCTAAAAAATTTATCGTTTTCTTTAAAAATAAACCCAGAAGGATCTCTGTATGATGAAGGATGTTTCAAAATTATTTAGTTTCGGAGTCTTTATTATAATTACTCTCAAAACTATTCTCTTTTGCAGCTTTTCTTAAACCGAACCAGCCTTTTATGAAGGTTACAACTTTTTTATAAAACAAAACGAAACCTGCAAGTGCTGCTATAGCTCCTTGAGCAATCATCATCCCAAGGCCTGTATCAAAATAGAGTAAATTATTCATACCGCAATTTACTTAAAAATAAACATCTTATAGTAAAGTTGCCACTTGAACATTAATCCACTCCAGAAAACGCTCATCAGCTTCATTGAAAGCATTTATAGTATTGCTATCTATATCTATCTGACCGATATTTTTACCGTCTTTAAACATAGGAATCACGACCTCACTTTTCACGTGAATGCTACAAGCTATATAATTATCTTGTGCATGAACATCTTCTACCACAAAATTAGAATTTGAAACCGCTACTTGTCCACAAATTCCTTTGCCAAAAGGTATAACAAGATGATCTGTAGGTAATCCTGCCTGACTCCACAAATGTAGGGTAGGTTCTGACTCATGTGCCATATAAAAACCAACCCAATTATAAGTATCAATATTACTTTGCAACAAATTGCATATCGATTGCATTTTCTGCCTAACGTCTATACCATTACTGTTTACTATATCGGTAATTTCTGGCTTTAAGATATCTAAATTCATAATCTAACTTTAATAAAAAGCAAAGCTAGTATTTGGTTTCTTTATAATAACTAAATTTGTGTAAAATAAATCTATTTGAAAACATTAAAACCTTATTATCCTATATTCAAATTTGTGGCTGTCTTTTTCGGCATTTACATTTTGCTATCAATAAGTTATTATCTGTTTTTAACTGTGAATTGGAATAGTTACAACTATCCAGATCCTATCACAGCACAAATAAGCTATCAAACGAAAAGTATTCTTAACTACTTGGGGCATCAAACAGAAACTATCAACTCACCTTCTCACCCATCTGTAATTCTATTTATAAACCAGTCTAAAATATACCGAGTAATCGAAGGATGCAACGCGGTAAGTGTAATGATACTGTTTACCTCCTTCATAATCGCATTTGCTAAAGATTTAAAGAAAACAATTTCATTTATATTGTTTGGAATAGGTTTTATATATGTAGTCAATTTGATTAGGCTGGTATTATTGGCATTAATATATGTATCATATAAAGAGCATGCACATTTTGCTCACGAAATTATTTTCCCAACTATTATATACGGTGCGGTAATCACTTTATGGTTATACTGGATAAAAAATATTAAAAATGCATAAGGTGAAAATAATTTTATCGGTATCATTATTAATAATAGGTTTGATATCTGTGAGAGTATTTGAATCATATTTATTTTACGATCCTTTCAATTCTTATTTCAAAAATAATTTTCAAAACCTCTCCATCCCTGATTTTAACGTACTAAAATTCATATTATCTCTGACTTTACGTTTTCTGATTAATCTTATAATCTCTTTAAGTATTATATGGGTTTTATTTAAAACTAAATCTTATATAAAAGCAACTCTTTGGGTTAACCTGACATTCTATATACTACTACTTACAGGTTTTATAATATTTTCCCAATTTGACAGTAATTGGATAAAGATGTTATTATTCTACATCAGAAGATTTCTGATCCACCCTATTCTTTTACTGATATTAGTACCAGGATTTTATTTTACAACGTTCACAAAGAATGATAACAAGATATAACTATCATTTCACAATAAAATTAGTGATAATTAAATCACATAACTATTTATTAAACTAGAATGAAAGTTATATTCAACTAGCATAGCTTCATAATGATTTCAGCAACAATAAAGTCACTGTCCAAGTGATTGATCAAGGTCAACAAATTGTCTGTATAATGTCTCTCATTAAGTTTCATTTCTACTACTTGAAGACAATATATTACATTCAGATTCAGAGATACATTAACCAACGCCGATCGGATAATTATGCTATATGAGATATTTTATTCTTTTTTCTATATAAAAGATTTCACTTAGCATATTTCTTCTATTCTATTCATCTGCACAGAGTAGACTATGTTTCTATATTTTCTAAATCAATAATGAGAATTCATCACTGTATAATAGCTTGTAATACGCATTATGATGATGCAATTAAATGCTAGTAGTTTAAATAGCTTGTCCATTTCAATAATAAATATAAATAGTTATGTGTCGCTATATAATATAATTTACCGTCACCTAAACTATCATCTTTTTAACGCAAATCATTAACTAAAATAAGCATCTCTTGTGCTAAACATTGACTGAAACCTCTTTTCGATAGAGAGATATAATTAACTGTCTGCGAAGTCCAAGAAAGCTACAAGTAGATGCTATTATTTCTCTGTATACTCTTATATTTATTTTGATAATTCAGGCTTGTAGTTTTTATGATCTCGAATCAAATACCATTTATTCAATACCATTTATTCAATACCAATTAGCAAATTCAAATAATCATCTTTTTTCTCCATACTCTATTAGACAAACAACTCTTGCTTTCTGTTTCTGAAGCAAGTTGACTTTTGCTTTTAACTCGATTAATTTCAGCACAGAAGTTTCTCTTACACTAAGATTCTAGCACTGCACTATATCAGCATGGGACATGTATAAACAAAAAAAACCCTTGTCTTTAAGACAAAGGTTTAAAAGAAGGCGGCGACATACTCTCCCACAAATAGCAGTACCATCTGCGCAAATGGGCTTAACTTCTCTGTTCGGAAAGGTAAGAGGTGAGCCCCATCGCTATAACCACCTTAATGGTTGCAGTTGAAAATCAACTG